>CAZMUM010000009.1:0-118299 GCA_964569385.1 uncultured Acidimicrobiales bacterium
CGGTCCTGCGCCGTCAAGCGGGTAACGAGAACTCGGTCACCCAACTCCGTTCCCACGATTTCCTCCATGACCAGCACGAGCTTCGTACTTTGTTCCCAGTGGATCACCGGAATCACTATCGCCGCATCGTCAGCGTGTATTTCTCTCAACCTGTCGGCATTCTCGCCCTCGTTGACGTAGTCGAGCTCGTTCAACAACGTGAACGCGAACTCGTCGAAGAACCCCTCGACATCGACCTTGATGGCCGATCGTTGACGGGCCGAGTGCCGCACCAGCCAGGAACGCAGAATCGTCAAGTCCAATGCCACCATGTCGCCGACGCCGGGTTTCTGGATCTTCACGACAACTTCTTGGCCAGATCGCAGAATCGCGCGGTGGACCTGGCCAATCGAGCCTGAACCCATCGGCGTCGGATCGATCTCGACAAATACCTCACGGTGGGGACAGCCCAGCTCGCGATCGAGAACCGCTCCAACATCATCGAAGGGAAGAGGAGGCACCGCGCTCTGCAGCGTTGCAAGCTCAGCCGCATAGTCAACCCCGATCAGATCACCGCGGGTGCTCAAGATTTGGGCCAGCTTGATAAACGCCGGCCCGAGATCTTCGAACGCCATCCGCAGGTGCTCGGGACCCGAATACGCTTCATCGCGACGCCCGTGACCAAGTAGACCCCACTGGAATGGGAGCAACCAGCGCAGCCCCGCTCGCGCCAACGTGACACCGAGACCGTGCCTCGTCAACGCTGAAACGATCTGCCGTTCGCGGCCCCAGCGCTGCCGGCGCGTCCACGTCTGCTCTAGGCGGCCGCCATGTTTGGTCAACAGTCGACCCGCTTGTCGGAGCCCACCGAGGAGAACTCTCGCAAGTTTGGTGATTCCCAGATGGGCCGAAGCTCGAGTCCTGACACGCCGGCAGTTGTCTTAGTCGCCAGCACTTGTGTGATGTTGAGTTCGTTGGTCTCGAATCCGATAGCGGAGGCAGCCATGTACAGCCGCCACACCCGTGCCCGACCTAATGAGGTCAATGCGACCGCTTCATCCCAGTTCTCTTCGAGGTTTCGGACCCAGTGGCGAAGGGTCAGCGCATAGTGCTCTCGCAAAGATTCGACGTGGCGAACTTCCAACCCGGCCGCATTGCCCGCAGACATGACCTGGCCTGCTTCGAGCAGCTCACCGTCGGGGAAAACGTAGCGGCCCATGAACCCGTCAGAGTCGATCCGGCCATGACGAACGGCGGTCGAGCGATTGATAGCGTGATTCAACAACCGGCCACCCGGCCTCAGCAGCGCGGTCACCTGGTCGAAATACACGCCAAGACGCTTCTGACCGACATGTTCGAACATCCCTATCGAGGAAATCGCGTCGAACGGGCCGTCGACAATGTCACGGTAGTCCTGAAGACGGATCTCAATCTGACCGGCGAGCCCCGCTTCGGCCACCCGCTTCGCTGCGAGTTCGTGCTGTTCTCTTGAGATCGTGATGCCGACCGCGTCGACGCCGTAGTGCCGCGCGGCGTGCATCACCATGCCGCCCCAGCCGCAGCCGATGTCGAGCAGTTTCATCCCTGGTCCGAGGCTGAGCTTGCGACTGATCAAGTCGTACTTCGCGAACTGCGCCTGGTCGAGCCCATCGGTTTCCCGTTCGAAGACCGCGCAGGAGTACGTCATCGACGACCCCAGGATCAAGCGGTAGAAGTCGTTGGAGACGTCATAGTGCGACGAGATTGCCTGGGAGTCGCGGCTACGAGTGTGGAGCGCTCCTCGGACAGTGATCTCCTCCGGCGGCGACGCCAGCGGCCGCAGTCGCAGCAGATCGGCGACGCCACGGATCTCCATGACACGAACTGCGTCGCGAAGCATCGAGCAATCAATGGTGATCCCTCCGATTCGATCACGCAGCCGCAGTACTGCGTAGATGTCGCCGTCGACCTCGACATCGCCGGCGACATAGGCCCGGCTAAACGCCAGCTCACTCCCACGCCCGGTGATCAGACGATGGAAGAAGTCGGGGGAGACGATTCTGATCGTGGTCGCTGCGTCCGCCGGGCCCACGACCGTTCCGTCATACACCTCGATCCGTAGACCCGCAGCGTCATCGCCGAGCAGTCCTTGCAACAGGCGGGCCGTGGCAGCGGCGCTGCCTCTTCCATCGCTCACGATTGTCCTTACGGGGTCCATCGACATCACACCTTGAGTAGACGTTCGATTGCACCGACAGCCTCAGCGATCTTGTGGTCGCGGGCGGCCTCGTCGGTCTCGGTAGCGTCGTCGACGCAGTTGTGGAGGTGTTCGTCGATCAGCCCGAGTCCGACGCTGCGCAGAGAACCGGTCACCGACGAGAGCTGTGTCAGTACGTCGATGCAGTATTCGTCCTCCTCGATCATGCGCCCCAGGCCGCGTACCTGTCCTTCGATAAGGCGGAGTCGCCTCAGGTAGTCCTCGCGATTAATTGCGTAGCCCGGCATATCTAGTTCCTCGTTTACTTGTTGGGATCTTTGCTGCACGAAGCTCGCGGCAGAGAGGGCTCATCTCTTGGCCCGACTCCATCTTCCGGTACCGACTCCAACTTCGAGCGTTGACCCGCTCGCTATGCGCAGGAGGCGGCGGCGCCGTCGGCTGACGCCCAGCAGATCCATCGGTTTGTCGACCAGATCGTAGAAGCGGGCGATCCGGTCATAGCGCTCTGTCACCTCCTGCTGAGCGACTCGCGCTGCGACATCGTTCATTGCAGTTGCCGCACGAGCTCTTGGTACTCTTCGATAGACAGTTCGCCTTTGGCGAGTCGTTCGGCCAGGATCTCTCGGCCTCGATCGGTCGGATCGCGACGCATCGAGCCGGGCGCCTGATCGTGACGTGGTGAACTGCCGCCTGGTCGCACGAGCCAAACAATGAGCACAACGAACAGGATCATCATGGCAACCCCCCACAGCCACATCCATCCCCCACCCCAACCGTTCATATGATCCCAATCGCTCTCAGACAGGGTGTCCAGAGCAGCTATGACAGTCATCGCATCTCCTTGGAGGTTCTTCGTAAATGCCTCAGAACCGAGGCTCTGCTATCAACCTACTCAAGCGGTGCGCCACGGCGTAGGGCCGAAGGTCCCTACCCCTATCCCCTAGCACGCAACCACGCCGAGGGTCCCCCATGCTGCGATCCCGCAAGCACTTGAGCCCGTTTCCAGTCGCGGCGGCGACACCCGCAGCCCTCTGGACGCTACGACACATCCAATCCGCGGCTGTGCGCGCCTGGACCCCTCCCCAACTCCCGGGCAACCCCCAGACCTGTCGAACGCAGCTCATTGGGCCCGAGCTCGGAGCGCCGCAGCGTTAAACCTCTCTACCTTGTAGCGGAGAGTCCGCCCCCAAGGCAATCAACCTGATCACTCGACCGTGACCCGGCGGAACACCAGAACGGCGATGGCGGTCAATGCAGCCAGCCAGCCCAGGGCCAACACCAGGGCGCCCGCCTCATCGAATGTTGGTGTGAAAGCGCCGTCCATCATCACCCGCACTGCGCCATTGGCGGGCAGGTAGCGGCCCCATGCTGGTGGGGCCGCGTCGAACATGGCGTTTTGGGCCAGTCCAATGTCGATGAATGGCAACACCAACAACACATAGAGGCCCCCGAGGCGACCAAAGATCGGTCCTACGATCACCCCAATGGTGGCGTAAGTGAGCGCCACCATCACGTTGGCAGCGACGAAGACCGACCAGTTGGCAGGGTCGAAGCTGAGAACGGTTACGGCGATCGACACCGCGGTGGCCACCAGCGAGGCCGCCGCGATCACCGCCATCCGAACAGCCAGGATCTCGTTGGCGCGAAAGTGGGTGAGCGAGAGTCGCCGATCGGCGTCGGCTGAGTCCAGGATCACGAACAACCCGGCCAACGAAGCAAGGAACCCGATCGTGATCGGCACCATGATTGCACCGTGCACATCGGCCATCGAGATGATCGACAGCCCCCGCTTACCGCCCTCGATTAGCTCGACAGGGGTCGGATCGCTCGGAGTCACCGCGATCGATGCCGAGATGAACGCCACCGGCAGGCCAACGATAAGGACCCACATCGTCGGCATACGGCCCAGCTGACGGCTCGCAGCCCCGAGCCCGGCCCGCACACGACGCCAGCGAGGCGATCGCGCCCGAGCAGCGTTTGGGTGAGATCGAGTCGTCACCACCAGCGCCGCGGCGGCTGCCGCAACGCTCGCGGCCGCCCACAACATCGACAGACCCAGATCTCCCAGCGTGCCGCTGTGCCCCGATACGACGTCCGTCACGAGCAAGGTCGGAAAGTGCAAGGGGAACAGCCGCAGGATTGCCGCAGTGCCGCCCATAGCTGGACCGAAGAACACGTCGAAAATCCACGCGAACACGATGATCAGCGAGCCGTTCATCTCAGAGCGGACCAGCGCTCCGATGAGCACACCGAACCCGGCATAGGTCAACGCGAACATGGCGGTAGCGCCGATAACCCGCCACGTCCAGCCGACATCGGTCCGAACGCCCAACGCCACCAACGCTCCTGCCGACGCCAGCCCAGCGAGCGCTGCGACCGACACGAGGCGCGACGCCACCACTCGGCCTGCCCCGATGCCCGCTTGCGCTAGGCGTCGGTCGGCTTGGCGCGACTGCGATACGTGGAAGAAGCCGGCCACCCCAGCCAACACCGCGGCTGCCCAGCCCGCGGTCGCTGCCTCGACGTCACCCACATCCGCGTCACCGCCCAAGATTTCAGCGAAGTCGGTCAACGCCCCCGCCGACAGTGTCACGAAGATCACCGGCACCGCGACCAACAGGACCACGTTGAGAGGTCGGCGAGCGTATTCGGCCAGCCATCGTGAGCTGAGCGACAGCGTCGCGGTCATCGCAGCACAGTTCGACCGTCGATCAAGTCGTAGATTCGATCGAAGCGGTGCTCGTCCGCGATGAAGTGGCTGATGATCAACAGGCTCGATCCCGCCTCCCGGCGCTCACCCGTCATGTCCCAGAAGCGTTGGTAGGTGTCCCAATCGAACCCGGCATAGGGCTCGTCCAAGAACAACAACGCCGGGTCATGCACCATCGCCAACGACAGATTCAGCTTCGAACGCGTGCCGCCCGACAGCTCTTCAACCCGGACATCAGCGAAGCGGGCGAAGTCGAGATTCTCATACAACCCTTCTCTCGAGCGCACGAGATCCCCTGGTCCAAGCCCGTAGGCGGCGCCAAACAAGTCAAGGTGCTCGTCACACGTCAATCGCTCGTACAGCACTGGTACTTGGGGGCAGTACCCAAAACTGTCGGTCCGCTCGACTTGTCCCGAGTCGGCCGCTAGGTCTCCCACTAACACCTTCATCAACGTGCTCTTGCCCGAGCCGTTCTCTCCGACCAGCCCTACGATCTCGCCCGCTCTCATGGTGAGGTCGGAGCCTTTCAGAACCGGGAACGTCCGACGGCGGGGCCACACACCCCGTCGGTACGCCTTCCAGACGGCTGCCGCGTTGAGCACGTCCGGGCGCTGACTCACAATGATCGAGTCATCACCGGACACTTCTGGTGGGTTCGATCTCATCGGTGATCTCCTTGCGACGTTTTCGAATGGGCGGACACCAACAATGGCGATCTCCAGGCGCTTTGATCCGGCACCGGAAGGTCTCCATAGGTCCTCGATTCAGTGGGACCAGTCTGCTCCGTAGATACCGGGTGGGGGTAGGGACCTAAGGCCCTAGGTGTCCCGGAACTTGAGGCATACGTTGGCGATGAGGTCGAGTTCTGCGCCGCAGACGACCAACCGGAGGTTCCGCAATGGGCATAGCAGAGGTATTCGTAGTCGTCGCCAGCATTTCGTTGGCGGGATTCTTGTGGTGGTTCTTCTTCGGACCGAAGAAGGCCAGCAGCGCCGCCTTGCGTGGCGGGGTGCAACAGGTGGACATCACGGTAAGGGGCGGCTACTCACCCGATCTCATCCGCGTCACCGAGGGTGTGCCGCTTCGCCTCAACTTCGACCGTCAGGAATCGGGCGACTGCACGTCCCGGATCGTGTTCGCCGACTTCGCCGCATCCAAAACCCTGCCGGCGTTCGGGACCGCCTCGTTGGAGTTCACACCCGACAAGGTGGGTGAGTTCGACTTTGCGTGCGGGATGAACATGATCCACGGCAAGCTGGTGGTCGAGCCGGCAGGCGCAGCGCAACCCCTCGCGAGCAGCGAGGGCCATGCGAGCGAGGACCACACGGTGGCACAGGCTGTCGGTGTCGGCCCTTCCACTGACCAGACCGTGACGACCGATCAGGTCGAGTTCCGCGTGAGCGGCATGTCATGTGCGTCGTGTGTGGTCAACATCGAGTCCCTACTCGGCGAGATCGCCGGTGTTGACCGGGTGGACGTGAGCTTCGGAACCGAGCGGGCCACCGTCGACTTCGACCCCAACCAGGTGACCCCTGCCCAGCTCCAAGCCGCCGTGGCCGACGCTGGCTACAAACTCATCCGCCGCGAAGCGCCCGGCTCTGTCGCCACCGAAGACCATGAAGCAGCCGAGCGCCAGGCCGAGATCCGAGATCTCTCGATCCGAGTGTTGATCGGCACGATCCTCGCGGCACCCGTGGTGTTCGCGGTCATGGCCGTCGACCTGTTCGGCGCCTCGTGGGTACCGGACTTCCTGCTGAACCACTGGTTCCAACTCGCACTGATCACACCCGTGATGTTCTACGCCGGCTGGCCCATCCACCGCACGGGCTGGCTGACCCTGCGCCACCGCACGGCCGACATGAACAGCTTGATCACGATTGGCACCATCGCCGCCTTCGGCTACAGCCTCCTCGTGACCATCGCTCCATCGCTCGTACCCCAAAACGTGCGCGAGGTCTACTACGAGGCCGTCGGGGTAATCATCACGCTGATCCTCTTGGGTCGACTTCTCGAGGTTCGGGCGAAGGCCGGCACCGGCGAAGCGATCCGCAAACTGATCGGCCTCCAAGCCAAGACCGCCACCCTGATCCGCGACGGCGCCGAGGTCGAAGTCCCCATCGAGGAAGTCCTTCCGGGCGACGTTGTCCTGGTTCGGCCCGGCGAGAAGGTCCCCGTCGATGGGGTGATCGTCGACGGACGCTCAACCCTGGACGAGTCGATGGTGACAGGAGAATCGATCCCCGTCACCAAGGAACCAGGCGACACGGTCATAGGCGCGACCATCAACCAGACCGGCGCCTTCCGATTCGAAGCCACCAACGTCGGATCCGACACCATGCTCTCCCAGATCATCAAGCTGGTCGAGCAGGCTCAGGGCTCGAAAGCACCCATCCAACGCCTCGTCGATCTGGTGTCTTCCTACTTCGTTCCGGCGGTGATGTTCATCGCCACCGCGACATTCGCGACCTGGTTCGTCGTGGGTCCCGCCCCCGCCCTGACCCTCGCACTCGTCGCCGCGGTCGCAGTCCTGATCATCGCCTGCCCCTGCGCGCTCGGCCTGGCAACACCGCTGTCCATCATGGTCTCCACCGGCAAAGGCGCCGAACAGGGCATATTGATCCGCTCGGCTGAAGCCCTTGAAACCGCCCACAAGATCAACACCATCGTGTTGGACAAGACCGGGACCATCACCCGAGGCGAACCCGCGCTCACCGACGTCGTCACCGCCGACGGCATCGACGAGAACGAACTGTTGCAACTGGTCGCATCAGCCGAACAATCGTCCGAACATCCACTGGCTAGAGCCATCGTGACCGGCGCCCGAGAACGAGGCCTGACCCTGATCGACCCGGCTGAGTTCGACTCGATCACTGGCAAAGGCGTCCGTGCGATCGTCGACGGTCACGAAGTCCTCATCGGCAACAGGCGACTCCTCGACGACGCCGACATTGACACCACACACCTGTCAGCCAAGATGGACGAGCTCGCCGAAGCTGGCCGTACACCCATGCTCGTCGCGCTCGACGGGCGACCCGGCGGCGTCGTCGCCGTCGCCGACACCGTGAAAGAAGAGTCCGCCGCGGCCATCGCACAACTCCGGGCTCTCGGGATCAATGTGGCGATGATCACAGGCGACAACGCCCGCACCGCCGCGGCGATCGCCCGCCAGGTCGGCGTGGAACGGGTGCTCGCCGAAGTCCTCCCCGAACACAAGGCCCTCGAAGTCCGTCGGCTCCAAGACGAAGGTGGCGTGGTCGCGATGGTCGGCGACGGCATAAACGACGCCCCTGCACTTGCCCAGGCCGACGTCGGGTTCGCGATCGGAACCGGCACCGACGTCGCCATCGAATCCTCTGACGTCACCCTGATCTCCGGGTCCCTCGACGGCGTGGTCACAGCCATCACCTTGAGTCGGGCCACGATGCGCAATATTCGCCAGAACCTGGTTCTGGCTTTCGTCTACAACGGAGTCGGCATTCCCGTCGCTGCTGGTGTCTTGTATCCGTTCATCGGGGTGCAGCTCAGCCCGATGATCGCCGCCGGAGCAATGGCTGCGTCGAGCCTCTCCGTCGTGACCAATGCCAGCCGGCTCCGCCGGTGGCACCCACGCCCCATCGACACCAACTCCCTGCTGGCCGTGGATGAACCCACCGTCGAAGTCGGTGCCGACGAGCCGACGACCGAGAAGCCGGGAATGGTCACCGACCCGGTTTGCGGTATGAGCATCGACCCCGACGCCGCGGCTGCCCACACCGAACACGACGGAGTCACCTTCCACTTCTGCTCGCAGAACTGTCGCGACACCTTCGCCGCCGACCCCGGTAAGTACGCGAACCCAGCAGTCGATCATACCCACCACTAAACACCCAGGAGCTGCCATGACCCCCATGACCACCAACACCAACCTCGACATCACCGAGGCCGAGGACGCACTCCGAGACTCCCTAGCGCAACACGGTTTCGGTGTCCTCACCGAGATCGATATTGCCGCCACCTTCAAGGCCAAGCTCGGCGTCGGCACACGCGGTCACGGCGGCTTCGCCGGCCTGCTGTTGGGGTCCACCAGCAGCTACCTGGCCCACCACGCACCATGCCCACTGGTCATCGTCCCCTCCACTCCACGTCAGGAATGAGGGCCCGTGCCTGCCCCTCCAACCCTGAGTCGAAACCGTACACCTCACCTGACCCGATCCCGTTGCCATGTTGATCTCAGAGCTGGCCAGAGCCACCAACGAAACCCCCCGAACCCTCCGCTTCTACGAGGCCGCGGGCCTCCTCCCCGAAACCCCGCGCACCGCAGGCAACTACCGCGACTATCCCGCCGGGGCGGTCGACGACGTCCACTTCATCCGGTGCCTCCAAGGCGCAGGCCTCACTCTTAGCGACATCGCCTCGATCGTCTACCTCCGCCACAACCCTCAGCCACTCAACTCCCCCGACGCGGCCCTCCTCGCGGCCACAATAGCCAGCATCGACACACACGTCGACACACTGCGCCGAAGCCGCCAGGGCCTCGGAACTCTCACACAACAGACGCAAGTAGAACGTTCGGCGCCCCGCGCCGGCAGGGCGCGAAAACACAGCTCGATCAACACCTCACAGGAGGACCCCACCGCCAATAGCCGGCTACGCACATCCTCGGTAATCGTCTCGGCATCGATTGATCGAGCGAGCCGGCGGACCCGCGCCAATGTGTAGCGCAGGTCATGTTCGGGTGAGAACCACTTCAGCAACGTGTTGCCAACCCGATCGAGCCCATCAACCAGATGTCACCTAGGAACCGGAGCCCGTGCCAAAACTGTCGGACACCTACCGGAGGTGCACCGACAAGCCACACAGCTAGAGGCAATTCAAGTGTTATATCTCTGTTGGATGTGCTGTCCCGACAGTTCCGTCACAACCAACGACAAAGCCCCGGAAACGGTGAACTTCCGGGCCTTCTGAGTGGTGGCGGGAGCAGGATTTGAACCTGCGACCTTCGGGTTATGAGTTCGTTCGAGGCCCTTCCGGCTGGTGTCCGCTGTTCCCCTCCAGTGCCGTCTGGTCCCGTGTTCTCAACGGTCTTACGGATTTGGCGTGATGATCCGTCGCTGTGGATAACAGGCTGTGTCAGACCGTCCGTTAGAAGATCCGTTAGAAGGTTTGGCTAGATCACTGATTTGCTTGTATCAAACAATTTGGCGATCTGGCCAAGTCAGCACCGACCCTTTACTCGAATCCACCCGCAGTGATAGCGGCCTCAACCTCGCGCCGGTGGCGCGGATCGCACGCAACCCAACTGCCCTCATCGTCATCGAGATCGGTGAGGAAGTCGAACCTCGCTCGAACAATCCGCTCCCAACGTTGGAGGTCCACCGGCTGGGTGAGCTTCCCGATCGAGTCGGGGGCGAAGTCGCCTTCGGATCTGGGATTGAGAATGTTCGCTGGGTCAGCTGGCTTGTCGCCGCGGCCATCGTCGACAACGTCGCCCCATACTTTGAGGACCCACAGTCGTCGAACCAGAGCTTCGTCCATCGCTCCCGAAGCGAACTGTGCGAGGTCATATACGTCGCGGCCCAGAGCGATGCGTCGATATCGCGCAAGCTTCTCTGCGCACGCTTCCGCTTCGGCGATGACAGGGAGCTCCGGCAGTTCGATCTCGTAGACCCGGTGCACGGGCAGTTCAACGAAGCCGAGGAGTTCAGGTGCGAGGATCAGGGGCCGTCGAGCGAATTCCACCGAGGCCGCAACGTCGGGTTGTCCAAGCTGGGGATGTTGAATCTGCATCGTCCAGTGGCGTCCGTCTCCCCGAGTGGACTGAAGCGAAAACTGGAACCCGGCGATACTCGCTCCATCAATGGCTGCACACACCTCCAAGACGGTGTCGTCATTGGGAGCGACAAAGTCGAGATCGGTAGAGAATCGCCCTTTGCTTCCGAGTCGGCACTTCCGCAGGGCGGTGCCACCCTTGAACAACAAGGTGCCGTCATCGAAGTAGCCGAGCGCGGCCAACAGGAAGAGCAGATGATCTTGCGCGACGTCGAGTAGCGCCGCCCCGTAGGTGTCGGCCCGTCCGGCTCCGTGAAGACGAACCAGCGCTTCGGTCAGCGTCCCGGCGGCCATTACGCCTTCCCGAGCTGTTCTTGCAACGGTGCGACGAGGTGATCGTTGACGCTGAACTGGGATGACCAGACGGCCGTCGGGCCGTCGCCAAAGGACGCAGCCGGCATCGACTTGCTGGGCCGCCGGTCGAGCAGATCAGCAGCATTGATTGCGTTGCCACCGCGGTGCAGAAGGTATGCCGCGCGTTGCCACGCGGAGGCTGACTGACCGTCGAGCAGGTGCTCGATCTTGGCGGTATCGCAGTCCGAGGCCAGGACATCGAGTTGAGGAATCAGGTCGGCCCAGACTCGAAACGACGCCGGCCGGGCCGCCAGCTGGACAACCAGTGCCTCGGGACCGAAGGCCGGGAGCCCAGCGGCCCAGCTCGTCAGGTCCAGCCCTTTGCGACGAAGCAGACGGGAGTTGGGGGCGAACTCTTGGGCTTGTTCGCCTGCCCAGCTGAGCCGCACGAGCGAGACGTAGCTCCGCAGTCCGTGCGGCACGCGCTCGTTCGACGGCAGCCAGACCGCGATCGTCCCGCCGAAGTTTCGAGGTAGATAGCCAAGGTGCCACGCCGCGGCCTCCCCGGCGAGCGCGAACGCGGCATCAGGCTCGCGCGCCTTCCAGGCCCGTAGATCGATGTACGGGTCGGTGACGCCGGCCTCCCCCGCGGGCACGAACGCCCACACTCCCTTGAGATGCAAAGTTGCGAACCAGCCGAGCTGCTGGAGGTCACGTGCGATCCTTTCTGGGTCGCGACCGACTCCTAATTCCTCGAGGCGGCCGACGAGATCTTGTCGCGTCACGACTGCCGGCCGGTCGCGAGAGAGAACCGCAATCAGATCCGCGGCCCACCCGGGGATCGAACGTGATGCATCACCTGTTTCGCTCATCCCAGGGGTCCGTTCTCTTAGGTCTGTGCCCGAATCTACCCTCTCAGGGGGCATATCCGGGCACATAGTTAGGTTTCCAGCTCGCCGCTGGCCACGAATTCCAGAAGGTGAGCTGTTTCACCGCCGGTGAGACAGCCTTGATTCTGAAACGAGGACTGCTTCACTCCGGCTCGTCATCATCGGGGTAGAGCACCGGCTCACCAGTTCGGACCGCGGTGATAGCATCGCCGATCATCTTGGTCCAGTCACCCCACCAGAACTTCCGACCGTCGTCGAGCTCTGCTCCCCAGCCCCGAAGCGTCTGAGCGAGGGCGTCTTCGATCTGTTCCTAAGGCGGCGTCTGCTGCTCGGTAGCCATCCGCCAAGGCTACGAACCGGAGCCGACCTTGTCGCATGAGTTTCGGTGGACATGTTCGACTTCGAGTCGTCAGGATCTCGTCCATGATGAGGCCAAGATCTAGCCCTCGATCAGTTTGTCGAGCATCGCAGCGAGGGTTGGTCTCCGCCGATGCTCCTCACGCAAACCGACGAGATATGCCTGATGCTCCGTAGATAGTCCGGCCGCTATCGCAGCGCGCTTGGCGTTCTTGAGTTGTTTGACCGCAGCCCGATAGGCCCTTCGGTCGGTCGTCTCCAAGATCGACTCGACAACCCGCACATATAGATCGACCGAAGCCGCTGGATCGACAACCTCGTGGGCCTCTGCAGGTCGCACAAGACGATCGTCGCCGAGGTCATCGCCATCTTCGGCAGCGATCCCCCAAGCTGACTCAACTTCACCATCGTCCAACAACACATCAACCAGCGAACCACGATCTCGACGCCCGAGCACAGCGGGAGCCGCAGCCACACGGGTGTACTGATGAGGAGAGGTCAGGTCTTGGCCAAGTAGCGAGACGATCGCTTCGACGTCGCCATCAAGCACCGCAAAGCGTTCGGTTGTGTGCTTCACAGCGAACGGCACACGACCGTGAGCTGAACGCTCAGCGATGGCATTGCGGTAGAGGGCCATTCCCTTGTCACCCAGGGCGGGGGCGTACAGCACCGGGTCGATCGTGAAAAAGTCCTGGTCGTCGATTCCGAATTTGATCATCCACCGGGCCAACGCTTTCGGCTCCGCCACCCCGGCAAGAGCCACGTGTTCGTGGATTGCCAACAATCGGTGCGCGACGTCGCCCATCATCCCCGACGAGTCATCCGATTTCAGGATCACTTTCACGACCCGCCCGACGGAGAGCTCGATCAGCTTCAGCAACTCTCGCCATGGGTTGCGCGCTGCTTCGACCTCAATCGCGTCGACCACGGCGCCGGCGTCGAGCGCCCACTCATTCGCCTCGTGGTAGTCCAAGTGGCGCCGCGTGCGCAGCACCGAATCGGCCTCGCCTCGCAAGATCGCAACGCGCTCGGCCGGGACCGCTACTCCAAGCCGAACTGCCGCGGCGATCGCCGCTGACTCGGTCGCTGCACGCTACAGGAGCATGCGAGCGGTTGATTCATCCAACCGTTCGATGATCTCACCCAGAGATTCGTCATCATCCTGCCTCGCTGAGCTTGTCACGGTCTGACGGTAGGCGACGCCACAAACCTGGGGCCAGGTCTGAGAGACCGCTCCAACACGGCAACACCACATCAAGTGTTTTTGTGCGCAGATCAGATCGCCACGAGGCAAGACGTAGCAGGCGGAGTTGTATGCAGCGTGCGACTTGGGCCGATATGCGTGCGATCGGATGAGCGCCATCGCGGATTATCGCTCGTCGTTAGCGGGTGTCCCGAACGGAACATATAAACTGGGTCGCCAGCGACATCCCGCTATCAGCGCCAGTCTGTGTCGTTGAACCCTCGAGAGAAGGAGGCCAACGTGGCGTATGCAGTCTTGACCACGGTGAAGGTCAACCCGGATTCGATCGACAGACTCGCTGCGCTGTTCGACGAGACCAACCGCTCCCTGGTGGCCGGGCATGACGATTGGCTCGGAGCGTGGTTCACAGCCAATCGCGAGCAAAGCGAAGTGACGGTGATCGCACAATGGAGAGATCCCGCGTCCTACCACGCGCTACGTGAGAGCACCGCCTTCCAGGCGACCATGGCTCGGTTCGCCGAGGACTTCGCCGAACCGCCACGGGTGACGATCAACGAGATCCTCGTCGAGATGTAAACTCACCAGTTGTGCCCCCCATTCACCGGTTCGGGGACGCACACTTCGTTCGGACCCATAGCTCCACATATCATGCGAAGTAAGTCGGGCCAGCCGGGCCTGCGCCCACCACATAATCACGTCCGGTTCGCCAAGCCAAGACTTGCCCGATCGTGCGGACGCTTCCGCGGCTCGTTGGCGGCTTCTTGCTATCCACCCGCCGTAGGCGGCGCGGCCGCGAGGGTCTCTGCCCCCGCTGGCCTGTGGCATTCGGGGTCAAGGGGCCGCCCGGAGGGTGGAGGTGAGGACACGGAGCGCAGCGGAGTCCCGGAACCGGCCCTTGACGCCGCACCGTTTGCGCACAATTGGGTTGGTCCACGGCTTTTGGGGTGGACCTGGCTGCCTCTAGCGTTTCTCGTGTTTAGCGGCCTCGGGTGAGGCCTGGGCCTTCGTGCTCGTTGGCGATGTGGTGCTCATGTTGGATGGCTTGCCGGAGTACCCGAATAGCTCCCGATAGCAGGCCGATGCTGTGGTCGTGCCCGGCAGCGCCGATGCTCGGCCGGTCGATTTGGCTGTAGGCGTTGTGGTGTTGGTCGATGGTTCCAGCTGCGATGTCCCAGGCATGTCGGGTCTTGCCAGTATCGGGTCGTGCTCCGAGCGCGTCGATGACGTGGCCGGGTTGATCGATCGCTGCGCCGCGGCTTCGGTTGCGTCGATCGTCGAGGAGGCGGTCGTCAATCTCTTCGAGCTGGGTGTTCATTTGGGGTCGTCGTTCGTTGAGCTTCTCGGCTTGGGTGAGCTTGTGGTCGAGATCGCTGAGCCGGTCGGTCAGCTGAGCGCGTTCTATTCGGGCGCTTTCGATCTGGCCGGGGTTTCGTTCGATGGTGCGTTTCGCTGCGGTGATTTCGGTTTCGTGGCCTCGGCGGCGAAGGGGCCGGTCACGGTCGGCCAGCACCTGCCGGGCCGTGCTCAGTTCGGTGTCGCGCTTCTTTGTACGTGCATCGAGTTGTTTGCGTTGTTCGAGGGTCCGGTTGTAGTCATCGGTGAGATGTGGGAGGTCGTGGTCGAGCTGGTCAAGTGTTGCGCAGAGTTCGGCTCGTTGGTCGAAGACGTTGCGCAGTTCGTGGCCGGGGAGGGTCCCGGGCCGATGCCGCAGGTCGATGTCGGGCGTTGGCGCGGCGAGTTCGGCTTGGCGGGCGACTGCGGGGCGGTCGGTCCAGTTGTTGACGACCGAGTTGGCGAAGACCTCGACGGCTGCGTCTTGACCATTGGTGACGATGTAGGCGTCGTTGTGGTGACGGCCTCGGGTCATTGGGACATAGACGCCCCGACTGTCGGTGGGTCCGTCGAGTAGGAGGATGGACCGGTCGACGGTTCGGCCTTGGGCGGCGTGGCTGGTTTGGGCGTAGCCCAGCTGCACATGTTCGTTGACGTAGTCGGCGGGGAGTTTCACGGTGCCGCTTTGGCCGTGGACAGTGAGCGCGCCGTCGCGGTGCACCGTGTCGATGGCCCATTGGTCGCGGTTGCGGATCGCGAGGCCTTGGTCGGTTCGGAGTTGGCGGTGGTTGCGGCAGGTCACGATCTCGTCGCCGAGGTGCAGTCGGTAGTCGCCAGCGTTGACGCTGCGGCCGTCGGGGTCGATCTCACCGTTGGTGATGCGGCGTTGTTGGACGTGCTGGTTGAGGCGCGTGACGGTGTCGTTGCTGGGGGCGACGAGGAGCACGCTTTCGTTGTTGCTCGGGCCGTCTGCCATGCGTCGAGGGCTTGGCGTTCAACGCGAGTGGTGGTGCCTCCGTGGAGGCGGCCTTGCATGTCATACGTTTCGGCGATGGTGGGGTCGCCTCGTCGGAGACGGAGGCTGGCGTGTCGTTCCCAGTCGTTGGAGAAACGATGGACTTGGTCGAGTTCAATGGCGCCGTGGGTGTCGATGAGGTGTTCGAACATGCCTCCTCGCCCAACGGCGGAGAACTGCATCGGGTCACCAACGAGCGCTACTCGCCATCCTCGGTCATCGGCGAGGGCGTAGAGACTGTCGAGTTTGTTGGTTGAGGCCATGCCTGCTTCGTCGACGATGACGGTCGCTCCGGTGGGGAGGTTGTAGCGGTGGTCGGCCGGCCGTTGCAGGCTGTGTTCGTGGAGGAGCTTGTCGATCGTGTCGGCGGCGGCACCAGTCTCGGTGGAGAGCACGTCCGCGGCGGCGGCTGACGGGGCGACACCGAACACGGCACGGCCGTCGGCTTGGAGCTGCGCGACCGCGGGCGCGACGGCGGTGGTTTTGCCTGTGCCTGCTGGGCCGACCACAAGTACGAGGTCGGCGTCGCCCGCGATGCTGGCGGCGGCTCCGGCTTGGGGACCGGTCAGCTCGACGGATGACCGGTGGGCGGCTTCGGGGCATTCAGTGGGGTCATGGGCCATGCGGCGTTCAGCCCAGGCGAGCAGTCGTTCTTCTTGGGCAAGGATCTCGGGCGTGGTCAATGCTCGGTCAATGGCGGATTCGGTGACGGGGCGGCCGTCTCGGCGTAGCCGGACGTTCCGACTGGCTTGGCGCGAGATGTCGACGCAGTGTTCCTGGATGGTTTGGGCGGTCATCGCGTCGGGCAGTTCGACCATCGCGGAAGCTTCGAACGTGCGGCCGGTGGGGATTGCCGCGGCGATCTCTCGGGTTAGTTCCGCCGGGCGCCAGGTTGATCGTTTCTCCGACAGTGTCTTGATGGCTTCAGTGCAGGCATCGCGGTAGGTATCTCGGTCGATGCGTTTCGGTGCGGCCCATTCGACGGCTTGGTCGATGATCTGTTGGGGTTCGAGGCCGAGGCTTTCGATCTGTCGGCGCCAGGTCGCGTGGAGGCTGGTCGAGTCGATCTCATGGGTTTTGGGTGGGCGGCTATCGACGACGGCTTCTCGTTCGAGGCGCCAGCGTTCGCGTGGTGTGGGGTCGCGTTCGAGGTTGTCGATGAACCGGTCGATCTTTTCGTCGATGCGGCGTTGCACCCCGGCCGTGCGGGTTGAGAATTCTTCGAGGGCGACGTCGGGGATGTTCTCGATGTCGGCGATGCCGTTTACGACCGGCTGCCAATCGACTCCGAGGCGGGTCATCAGTTCTGAGCGCAGTGTCAGGTGGTAGATGCCTGAGAGGGTCCTTTGGTCGAGTTTGAGGGTGCGGGCGTCGAGTGCGAGCCAGCGGCCGTCATCGGAACGAACCCGGTTGGCGATGACCACGTGGGTATGGAGCTGCGGGTCGAGCGAGCGTGAGGTGTGCTGCCGGAATGTCGCTGCCGCGATCCCCTCAGCGTCGACGACCGCGACCTGGCCGCCGATTCGGTAGCGGGTGTTCACATGGGATTCGACCCATTCGAGCATCGGGGCAACAGCAGTGTCGTGCGCTTCCAGGACCTCGCGGCGGGTGGTGTCGTCGCCGATCGCGAACATGGTCGACACCGATTTCGGGGCCGATGCGGTGATGTCGAATCCGCGCACTGAGTCTTCGCCGTAACGTCGGCCGAGTAGAACATCGCCGCGTAGGCGTGGATGGTTCCCGGCCATGAGCTTGAGGAACTCGCCGTCGATGACCTCGCCACCGAGTCCAAGGTGGGCAGCGCCACGGCCGTGCCAGTGGCCCCGTGGTTCACCGGAATCTAGGTAGTAGACCTTCGACGATGACTTCGTCACGCAACCCCAATGGGGGTGTAAAATTCTTTGTGTGAGTGGTGTCTCGGATAAGACTTGGCCTTGATGGCTGAGTCGGAAAGTGACATTTTGATATGACTACGAAGAGTAAGAAGTCCCGTTCGGTGGGGCTCGATGTTGAGGCTGCTGTGGCGGCTGATGTGGCTGCGGGTTTGGACGAGGCGACGTTGGGCGAGTTGATGGCCCAGATCCAGGATGAGGGTCTCGAGTTGTTGGGTCCTGATGGGGTGTTGACTGCGTTGACGTCGCAGATCATGAACCGGGTGCTTGATGTTGAGCTCACGGATCATCTTGGCTATGAGAAAGGCGATCCTGCTGGGCATGGTTCGGGTAACAACCGAAACGGTCACAGTCCAAAGACGGTTAAGACTGATGCTGGCGCGGTTCCGATTTTGGTGCCGCGGGATCGTAATGGCAGCTTCGAACCGAAGCTTGTGCCGAAGCATCAGCGCCGGCTGGGCGAGTTCAACGACATGATCTGTGGCCTGTTGGGTCGGGGCATGTCGACACGTGACATATGCGATCAGATATGGGACACGTATCAGGTTGAGATGACACCAGCGCTTGTATCGCAAATCACTGACGCGGTCCTTGACGAGGTAAAGGCGTGGCGTTCGCGGCCGCTCGACTCGATGTATCCGATCGTCTATATGGATGCCATCGTGGTGAAGGTTCGCACTGACGGTGTTGTGACGAAACGGCCGTGTTATATCGCTATGGGCGTGACTGTTGACGGCGAGAAAGACATCTTAGGGATGTGGCTTGGCGATGGCAACGAAGGCGCCAAATATTGGCTGTCGGTATGCACCGAGATCGCCAACCGTGGTGTTGAGGACATCCTGATCATCTGCGTGGACGGCCTCACCGGGTTCGGTGACGCTATCGAAGCAGTCTGGCCGCTAGCGACCGTGCAGACGTGCGTAGTTCATCTAATCCGTAACGCCACCCGGTTTTGTTCTTACACCGACCGCAAAGAGGTCTCCAGGGACCTCAAAGGCCTCTACAACGCTGTCAACGCCGAAGCAGCCGAGACAGCACTGACAGCGTTCGAGGAGAAGTGGGACGGCCGTTATCCAGCTATTGGCCTGTTATGGCGGCGGAACTGGGACCGGTTCATACCGTTCCTCGATTTTCACCCGTCGATACGCAAAATCATTTACACCACAAACGCGATCGAGTCTTTGAACTACCAGCTCCGCAAAGTCACCAAAACCCGGGGCTCGTTCCCGACCGACGACGCCGTCTACAAAATCTTTTACCTAGCGTTCGGCAACATCGGCACCACCAGAGGAGGACCCCTAGGCACCAACACCCCAGGCTGGAAACAAGCACTCAACGCGTTCGCCATCGCCTTCCCCAACCGGATCGACCTAACCACACTCAACTAAACAACCACCACCTCACACAAAAAATTCGGGTGTCATGATCGTTCCAGCCGGGGACCTCAGCCAGAGGCCCTACGGTGCGGAACCGTGTACCCGGCTGACTCCACAAATTTCTGGCTTCGTGCCTGATGTCAAACATGTCGCTGGGTGCACGGAACCGGCAGGAACGCTCCTGGCTTGAAGGAAGCTTGAATAACTTGACCCGTGTGTGCCGAAGCGTCCCTGCCGATCCACTGACCTATTTCCCGAAGGATCCAGGAGAACTCATTGTGACACCAAACACCGCAGGCGTCGACGCGCACCAAGACACCATCACTGTCGGCATCGTCAACCCAAATGGGCTCGAGATCATCGACGAGTCCTTCGATAACACCGGTGGCGGCTACCTCGAAGCAGCCGAGTTGTTGAGCGCCAACAACGTCGAAATCGTTGGCGTGGAATGCTCAGCCAGTTGGGGAGCCCACACCGCTGTGGCCCTACACGCCGCTGGCTTCGATACGCGCGAAGTCCCCGCAAATCGCGGCGCGGCGCAACGCAAAGCACGGCGGCTCGCCAAAACCGATGTCATCGATGCCTACAGCATCGCCCGCGCGGTGCTCGCCGAACCCACCCTCGGCCCAGCCCAAGCACTAGAGATCTATGACGCGGTAGTGGCCGAGATCGACGCCGTCCTCGCCCACCGCAACAGCCTTGTTGAGCAGCGCAAACTCATGTTGGCCCACGCTCAGGACCAGATGTGGCATCTCCCAAGTGAGCTCCGCGATCAGGTCCCAACCAAAGGCAAGATCGAGCAACGTCTCAGAGCTCTCGCCAACATCGACACCACCGTGGCCACCACACGCGCCGGTGCCTACGCCCTGTCATGGCTCATCCCCCTCATCGACCAAGACAAGTCCCTACGCGCCCACATCAGGCGCCTTGAACGACTCCTCGGTACTCTGCTCGACGAACACGGCACCACCCTGCGCGACATCGAAGGCATCGGCCCAATCAACGCTGCGGTCCTAGTATGCGAGGTCGGAGACCCCACACGATTCGCGACCGAAGGAAAGTTCGCTCGCTGGTGCGGAACAGCCGCCATTGCTGTCTCTAGCGGCGAAGCCGGCGGCGAACCAGTCCGACACAGACTCGATTTCCGTGGGAACCGAACCATCAACAGCGTCCTCTACGTCGCGTCGGTCACCCAACAGCGCTACCACCCTCAAGCCCTGGAATATCTCGAACGGAAACGCTCCGAGGGCAAAACCCGACGAGAAGCCAGACGAGCCCACAAACGACACCTCGCCAACCGCGTAATCCGCTGCATGTGGAACGACCACAAACACAAAAACCGGCAATCTCAGGAAACACCTTGACAAGGAAGCGTTTGACAGGCCCACCCCAATACCGGACTGGCGTCCAGGACGAGCCGGAATGATCTGACAGAACCTGTCACTGCCGTGCGCGAGGGTGGACGGCAGTGAGAGGTCACATCGCCAAGAAGGGCAACCGCTACTACGCCGTCCTCTACGAAGGCATCGACCCTGGCACCGGTAAGGCCCGCCACCGCTGGCACTCAGCAGGCGAGACCCGCAAAGGCGCCGAGAAGATACTCGGCGATCTGGTCAAGCGGATGCATGACGGCGACTACCGGTCACCCGACAGAATCAGCCTCGGCGACTACATGACCGAACGATGGCTCCCCTCCAAACACACCAGAGTGAAAGCATCGACAGCCGCCGCGTACAAAGCCAACATCCGTCTGCACATCGCCCCCTACATCGGGCACATCCCGCTGCAGAAGCTCCGGCCCGAAGATCTCGACGAGCTCTACGTCAAGCTGTTGACCGACGGCCGTCGCAACGGCGCAGGCGGTGGATTGTCCGCGAAGTCGGTGCGCAACCTCCACGCCACCATCCAATCCGCTCTGCCCGACGCCACCCGCAAAGGCACCGTCATCCGCAACGTCGCCGACATCGCCGATCCACCCTCGATTGGATCGAGCAGCCGCAAGATGAGCGTCTGGTCAGCCGAACAACTACGCGAATTCCTCACCAACCTGGCCGGCCACGACATGTACGTGCTGTTCTACCTGTCGGCGAACACCGGCATGCGGAGGGGCGAACTGCTGGGATTGCGATGGAGCAACATCGACCTCGACAGCTTCCGGCTACGGGTCAACCAGCAGATCGTGTCCGTCGAATACGAACTGATCGCAGACGACCTCAAGACACCGACCAGCCGGCGAACCATCGACCTCGACGAACGAACCGTGGCCGTCATGCCCAAACACCGACGGCAACAGATCGAAGACCAGCTCGCCAACGGCGTACGAGTCGACGACGGCTACGTCTTCGCCCGAAAAGACGGGACGCCCATCCACCCCGACTTCACGAGCCAAACGTTCGAACGGCTCATCGCAAGGCACCTTCTTCAAACAGCTCCGGTCCAGCGTGCTCGGCCAGACTCAGCTTCCGTCGACACTCGGGGACGCGAAGGGCACGATCCACAAACCGAGCAGTTGGTAAAAACCGCAAGGGCCCGCCGAAGCGGGCCCTGCACCCAGCCACCTAAGCGACTGGGGGAATACCTCAAGACTATCGACTACTTGGGACATGCAGTCAAGCACTTCATCCGCCCACGTCCGGGCCGGGACGTTTGACACCGGTTTGACACGGCCTATGAGAACCAACCGCGACCGATCGCCGGGAGAACTAGAAAGGCCCGGAAACGTATTGTTTCCGGGCCTTCTGAGTGGTGGCGGGGGCAGGATTTGAACCTGCGACCTTCGGGTTATGAGCCCTTTGAGACTATTTCCGGCCCACCCGGCCTGACCTGCGGATATGGCTGTTCTACCTGCTCAGGAGTGATTTTCAGAGAGGTCCGTTCTCCCCCTTGCTTCCTTCTGTTCCCTCCTGTTTACGGTTGTCCCGTGAGTTTTCTGTGAGCTTTTCTCGGAGCTCGATCCTCCACATCTGCCGGTCAGGCGGCTCGCGCCATGATTCGTGCGTCGCCATCGATCGCCGTGGCGGTGGTTGAGCGATCGCGGTTCGTCGAAGGCGTTCTAGCGGCTGATCTGCAGAATGCGTCGCGCCCCGTTTGCGACGATGAGGAATATGAATGCTCCCGCGATGAGGTCCGGGGCTGGCGAGTCGGTGACCGCGACAACGATGGCCGCAACGATTACCAGGGCGTTGACCTTGATGTCGTTGGCTGTGAATATCCAGCTTGCCTGCAGGTGAGCCTCCCCGGATACGACGCGTCGCAAGATAACGAGGGTGACGACGTTCCCGGCCAGCGCCAGAATCGACGTCACGATCATCGACTTGGTATCGGGCAGAGCAGTGTCGGCGAACGTTCTGCGAATGACCTCGACCAGACCGATGGCAGCAAGTCCGAACTGGAGGTAACCGCTGGCTCGAGCGAGTTGTTTCTTGCGCACAGTGGCTGCGGCTACCGCCGCGAGGCTGAGCGCGTAGACACTGGCGTCTGCACCCATGTCGAGCGCATCAGCGACCAACCCCATCGATCCGCTGACGATGCCGATGGTCATCTCGCCAACGAAGAATCCGGCGTTGATAACCAAGGCAACCTGCAACGCCCGGCGCTCTCGTCGCGGTTCAACGGCGGAGGCCATCTGGCCGTGGTCGTCGAGGTGAGTCGTGCCTAGACCAAGGGTTTGTAGCGTGGCATCGATGAGCGACGGGTCGAGGGCGTGGTCGACTGTGACTTCTCGGGTGTCAAGATCCACCGCGATCCGGTCGATTCCAGCGAGATCGGCGAGTTTCAGCCTGACCAGTTGCTCCTCCGCGGCGCAGTCCATATCCGCGATCCGAAAGGTACTCACAGTCATCGCATCGCCACGATCACGTGCCGTAGTTCGGGCACAGGTCAACGGCCTCACCGGTGACCGCGAGAAGCGCCTCGACGGAACGCAACACATCAATCACCTCGGAGACCGCGATCCGGTAGAAGACCTCACGCCCGGATGGCCTGCCCACGACGATCCCGCAGTCTCTCAGACATCGCAGATGGCCCGAGATGTTGCCCTGGGAGCCCTTTAGTGCAGTCACAAGATCGCTTACTCGGCGTTCGCCATCGCTCAGCTCGACGATGATGGCCAAACGCGTCAGATCACCGAACCCACTAAACAGTTTCGCCGCCACAACAACATCGGCCCGACAATCAACAGAAGCGCTCATCAACTCGATCCTACATCGGCCGCTACCGATACATCGGTCGCCACGGATAGATTGTCGGCGAAGGAATGAGCGAGCCGTTCATCCCTCATGGGTGACAGCATCTGCCGGTTGACCTAACGGCGATGGGAAACCGGATCACTACCGGGCACGACACTCACCAGGGAGTGAGCCACCAGCCATCTCAACCTGGGCCGTGGCTCGGATCGAGAGAGACTCTTGGCTAGCTCCCGACAGCCAGCTGTGCACCGGAAAACTAGCGGTACGGCCGCCTATTCGATTCAGGCTGAGCTGCCAAGCCCATCGATTGGACGGAAGATGGCGAAGGCGAGTCGGTCATCGCGTGGGCGTAGAGGTTGGAGAACACGAGGAGGATCGGCTTTCACCACCGTACTTCCGACAGCCGTTGACCCGATCGCGCCGCGAGGCGACAAGTCCCGTAGTGGATTTCGATTCGAATGGAAGAAGCCAACCGGCTACGCCCATCGTCACCTCTCACCGTCAGGCCAGCGCAGCAGCGGCATGCTGACAACGATGTCGGTCTCTTCGAGAGCTACCCGGCCGTCGGCCTCGGCTGATTCGACGGCGGCCACACTCGTAAGGACGGTTGCGGTTGTGGGCTCCGCCCAATTCACGGTGACGACGCGGCGCAGCGGTGAGTAGCCGGCGTCCCCGGGGACGCTGTCGAAGACATCGGGCTGGAACCCAAAGGGCCCCATAGCTCCGTCCGGTTCGACGCCGTTGGTGAACACGAGGACGGTCCCAAGAGCAGACGGCGGTATATCGGCCAACGCCGGGACGTGTATGACGGGCGACGATCCCATCATGTTTGTGAGCAGGTTGGCAATGTCAGCGTCCGAGGTGGCGTTGTGGATGAACAGGATTTCTTCATCCTCGTAGAGCCCAGCGACCGGAGGAAAGGCGAGACCCTCGGTGAGCTCGGAATCTCCCATAGTGGCCATATCGTCGTCGGCCATATCATCCGCCGCCACGTCGTCCGCAGGTTCGGGTGCCTGACTCGAGGTGTCATCGTCACTGCACGCTGCAAGGAGGAGGCCGAGGGCGAGGACTGCGCCGATGAAGAAGCGGCTGCTCGATCGGTTCTGAACACGAAGTTGTCGCATGAGCCGAATGTAAAGCCTGAAGCCGGTCCAAGGCCAAGCAGCGGATCGTACGCCAGCCGGTTGCTCACAACTGGCTCGCCGACTATTGGCGGTGCCCCGGTGGATATCGGCGCGTCGAGAAAGCGGCCGTGAGCCGGGTCATCAGGAAGTCGCCGACGGGAACGATATCGACGGAGGTCGAGTCACGGGCGGTGATCATTGCGGACCGTAGATCTCGATCTCGGTGGCGCCGGTGTTGCCGCCTGTGGTCTGGTCGGCGTCGAGGCGAAGCGTCCGGCCGGTGATTGGACTTTCGAACACGGCGGGCTCGGTACCGGTCGGGTATGGGCCGAGGGTTGTGCCGTCGATGGTGAAGGTTTCGGTGATGGCTGTTCCGTCTGTCATCTGTCGAGTGCGGAAAGCGACGCCGAATATCTCGCGTCGCAGGCCGAGGTCGATCTCGATCCAGGCGTTATCGCCGTCGCCGGCGGTGGACCATTAGGTGCCGAGGTCGCCGTCGATGGCCAATCGGGCGGAGAATGGGTCTGAGAACTCGGAGCTAGCCGCGGTTACGACACCGCTGGGCGCGATGTGAAGTCCTAGGCCGGTGTCAGCGGCCGAAGGGGTGCGAAAGGTTCGGAACGACTCAGGCCACCGTGCCAAAACTCAAACCAACACGTGATGTGCCCCGGATTCCGTGGGGTCGGTTCGTTTAAATCGGTCATGCGATGGGTCCCGTTGGGGAAGCAAGGGTCTCACCGGAGGTCCCCGGAAGCGATCGACATCTGGGAGCGGCGTGGCCGAAGTCTGGACGGCCTCGAGCCGTGTCTCGGATGAGTCCCTCGGGGTGGAGTAGGTCGGGTTGACCGCTCCCTTGCGCTCTCTTGTGGTCAGGTCCGGACCTCGTCAGCTCCTTCGAGGGTTTGTGCCGTCTCGACAGCTCACAGCAATCAGCTGCCACGAACGCCAGTCCGCACCACGCGCACATTTCGCATTCTCAGTTTGTTGACCGCGCTGGGTCGGGCGCACGGCAGGGTCTCGTCCCAGTTCCTGCTCCCGTGTCGTGACCGAACATCCGTGAACCGCCAAGCGCGTTTACTCGTCGTCCAACGGAGGAGCATGCGGTGGCGAGCAGGTGGAACGATTCGGGTTGGAGCTTTGAAGGGCTTGACCTTCGACCTGGGTCGAAGGTTTATGGTGTGGGTCATGACGATGTACACGATCGGACAGATTGCCGACCGCAGCGGGTTCTCGGCGTCGGCATTGCGTTACTACGACCAGCACGGTCTCATCGAACCGGTCGACCGCAGCGAAAGCGGATACCGCCTCTATGACGAGACGTCGCTGGCCCGGCTCGAGTTCATTGACCGGGCCAAGCAGCTCGGCTGCACCCTGGAGGAGATAACTGACCTGGCTGCGCTTTGGGAGGCCCACGACTGCGGTCCGGTGCAGGCCCGGCTCCACGAGCTGGTCACGGACAAGATCGCCGACGCCCAGCGTCGCAGCACCAATCTGATCCGGTTCATCGCACAGCTCGAGACCGCAGCCGCTCACCTGGGCGGCGAAGCGGTGGATGGACCCTGCAGTGACGGCTGTGCCTGTCTGGGCGGACGCAGCGAGTCAACCGAGTCGATACCGGTCATGCTCGGTGAGCGAGCCGAGCCGACCATCGCCTGCACCCTTGGGGCCGTCGAGATCGGCGATCGCATGGAGGACTGGCAGGCGATCCTCGCTCACGTCACCGGACGCGAACAGACCGCAGACGGTGGGCTGCGACTCACACTGAGCGCGGCGGTGCCGCTGGCTGAGCTGTCAGGCCTGGTGGCCGCCGAGCAAGGGTGCTGTGGGTTCTTCGCGTTCGCTATCACCGTTGATGGCCGAGGCGTCGCGCTTGAGGTCCGCGCCCCTGACGATGCTGGCGACATCGTCACCACTGTGTTCGGGGCTGCGGCATGAGCGGGCGTCGTCTGCTCGGGTTCGGGGCGGCTGCCTGCGTTGCGTGCTGTGCCCCTCTGTTGCTCAGTGTTGGTGGCATCGCCGCGGTCGGCTTGGCCGGCACGCTGATCTTCGGCGTGATCGCGATCCTGGTCGCCGTCGTGTTGATTGTTGTGTTGCTCGGCCTGCGCCGTCGCGGCCAGACCCGGGCACAGGCCGAAACTCAGCCGGTGCAGCTCGGCCCGCCCCGCCGGTGACGTCACCGACCGGACCGCGATCACTCGCCCGCTACGGCCCGTGAAAGCGAGCACTCTCACCGCGGACAGCCTCGGAATCGTTGACTCCGCTCACTGGAAGGTGATCAACCGTATGCAACTATTCTTCGACTACACGTGCCCTTTCGCCTACAAGGCCCACCACTGGCTGGAAGAGGCCGGCGTGGCCACCAGTGCCGATTGGCGGATCTTCTCGCTGCTCGAACACAACTACCGCGGCGATGGCCTGCCGGTGTGGGAACTCGAGGAACGCCAAGACGACATCTCACTGCTGATCTTCGCCGGCCACAAGCTCGTCGCACGCGAAGCCGGCGATCTCGACACCTACCGGCGGACGATGTTCGAGACCTGGCACGAGACCAACGGGCAACTCGAGCTCGAGCAGATCCTCCGGATCGTCAAACAGGCCGGTGTCGACGGCACCGAAGACAACATCCGCGGGGTCTTCCTCGACGCCATGGGCGATCACAACCAAGCACGCCAGCTTGGGATCTTCGGCTCCCCCACGATCGTCTTCGACGAGGACCGTGTTGTCTTTGTCAAGCTCGACGAGGCCCCAACCGGCGAACCAG
Source organism: uncultured Acidimicrobiales bacterium (assembly GCA_964569385.1). GTDB lineage: Bacteria > Actinomycetota > Acidimicrobiia > Acidimicrobiales > Poriferisodalaceae > JAADHX01. Next base: position 27,127 of record CAZMUM010000009.1, read on the forward strand.
CCCGCAGCCTCCTACATCACATCGAGACCCTCGCGGGACGTGCCGAGATCCGCGAGATCAAACGCCCTCACCGTCCTCGTTCCGCAGCAAAGAGCCCCACGATCGCTGCGAGCACCGCGTGAACCAGCCGCGGCGACAGGACAGATGAATGTGACCGGGCGAACCCGTAAGTGAACGGCCGACTCCAGGCCGCTCTGCCATTCCTTGTAGTCGCGGCGGCGACGTTGGGGATCGGCTTCTCAAGCCCCGGCCGTGCCCTCGCCGACCATGCGGCCATCGAGACGACCCTCGCCGTGCTCGTCTTCGCCAGCGCCCTCAGTGTCGAACCCCACAGTTTGGCGACGACACACCAGCACCGCCGACGGCTCACCCTCGTCTGGGCGGTCACCACAGCCACCCTCCCGCTGCTCGCCTGGACGACCTCGCGCCTCGTACCTGCAGGCGACCTCCGTCACGGCGTGCTCACAATCGGCGTCGCCCCCACCGAGATAGCGGTATTGGCCATCACGTCCCTCGCGGGCGCGTCTGTCGCCTCGGCCGCCGCCCTACTCGTTGCGTCCACCGCCACGTCGGTCCTTCTCGCCGGACCGGCCCTCAGCATCATGACCGGAGATGGAGGGATCGACGCGCTCGACGTCCTCGTCGACCTAGGACTCGTCGTCGCCGTACCCCTGATAGCAGGACTCCTCATCAGGCGCCACCGAATCGGCACCGCTCTCCGTCCGACGGCTGACCCCACCGCGATTATCACGGTAACGGTCCTGGCGTGGCTGGTCGCCTCACAAGTCCAGTGGTCGAGCGACTACGTGACGGTCATCGTCGCATTGGTCGGCTTCCTCACTGGCGGAACAGCCCTCGGCTGGCTCCTCGCGCGCGCAGCCCCACTTGAGCTGACAACACCCATCGTGCTCTCGGCGTCGATGCGAGACTTCGCCATCGCCGCGGGCATCGCAACCACCGCATTCGGGGCATCCGCAGCCGGGCCCCTCGGCATCTACGGCATCCTCGTACTCGCATGGGGACCAATCGCGGCGCGAACCGTCAATCCATCCGCCGCACCACACCGCTGACCAGGCGGCGTTGCTCGCATCGCGTGCGGCGCTCAGGGCGCGCTGTAGATCTCGATCTCGGTGGCGCCGGTGTTGCCGCCTGTGGTCTGTTCGGCGTCGAGGCGAAGCGTCCGGCCGGTGATCGGATCGTCGAACAGAGCCGGCTCGGTGCCGGTTGGGTATGGGCCGAGGGTTGTGCCGTCGATGGTGACGGTGAAGGTTTCGGTGATGGCTGTTCCGTCGGTCATCTGTCGGGTGCGGAAAGCGACGCCGGATATCTCGCGTTGCTCGCCGAGGTCGATCTCGATCCATGCATCGTCGCCGTCGCCGGCGGTGGACCACTCGGTGCCGAGATCGCCGTCGATGGCCGACTCAGCGGCGAACTGATCTGAGAACTCCGAGCTAACCGCGTTTACGACACCGTCGGGAGCGATGTTGAGTCCAAGGCCGGTGTCAGCGGCCGGAGGGGTGCGGAAGGTTCCGATGTCGCTGCGGTATATATTGCCGGCGGCATCGGAGCCTTGGAGGATGTACTGGTATTCGGTGTCGGGGGTCAGGCCGGTCAGGAGTGGTCCGTGGTTTTGGTGGGCGCCGCCTTGCATGTCGTTGTCGACGGCGAGCTGACCGAAGGAGTCGTCTGTGCCGTAGATGACGGCGCAGGCGACGGGGATCGTGGTGTCGGCTGAGAGGGTGGCGATGGTGCCGGAGGGGTCTGGCACGATGTCGATTTCTCCGTTGAGAATCGGTTCGATCGGCTCAACGGTCACGGCGGGGTCACCGCCGCCCGAGCACGCGGCCACCAGGACCGCTGTGGCCACTATTAGCGCTACGAGGCGACTGCGGTTGGTGTAGGCCCGGCTCGACCGGCTTTCGCGTGCGACTGGGCTGACGTCGCCTTTGGCGGTGTGGGCTGCTGTCATCGCGAGTGAGGCGCTCATGCGATCCGGTGTCGTACGGTTTCTCGGCCGCGGCGGACTCGCCGCGCGATGGCGGCTTGGTTGGCGCTGGCCTCGATCGCTGCTTGTTGGTAGCTGCACCCGCAGACGTCAACGAGCCATAGCGCCTGGGCCTGATCGATTGGCAGAGTGTCGACTGCTACGAATACAGCATCAGCGAAGGCCTCGTCGCTACTGGGCCCGCGTCGACGCCGGGGCCCTGTGACGGGAGCAAGCCAGGTCGATCCACTGGCGCAAGCCAGGTCAACAACACAGCCGAGGTCGGAAACCGCTATTGCGCACAGGTGAATCACCGGCGGCCTCGAGGGCGCGTCGTGCTCATTGCCGAGTCTGCCGCCTCGACCGCTGATCCTGGTCGGACGGGTGCTGTCGGGGCCTGAGCCATGAGGACAGTCACGTTAGCTGTCATCGACGCGGCGCCAAGGTCGGGGTTCAGGGTCGCAGGGCCCTGAAGGCGACGGTAGGAGGATCGGCGCGGCCGGCGTCTCACTGCGAATCAGATCCCGGGGCTGTTGAGCGCCAAGACCCATACCGCACCAACGCCTAGAGAGAAGGCGACCATCGCCGATGTCAGCAATGGTTCTGGTCGGGCGAGGAGCCGACGAAGCTGGGCGGGGTTGAGGGTTCGTGTCGCTTTGACGAGTGATCTGGTGAGGTTGGCGATGGCTGTTGGGATGGTGGCTGGTCGTAGGCGAGCTCCGAATGAGTTGGCCAATACGAGGGTGACGGAGGTGATCATGGCGATCATGGCCCAGACGGGGCCGACGATGCCGGTCACGGCGAGGGGTACGCCGATGCCGTTGAACGCGAATGCGATGGCGAGGTTCTGTTTGGTTTTGGTGTAGCTGTTGGTGGCGATGTCGCGGGCGTCGGCGATGCTGGAGATCTGGCCGCCGATGAGCACGATGTCGCTGGATTCGATGGCGATGTCGGTTCCGGCGCCGATGGCCATTCCGATGTCGGCTTGGGTGAGAGCGGGGGCATCGTTGATGCCGTCGCCGACCATCAGCACCCGAAGCCCTTGGCGTTGTAGCGAGCGAACGGCATCGGATTTGTCCTGGGGGAGGAGCTCGGCGCGGACGTCTTCGATCCCGACCGCGGCGGCTACGGCGTCTGCGGTGCGTTGGTTGTCGCCTGTGACCATGATCGGGGTGATTCCGGCTCGCCGGAGCCGATCGAGGCCTTGTCGTGCGTCGGGTTTGATCTCATCAGCGATGCCGATCAGGCCCAAGAGCTGACCGTCGCGGGCTACTGCGACGACGGTTTGGGCCGCGTCTTGCATGGCCCGTCGCTCAGCCGCAACAGATCCGATTCCGATGCCGGCGGCGGCGATCCAGTCGGGTTTGCCGACAAGCACGACCATGCCGTCGACCATCGCGGTGACGCCTTGGCCGGTTTGTGAGGAGAACTCTTCTGCGGCAGCGACGTCGAGCCCTCGGTCGAACGCAGCGGTCACGACGGCACGCCCGAGGGGATGCTCGGACGGCTGCTCAGCGGCCGCGGCAGTGGCGAGGACTTCGTCTTGGTCGCCGCCGTCGACGGTGACGATTCTTACGACCGATGGTTTGCCTTGGGTGATGGTGCCGGTCTTGTCTAGCAGAACGCGTTCGATCTCGCCGAACACCTGGAACGCTTCGCCTGAGCGCATAAGGATTCCTCGTTCAGCGGCCATTCCACCGCCGCGCATCATGGCCAGCGGGGTCGCCATCCCCAACGCGCACGGGTAGCCCATGACCAACACCGCCAGGGTGGCAAAGATCGCGGTGGTCACGTCCGGGGACCCGCCGGTGAGCACCGGTCCGACGATCCAGATCACCAGAGCGACACCCGCGACGATCAGGACCGCGGGGACGTAGTACTTGAGGATCTTGTCGAGAAGCTGAATGATCCCGGGCTTGAGAGCTCGTGCCTCTTCGATATGGCGGGCCACCTGAGCCAGAAACGAGTCTTCCCCGACCTTGGTGACCTCAAACACCAGGCTGCCGGTCTCGTTCACCGACCCGCCAATCACCTCGGCGCCCTCGGACTTCTCGGCCGGGATCGGTTCACCGGTGACCATTGCTTCATCCACCGTCGAGTAGCCGGACACGACCCGGCCATCGAGAGGCACCCGCTCACCGGGGCGTACCCGTACCCGATCACCCACTGCTACTTCATCGACGGCGATCTCGATCTCGGTTCCGTCACGGATCACGTGTGCGGTGTCGGGCTGAAGCTCGAGGAGTCGCTGCACTGCTTGAGAGGACCGGGTCCGCACCAGGGTGGAGGCAAAGCCCGAGAGCAGGTGGTAGGTGGAGATGAACACCGCGACCGACAAGAAGTCGCCGGGCGGGAATGTCTCAGGTGCGACGAATAGCCCCAGCAGTCCGCCGATCAGGCCGCCAAAGGCACCGGCTTCGAGAAGCACGTGCTGGTTGAGGATCCCGCGTTTGAGCGAAGCCCACGCCATGACCAGGATCGGTCGGGCCGCGACGAACATCGTGGCCAGCGCCAGTCCCAGGATCAGCCACGGACCGTACAGGAACGTTTCGCCTCCCCAGGTGAGGTTCAACGGGTTCCCGAACCAGGCGAACGACATCAACACCAGCGTCGCCACGGTGAACCCGGATCCTGCGAGGAACCGGTTGCGTTCCTCGCGCAGCTCGGCCTCTTCCTCTTCATAGCCTTGGACCTTGCGGGGGTCGCGCACGACGTAGCCGATGTCGCGAAGAGTTTTCACGATCCCCGCCGGTGCGATCTGGTCGGGGTCGTACTCCACGAGACCCTCGGAGTGCGCTAAGGAGACCGACACAGCCTCCACGCCGTCGCGGCGGGTCAGGGCCTTTTCGATCGTCGACACACAAAACGAGCAGTGCATGCCGCCGAGCTTCACCTGCAGGTGAGCGTGCCCTTGGTCATCGAGCCGGGGTGACTCATCGAGCCAGACGTCTCGGCCACGATCCTCGGCGCCATCGTCCACATCGGTCCCGCTACCGGCGGCCCTGCCGACAACACTGGCGGATTCGAGGCGAGTCATGACCCGAGGCCGCCGGGCAGGGGGTCGTACCCACACGCCGTGATCTGTTCGCGCAACTGAGCGTCATCGACCCGGGCAACGTCGAAGAGGACCCGCACGTCGCCAGTTTCGTGGTCGGCCGACACGCTGCCCACACCCGCCACGCGCTTGAGCGCAGCAGCCAACCGCTCTTCGCAGCCTCCACAGCTCATACCAGCAACTTGTATGTTCACGGTCTCCATTGGCATATCTCCTCATGTGACGTCTGCTTCACCAACACTGTAAACCCTGAATTCGGCTTCAAGGTCAAGTGATCTCTTCCGAAGACACTCCGATGTGTCGCCTAGACGGGGAAGACATCGGCGAAGAAGCCCGAGAACACTCCGAGCGCGATAAACCAGACCCCGACGGTCATGAGTACGCGTCCGCCCCACCGTTTGACAGTGGGTGCTCCTGCCTTGAGCGCGTCGACAGTGCGCTGTTGAGCAGCGCCCACGATCAACGCGAGCCCGAACATCAAGATAACCATCATCAACGCGGCGACGCCGAACGCTATGAACGCGGCGGAGGCCCCGCCGGCGATGAGGGATTGCCCAGCCAGACCGGCCAGGATCGGACCCGTTCAACCAAACCCTGCGGCAAGGTACGCGAACCCGAACAGACCGAATCGCAACAACTGCGGTTGCCCCTGGCCTCTGCCCTCTCTGCGTTGGCGCCGCAGAAAACTCTTCAACGCGGGCTCGAATCGCCGCAGCGGAACAGTTATGCGGCCGAGCTGGACCAGCCCGACGAGAATCAGGAACGTACCCACGGTGACGCGCAGAATCCGACCGGTGGTGCTGGTGAAGGTGACGTCTTTGATGATGGCGTCGCCCCCAAGAGCGATCGCGGTTCCGAGCAGCGCCAAGAACGCGACAACACCCAACGACAGCGCTGTCGCGAACGCGAGAGAGTCCCGGGTTGGTTGGCGTCGCTCACCAGTCTGTGCCCTTTCCGCCACCGGGCGGCCCAGCATTCCCACGAGCAGCGGGAACGAGCACGGAGAGAAGAACGACGCGATGCCTGCGGCCGCGGCGAGCACTATGAGACCCGCGCCAACCCCGGCGGAGAGATCAAGGGTGGGATAGACGACGAAGCCGAGGTAGCCGACAAGGCCAGCGACGAGAACCGCAATCGCCAGTGCCGCGTAACGGACAAACGACGCGCTACTGGTTTCAACATCACCCTCAGCTGCGTCACTCATAACGGTCCGACTCCTCCAGACGTCTATTACGCAACCGACCATAGACCCTGAACCCGGCTTCAAGGTCAAGTGGTATCATCGAATTTATGCGAATCGGAGAACTGGCCGACGACGTCGCCATCACCACCGAGGCGGTCCGCTACTACGAAAAGGTCGGCCTCCTCGCGGCGCCGACACGGACCCCGTCCGGGTATCGCGACTACAACCACCAGGCGCTCGAGCGCCTCAGGTTCATCCGAACAGCCCAAACCGTGGGGTTCACCCTCGGCGAGATCGGCGAGATTCTGGAACTGCGCGACAACGGCCAGACGCCCTGTGATCACGTGCGCCAACTCATCACCCAACACGCCGCCGACCTCCAACAACGCATCAACGACCTACAGGCCATGCAGACCGACCTGCACCAACTCGCAGCCGTCGCCGCTGCCGCGCCACACGCCAGCGCCACCGCCACCGCCACCGCCACGCACTGCCACATTCTCGAATCCGCCCGACCAGCCTCGACATAGCGCAACACGAGAGTCGTGCGACGCCTGTTCGCGGCCTACGATCTGACCTGGCGCCCTTGACCTTCTCCTATGGGAGAGGCTTTACGCTTCACTGCGAGAGATCGAAAGCTGGCGCGCCTCGGTGGCGTTCCTCGATCCTGACAAGACTCGCCCGATGCTGGAGGCGTAACCCATGGCACGTAGAAAGCCAACAACGCACCGACGTGCAGCCAAGCGCCAACGCTGGCTGGGGGCGGGAGTTGCCGTTGTGGTCGTGGGTGTCGCAATGCTGCTGATACTGACAAACGGCGATGAAGACGGCGACGGCGAGGACGCGGTTGGGCCTGATCCGGTGCTGGGCGTGCAGTATGTGAACTTCGATGGGTCCACTGGCACCCTGGACCGATACGTCGGCGAGCCTCTCGTGGTGAACTTCTTCGCTTCGTGGTGCACGCCGTGTCTGGCAGAGCTGCCCGAGTTCGAAGCCGTCGCCCAGACTGTTGCAGGCGACGTGACGTTCGTGGGGCTGAACCTGCAGGAACCTCCCGAGGCGGGCCTTGCGGTGATCGAGCAGACCGGGATCACCTATGACGTGGCCCGTGATCCCGATGGTTCGCTGTTCACCGCGTTTGAAGCGCTTGGAATGCCGACGACTGTGTTCATCGATGCTGACGGCAAGGTCGCCCGGGTCTGGAGTGGCCAGCTGAGCGGGCAGGCGTTGACCGACCTCATTGAGGAGTTGCTGCTGTGATCGACGCGCCGCTGGCGTTGGCCCTGACCGCAGGAATGGTGTCGACGGTCAATCCCTGCGGTTTCGCCATGTTGCCTGCATATCTCGCCTGGTTCGTTAGCGATGACAGCGACAGTGATCTCGATCTTGCCCAGCGCCTCGGGAGGGCTTTGGGCGTTATCGCGGCAGTGGCCGCCGGATTCACGGTGGTATTCGCGGTGATTGGGACCCTGTTCCAGGCTGGGGTCCGGATCTTCATCGACTATGTACCGTGGGCCGCGTTGCTTATCGGTGCCGGTGTACTGATCCTTGGCATGGCGATGCTCATCGGTTGGCAGCCGAAATGGCGGGTGCCCCAGCCAAATACTGGCGCCCCCAGCGATCGCGGCTACCGCTCGATGATGGGCTTCGGCATGACCTATGGGATCGCATCGCTGTCATGCACCCTTCCGGTCTTCTTGAGCATCGTCGCAGGCACCGCCACTCGATCCTCGTGGCTATCAGGGCTCGCCGCGCTTGTTGCGTACGTGCTGGGCATGACGCTCGTGCTTGCCGTCGCCACTCTGTCGCTCGCCGTGGCCAAGCACTCGATGCTCACGCGGCTACGGCAGGTGTCGCGACACGTCAACCGCCTCGCGGCGCTGCTGTTGATCGCCTCGGGCGGATTCATTGTCTACTACTGGGGTTGGACCCTCACTACCGACGTCTCCACCACCACCGGCTACGGCCCGATCCGCTTTCTCGAAGGCCAATCAAGCTGGTTCACAGAGGCGATCGCCAACAACCGCAACACCATCGCGCTCATCGGCGCACTCGCGATCGCTGCCAGCGCCTGGGCATTGGTCGTAGCCCGCGGCCCACAGGCGCCAGCGGGCGAATCGGCCCATCAAGACGATTCGGCCCATCAATAGTCTCCACATGGGTCGTGCCCCTCGCGACCTGTTGCGGCGCCCAAAGTGATACGAAATCCTCGATCCGCTTCACCCCTTCGAGGCGTCTGACCAGTCACGCTTGTCGGGCCCCGGAATCGTCGGTGACTGTCGTGCAGCTAGCAAAGTCGAACGATTCAACCTGACCCTCCAAACCGAGTCGGCCTGCCGGCAGGTCTTCACCTCAAACGACGAACGCTCCGCCGCCCTGTCATCATGGCTCCACACCTACAACCACCACCGACGGCACGACGCCCTCGGAGGGCACCCACCAACCAGCCGACTGTCACCAACCTGACTGCCGAGTACATCTAGAACGCGCTCGCCACGCCATGTCCTTGACCGTCAATCCTGACAATCGTGGCTGCTGCCGCTGCACGGATCGGCAACGCCCAGCTTTCTTCGGTCACCACGGGAATACCGAGCGCCGCTGAGGCGGTTACCAGTCCGACATAGTGTAGGAGCGGACCTGACGGTGAGCATATGAACGGACCGGTCGTGGTTGCAGTGGTAGCTGGCGGGCTGAGCATCGTGAACCCTTGCGGTTTCGCGATGCTCCCGGCATTTCTAGGCTTCTACGCGGGCGCCAATGAAGAGCAGTTGCCAAGCGCTCCCTCACGGCTGGGCCAGGGCCTAGTCACAGGGGTTCTGGTGTCCAGCGGGTTCTTGACCGTTTTCGTCGCGGTGGCCTTGCCGTTCATCTACGGCGCAACCCAGATCGTGCGCGCGGTACCGTGGGCCGGCATCGGTCTTGGCATCGTGATGGTGCTGGCAGGTGTGGGATCGGCCATGGGGCTACATATCCGACTCCCGATAAGAAACCGCATTCGACCGGGCCAGCAGCGCCGACCGCGTTCGATGGTTGTGTTTGGTGTCGGCTATGGCATCGCGTCGCTAGGTTGCACGCTCCCCGTCTTCCTCGCCGTGGTCGGGGCTTCACTCGCCACGAGCGGCGCTGCAGCCGGCTTCGGCGTACTCATCGCGTACGCGCTTGGTATGACCTCCGCGTTGATTGTGCTGTCGGTCGGGGCGGCCCTCTTGCGAAACGGGATCGCAACCGCGCTACGCAGGCTGCTGCCCTATATGGACCGGATCTCAGGCGGCATGCTCGTCGTGGCGGGCGTCTATCTGACCTACTACTGGGGCAGGGTGCGATTCGGCTCCGCGGCCACCCTCAACGACGATCCCATAGTGGGCTTCGTCGGTCGCTTCACTGCCGAGATCGAGCGATTCTCGGCGGGAAACGGTCGAGTACTGATGGCGGCGGTCGCGGCTCTAGCAATCACAACGGTGGTCGTCGTTGGGCTGCAGTGGCGCCGGCAGGAGAACGCGGCCAACGACGAGAACTTTGGCGCCGATGCCAGCGACGACGGCCGGGCCACCGCTGACATCGTCGGTACTAGGGCCGACACAGTCAGGGTCAGCGTCAGTGACAAGGAGAGATAGCTATGAGCAAGACCGATCGAGGTACAAGCGGCGCCAAGGGAAGGCGCGCCCGGCAGGCAGCTGCTTTGCGACGACGTCGGGCACGTATCCGATGGGGGGTCGGCGCCACCGCGTTGCTCGTCGCACTCCTCGTCGTGTTGGTCACGTTGCCCTCCGGCGGCGACGACACAGTGAGTGCGAGCGGCCGCGCCACCATCGGTGGACGAACCCCGAATATCGAGATGGTCGACTTCGACGGAGCCGCGTTTTCGTTACAGGACTATGAGGGCACCCCACTGGTGCTCAATTTCTGGGCCTCATGGTGCCCCTTTTGTATAGGGGAAATGCCAGACTTTGAACGGGTGCATCAACGGCTCGGTGACGACGTCGAGTTCCTAGGGGTCAATCTCCAAGATGACCACAGTGAGGCGGTGAAACTCGTCGGCGAGACCGGGATTACCTACCGGGTTGCTGCGGACCCAAGCGGTGTGATCTACGGAGCCTTCGGCGGCACGGGCATGCCCACGACAGTGTTGATCGACTCACAAGGAGTAGTCCGAGAAGTTGTGACCGGGCAGATGTCTGAGTCGCAGCTGCTCGAAAAGATCGAACAGAACTTCCAAATCTCGCTATGACTGCAGCGGGTTGCCTTCCGCGAGGCAGCCAGACACGATCGTTTCGCGCCCCGGTTCGACTCGTTGCTCTAGTTGTTGCGGTCGGAGTCGTCGCGGCGGCGTGCGCCAACACTCAAAGTGACTCGGCCCCGGCCGCAACCGGTGTCGATCCGGTCGCGGAGGTGGCCGTTAGTTGCGAGGCGGTGCCCCAGCCCAGCGACCGAATCGATCCGAGTCCCCGCGCTGACGTTCCCTCAGCTCTCGAGGATCCGGGGTCAGTGGAGTTCCCGGAACCGCTTGTCGCCCTGGACGAGATCCGGTCGGGCGGACCGCCACCCGATGGCATCCCGGCCATCGACAATCCCCTTTTCCTACCCGTTTGCGCTGTCGACTTCCTCTCGGACAACGAACCGGTCGTAGCGTTGCGAATCGGCGCTGAGACGCGCGCCTATCCGATCCAGATCCTCACATGGCACGAAATCGTCAACGACGTCGTAGACGGCGTTCCGGTCAGTGTCACCTACTGCCCTCTGTGCAACTCGGCGTTCGCGTTCGACCGCCGGGTCGATGACCAGATACTCGACTTCGGTACATCAGGTTCGCTCTACCGGTCGAACCTCGTGATGTATGACCGTCAAACCGAGTCGCTGTGGGTGCAGTTCACGAGCCAGGCGGTCGTTGGAGTGTTGACCGGCACCGAGCTTGATACCTACCCGATGTCGCTGGTGTCGTGGGCCGATTTCCGAGCCGCCGAACCCGACGCGCTGGTTCTGTCAACCGAGACGGGTTTCGACCGTGACTACGGCCGTAATCCGTACCCCGGCTATGATGACGTGAACACCAGCCCGTTTCTGTTCGATGGCGACCTGGACGGCCGCCTCGCCGCCAAGACCAGAATTCTCGGGATCCGCAGAAACGGAGACGCAGTCGCCATCGTGCGGGACACGCTTCTCGAATCGCGAGTCATGCATCTAGAAGTCGGCGGCGACTCCGTGGTGGTGTTCGCCAAACCCGGCACGGCTTCCGCGCTCGATGCGGGCAACGTGGCCGGCGGTCGTGATGTCGGCGCCGCTGCCGCCTATGAACCGGTCGTCAATGGTCAAGCGCTGACATTCACAGCCGTGGACGACCGTTTCGTCGACGCCGAGACCCAATCAGCGTGGAACATCCTGGGCGAGAGCACCGACGGTCCCCTGATGGGCGAAAGACTCACCCCGGTCGAGCACGACGACAGCTTCTGGTTCGCTTGGGGAACGTTCCAGCCAGACTCCCGGATCATTCCCTGAGCAGCCACCCCCGGCCACGCCCGCCGATCCTCCGTATGGACCAGCGCTGCGTTGTCGAACTCTGAGTGACCGCGGTGTGATGACTGAACGTCAGCCAGCAGCTAACCCGAGGCGGTTTGCTTACGGCGGGCTACCAGAGTGGTCGCGGTCATTGCGAAGATCGCGCAACCCACGCCAACTGCGACTGCTACACCCGAGACAATTGCCACGCTGGAGAATGCCAGCGCTCCTAGCGCTACGGCCATGGTGAGGCTACAGCACACGATCATGCCGACAGCGGCTGCGACTCGTCCCATCAAATTTCGCATGGTGCAGGTCCTTTCATCCGACACTCTGTAGGAGTGTCGGCGATTGTCTAGCGATTCTTGAGCGTGAGTCGGAGCGCGCGAAATTGCGAATAGCAGCAGTGAGCTCTGGCCCTGGCTCGTTTGAATGTGCGACGTGTGGACCAGCCCGATCGGTGCGCTGTTGCTCACGCGTCGAGGCCCGACCTGTCCGATGCCTAGGAGACTGCAGCGTCTCAGCTACAGGACATCTCGAGCTGACGTTCGGCCTCTGTTTGTATCGTGGGGGGCACGTCACGAAGTGTCAGCAGCCGTGAGAGATCAGCGCAGGCGTCGGATGTGTCACCCCCGGAGAGGATTCCGACAGTGGCCCGCGAAAGCAGAGCCTCAGGATGGTCTGGCGCGGTCTTCACTGCCCGGTCGACCAAGACTTGTGCCCGATCGAGCAGTGCTTCTTCGCCGGTCAACGCCAGCAGCACTGCCTCTCGGCTCAGCGCTACGGGGTGATCCGGCTCGACGTCTTGAACCGACCGGTACAACTTGAGCGCTGCGACGGCACGGCCGTCCTTGTCAGTGGTCAGTAGGTATTGGGCGGCTGCCAGAGCGTTGTCGATCGACAGTCCGAGTTCGGCGAGACTCGGGGTGTCGCTACTCGCCAATTCGTCGTATGCGATCTCGCCATAGACCTCACCGGTGAGGCCTCGCTGTTCGAGGAAAGCGATGATCGGCTCGGGAGCGGTGTCGATGTATAGGCGGTCAAGGACTTGGGCGGCCTCGTCGTAGCGGGAGGCGTCGGCCAACACGATGGTGTTGAAGACGACCGCGTCGGGGTAGTCCGGGTCGAGACGGCCGGCTTCTTCCAAACCGGGGAGGACTTCGTCGGGAGCTGCGCCTTGGCGGTAGTCGATCCAAGCCTTGTAGGTGAGGGCCTCGGCGTTGGACGGGTCATCATCGAGCACCGTCTCGTAGATCTCGATGGCCTCGTCCCATCGCTCTTGGTCGCCCAGTAGCGTCTGGGCTTCGCCAAGGCGCCCGCCCACGCTTTGGCGGACCCCGCCGGTGATCGTGTCGTTGCCGGTGCGGGTTCCGGACGTCCTGGCGATGAGCGTGCCGCTGAGGCCACCGAGAAGGGCGAGACCTACGACCCAGACGAGCACCTGGAGCCAGCTGATACGTGGTGCCGCGCTGAACGCCACCTCTTGCTTTTCGATCCCGCGGATGATCGACGCTGCCTGCTTCGTGTAGTCGTCGATGAGTTCGTCGTAGTCGACTGAGTCGATGTCACCGGCAGCGTGCTCGGCTTTCAGGTCGTCGATGGAGTGCAGCAGGAAGTCACGCTCCTCTTCGAGGAGAGCGAGCGTGTCCGGGTCGAGCCCGCGGTGGGAATCGCGTGTCGTGCTCACGGCGGGGTGTCGAGGTCGCTCCGGTCGGCGAGCGCAGCGTCGACCAGCGCCAGGTCCTCGGGTGTTGCCCGATCGCTCGATGCCGTTGCGCGCCAGCGCGAGAACGCCAGCGCGAGCGCTCCTGTGGCTGCGCCCACGACCAGTAAGGGGATGATCCAAACCGCTCCGGTGAGCCCACTTCGGCTGGGGTTGAGGTCGACCCACTGGCCGTAGCGGTCGATGTAGACCTGGCGAATCTCGGCGTCGCTCAGACCACTGTCGACTTGTTGCTTGATCTCGGCTCGGATGATCTCAGCGATCGCGGCATTCGAGTCCGACACCGGCTGGCCGGTGCACTGAGGACAGGCGATCGTGGCCGCTATCGCCGCGGCGCGTTCTGCATCCGAACGTGGGCCCTGGTCATCGGTGGCGCCGTACATCAACGCCGCGACCCCAACGACGCCCATAAGCAGCCACGACAATCGCCGAAGGCGCGACGCAGTCAGCATCGGATCGCTCCGACCAGTCGGTCGTAGGTCACCGCCCCAATCATTTTCTCCACAACCAAGCCGGACGGAGCGACCACGACCGTCTCGGGCGGTGCGGTGACGCCGAAGTCAATTATGATGCGATTGGTGTCGCCCACCAGAACAGGCCAGCCCCCGCCCCGCTGCTCGAAGAACTCAGCCACAGCCTCCTCCTCATCGCTGATGGTGACACCGACCAGCCGAGTAGGGCACGCTGCGCCCTCCTCGTCGAACCGGATGAGTTCGGGGTTCTCGATCTCGCACGGCACGCACCAGCTCGCGAAGAAATTGATGACCACCCACTCCTGCTCATCCGGCGGAAGACGACGGTTGGCGACGAGAACCTTGTCTATATCGAAGATCGTGCCGTCGTAAGACACGCCGGCAACTGCAGGAACCGGCTCGCCCAGCACCGCGGCACTCGGACTGTTTTGATAAGGATTCCGCGTCGCGAGGAACATTGCGAAGCCCGCCGCGACAAGGAACAGCAGCGCGCTAACAACCTTGATGCGGGTGACTCCCTTGACCTCGCCAGCCCTATCGCCCGCGATGTTCACTGCGCCGCCGGAAGCGGGATCGGCGCCGACACGGGATCAGTGGGCTGGCGCCGGCGCTTGCCGGGAAACGCGGAAAGCACCGCACCTGCCAGCATCGTGAACCCACCAATCCACAGCCACACAATCATGGGCTGGCGGGTCGCCCGGATGACCGCCTCGCCCGTGGAAGGATCCGGTGTACGAAGCAGTGCTACCTGCACATCGCTGGTGAGGGTCGAACGTGTGTCGGGTGACGACACCACTTGGCCGCTGATGACGAACCGTTCCAGCGCGGGCGTAAGAGTTTCGCCATCGACCACGAGGGTCACTTGCTCTTTGATCCGATTGTCGTAGCGGATGATCTCAGCGCCGACATAGGTGATCTCCGTCTCACCGAGCCGTGCCGTCTCGCCGGGTTCGAGCACGAATTCGGCCTGGCGAAGATAGGCCGAACTGGCCACGAGCCCCACGGCGAGCAGGATCACACCGATGTGCACGATCATCCCGCCGTTGACCCGGCCGACAAGCCCGCGCCAACCTTGGCGTCGCGTAGCCAACACAAGTTGTCGCAGCGCGGCTGCGCCGGCGAAACCGGCCAGCGCGAATCCGATGAGTGGCGCCAACCCGCGAGCGCCCACGACAACAGCCCCCACGAGGGTTGTCACTCCGCCCCAGGCCGGCCACTCCAGGCGCTTCACCAACAATTCGCCCGATGCCTTGCGCCATGGCAGGACCGGGGCGATCGCCATGAGCAACAGAATGGTAAGGCCCACGGGCATGGTCATCCGTTCGAAGTACGGGACGCCGACGGAAATGCGTTCGTTCTGTGCTGCTTCCACGATGAGCGGGTAGACGGTACCCAACAAGATGATGAAGGCGAGGGCGGCAAAGGCGAGGTTGTTGGCCAAGAACGCGCCCTCGCGTGACAGTGGTGAGTCGATCTTGCCCGGGCTGCGCAGCCGATCGCCGCGCCAGAAAATTAGCCCGACGGTGACAATCACGATGACCGCGAAGAACGCGATGAGCCAGCCACCGACACTTCCGGCCGAGAAGGCATGAACAGAGGCAAGCACACCTGACCGAGTGATGAAGGTGGCAAGGATCGTCAGAGAAAAGGTGGCACACACCAGCGACAGATTCCAGACCCGCAACATGCCACGGCGCTCTTGTACGAGAACCGAGTGCAGGTACGCGGTGCCGGTCAACCAGGGCAGAATGGATGCGTTCTCCACCGGGTCCCAGCCCCAGTAGCCGCCCCACCCCAACACGTCATAGGCCCACCAGGCACCCAAGACGATCCCCGCGGTGAGAAACCCCCAGGCAAATAACGTCCACCTTCGAGTTTCGACCAGCCAACCCTCTCCCAGGCGCCCCGTTGCGAGCGCGGCGATGGCAAACGCAAACGGTACGGTGAAACCGACAAAACCCAAGTAGAGAATCGGCGGATGAAACGCCACCAGCACATGGTTTTGTAGCAGGGGATTCGGGCCAGGACCATCGTAACCTACGGGCGCGTCGAACCCCACGAACGGGTCGGCCGGACCCACCATAAGCGCCAGAAAGAACGCGGTGACGGCGAAGAGCGTCACCATCGCCCAGCCCACCAGTGGATCGCCGAGTCGGTGGCGGAACTTGGTGACGACGACTATCACATAGCCAGACAGGATCAGGGCCCACAACAAGATGGAGCCCTCGAGCGCAGACCACATGGTGGCCACGTTGTACAGTGGCGGTGTTCTCGAGCTGCCGTTTTGGGCAACGAACAACACGTCGAAGTCACGGGTGATGAGTGCTCGCTGCATGGCAGCTGTGGCTACCACCATGCCAGCGAGGATGACCCAGGCGTACCGAGCGCCCATCTGCAGCAGATGAGGACGTCGATAGCGAAGGCCCGCTGCCAACAGCACGATGGCGAGCACCGCCGCCACCAGTGATACCACGATGGCACTGGCACCAACGGCAGCGTTCACGACCCTGCGCCACCGATCGGCTGTGGCACCGACCCAGCCACACCGATCCGTATCGATGACACGATCGCGACTCTGAGGCTCCACCAGCGCGACTCATTGATGAGAGATCCATTAGCTGCGATTGGGAGCCAGGCAGCCGACTCGCGACTGTCGTCGCGCCTTGCGACACCGATGCAGCTCGTCTGATTCGGCTGGCATGAGACAGACCTCGCCCGCTGCGAGGGTGCGAGCAATTTGGTCCTCTCCACAGGTGCACTATAGTCCGACACAGTGTAGGGCACCACACGGGTCTGACGGGATAATCGCCCACCAGCCGCTCCCGCGTTCGTTGCCGAAGGAGAATCGCTAGACGTGTCGAGAGAGCAACCAGACTCAAGGATGCGCCTCCTCGAGGGCGTCGATCTCGTCGCGCTGGACGCCGACAACTTCATGTGCCGGTTCCAGGAGCCACAATTTGCACGGACGCGAAGTACGCCTGCCATCGCGACCCCGAGTCGGAATGGCCGCATGGTCACCCCGACCGCTGTCGTGGCCGTTCGCATCGGCCTCGTCTTGGAAGGAGGCCGAAGCCAGCCTTAACGCCGACGGTAGCTATCCAGTCGAGCGCAACTTCCACGAAGCCGGTTAAGAGGCCGAGACCGACGAGGACCAGTTCGACGCGACGATCGTGCCTGCCTACCGCCGGTGAGCGTTCACCGAGCTGCAGGAGCCACTCCACTTCGACGCCCTCGATCGCGCCCTCCGTACGAATCCCGATCCAAACGTCGCTCAGGCGTCGTCACCGCATGTCGCATCGCCCAGCCTCTGTTGGCCTGTGGATTGTTGCGTGTTGTCAACAAAGGGCCATCTGGGGGGTGTTCGGTAATCACGGGATGTGTTAGCGACTTCGAGGGTGACATTCGTGCGACCAGGCAAGTCTCGCCGCCCCCACCATCTTTGGGGCCGCCTGAGCCGGCACCGGGTCAGTCTCGACCCTCGATCAGTGGGCTCTGCTGTGCTTCGAGTTCGGCCACCTGGGCCCGTAGCTGGGCGACCTCAGCTGTCGTTGCAGAGTCGGTCGCGGGCGCGACCGGGTCGTTCTTGGAGCCGCTACCCGACATTGCTCGCATCATCACCAACATCGACAGCGGACAGGCAGCGATAAGCAGTAGCGGCAGTAGCGCTAGTGCCAAGGCGGGGGCGATGAGGACGACTGCCGCTGCTGCCACGGCGAGCCCGATGACGACGTTCTTGTTGATACACACTGCGCTGTTCCTCACTTCGGTC
Organism: uncultured Acidimicrobiales bacterium; assembly: GCA_964569385.1. Taxonomy (GTDB): domain Bacteria; phylum Actinomycetota; class Acidimicrobiia; order Acidimicrobiales; family Poriferisodalaceae; genus JAADHX01. Next base: position 44,807 of record CAZMUM010000009.1, read on the forward strand.
GAATTATCTACACAGCACACACAGTACACCTACACTGTGTAGATTCAACTAGGGTGGGTCGGTTCCTTATTCAGGGCTACGGTGGGCGCGGAGTAGACGAGGATTTGGTGAGGCATGTGAACCGACACAAGAAGGCGGCCGACGGTACGTTGGAAGCCGCGGTGATGACGGCACTGTGGGACAACGGAGGGTCGATGACCACCGCTGAGGTGATGGACGCCCTCGATCATCACCCTCCCCTGGCTTACAACACGGTGACGACGATCATGACACGGCTCCATGACAAGGGCCGCCTTGAGCGTGAGCGCGATGGCCGCGCCTTCGCTTACCGGCCGTTGCAGACCCGTGAGGAATACACCGCGTCGCGGATGGCTTCGCTCCTCGCCGAAACGGAGGATCGCCCCGCCGCTCTCGCCCAATTCGTGGGAGCGCTCGATTCGACGGATCAAACGCAGCTGCGCCGGCTTCTCGAGCACCTCCGGCGCAAACGCTGATGGCTGTCGCACTAGTTGGTCTTGGCGCGTTCTTGGTGTCGCTACCGGCGTTGTGTCGGCGCGGCGGCCGCCATCTACGCCCCTCGGAGTGGTCTCGTCTCGCAGCTGGCGGTCTGATTGTGGGGGCGACGGTCGTTGAAGTGGGACTGGCGTTGTTGGCCGCGCCCACTGTGTTGCGCTGGCTAGGTGTCGAGGCACTCGCTGCGGCCTGCGGTCGTGTCGTTGGACCGTTGCTTCCGTTCGGCGACGCCGGAGGCTGGATTGCCGCTGCCGGCCTTGCCGTCACTGTCGGCCTCGGAGTAGGAGCCCTACGCGCCTCTCGAGCCGCGGCTTCAAGCGCATGGATCGAACCAGAGATCGGTATTCATCGTCTCAAGGATGGCGCCGACATCGTTGTCGTGCCCACCGATCGGCTTCTGGCCTACAGCGTTGTCGCACCGACGCCTCAGATCGTTGTTTCTGAAGGTCTGATTTCGCGATGTCGGCCCGACGAGCTCGACGTCATCGTCGCGCACGAGCGAGCACATCTCACCTACCGACACCAACGACTGCTCGCCTTGGCCGCCGCAGCGAAAGCGGCGCTCATCTGGTGGCCGCCAACTGCGCGTACGCACCGGGTGGTCTGTGCCAGTTTAGAACGCTGGGCCGACGAGACCGCGGCGGGCGACGAACAAGACCGCCGCCGTTGCCTCAGCAGTGTCTTGGAACGTGTCGCCACAGAGCCTTCGCCTGCAGCGGTGACTGCGTTGTCGACCGCCGCCCTGACCGCAGAACGCATCGACGCGTTGGCTGAGCCGGTATCAGCCAGCCATGTGATGCACCGTATGTTGTACATCCCCGGCGCGGTTGTTGGTGTCGCTTCGCTATTCGCGTTCGCAGTCTGGTTGAGCCAGGCCCAGCTGGTGCTGGCGCTGGCTGGTCGATGCCCTCTCTCATCCTGAACGGGCCGCTGGAGCCTGTGAACGCTTTTCTGGTCAGCCGCCGTCGGGGTAAGTGAAGGTCCGGGTAATGAGATGCCCCGGCGTGATCAACCGCGCGCTCAGCAATCGGCCACGCTCGTCGAGCTCCATTTCGGCGAAGATTTGCGATCCGGGCAGGTAGAGCCGCAGCCGGTTCTGTTCTCCGGGCAATTGCACGACTTCTTCGACGTTGCCACCCGCGTAGGGTTCGGCATCCATCAACTGATCTCCTGACAGGGTGAAGGTGCCCGGTGTCACGGTCGACCCGGGGCCGCTGTCGACGGTTTCGGTCATCGATAACTCAGGCACCGCTCGCATCGTCTCGATCATGTCGATGACACGCTGGGGCACCCGGTCACCGGGAGGCCAAACAAGCTCGGCGCCAAAGGTTCCGCCGGTCCACTCCGGAGCGGTGGCGCTGACCCGTATCTGTGAGACGCCCGGTGACAGCGCAAGAGCTTGGGTCACGCACCCGGAGCCACACGGGCGAGGCACAAGATCAGTGGCAGTCCCAGCCTCGTCAAGGACCGAGACCGACACTTCGGTTCCCGGCAGCGGGCCCGACGGACCGAACACCTTGACGTCGAGACGGTCACCGTCTGCGGCCACCTCGACGTTGAGGTTTCCGGCCAGCCCGGCGTCGCGTGTAACCGTGGCGGCTAGCGGCGGCGGGCCGAGCAACTCCGACGCGGCGACGGGCGCTGGCGGCGCCCCAGCAGTTAGCAGCGCAGCCAGCGCAGCAGCGACGACAATAACAGGCAGCTCGATCCCCACTGCCACTCCGAGAACCCGACGGCGCTGACGATGTAGACCTCGCCAGCGCCCGATACCCGCCGTGCCCATCGCGAGTGCGAGAAGCGCGGCCTTCGCAACGACGATCTGCCCATAGGTGGTCGACCACAAGTCGTCCCATGCCGACACCAGCCGGACGGCCGCGATCACCCCAGCAAGACCCAGCACCACCACGAACCCGAGCGCCGATTTTGCGTACGTTGCAATTGTCGGCGTCCATGGCTCGCCTCGACGGTGCGCCGCGGCGGCCAGCCCGATAGCGACGCCGAGCGATCCGACCCAGCCCGCAGCCGCAGCAAGGTGAAGAACGTCGAGGCTCCAGCCAATGACACCGTCATCGGCTCCGTGGCCCTGCGTCGACCAGAACCCCGTTGCGACGACTGCGGCAGCCAAGGGCCAGGCGGGCCGTCGGGCCGCAGTCAGCCCGATCCCGGCCAGCAGCGCCTGCAGGGCGAACAGCAAGGCGGTCGTGTTGGTCGAGCCTCCAACAAGTCCTACGACGACACCTACGCCCGCGACACAGAACCCGATGCGCGCGACAAGCGTGGTTGCGCCCCGGTGTAGTGGCGTCGTCATCGCCATAACCAGCGCACCCACCGCCGCTGAGAGGCCGGAGATGAACAGCCACGACGACCCCAGCGCGGACACGTCCCGCGGACTCCGGGTCGTCGCCGCCGGAATCGAGCCAGAGATCTCCCCAACGGCGTAGGCGAACTCGCCCGAAGAACCGTGACCATCGATCGCCGACAGCGCCTGCCATGACACCACGTAGATCCCGTCGCTGACATCGGGCAGCTGCGCTCGAACCGCCAGCCCCCCAGCCGCAAGTTCAGCAGAAAGCTCCTCCACCGGGACCCCAGCACCAGTGGCCAGCGACAAGGCAACCGTGTCGAGATCAATCGACTCGCTGAACTCCAACAAGACCACTTCGGGACTCGCACCAAGCCGCTCACCCTGACCGGGCGTAGTCGAAACGAGAAACGAGTGAGCGCTCGCCGCCTCGACCAGGACGAGTACGAACACGACAACACCCAGCGCTGCTGCCGCGACCTTGGCGAAGGCGCGAGATCGTCGGAAGGCATGCAAGCGACGCACTGCATGAGTGTTGGGTTTCGGAGTCCGAGCCGAGAACGCCTTCACGCTGGGGTCCGACGCTGTCGCTTCGCGCGGGGTTTCGAGATGAGCTGGGTCACGGCCTGATTCGGGTTGACTAGGGGGTAGCGGTGGTCGGCCCCAGCTACCTGGGTGACGCGTACATTCGTCATCGACTCGACCACCCGGATGACGGCTGCGACGTCGCCAACGTCGTCCCGGGTGCCCCATACCATCTCGACGGGGATCCCGGCGTCGTCAAGGCTGGCGAGCGCCTCGATCCAGCCGTCGTCAAACACGATGTGTCGCAATGCGTCGCGGTACGCCGGCCAGGTGTGCAGCACCGACTGGCGCGCGATGGCCGCCGGGGTACGTGGACTGGTCGCGACCGCGATCGCTGCGGCCACGTCACGATGCGCACACATCTGAGCGCACAGTCGACCGGCCAACGCGGTGTCCATACCCACCGCCCGCTGCATCGCACCAGGAATACGGCCTCGAGCCGTATCGATGTCGACATACAGCGGAGCCCCCCACGTCACGACACGCTCCACCCGATCCCGATGGGATGCCGCCCACCGAATGCCAAGCGCTCCGCCCAGTGAATGGCCGGCTACCACGATCCCGCCCCCGGGACCTAGTGCCTGCTCGGTGTGACCAATAGCCTCGAGGTGATCGGCAACACTAAAATCCGAGCGGGTCAGGTCAAGCGCACGCCCAAAGCCCAGCAAATCCGGAACGATCACCCGTCCATGGTCAGCCAGCACATCGAATCCTCGACCGAAAGCGTCTGCGGTGGCGCCAAGGCCGTGGAGCACAACAAACGTCGGGGACCCGTCTCCGCCGATTCGCGCGGGCAGTACGGCGCTGGTGACCAACTCAAGCTCACTCGGACGCCATTGCCTCACCAGCTGCGAACGACGCCGAGCCCGGCGCCACCACGCCGCCACAAGTCCCACTCCCAGACCCACGAACGTAGTGACCCGCAGCGCCGAGGTTAACGTGATCATCGAAGACCTCGCGGCCGCATTCCCGGCGTTTGGCTCGCGCCCGTTCGCCCGACCGGCCCTGTCGGGCAGAAGTGTCAGTCTCACCGCGCGAGGTGGACCGAGTCATCGTCACGGATCCCGTGTCCCTGCGACGGTCCCAAAACAGTGGGCGGCTCGTCGGCCGGCCGGCGGCGCAGCAGCGCGAATGCTGCAATCGCGAACGCAACCACGAACAAGACAACGGCGGCCAGACGCATCGCGCCGAACGACTGCACCGCGACCAACGCCTTCAGACGGAGCTGTTCACCGGCATCAATGAACGGATCGGTGTCAAGATCGCCGCCATAGACCGCCAGTTCCCAGCGGCCGTACCAGATCGCGTACGACCCGGCGACGATCATCAACACGCCCCCGGCTCGCGGAGTAAATCGAGACAGCCGTCGTAGTGCGCCGACCATCGATGTACGGGCCACCGCTGCTGCCACGCTGATGGCCAAGATGATGACCCCCATGCCCAACGCGTAGGCGACATAACTTGCAATGCCTCCCACCGCCGAAAGACTCATCGCGGCGCCTGTGACCGCGAGAAATGGCCCGATCGTGCACGACAACGACGCGATCGCATACGAAGCTCCGAACCCGACCATCGACAAGAACCGATTCCTACTGCGGCCCAACCGGGTGTCACCGATCATCAGGCGCGGTTTCCATCCGGCCACAACCGCGACGCCCGCGACAACGAGCAGGCCGCCGACAGCAATCGTGACCCAGGGGATCTGACGCCGAACCGCGCCCGAGACATACTCCAGCGCCAGCCCCGCTAAGCCAAAGATCGCTACAAAGCCGACCGACACCGCCAAGGCGACACCGACTGCACGCAGAATCCGAACCTCGACGGGCTCTGCGACATCCTCGCCCGCGACGTAGACACCTATGTAGGCGGGTAACAACGAGAAAGCACATGGATTCACGCTTGCCACCATGCCTGCAGTGAACGCGAGCACCAGCGTCGCTTCCATGCTTCAGGTTCTCCTACCGGCCGTGACCATACGTCCTACACTATGTCGGTGACATGCCGGCGCGGCAACAAGACGCCGGGAATCGTTCCGCTCCGGATCGAACCCGGTTAACCTACACTGTGTAGGTATAGTGGCGGAGATTCGGCGGAATATGCACCCAAGTCTAGAAAGGATGGCGGTTTTGAACTCTCCAACTCAAGAGCATCGCTTCGCCGAGGACACTGCCGCCACAGCGAAGTCCGCGAACATCCACGTCACGCACCGAGTCGATGCTGACGTCGCCGAGACGCGGAGCCCTTGTTGGCGCGCAGTTGCAGTCGCTCTCGCCCTCTTGGCCGGGGTTGTTGTTGTGACCGCAGCTATCGCGCTGTCGTCGAAGCAACCCGACAGCCAGGCAGCAAGCCCGGCGATCGGCCGGTCTGTTCCCGACCTCATCGGCAACACCATTGACGGCGAGCCGTTCAACATCAACGATCTTCGCGGCGGCTGGGTCCTTATCAACCTCTTCGCTACCTGGTGTGTGCCATGCCAGGTCGAGCATCCAGAACTCGTCGCGTTCAACGAAGAACACAGAGCCAGCGAAGACGCTCAACTCATCAGCGTTGTCTATGGCGACTCCGACGCCGCGGCTGCGGAGTTCTTCGCCGAACGAGGTGGTGACTGGCCGGTCCTAGGCCAAGAGTACAGCTCGCTCATCGTCGAGCTCGGCGCACCCGGGCTTCCAGAGACCTTCGTGGTCAACCCTCAGGGCCGAATTGTCGACCGGATCCTAGGCGGAGCCACCCAGCAGTCCCTCAACGAACTCATCGAAACTCACAGCGGCTAACAGCTTGCTGGGCACGGCCGCGGCCTCGCCATCGTGGAGGACCTCTAGGTCTCGCATCACAGAACACCACACGGGGATGCCGCGACAGGTTGTAGGCGACTTCTACCACCACCACCACCACCACTTCGTCCAAACCCACACTGTGTAGGTGTACGGTGTCGGTGCCGACGACACAAAGGATCTCACCCCATGCGCTGGAACAAGAAGGTGATCACAGGGCTAGCTACCGCGATCGTGATCTACCTGCTCGTCCCCGGATCGGTCGGAGCGGCGCTGCCACTGCTCCTCGTCGCAGCCTGCCCCTTGTTAGTGTTGTCGATGATGCGGGCCATATCAGGCGACCGCACAAAGCCCAGCGGAGAGAACGGACCTGCCGATTCCCGGGCGACCGACGATGAAGTTGCCAGTCTCCGGGCTCAGGTCGCGGAACTTCAGGATTGCGGACACCACCCTGCCTCAAGCCCTGCCCATCCCCAAGCCGCGATCCGCTCGACGGGCAGTAGCCCGCAGTGAGCAACAGGACGACGCGCGACAAGCGGAGCGTGCCCTCGCAGAAGACAGCTGCCATTGCGACCGTCGTTGCCGCGGTAATCGTCGTCACTCTCCTCATCTCTCAGCGAGGTGACGGCGGGGATGGAGCACAAGCCGGGCCGGGCGGGATCACCGGTGGGGACTTTCACTCCCTCGTCGCAGACCCCAACAATTCCGATCGCATCTACGTCGGAGGCCACCAGGCCGTCTCGGTCTCCGACGACGGGGGCGTCACCTGGAACGAGATGGACCCGTTGCGTAGCGCCGACGCCATGGGTTGGGCATTCGACTCTGACGCGATCTATGTGACCGGCCATCCAGGCCTCAATCGCTCGGTCGATGCCGGCGCCACATTCGTTCGGGTCAACGATGGGCTCCCCGACACCGATGTCCACGCCTTCGGCGGTGTGGACGGCACGCTCTACGGAGCGGGCCCCGGTGCTGGCGTCTTCGCCGGCGCGCCCGAGACTGGTTGGGAGATCAGATCCAGTGCCGTAGGTCAGTCGTTCTTCGGTCGGATCCTCGTCGACCCCGCCGACACCGACCACCTACTGGCGGCGGACGCACGAGCCGGTGTGGCCGAGAGCCTCGACGGCGGACGGACCTGGCGCCTCCTCGACACGGGGATCAACTCGGCCGTGTGGGTCAGCGCACCCGGCCCTGCGCTCGACACGATCGTGGCCTCCGGTCCCGATGGCGTGGTGCGATCAACTGACGGTGGCGTGACTTGGCAACCACTTGTCGTGCCTGAAGGCGTGTCCCTCGTTGAGACCGTGCCCGGGCGCCCCGGTCAGCTCTACGCCGGGCGCCACGACGGCCAACGAGTCACCCTCGAAGTCAGTAGCGACGGCGGCACCACCTGGGCCGCGCCGTGAACGGGCTTCGCCTCGGGTCTGACCGCAGCTAGTTGCCTACCCACCCCAGGTGGGTAGGCTGCGGCTATGAAGAGTGATCACAAGGCTGGCGTATTGCGACGACTTCGGGTGGCCCGAGGGCACCTCGAGGGTGTGATTCGTATGGTAGAAGACGAGACCTATTGCCCGGACGTGATGAAACAACTCAGCGCGGTACAGGGGTCAGTGCACGCGGCGAACCGGCTGATGTTGCGCAATCACCTCGAGACATGCGTGGCCGAGGCCATGCAGGAGGGGCGCACGGGGGAGATCATCGATGAGTTGATGGAGGCGTTGCGGTTCGATCCTGGCCCACCCGCCGTTGGCCTCGAACCCGCCCCTGCGATCGAACAGGCGGAGATAGCGGTATGACGACGACCGCCCAGCCCCACCGTGAGGCCGAAGTCGACCTCGTCGTCGAGGGTATGACGTGTGGCTCTTGCGCTGCTCGTGTCGAGAAGGTGCTGGCTCACCACCCAGGGGTGAGCGACGCCTCGGTCAACTTCGCGACCGGCAAGGCTCGTGTCGCGTTTGATCCCCGAGCGTGCGATCTCGACGGGCTGAAGGGCGCTGTCGACAAGGTCGGCTATGGCCTCATCGAGTCCGGATCCGGCGATGCTGGCAAGACCGACGACGAGGCTGCTGTCCAGTCGGCATGGTTCCGCCGTGTTCTGGTGGCCTGGCCGCTTGGACTAGCGGTTCTTGTTCTGTCGCTAACGTCGATGGAGCAGGCGTGGGCCCGGTGGACAATTGCCGTCCTAACCGTGCCGGTCCAGTTCTGGGTGGGCTGGCCCTTCCTCACCGTCGCCGTCGAACGAGCCAAGGCCGCTACCGCAAACATGGACACGCTCATCGCTATGGGCACCCTCGCCGCGTTCACCTTCTCGACCGTTCGGCTCTTCACCGGAGGCGATCTCTACTTCGACACCGCCGCGCTGATCATCGCCTTCCTCGTCCTCGGACGATTTTTCGAGGCCCGCGCCAAGCAGCGGGCTTCGGGCGCGATCAGAGCGCTGTTGGAGCTCGGCGCCAAGGAGGCCACCGTGGTGGTGGACGGCGTCGAACGGACCGTACCGATCGATCAAGTCCAGCCCGGCGATGTCGTGCGGGTCCGGCCCGGCGAGAAGATCCCCGTCGACGCGGAGGTCATCGAGGGCTCATCGGCGGTCGATGAGTCCATGCTGACCGGCGAATCCGTGCCGGTCGACAAGGTGCCCGGTGACCGTGTCGCCGGGGCCACCATCAACGCCCAAGGCGTTCTGACCCTGCTCGCCACTGCCGTAGGTGCCGACACGGCCCTGGCTCAGATGGTCCGTCTGGTCGAGGATGCCCAGGCCTCCAAGGCTCCCGTCCAGCGGCTCGCTGACCGGATCTCGGCGGTGTTCGTCCCGGTCGTGATGGCCGTTGCCGCGGCGACATTCGGTCTGTGGTGGCTCGCGGTGGGCGATCCCGTCGGTGGGGTGGTTGCTGCGGTCGCGGTGTTGATCGTGGCTTGCCCTTGCGCGCTCGGCCTGGCAACACCAACGGCCATCATGGTCGGCACTGGTCGGGGAGCCTCGATGGGAGTCCTTATCAAGGGTGCCGAGGTGCTCGAGAACTCGAAACGTGTCGACACCGTTGTGTTCGACAAGACCGGCACCCTAACCAAGGGCGAGATGAGCCTCACCGACACGACCCCCGCCGTAGGCGTATCCGAGAACGACGTCCTGCGGTTGAGCGCCGCAGTCGAAGCTGGCTCCGAACACCCCATCGGCCGTGCCGTCGTCGATGCCGCCAACTCTTCTGGCATGACGCTGCCGCGGCTCGACGAGTTCGAATCGGTCACCGGTCACGGCGTGCGAGCGACCGTCGAGGGAACGGTCGTTTCAGTCGGCCGTCGCAAGCTCATGGCCGAGAACGGCCTACTCATTCCCGAGGCCCTCGAGACCGAGGCCGACCGCCTTGAAACCGAAGGCAAAACGGCGATCTTCGTCGGCTGGGAAGGCGAGACCCGCGGCGTGCTCGCAGTGGCCGACACGGTCAAGCCCGACGCCAAAGCCGCCGTCACGGCACTCCGAGAGCTGGGGATCGCAGTGGCGATGATCACCGGCGACAACGCCCGCACGGCCGAAGCCATCGCCGCACACGTCGGCATCGACACTGTGCTCGCCGAGGTGCTCCCCGCCGACAAGTCCGCCGAGATCCGACGCCTTCAGAGCATGGGGCACGTCGTGGCCATGGTCGGCGACGGAATCAACGACGCCCCGGCGCTGGTACAGGCCGATCTCGGTATCGCTATCGGCACCGGCACCGACGTGGCCATCGAATCGTCCGACATCACCTTGTTGTCCGACGACCTCGCCGGCGTTGCCACCGCCATCCGGCTCTCTCGGCGCACCTTCCGCACCATCACCCAAAATCTTGCCTGGGCATTCGGCTACAACATCGCCGCTATCCCCCTCGCCGCCTCGGGGCTACTCAACCCCATCATCGCCGGCGGCGCCATGGCCTTCTCCAGCGTGTCGGTCGTGACAAACAGCCTGCGCCTCTACCGCTTCAAGCGGACTCCATGACCCCCATCCGAGTATGGCGGTGGAACTGGTTGGTGTGGCGTTTGTTCTCGCCAGCTGCTCGTCCGACAGCGGCGACAGCGCCGCCGTCGAGGGGATCGAGGCGATCATCGCCGGTCACATCAACATCGACATCAATCCCTCTGACATCGGTTACCCCCGCCGCCGATACGACGATCCCCGTCACCTGCTCAGTCGTCTACGGAACCGACGACTCCTTCGGATCCGTCGCCGTCGACAACGACATGCAAAGGCGGCGCCCACCAGGACCACGGGCCCTTGCTGACGGGACTCGCTCCCGATACCGAGCGCCGGCACGTCCTACAGGGCTCGGATGCCGCCGGGTCCCTCTACCGCAACGACGTGATGAGATTCAGCGCAGCACCGGAAACCGAGTCGACCCTCGGGAACAACATTGCGCCCGCGGGTATCGTCACCCCCGCCAGCTCATCCTGGTCGGACTAGTTTGGGCCCGAGTTCGCGATCGACGGCGACCTGCTACTGAGTGGTCCACGGCCGGCGATGGTAACGCCGCTTGGCTCGAGATCGATCTCGGCGAATCAAGCCAGATGACCGGCATAGCGTTCTGCACCTGCCAGATCGCCGACGGAACTGCGATAACCAACTCCTTCGCCATCACCATTGACGACAGCCGAACTCTCGGCCCGTACCCGACCAACGCCATACAGCGGCACTCGACGAGCACGTCGCCGCCCGGACCGTTCGCATCGAGGCCGACCGAACCCCTGGTGACAACACCGGCGCCGCCGAGATTGAGATCTACAGCCCCGATCCCACTGACAGTCAACCCGCGGGTAAGCCCGCCCCGCTGAGGACCGATGTCTCATGCCACCGACCAGAGTGCGCCACCCGATCTTCGCCCGCCTCTACGCCAGGTTGAGCGCCGTCGCCGAGGACAACGGTGCCACCGAACACCGCCGCGAGCTCCTCGCAGGTCTCAGCGGACGAATCATCGAGATCGGTGCCGGCACCGGACTCAACTTCGCTCACTACCCCTCCGACGTCACTGAAGTCGTCGCTGTCGAACCCGAGCCCTACCTGCGAAACCAAGCACGCAAGGCCGCAGACAACGCGACCACACCCGTCACCGTGATAAATGCGACCGCCACCGAGCTACCCCATGCCGACGCCGCGTTCAACGCCGCCGTGTACTCGCTAGTCCTCTGCAGCATTAGCGACCCCGACGCAGCCCTGCGAGAAGGCCATCGCGTGCTCAAGCCCGGGGGCGAGGTCCGCTTCTACGAACACGTCATCGCCGACACTCAGCGACTCGCCACGGTCCAACGCCAACTCGACCGCGCCTGGCCACGCTTGGCCGGCGGCTGCCACACCGCCCGAGATACCACACAAGCCATCATCAACGCCGGCTTCGAGATCGAATCCCAACGAAAGTTCAGCTTCGCACCAACGCCGCTGGCCAAGCCGGTGTCGCCTCACATCATCGGCATCGCACGCCGCCTCGATGTCGCCTGACCCCGCGTGCGGGCCGTCTTGGCCTCCCCTGATCTTCGCCTGGCGTCGCCCTCAATCGGAGGGTCGATGACCGAAGCAGCTCTCGCTGGATACGTGCTCCTCGTCGCTCTTGCGTTCGCGGTCCGAACGGCGCTGCACTTCCGGCTCACCGGGGCGCACGGTTGGGTGCCCGCGTCAAGTCGCGTCGGGGCAGTCGGGGACGGTGCCTTTGCACTAGGCCTGGTCTGCGCGCTGGGTGGGCTGCTCCTGGCTCTCCTGGGTGTGCTTGACGCGGCTGAACCAGCGATCGCCTTGGCAGTTTTCGGGCTGGTTCTCGTGTACGGCGGCGCTGCGATCGCCTTGGTAGCGCAAACCCAGATGGGCGAGGCATGGCGTGCGGGTGTCGACGTCCACGCCACGTCTCCCCTCGTCGTCGGCGGCCTGTACAGGTTCAGCCGAAACCCCTTCTATATCGGGATGATCCTGGCAACCACGGGTGTCGCGCTGACGGTCCCCCAAATCACGACGGCTCTGGGCCTGGTTCTCGTCGCCGCAGGGTCATACATCGATGCGCGCTACGTCGAGGAGCCTGCACTCCTGAAAGGATACGGCGACCCCTACGTGCAGTATCTGGAACGCACACCCCGCTTTTTGCCGCGGCCGTGGCGCCTCGAACGCTGACCGATTTCGGAGGGCGTTCGAGGCCGAAGTGAACATGACCGATATCCAAATCCCACACCTGAACCGAGGAGATCGTGCGAGCGGCCGCTGGCACCATGACCATGGGTTGCGGAGACGCGTGTCCCAGGTTCCCTGGTACCGCGACGAGGACTCGGAACTCACCAACCCCAGGCCCGCCCATAGACGTCGTCCGTCGAATCCGCGATGGACTCAAGCGTCGGGTCGCAGAGCCGTTGCTCAGTTTCGAACTCCCCCAAACCGAGCAACGACAGACGAGCCGCGCGGCGATGCGGCCCGTTCAGGCGTAGCCGTGGATAGTCATGGTAACACCGGGCCTCCGCCGCTTCCGCCTGCGATGAGGGCGGAAACGACAGCAACGATGGCCACGACCCCAATATAGATCAGCGCAGCGGAGACGGCCGCCCGCACGATCGCCGCTGCTCGCCGATACAGCGGCGCGGTTACAGCCCTCATTGAAAGGGCGGTGACAGTGACCGAAACCGACATGACGGCTAACAACTGCCACGCGCCGCCGAGGCCCGATAGCGGAGCAAGCGCCGCGGCGCCCACCGCTACCCCGACACACCCCGCGCAGGCACCAGCGAAAGTCGGAATCCCGACCGCAAGAGCGCTCAGAATCGCCGACGTTCGCTCACGAACCTCGGACTGACCTGTCGGGGTCACTGCGTCTTGTCCATCGATCGGATCGAGCGCTCACACGTCATGCACAACAATCATGAGGCTTCTCCCAACAGGAAGGTCAAGGCCCGATCGCTGTCCCGTCCGCCGGTCTCCGCCCTGTGGACGAGCAAAGTTCTTGGGAGACAACCCCCAAATGAACTCCCGCGGGCTCGGTCGATCAGCGGTCGGTCTTGAGGATGTGGCAGATGTCGCCTTCGGTGCAGTCGGCTGGGTCGAGTTGTCGGCTGCGTTCGACGAGTTGTTCCAGTTCGTGTTCGAGGGCAGCGAGCTGTTCGCTGCGTTGGCGGACGTCGGCGAGCTTTGTATCGAGGAGGGCATCGACGTGGGTGCAGGGCGCGGCGCCGCTGTCGCGAATCTCCATGATGCTTTTGATCTCGGCCAGCGTGAGACCTGCGGCTTGGGTAGAGCGAATGAACCGAAGCCGAGCCAGGGCCGCGTCGTCATACACCCGGTAGCCGTTGGGGGCCCGGTGGGGCTGTGGGAGCAGGCCTCGGCGTTCATAGAAACGCACCGTCCGGGCCGGTAACCCAACAGCATCAGCCAGTTCACCGATCAACATGATTCGAGTCTAACCGTTGACATTCTTCCATAGATCAACCTTTAGGGTGGGGGAATGGACGTGACGTTGCTGTACTTCGATGACTGCCCGAATTGGAGGATCACCAACGAGCACCTTGAGGCGCTCAACGGAGAGATCGGCGGCCTCGAAATCTCGCGTGTCGAGGTGACCACCCCCGATGACGCCGAACGTTACCGGTTCAGGGGATCGCCAAGTGTGCTGATCGACGGGCGGGACGCGTTCGCGGATCCTGATGATCCGGTCGGGCTGTCGTGTCGGGTTTATCAGACGCCCGATGGACCGGCCGGGTCACCAACCCTTGCCCAGCTTCGCGAGGTGTTGACCGGTGGGTGATCGAGAGTCATCGGCGGGTCTGTTCGGGCTGTTGGCCGCGGGGATGGGTGTCTGTTGTGGTATCCCGCTGCTGTTGTCGGCTGGCGCGCTTGGGGCTGTGGCCGGCATCGGTCTCGGTAGCTGGCTCATCATCGCGGCGGGTGCTGTCGCCGCGGCGGCTGGTATGTGGCGTTGGCGTCAAAACGCCCGATCGTGCGAGGTACCCGCCTCAGCCGAAGTCAACGAGTTCGAGGCAGGCCTAGATGACCGAACACTTTGACGCCGTTGTCATCGGCGGCGGCATGTCCGGGCTGCCCTTGGCGCTACGCGCCGCCAAACACGGCAGCGTCGCGCTCATCGAGAAAGAACTTCTCGGCGGGACCTGTCTGAACCGGGGATGTATTCCGACCAAGACCATGATCGCGTCAGCCGATGTCGCTCACTCGGCCCGCACTGCAGCCACCTTCGGCGTTCACGTATCTTCCCCGACCGTCGATTTGGGTGCGATCGTGGACCGCAAAGACGACGTAGTCGGTTCGATCCGCAAAGGCTCATACCGGGCCGTAGAGAAACGGAACGGTCTCGACTTCATCGAAGGCACCGCCCGATTCATCGCCAACCACTCCATCGAAATCAACGGCACCACGGTCTCGGCTGACAAGATCTTCTTGAACACCGGAACCCGCGACGCCACCGGCGGCATCGACGGGCTCGATACCGTGCCATACCTCACGTCTCGGACCATTCTCGACCTACGCCAACTCCCTCAACATCTCATCGTCGTCGGTGGCGGTTTCATCGGCTCCGAGTTCGCCCAAATGTTTCGACGCTTCGGCTCCCAAGTCACCGTCGTCCAGCGCGGCGAGCGACTGATCCCATCGGAGGACATCGACATCTCGGCGGCGGTGCAGCAGGGATTCGAAGCCGACGGCATCAACGTCATCACCAACACCTCATGTACGCACGTCAGCGGGACTGCCGGCGACATCCGGATCGGCTGTAGCGGAGAACACAGCGACGACATCGCCGGCAGCCACCTGCTCATAGCCACTGGCCGGGTACCCAATAGCGACCAGCTCGGCCTCGAACACCTCGGAATCGAACCCGACCCGACCGGCTTCCTCGATGTCGATCACCAGCTCCGCTCCACCGCCGCAGAAGACGTTTGGGTGCTCGGCGATCTCCGCGGTGGCGCCATGTTCACCCACACCGCCCGCGACGACGCCGATACCGTCTACCGCAACCTCTACCGTGACGGTGACCGTACGGTCGCCGACCGCATCGTGCCCCATGCCGTGTTCGTCGACCCCGAAGTCGGCTCGGTCGGGCTCACCGAGCAACAAGCCCGCGACGCAGGCTACGACGTCGCCATCGGTGTTCAGAAATTCGATGGTGTGGCCAAGGCCCGGGCGATGGACAAGACCATCGGCCTCATCAAGTTCGTCGTCGACCACGCGACGGACAAGATACTCGGATGTCACATCGCCGGCCCCCACGGCGGCGACCTCGTGCACGAAGCCGCCCTGGCCATGGTCACCGGCGCGACCTACTCCGACATCGGCGCCATGATCCACGTGCATCCCACCCTCTCCGAAGGTATCAACTCCGCCGCGGGCGGAGTTCACCGACCCTCCAGCGAATGACAAGGAATCATCATGAGTAGCTGCTGCAGCACCGACCTCGCCGCCGATGTCCATCCGTGCCCGCAATGTGGAGCGACCGGACCTGTCATCGGGCATGAACCGGTGCAACCCCACCACCCCGACGTCACCGATGGCCACTGGCAACATTGTGCGACGGTGGATTGCCCCGTCGTCTACTACCTCGACGCCGATGTCGTCAACGGCGACGGGTTGAGGACCCAGGTCGCCCACAAGGCTCTCGACAAGCCGACCCCGGTTTGTTTCTGCTTCTCCCACACCCCAGACGACCTCGCTGCCGACCTGGCCGTAAACGACGGTGTCAGCTCAATCAAGGCTGCCATCAAAGTCGCTGTCGCCGACGGGTTCTGCGCCTGCGAACACCTCAACCCCAGCGAGAAGTGCTGCCTCGCCGACATCCACCGTGCTCTGAAAGCCATCACCACAGCCACGGCGACGGTCTGACCCCTGCCACAGTTGCGGTGCGCGCGCTCTGCTTGTTGACCGCATTTATTGCGCTCGCCAGTGCCTGTGGAACTGATGACGGGTTCGCTTCGCCCGTTGTTGACCGCGAAGCCGCCCCCCAATCCGAGGCTGACAACCTCACCCTCGAAGAAGCCGGCCTCCTCGTTGCGGGCGAACTCATCGACATTTACGGCCTCGACGCCGACCCTGTACCCGTCGCCGTCGAAAGCGAGATCGTCGAGTTCGACGGGCAGACGGTCTGGCAGCTCGACCTTGCTGTTGATGTCGATCAAGACGGCCAGCGGGTTCGCCACCAGTGGCGCATGTGGATCGGCACCCCCACGAGGGGGCTACCCGACGTCCTCCGTGCCCAGCAACGCCGCTGACAACCGAGCGAGCCACAGCAAAAGACGGACGCACCTCACTCCATCTAGATCCTCAACTCCAACTGCGCAACTAGCCTCCGACACGCGAGCCGACTTGCGCGGCAGTCCCCAGGCTTTAGACCCGGTCTCACTGGTCCCCGTGCAGCCAGATCGGTGCGCCATCCACACCGACCGTTAACCCCACATCGACCACTGGATGGTCCGATCGACCGGGTCGCTGGCTGATCCGGTTTCGAATCTGCCGAGGGTCTCGATGAGTTCTCGTTTAAGGTCTGCTTGGCCTTCGATCGGGAGATCGTCTCGAAGCCATACGATTACGAGCCCGTCGATCGCTCGTGTTTCGCATCGCAGACCTTGCGCTCGGGATGCCCCGCGAATCGCTGAGCGCAGGGCGTCGACTTGATCGCCGGGAACGCCCGAGACGTTGGCGGAGCCTCGCTGCGTGGCCTCTTCGATCGCGAGCGATGCGACCAGACCGATGCGGTCGTCGACCGGTGAGGACTTCAGCTCTGTCGACATGATGCGCAGGCACGTCTTGCAGTCCGGCGCGTGCGCCGAGTCGGCGAACGGTCCGATTGGTGGGCCATCTCCGGCGCGCATGATCTGCCATCGGCGACCGCACACCGTGTTGGCCTGCCATTGCTCTACCAACAACGCGGCCAGGTCGTAGGCGGACTGCCACTGGCCTTCTCGCTCGCAGCGATATCGATCGACCGCGGGTCGACGCTCGGCATCCGGCGCTCCTAGAGCAACAAGGTGTGTCTTGTTTCCACCGGCCAGCAGGTAACGCTGGCCGTCGATCTCTAGTTCGTTGACCCGGTGGATGGCCTCGGCGCTCATGATACGTCTGGAGTCCCTCGACCACCGCGGACCGCCCAACCAAACGTGCTCGACATCCTAATCACCTCCGAAAAGTCCGTTTCGCTCGACGCTGTGGCCTGCGGTTTCACACCGATGGCGCTCCCAGCGAGTCCCAATCCGGTCCTATTCACGTCCTAACGTCCTGTGTGGTTGGCGGGGCACGGCGCCCAGCGGTCGCCGCGGCCGTTAGTACTATTCCGCCGGCATCGTTGAGCATCGCCGACAGCGTTCGGGCCGCTGCGTGGCGGGTTCCCGTCGACTTCTTGAAGTCGGCGGTTTCTGACTCGTCACCCGCAATCAGATTCGGCATGTCGGTCGAGGTCACCACCAGTTCAGTATTGCCGAAACAGACGACAAGTCGGTTGCCGTACCGCCGGTGCTGCACGCGGTCGCCATGGAACTCGTGGTCGACCCCGAGGTGCAGGCATCCCACGCCCCCGACGTAACAATCCCGCCCGGATTCGGCCTTTGGGTGCGGGTCTCGGCTGTTGATGGACCCTGCCCCACGGGCCGGCGGACTGCGAAGGTCATTCGTCCTCGGCTTCGCCTGTGGGCGCTCTACCTTGCTCCGCCCACCAACACCGCACGACTTGACGGCTCCACAGCCGAACCCCGCACCGAGAGCGGGGACCGAATCTGAGGGCGAGCCTCGTCGGGGAAGTCGGGGCTCGCCCTCACCCCTCGGAGGCACCAACACGCCAGGAGCCCGACATGAACATCGAACAGATCGCCACCCGATTCACCGACCGGCCACACCCCGAACCCGGCGACGTCGCCATCGACCACCCATACCGGGCCCGCTGGTGGCTCCCGATCATCGGCCCCACCGCCACCTGCGCCCTCACCCACCTCGTCACCGACACCATGAGTTCCGACTGGCAACTGACACCCGCCTCAGAGCTGGCCGTCAGCCTCGGGCTCGGCAAAGGCACCACCACGAACTCTCCGCTCATCCGATCCCTGCTCCGGCTCACCCGATTCGGATTCGGTCACTTCGACATCGCACCCGGCGAATCGGGCAGCGACCCCTGCCTCACCCTCTACCGCACCATCGGACTCGTACCACAACGGCTCACCCGAAACTGGCCACAGCCGCTACAACAGGCCCACGCCACCGATCTCGCCGACATGTACCGCCAAGCCAGCTGACACCTCCACCAGCGAGGCGCCATCACGTTGGTGCTCGCGCGGCCACCAAGACCCAGCGAGCGCCCGTCTCGCAGAGACCGCCGACCCATGCTGGCCAGAGACCACTTCGTGTTGATAGGTGCCAGGTCGGGCAAGGGACCGTGCCGGACCGGCCCGCTTTCGGCGTAAAGCCCATTCACCACTATGCGGCTACGCCGAAGTGAGCATCTCCCGACCCTGCGGGTCGAAGGCCAGGGCTTGACACCGCGGGCCACCCCGGCGGGGTCGCTTCCAGCGAACGCAGCGCAGCGCTGCGTCCGCATCTGCGAACCAACGGGAGACGATCAATGAACTACCAAGACCACGCCACCGCCATAACCGGCCGACTCGTCGAAATGATCCGCACCGGATCCCACGACACCTGGGCCATGCCCTGGCACACCCACGACCTCGGCGACCTCCTCAACGCCCGCAACGCCACCACCGACACCCGCTACAACGGCGCCAACGTCATAACCCTCGCCCTCGACGCCTTGGACCGCGGCTACCCCACAGGGGAATGGGCTACCTACAAGCAATGGGCCGAGCACGGCGCCCAGGTCCGCAAAGGCGAACGATCCGCCCAGGTCATCAAGTGGGTCACCCACAAGAACACCGACAACGACCACGCCCCTGCCGGTGAAGGGGAGAAGCGTGACACCCGGCGGCTGTTGCCCCGTGTGTATGCGGTGTTCAACGCCCACCAGGTCGACGGCTACGACGCCCAACCCGCCACCATCACCGACACCCCAACCGATCAATGGATCGCCGCCATCGGCTCCGACGTTCACTACGGCGGAGACCGCGCCTACTACGCACCACGCCCGGACCGGATCTATGCCCCAGGCATCGACCAATACGACGACCCCGCCGCCTTCTACTCCACCGTCCTGCACGAACACGTCCACTGGACCGGCCACACGAGCCGCCTCAACCGCCCCGAACTCGGAAAGCCCTTCGACAGCGCCGACTACGCGGCCGAGGAACTCGTAGCCGAACTCGGATCGGCCATCGCCTGCGCCCGTCTCGGCATCAGCCCCCAGCCCCGACCCGACCACGCCGCATACCTGGCCCACTGGCTAACGGCACTGAACGCCGACCCCAAGACGTTGTTTCGCACGGCCGCCGCTGCACAGCGCGCAGTTGACCTGCTCGAAGCCCTCGCCGGCGCGAAACCCGAAGAGGCAGCGGCATGAGCCGGCCCGCCAGCACCCGCTACCCCTTCGAACCCCTCGCCACCCAAGCCGGGACCGCCACCATCGAAACCCTGGCAGCCCGTATCGGAGTCAGCCGCCGTACCGTTCACCGCTGGGCCATCCACGGCATCCCCGCCGAACAAGCCGACCGGGCCGCTATCGCCATCGGATCACACCCCGCCTGCCTGTGGCCCGAGCACTGGAACCAGACCTACCTCGAACCCTCCGCAGCAGGATGCACGTAGCGGCACCGAATCCGGATCCGTCGATGCCGGTCCCGGGGTTCCACCCAGCCAGCCGCGCCATCATCCGACGCCATCGCCCCCGCTACCACCTCCGCTGTCGTCCGAATCGGCCCGACTGATTCCGAAGCCGCCAGCCACTGACCCGATCACACGTACTGCTCCGGTACCGATCAGTCCTTCCTAGCGAGCGATCCCCAGCGCCCGAACCTCCACGACCATCGACGAGACGCGGCGTCACACCGCGCGATCGCCGAGCACTCGACGACCAGACAGCCACGTTCGCTGCATGCCGCCGTCGACTCGCCGCAACACCAGACCGGACGGACCCGTTGGCATCATCACCGAGGCCCGCCCGCTGAGCCGTCCGTGCCACACCAGTCCATGGCCAATCCTCGTCCTGGCCGGTTCTGGCGGCCCGGGGCAAGTCCAGGCGTCATGCTCCGCCGGGCCCGCACCGACGCAACCCCCTTTCCCGAAACCACTCGGCACCGACTACGTCGCCGTCCGCTCACTTCGCTCGGCCTCGCTAGGCCCCGGAAAAGAAGGTCAAGGCCCTACGGGCTGCGTCGCCGCTACACCCCGACGGCTGAGACCCCCGAACACCCCGGACCACCGGGAACCAACCAAGAACAAGGAGACATCAGATGAACAACGTGACACTCGTCGGCCGGCTCGCCACCGAACCCCGACTCGAAGAAACCAACGGCAACCCGATCTGCACCTTCCGACTCGCAGTCGACCGAGGCCGCACCGAAGGCGCCGACTTCATCCCCATCAAATGCTTCGGCACCCCCGCCGAACAACACCACAAGTACCTCACCAAAGGCCGCCTCGTCTCGATCACCGGGCGGATCAGCCACTCCCAGTGGAAGGACAAGGAGACCGGCGACCCCCGGGAGCGCTACGAAGTCATCGCCAACTACATCGGCTACCTCGATTCCCCCACGTCCGAAGTCGACACCGACTCCGCCGACGTGAAGCCAGGAGAGCAGCCATTCTAGACAGAGCGCTGCCGGGGCCGGCGGGCCCCGGCGGCCTCAACCCGTTCGTATGACGCAGGGGCTCAGTTCTTCACCATGCACTTCGAGTTGAGGTGATTCGGCCGTCGGATAGAGCGCCCGGTCCGCCCCAGGATCACGACCAAGGGGCGAGAGACGGTTCACACTGGAGCCATGCAATCTGCTGGCCAGGTCTTCCTAAGCGCGGGCGCATCGACCCTTTGCGACGGCGCCGTGGTCGCTCGTCGATTCACTGTCCAATTGGGCGACGAGGCTCAAGCGGCGATGGCCTGGCGTCTTGCTCGTGCCTACGTCGCTCCACACCGCAGAGTGGGCAGCCCCGAGGGAAGCGTCGCGCCCCACCTCCCGACGAAAGACAAGCCCCGAAAGGCCGACTTTGGCGAGCTACTCGCTCACCTGCTCTACGAGCAGATGTTCGGCCACCAGATTCCTTTCTCGCGTCTTTGGGCCAAGCCAGCACCCAATGCGACGCTTCAGGGAGCGGACTGTGTGTCCGTTCTTGTCAACCCGGCCGAGCCTCTCCAACCCTTCACCGTGGAGGTCAAGGTCCGGACCGGAGGCACAGGGTCAGGCGATCTTCTGAAAGAGATCACCGACTCAGTGTCGATCACCAATGACCCCCTTTATCTCGCGGCAGCGTGGCGATCCGGACTCGACAAGCTCGACGCTCACCCGGAGGCCGGCACCGCGTACGCGTACTCAGCTGCGCAGCATCTTGCACTCCTAGACGGAACACCGGCCGAGGAGCTTCCGCCCTATACACGTCACGCGTTGATCGTCACCGACGGCGCGGACATAAAGGCGGAGACGATCGAGAAACACTGGAAGCCACCTCCAGTAAGCGCGCTCACGATCGTCAAGATCACGGACCTCGTCGACTTGATCGCCTCGGTATACGAGAAAGCTAGCGAACTCACCATCGGACAATTGCGCGAGATCGGCAGTCCCGATGGAAGAGCCATCCCGACCATGGCGGCGAACGAAGGTCTCGAGACACCAGTGAGCCCGGGATGGCTTGCAGCTCAAGATGGCTCGGAGCATCACCCGATTCTGGAAGCGTCGCTGTGGTACCTGGCAGATCATGACGGCATCGCCAGCGCTCGAGCGCGCGAATTCTTTGACAGCACCGATCCAACGACTCGTGTCCTTGCACGACTCTTGGCCGGTCACGACCGAACCGCTCTTCGAATCGCAGCGGACCAGGTTCCAACAATCGCTGACTACGTTTCGATCGTACAGGACTGCCTCATGCGACCGGGCAACCTAGAAGAGGACCGCGGGCGGCTCACCCAGGCCGCGGTGAAGGCAGGCGAGATGGACGCGAGCGCTGGTCACGACTTGCAGATTGCGAATGAAGCAATCTGCTATCGGCTCGCCCGCCACCCAGAGAGAACGCTCCGGAACAGCGGAATAGCAGGTGCGAGGGTCCTGCACGTCGCTCGTCATCTCATCAAACAAGGCATCCACGCATTCTGGCCGTCACAGTCCACGGCCATCGAAGCTGGCCTACTCAACCAGCCACCTGAACCCTTCGCGCTTCGACTTCCAACAAGTGGCGGCAAGACGACGCTGATCTCCCTCGCCGCGGCGAACGCTCTGGATTGCGAGCCTGGCAGCCGGGTCGTAGTTCTCGCCCCCAGTCGCGCTCTAGTCAGCCAGCTGAGAGACGATCTGGATAGACAGCTAGGCAAGACCGGAGTGTCAGTGCTCGCACTTCATGGCGAGCTTGAGTTCGGTGACAACCTCCCACCGGCGGAGAGCGACGAGGACCTCGTGACCGTAATGACTCCGGAACGATTCGACCTCGACTGGAGGCGATCGCAGACCAGTGACGACTTCGATCCAATGGAGGCGAACTTGAGCGCGGTCATCGTGGACGAAGCGCACCACCTCGCCAATGCAACCCGTGGGACACGTCTTGAGATCGCCGTCAGCCGGGTCCTACGGGCCGGGATCCCGGTATGCCTTATGTCAAGTCAACTCGGCGGAATCACAGCACTGGGCGATTGGATCGGAGGCAGCCATGCGGAATCCGACTGGCGACCAGCCCACCACATTCGCCAAGTCTATTTCCCCACCCTCAGTTCGCCCTCACCGGAGGATCCGAGCGACACGATCGGGCTCGGAACCATCAAGAGCGAAGCTGGATCGAAAGAAACTCGGATCACCATCACACGGAGGGCCGACTCACTCGACCCATCGATCGCGGCGAAGGAGCGCCGAGATCAAGCAGCAGCCCTTGGGACCCAATTCAGCCCCGACGGCCCAGTCGTCGTGTACTCCGCGACCAAGCAGAACATTCCCAGACTTGTCGACGATCTTTACAGGCGCACGAAGGACGATCCTCCGCCTCACCTTTTGGAGCTAACGAAGCTCGCCCACACGCTCCCAGAGGCCGCTTCCAGGGAGCGCGACCTGCTTCTCGCCGGCATCGGAGTCCATCATCGCGACGTCCGTCAACGCGCGCGCCGGCTGGTTGAGCGTGCGGCACGAGCCGGATACCTTCGGTACTTGGTCTGCACTTCAACGTTGCTAGAGGGCGTCGACTTTCCCATTCGCACCGTGATATTGGCCTACCCGAACCTGGGTCCAGCCGACGTGACCGTCGGAGACCTACGCAACCTCGAGGGGCGCGCCGGGAGGGGAGGCCTTCATACATGCGGCCGCATCCTCGTCTGCTGCAAGAACGAAGACCGCGCCAATCACCATCTCCACCTGTTCCGTCGCCAGCTCCCGCCAACCTCGAGTCAGCTGCACCAGGCCTACGTTGCACTCCGCAGGCGTGCGGAGAATGCCAATCTGGACCCGCTCGACGCCTTCATCCTCGAATCGATAGCCGACGCCGCCCTCACCGATATCGACCTACGTCAAGCGCTTGAGGATGTTCTTGGTCGATCGCTCTACTTCGCAGGCCTCCACTCAGTTCAACGTGACGACCTGCTCGCACGAGCCGAAGAGCGTGCCCAGAGGCTGACGGCCGTCAGAAGTACGCCATGGCTTCAGGTGGTCTACCGGACCGGTCTGCCGCTCCGAACCTGTGACCTTCTCCGGTCCAGACTTGCCGGAATCGATAGCAAGGGCATCGCTGAACTCGGCTCCGAAATGCTCTTGATCCCGCCCCTCACCGCCGACGCCGCCCTGTTCGAACTCGTCTCCGAAGTCGTCCTCACCGCTGCTGAGCTCGGCTGGCCGGCAGAGCTTACGGATTCGCAGTCTCGACGGATCATTGAGGGATGGCTCTCTGGGACAGAGCCGAGCGAGACGGGCCGAGGGATCGACGTCGCCGAACTCGCGACCCAGAAGTGCTTCGACAGGCTGGCCCAGCAAGGCCCCTGGCTCGTCGGAGCTAGCATCGAGATCCTCGGCTTTGACCGGAACATGTCTTCCCAGGAGCGGGCGCGGCTCCACGAGACCCTCGAAGTAGGGAGGCTGAGGGCAGGCACCAACGCGCACGCCTCGGCGGAGCTCGTGGCACGTGGTGAGGATCGAGCTGACGCCAGTCGTTGGTGGAACGACTACCTACAGGCTTCAGCACCAGGTTCATTCGAGGACTTCCTCGCGGCCATGGCCGAAGATGAGCCCTTCTAGCCCGTCCGGCGCATCGGCGGCCCGAACCTCTCGGCCACCCGATCTCGAGCCGTCAGCACCCTCCGTCAGTCCGCACTGGTCACCGTCCCAGAGAAGCGCTCGGCCAAACGACACCCGCCGTCGGTGCCAGGTCTCCCTCCCAGCCACAAACGTTTCGGCTCGAACAACCTCCACTTCCCAACGGAAAAATGTCAGACACATCTGCAGGTCCTGCGGACCTCCGATGGATAGGTCGAGGAGTAGGTCCCGGATAGGTACTCGATAGGTACCTATCCGAGCGAATTTCTCGACAAGGCGGGGCCGAGTGTCCCAATGGCCGAAACCGGCGGGTCACAGGTAGTACGTGTCCTGTGAGTTCCCACCATGATCGTGAGCGTCACCACCCTTGGAGCCAACGCGGGTGCCGTTGGTCGCGCGGCCGGCAACGTCGTTGGTTACCTCGAAGGAGCTGCCAATTCGGCCGACAACGCTACCGAGAAACGCCGCTCTCAGCCAGGGTCTCGCGCTGATCGGAGCCCAGCTCCCGCTGAGGGAACGACCTCTGGCATTGGTGCGTACTACGCCGACTCTGCCGAGGTCGCCGGAACATGGCGCGGCCGGGGCGCGTCAGCCGAGGGCTTCGATCTGGGCGACACGGTCGACGCGGAGACGTTTCGGCGGGTACTGCTCGGACAGGATCCTCACAGTGGCGATCAGCTCGTGGCCGCGACCGGTTCGGCGGGTCGTTCTCGAGGTCACGCTCGCGGCCCGTCCACGCGGGAGTCTGATCTGTCGGAGATCCTGACGACGGCTCGGGTCGCGGAGATCACGGGCGTCGATGTTTCCTACGTTCGGCGGCTGGCGGCGAAGACATCGGAGATTCGGATGGTGCAGGCATCCGCAGACCTCGCTGGCACTGTCGGTCCGGAGACACCGGCGTCGTTTCTCGATGCCATCAAGGACGCCGAGGGCCGTTGGGCGGTGACGCGCGGCGAGGCGGAGCGGTTCGCGGCGGGCCGGCGTGAGCCGCAGGTCGTTCTGGGATACGACATCACGTGGTCGGTGCCGAAGTCCGTGTCGGCTGTGTACGCGCAGGGCACCGACCAGGATCGGGCAGTCATCGACGATGCCATCGAGTCGGCGGTCGCCGCCGGCATGGACTACCTGGAGCGGAAAGGGTTCCACGTGCGCAGGAACGGTGTCCGTGAGAAGGCTGACCATATGGTGGCCGCCTCGTACCGGCACTACACGAATCGTTCATTGGAGCCTCAGCTTCATGAGCACGTCGTGGTGGCGAACATGGCCAGGAACAGTCTCGGTGAGATTCGCGCAGTCGATGCCCGCGGTCTGTTCGCCCACGCCACGACAGCCGGCTACCTGGCCGCGGCCGAACTCCGTACCGAACTTGCCGACCGGCTGGGCGTCGCATGGTCCGAGGTTCACAAGGGCATCGCAGACATCGACGGCGTCGACCGATCGACGATCATGGCGATCTCTTCGAGGCGACAGGCACTCATGTCGCTCGCGGAGGAAATGGGCTACTTCACCGCCAGCGGCCGGCAGAAGGCCGCGCTGGCTACGAGGCCGAGCAAGGAGCACCCGGTGGAGGCAGCCGAACTTCACGCGAGATGGCGGACGATTCTCGCCGATGCCGGGTTCGACGCGACCGCGGTCGAACAACTCCGGGATCGCAACGGACTCGCCCTGTGGTCCCCGAACGACACCCAGGCCCTCTTCGCCCATCTCGCCAGTCATCGCGGCGTGACCGAGCAGGTGGCGATCTTCGATCGTCGCGACGTTCTCCAAGCAACGGCCACATTCGCCAACGACCGGCTATCGGCTGCCGAGATCGAGGATCTCGCCGACCAGTGGCTCGGCACCGATTCGGTGATCCCGCTGGAAGTCAACGACGGTGCTCGCCGGGAGACGATCGGATTCGGCGCGGCTCAAGTGTCGCTGACACCGGACGAGCAGCGGTACACGACGCCGCACATGATCCAGATCGAACGCCGAACCATCGACCGTCACCAATCCGGCCTCGACACCGGCCACGGCCTCATCGAGCCAACCACCGTCGAGGCGGCAATCACCACCTCGCCGGTGAACCTCGGGCCCGATCAAGCCGCGATGGTCCGAGCGATCTGCACCTCGGGCGATCAGTTCCAAGCAGTCATCGGGCGCGCCGGAGCCGGAAAGACCACCGCACTTCAAGCCGCGGTTGTGGCATGGGAGAACGCCGGATTCAAGGTGCTCGGGGCAGCGCCGTTCGCCGAGGCGGCCCGCAACCTCGAATCAGAGACCGGGCTGCGGTCGACGACTCTTGCGGGGCTCCTCACCCGGATCGAAACCGCCGGCGATCCACGCACCGTCATCGACAGCAACACCGTCATAGTGGTCGATGAGGCCTCCACGATCGGGAACCGACAGCTCGACCGTCTCTATCGCCACGCCACCGAGACCGGCGCGACCGTGCGAACAATCGGCGACCCGCACCAGCACCAATCGGTTGAAGCCGGTGGGCTGTGGAAGCACATCACGACCATCCATGCGGAACGAACACCGGTCCTGGAGGTGAACCGACGTCAGTCGGGCGCGGACATGGGTCAAGTCCGACTGGCGCTCGATGAGTACCGCAACGGTCTCATCTCCTCAGCAATGCACCGACTCGACGGGGACTCGCGCATCGTCACGGCCACGAACTGGGAGGAGCTACTCGACACGATGGCGGCTGACTGGTTTGTCGATCACCAACGCCACCGAACCGGCGCCGCGATCGAGTCGAAGATGATTGCTGAGCGCAACAGCGACCGCCACGCCCTCAACCGGCGAGCGCAGACCCTGCTCCGCCAAGCCGACGAGATCGGACAACCGGTGGTGATCGGCGAGACCGCGTTCCATGTCGGGGACCGAGTCGTTGCCCAAGCGCGCAACTCCGAACTCCGAATCTCGGATGCGGAGAGACGTGATCACGTCATCAACGGATCCCAGGGAACGGTCGTCGCAATCAAGGGACCCACGACCGAGGCCGACTTGGTCGTTGACTTCGACGATCTCGGAGCCATCCGGGTCCCCCACGATTTCGTCGTGACCGAAGTTGGTCCCGGACGAGGCGGCGGAATCACCCCCGGCTACGCGGTCACATCGTTCAAAGCCGAGGGGCAGACGTATGACGTGGGACGCAACCTTGCAGCCCCGGGGGCGGTGAACACCGAAGGCATGTACGTCGCCCTCACCCGAGGGCGAAACGACCAACGCACCTACACCATCGCCCCCGACGACCAGCACACAGAACAGCGCGAGCTACCCGTTATCGCCGACGACCGAACCGCGCTCGAAGCACTGGCCGAGTCTCTCTCCAAACCCAGAGGCCACGACCTGGCCACCGTCGCCGACCCCCGCGCCGCCGCGACCGTCGACCAACTCAATCAACCAGACAGGCAACCCGGAAGCCGAGCAGTCAGCCTCGCCGAAACTCGCATCGCGTCCACGGCCATCAACAACCCAGATCCAGTCACCGTCGCTGCGCTGGGGCCACGCCCACCGGCAGGAGACCATCGCCTGATCTGGGATACCGCCGTTGGCGAGGCCGCCATCTATCGGGCCCGATGGGAGACCGATGAAATCACCATCGATGGATCGGTCACACCGGCCAAGGCTGGCGACGGGGCGCAACGACACGATCACTTCGACCGCGTCCAGACCACCGTTCATGCCGCCGATATCGAGCACCTCGCTCGAATGCCGCTCGGCCAGCTTCTCGGCGAACGCCATGCCGCCAAGTCCTCACTACCGACCTCTCCGACCCACGACGTTCACAGAGCGCAGATGGCGGTCACCAACGCCGTCGAGAACGTCGAACACGCACGAGAAGAAGTGGGCAGGGCACAGGGTGCCTACGAGGCGGTCCAACCTGGTCGGCTCCGCCGGGGATCTGATCCGAGCACGATTGAGAACGCTCGTCGACACGTCGAGCAGTCGACACATGAGCTGGCCATGGCCGAGCGCCGGCTCACTACCGCCCAGCGGAACCTGACGGCGAGTCGGGGCGACAGCGTCGAGCGGGCGCCTGTACAGGCTCGAATCGCGGCGATCGATCGTTCCCTTGACCGCCGAATCGACATGGCGGCGCGGCGCCCGGCCAGCTACGTCACCGACACCCTCGGCAAGCGCCCCCGCGGCGACACCGAACGCAGACGGTGGGACAAGGCCGCGACGAGCATCGAAACTTATCGCCACCACCACCTCGGCATCTCACCCGAGCACGGCAGCCGACCGGGCGACGGAATCCACAAGGCGATCGGCGAACCACCAACCAACCACACGCTCCGACTCCGATTCTGGAAACAGACACAGCGACACGTCGAGGAGCACCTCTCCCCGCCGCTCGAACGCGACAACGCGCTCCAGCGAACCAGATAGCGGGAACGGTGCTCGAAAGAACCGGCACCGGTCGACCCGCGCCCGATCTGGGAAACAGCTGCTCACACCACGCGACATCATCCAAGCCGACAGCCACCATCACATCGGGTCAACTCATGTCACAACCCGGTCTGTGAGCTTGTATCGCTAGCGTGAACACAACGTCAGACACCGGGAGCAGGCATCAAGAGGATGGAAACAGATGAGACCGAACTCGGGAGTTACGTCTACGTCCTGACGAATCCGGCGATGCCTGGACTCGTGAAGATCGGGCGCACCGACGCGGCTGATCCCGAGGACAGAGCGAAGCAGCTCTACACGACGGGCGTACCAGTGCCCTTCGTGGTCGAGTTCGCGGGTCGCGTCGGCGACCCCCAGAAAGTGGAGCAGGCGCTTCACACGGCCTTCGAACCACACCGAGTGAACCCGAAACGTGAGTTCTTTCGGATAGAGCCCGAGCAAGCGACGGCGATTCTTGATCTCTTCGACTCTGAGGATGTGACCACAACCGTGGCCGCCGATCTGAGCACCGACCTGACACCGCAAGAACGTCAGGCTGGGGAACGGCTACTCAAGCGCCGTCCGCAGCTGAACTTCGATGAAATGGGCATCGCACACGGTTCCGAGCTCGTCTACGTCAAGGACGACAGCCTCCGCGCCGTTGTCGTTGAAGCGAAGAAGGTTTCCTTCGAAGATGAAATCGTGGCGCTGTCAGTCGCCACGAAACAGGTTCTCGGAACCGACTACTACGTCGCCCCGACGAAACACTGGTTGTTCGAGGGCAGGAGCCTTCAGGAGATCTACGACGAGACTTACCCACCCGCTTCTGACTAAGCCCGACGCGCAAGTGCCGTCTCCTCTATGACCGTGCGTCGCCCTCGGCGTGCTGGATTCATCCCAGCGGTGCTTCTACCGGCGCTGTTCTGCCAGCAGCCGAGCGCTCAGCGATCGATGGTGACCGAGGGTCCCTCGCTCAGCGAGGCGTTGAGTCGCCTGAGGATCTGCTGAGTTGCCACGAGCTTCGGATCGGTCGGGTCTCCCGGCTTCGAAACCGGAGCCAACTGGACCTCGGGTTCTGAGTCGCTCTTGTCCTCGGGCGGCCCCAACTCGTCTGTCGATGCTTCGGAGTTGTCATCGGCGGCCGGCATCAGCAGACCTGGCGTCGCTGACATGTGGGCGAGAACGAACTCCGACACCTCGTGCTTCGTCGCCAGCGCGTTCATGAAGTGGTCGGACCGCTCAACGGCCTCTGGCGCGGGAGCCTTGCCTTCGGCGAGTTCTTGCAATCGTCGCTCTTCCCACGGCCGCCGTCCTACGAGGTGAGCTGGCGGCAGAGTCCCGTGGAGTAGGAGCGCTGATCCGGGCGGTACCTGGCGCATCAGATCAGCGGGTAGGAACTTCATCCTCGCGGTCGACGCTGCCACTGATCGGCGATCGCCTCGCATACCCACGTCGGTCGTCATCGACTGCTGGGCGACTTCTTCTTCGCCGCCGAGATAGCTGGCATAGTCGAGGGTCTCCTTGTCGGAGAGTCCGGAGAAGAAGATCTTGGAGCCGTGATTCGTTAGCAGCGACTCGGTTTGGGCCTGATAGATGGCGCGCATCTGGGCCAACGACTGCCACACCGTGACGAGCTGAATCCCGATTCCCGAGCAGGTCGAGGCGACCTCGGGCAGCCAGCGCAGCGGCGTATTTCCTGCCTCATCGATCACAGCCAATGTCGCCGGTATCGGCCCGCCTGCTCGTTTGGAGATGTCGTACGCCTGGTCGCGCAAGAGGTCGCCCAGAAGACCGCCGAATAGGACCGAGAATCGCTCTGCCGACTTGAGCGGCTGAACCAGATAGAGCGTGTTGTTGGCTTCCAACAGCATCGCCATGTTCATCGCGGGCTGCTCGATCGTGTCGTGTTGAGTCGGGACTCGCGTGGCTGACGCGGCTGCGACGTAGGGGTCTTCCCACGCGGTGATGACGGTCTGCGCGGTTGAGAAGATGTCGGAGCGGGTGCGAGGCTCGAGCAGCCAGAACCCCGCGAACGCGGTCAGGGCTTGACGGGCCTCGACACCAACCGCTCCCTCGCGGTTCGACGCCGTCTCCGACAGGAGCCGGGCGATCTGGCTGTTGGATTGCTTCTCGCCGTCTTGCAGAGCCAGCCATCGCACCACGTCGCCCATGGTTCGGTCATTGGTGGCGGCGGCGAACAGCATCGGCCATAGGAGCTGTTGGCCTTTGGTCGACCAGTAGTTGGCGTTCGTCACGCCCTCGGTCGCGCCCGCATCGAGCAGGGTGGCGGCAGCTTGTTGTGCCCCTGATATCGATGTCGAGGCCTGTAGGGGTGACCAGCCGACCCGGCACACGCCGTCGCCCAAGTCGTCGGGCAATTCCTCGAACGGATCGAACACGAACACCTTGCCCAACTGGCGGCGCCGTCCGATCGTGGCGTTGTAGAGGTCGTCCTTGACCGACGACAGGACGGCCGGGCCGTTCCAGTCGAGGACCCCGGCGGTCACGTTCGCCGTCTTGCCACAACGCGACGGCCCAACAACAACGACCGCTGAGCGGTCACCGACTCTCGTGCGTGCACGCTTGCGCTGTACCGATTTGGATTGTGTCGTGCGGTCTTCGGTCGCGACCAGGTCGCGGCCGACTCGGCCCATCACGAACCGTCCTTCGGTCGGACGCTTCACGATCAACGGCTTGAGATCACGTCGACGAGCAAGTCGAGCCTCGGGCGTCACCCCGAGGCGATCCTTGCGATCGGTTCCCACGCGTGTGGAACCGAATCGAAGGTACAGCCCAACAACAATGCTCAGGGCGCCAAGAACAACGACGCTCGTGGTCGTCCAGTAGAGAACCGGACCCGGCAGCAGTTCGGCCATCGCCGGCTCCCACGCAAGGCTCGGCTCCGACGCGTTCGCCGGGAGTCGTACCAGTGCACGAAGACCATCCGCGGGCGACGCCGGCATTGTCCGTCCAGCGTGAACCAGAGCAGCAGCTTGCGCCCCTGCCCACGTGGCGACGGCGGTGACGCCAACGCCGATGATCGCGAGCATGGTCAACTCGTCACCACCCCCGGCTCCCACAGGACCCGTCATCTGGCTCATATCGCGATCGCCTCCAGCAACTCGTCGCTGTGTTGCGCCAGGCGTCGTTGTGCGCGGGATCGGCGTCGCCGGAGTCGTTCCGCCTCGCGGGCATCGCCATCGGCCAGCGAGTAGCTCGTCTCACCCCAGTGGGTACTGGCCCAGACAAGCTTTGCGTCGAACTCCGACACGATCCCCTTGACCACAGCCAATCGAAGCGTCCTGGCCAACAGCACTGCCGGCGGGACCGAAGGCGACGGCGATACCAACTCGGGAAGTTGTTCGGTCGCCAACTCCCGTGCATCCGTCATCAACTGATCTCGGCGACGCTCGACCCGTTTGAGTGTTCGTTGTCGCAGAGTCCGCAGCGGATACACCCGGTGCAGCCCCGCTAGCGACGCGATCGCCTCCGATGCCGCACCGAGCACGATGGTGACCAGTTCGCCATCATCCACAGCGACACCCTCCGCCTGCAGGATTCTCAGGGAGCGGAAGCACTCCTTGGCCAGAATCGGGACCATCACCTGCAACAGCAGACGACTTGCTAGCGGATCATTCACTGCCAGCCGAAGCACCGCTCGTGTCACCTCGGAAGAGAACTCCTGGGGGTGTCCAATCGGTATCGCGATGGCATTGGCGACCTCGTCGAGCGAGGCGAGGTCGGCCAGGACCGGCTCATCGACAGTCCATTGCCGGAGGCGAGCCCGAGCCCACCTCCCGCCGGCGATCACCGCCCACTCCTGACGCAGCGCCGATCCGAAACTGTTGCATGCCACTTCTCTCATGGCCGCAGCGTCCGAAACCGACCTACTCGGGGACCTACCTGTTTTCCTCACCAACACCTATCCATCTGAGATTTCTCGACCTATCCGTAGATGGATCGACGGTTGGGGCCGCTGAGCAGGCAATTCGCGCCGTGCCCGTATTCGTGTCACACCGCTGAATGACCCTGAGAACACCACGGATAGGTCGAAGACCGGCCAGAGAGATGATCAGATGAAGCTCAGACGCCCAATCTCACCCGCCTACGCGACCCCACGCGAAGCGATCGCGTACCTCGCGTCAGTCTGCGACGGCGCAATCCGCCGCGACGGCCACGGCTTCTCCGCCGACCACGTCGTGATTGGCCATGGTCTTGCCACCAGGCACCGTTGGCGACGATCCGACCGTCGGTCGGCCCTACAGCTCACGCGGATCTACCGAGGACAGCTTGAAACGGCGGGCTTTGCCACCGCGAGTTTGCTGAGCAGCCGCACTCCTCCGCGCATCTCGCGCCGACGAGCCACCGTCCTCACACCCGGCTGGTTCACAGATCCCACCGGAGTGCATCAACACCGCTATTGGAATGGAGCCCGATGGACATCGACAACAAAAACGGCAGACATTCCATCTAGGACCAGATAACTGCTGGAGGCAGGAGGAGGCTCGATTGGGCCAGCCCGAGGGAGTTGCTCCGTCATGTGTTTGCCGCACCCGCCTCCGCGACCTGGACAGCGAGATCGTCCATCTTGGTGACCACGGCGTAGTCGACGCCGATCACGTCGAAGTGCTTCTCCGCGCACTCGATCTTCACGTTCTCTTCGTGCCGCCGCTTCTCGGCATCGAGTGAGCCTTTCGTCTCCCGCACTAGGTAGAGCTTGGTGTCGGCTTCGAACATGATCGCCCAGTCGGGGTTGTATGGCCCCACTGGCGTGTCGACGGTGAACCAGGCGGGGAGCTTGATGTAGAACTTCACGTCGTTGTTGTTGTCAAGTTCCTTGGCGAATCGCCGCTCGACCTCTGAGTCGATCTCGACGTGGTCGAACGGCGTCTTGTCCTCGTTCTGCACCTCGTAGAGCCGGCTGGCGTAGCGTTCGATCTCCTGCTCGTCGGCGGGCTCCAGGCGGCGCATCTCCCATGTCATGCCGGCGATCTCCTCGTAGCGGATCCCGTTAAGCACCTGCGACCGCATGGTGCGGTTGATGGTCTCCGAGGCGAGGCGAAGAAAGGCCTGCGGGTTGACTCCGAAGTCTGCGAGGCGTTCGGATTCGACGAGAATCCGAACGAGGGTCTTGCGGGTGAGGTCGGTCTCGTTCTGAAGGTCAGCAAGTATGTCGGGTAGGACCGTTGGGCGCTCGGTGTCGACTGAGCGCTTCGTTGAGACCTCTTGAGTGGTCAACCCAGCCTTGCTGTGGCGA
The DNA here is from genome assembly GCA_964569385.1 of uncultured Acidimicrobiales bacterium. GTDB lineage: Bacteria > Actinomycetota > Acidimicrobiia > Acidimicrobiales > Poriferisodalaceae > JAADHX01. The sequence goes on from CAZMUM010000009.1 coordinate 78,921, forward strand.
ATGTCGGCGACGCGGATCGTGATCTTCGGTGGTCCGATGGCGGGGGCTTCCTGAAGTGCCTCAACCGTTTCGGCTACGAGTTTTTCGCTGTCGAGGGAAACGCGGTAGCGGGTGCGCTTGCTGATGCGGTCCCAGAGTTCGCGGAATCCGGGGTCGAGCGTGACCTTCTTGCTGTAGCGAACGGAACGCCGCTCGCGGGCGTTCTCGATCCTGATGGGCTCGATGTACTTGGCGATGACTGCGGTGAGCTCATCACGAACTTCTTCGTACTCCTCAGGCACGGGTAACTCGAAGCCCTCAGTCGCCGGCTGGAATTTCGATGTGACGTCGCCCTCCTGACCGAGAATGTCCTGATCCTTGAGGTGCTCCCAGACGATGGCTGAGCCGTCACTTCCCAACTTCTCCCCCGGCTTGACGGGGTGACTCGCGGGCCGGATCAGCCGGTTGAACGCGTTGCGTTCGACAATGCCGAACTTGCGACCGGTGTCTTCTTCGTACTCTGTCTGAAGCGCTCTCGCGAACTCTTCGTACGATTCGTTCGCGATCACGGTTAGCCGGTTGACGTGGGGGTCTCGCACGCGCTCACCGCTTTGGTTCACCGGGAGACGTAGGCCTCGCCCGATCTCTTGACGCTTGCGGTCCTTCGACTTCGAGTCGTTGAGCGTGCAGATCTGAAAGACGTTCGGATTGTCCCAGCCTTCTCGCAGCGCGGAGTGGGTGAAGATGAACCGAAGCGGCTCGTCAGAGCTGAGTAACCGCTCCTTGTCCTTCATGATGAGGTCGTAGGTGGTGACGTCGTCCTTGCTTTCGCCTCTGGTGTCCTTCAAGTGTCCCTTGTTGTCCTTGCTGAAATAGCCGTCGTGCACCTCTTCGGCCGGCGGGAGGTTGAGTTTGGCGTACTTCTGTTGAGCTGCAAGCTCGGAGTACGCCTCCTCGAACCACACCGCGAACGGTCCATGGCCGACCACTCCGTCATCGCCGTGCACCCGGTAGTTCGCGACCTTGTCTAGGAAGATCAGCGAGAGAACCTTTACGTCCACGCCCTGACTGAAGAGAGCGCGTTCGCGGTCAAGGTGCTGCTTGATTGTCTCCCGAATCTGGGCCCGCCTGACGTCGTCGGCAAAGCCTTCCTGGGGGGAACCCAACTCGACGAGATGGCCTCCGCTGAACTCCACGTACTGGTCACCATCACGAAACGAAATGTCGCTGACGATGTAGCCGTCCCTGTATTCGTAGCGGCCATCCGACATTACGGACAGGTCGTCGCCCTGCTTCACCCACATCGACTTCTGCTTGCCAGCCGAGCCGCCACCAACGTTGACGCTGATCTGAGCACGGGTTTTTGCCGCGTCTACTCTGAGCACATCCACGTAGGCGGCATTCAGATTGGCGTCGGCCACCACGCTCGCAACCTCGACTCGTTTCACCAGGCGCAGGTCGTAGGCCTCGATCGGTCCCAAGCGATAGATCTGGTTGTAGAGGTTCTTGTGAGTCGCGGAGTAGCGGAGCGTGCAGAGCGGATGGAGCCGGTCGATGGCCGCTGATGCCTTCTCTGATTCCATGTTCTGCGGCTCGTCGATCACCACGACAGGGCGACACGACTGGATGAACTCGATCGGGCGGCGACCAGACAACCGGTCCTGGGCGCGGTTGATGACGTTCGCCTTGATGCTCCCCTCGTCGCCTTCAGCGTCAAGGTCCTTGCGAAACGCATCGATGTTCAGGATCAGAATCTGCAACGTGTTCGCGGATGCGAACTGCCGGACGCAACTAAGATTTTTCGAGTCATACACGGCCGCGTCGAAGGGGACGGAGTACAGCGAGCTGAAGTGCTCCCGCATCCTGCTGATACTCGCGATCGTCCCCTCGCGGATAGCGACCGATGGCACGACGATGACGAACTTCGTGAAGCCATACCGTTGGTGCAACTCGAACAGCGTCCGCAGGTAGACGTAGGTTTTGCCAGTACCGGTCTCCATCTCAACAGTGAAGTGACGACCCTCGAGCGCGCCACTTGTCTCCAACTGGTTTCGCTCCTGCACGATCCTCAGGTTCCCGAGCAAGGCCTTATCGAAAATCTGGTCGTCGGTCGGAATCGGATTCGAGACTCCGAACTCTGTCAGTCCTAGCTGTGCCTCTGAAGCGGTCGTCAGAGAGAACGCGGCGTTCCCGACTGGCAATCCCTCGAAGAGATCGACGGCGGCGTCAATAGCATCGCGCTGAAAGCCGAGATCTGGCTCGAACTTGAGCTTGAGTTCAGATGCCACAGCTACACCACCTTCAAGGCGATGTCGCTTCCCGCGCCGTGGTTGCGAGATCGTACGGTCTGCATAGCGTTGACCTTCAGCTCATCGTCGTCACCAAAGCACGTGTCCAGGACCAGGATCAGCGATGGCTCGAGTGCCACCATGGCCTCGACCACCCCAAGAGTGAGCGCCTTCCCGACGTAGACGAGAAGCTGCGCATCCTCAACCGAGTAGACCACCTCGTCGGCGAGCTCTACTTGTCTGACGTCGGCGGTGAGCTCGAAGCCGGCCTTCAGCAGGAGCTCGGTGACGATGGCTGATTCTGTTGCGCCTTCGCGCACGTTGTCAGCAAACAGTGTCAGGGCCCCCTCTACGTCAGAAGCGCCACTGCGCGCAGGCCACACCTCGAAGTTCGAGGCCTCCAGCCGGTAACTGAGAAATCCGGCGACGGGATCGCCCCCGAGCGTCCCGTCAGCTTCGGCTTCCAAAGCATCGTGTGCACCGATGAGGCGTGCCCGCGTGATGTCGGCAACCGTCTCGTAGTCGTCGTAGCCGGTGGGTTCCGGGAGCTGCACCAGAATGAACCGTCTGTTCCCCCCGTCCTCCTGGTTGAGTTTCCAGACCGCCTCACCCGTGGCACCAGAACCAGCAAAGAAGTCGAGCACAAGGTCTTCGCTATTCGAGTTGGTAGCAAGCCGGAGCATCCGTTCGATAAGCCTCGTGGGCTTCGGAGTATCAAACACCGAGTCTGAAGACGCGAACGTGACTCGCTCGAGAAGCTCCTTCTTCGCTTCCTGAGTATGGCCGACGTCCTCGTATTTCCACAGGGTTTGAGGGACCTTCCCCGCCTTGACCTCGCTAAGGAAGATTTTCTGTTGTGGTACGGCATTCCCGTCCTCCCCCCACCAGATTCGGTTATCGGCGTCTAGCTCATCCATGGCCTCTGGAGAGACGGTCCAGTAGCGACCGTCGGGCGGTCCATCAAGCTGTCGACCACCAGGACAAGCGACCTCGTAGGTGCCCTTGCTGTAATAGTTCCGAGCAGACAGATCGGCGGGCTTCCACGAACCTCTCTCATCATCATCGGGGTTCTTGTACCGCGCCTCCATCTCCTCGGTCCGCGGCAGGAGGTTCGGAAGCCAGAGCGAAGAGTTCCGGGCATAGCAGTGGATGTAATCATGGTCATCGCTGAAATGCCTCGCCGTGTTCTTCGGGCTGTAGACCTTCTGCCAGATGCAGGTGGCGATAAAGTTCTCCGGGCCGAATATCTCGTCCATCAAGAATCGGAGGTTGTGAACTTCGTGGTCATCGATCGTTGCGAAGATCACGCCATCAGACTTGAGAAGATTCCGAGCCAGAGCCAGGCGTGGGTACATCATCGACAGCCAGTTCGAGTGGTACCGCCCGTTGGTCTCAGCGTTGGCCCGCAGCTTGACACCGTCGTCGTCAACCTGCCCGGAGAACCGCAGGTAGCTTTCAAGCCCTTCCCGAAAATTATCGGGATAGATGAACTCCTTGCCTGTGTTGTACGGCGGATCGATGTAGATCATCTTCACCTTGCCGTAGTAGGCCTTCTGAAGCAGTTTCAGCACCTCCAGGTTGTCGCCTTCGATCACGACATCCCGCGACTCGTCAGGATTCATCGACTTTGCGCTGTCCGGAACCAGCGTGCCGACCGAAGGCTCCTGAAGCGCTCGGACCGCTTGCTCTTTGCCGGGCCAGGTCAACCCGTAGCGTTCGCCGTCCGCCGGCTCGCGTACGCCCAGCAACAATTGAAGTCGCTCATAGTCGAGTTGATCTTCGTCGAATGCCTCTGGAAACGTTTCTCGAAGGACCGCGTAGCGATGATCGAGAGGCGACAAACTCCCCAGTTCGAATCGCTCCGGTGTGCCAGCGGTATCTCGTTCGTTCATTTCAGTTCCCATCGCGCGGCGAAGAGCCGCTCGGTCGTTGTTTCAGTTGTTAGCCGCGCTTCGACCTGGTCGAGCAACTCGTCTTTCTTGGCTTCGACGTCGCGTGCGCTGTCGTCGTATTCGCGCCATGCTCCGTCTCGGCGGGATTCGGCGTCTCGAATCTTTCGCTGGAGTGCCAGCTTCTCTGGCAGCGCGCCTGCTGTTCGGGCTGATCGTTTCAGATCCTTGATCTCCGAGTCGAGACCCTTGAGTTCAACTCGCAACGCGTGGCGCTGGTCATCGGCCCATGTGTCGAACTTGTCGATTTCTTGGTCGAACCAGGTGGCTTGTCGGTCAGCCAGGTCGGCGAGGACTTCAGATCGCCTCTTGTTGAGCGCATCGATGGCGGCTGTCGAGCCCCTCGCAGCTCCAGGAGGTGCAGTTGTCAGCTCGGCTGGCATGTCGAACATGCGCCGCGTGGCTTCGGGATCCAGTGACCGTTGGTCGTCGGTGACCGCGGCTAGGAGTAAGTGTTCCTCCATTTCGCTCCCAGCGATTACCAGCTTCTCGACCACCAGCGAGCCAGTGCAGCCCACGAACGGTTCGAGCGCCATTGCCTTCACGTTCCACCCGCTGTAGTCAAAGACAATCGACGAGTCGGGAGTAGTTCCCTGTTTTGCTGTGTCGAGGACCCACTGAGCCATCGGGTGACCCAGTCGGTACTTGTGGGAGTGGGCAACAGGCCGGTTACCCAGATGGAAGGCGTCGCCAACACCACATCCCACCGCGGCGGATGGGACGGACGTAACGGTGAAGCAGCGAGTCTCATCGTCGAAACTGGCGTGTTCATCCAGAATCTGCTTGCTCAACCTCCACAGCAGCTCTTCAGCTCTACTGATATTCTCACGGCTCGATGCGAGGTTGACCTTGAGTCGATCGTGTACCTCTGCGTCGAAGTTCTCAAGGAGTTTTTGGCGGGTGTCGGCCATGACCTCCTCGATCTGCTCATCGAGTTCGAGCCGGAGCTGGGTGAACTCTCGGTCGATCTCATCAGGTTGTCGACAGCGTTGATAGATATCGACGATTCGCTTCTCGATGTCGACTCCGGATTGCACCGCGCCGAGGATCTCATCGCTGGCGCCGAAGACACCGGAGAACAGCTTGAACTTCTCGTCGAGTAGTTCAAACACTCGTTGGTCAGCGGCGTTCTCTCGGTTGAGGAAATTGACGACCACCACGTCGTGTTGTTGGCCATAGCGGTGGCAGCGGCCGATCCGTTGCTCGATGCGCTGAGGGTTCCAGGGCAGGTCGTAGTTGATGACAATTGAGCAGAACTGAAGGTTGATGCCTTCGGCTGCTGCCTCGGTCGCGATCATGATCTTGCCATCGTTGCGGAACTCATCGACGAGCGCTGAGCGGATGTCGGCTGCGCGTGAGCCGGTGACACGATCGGTACCTCCGTGCTCGCTCATCCATCGCCGGTAGATCTCTTTCGCCCTCTGGTCGTTGTTGGAGCCATTGAACAAGACCAGGCCGTCGGCGTAGCCGTGGTCGGACAGAAGATGCACCAGGTAGTTCTGAGTCCGTCGGGACTCGGTGAATACAATCGCCTTTTCGTTTGCCCCTAGCTCCCGGCCCATGCGGAAAGCCGCGCCGAGCGCGGCGAGAAGAGCCTCTCCCTTGGCGTTCTCAGTGATCGAGACCGCCCGATCTCGAAGAGCCTCGATCTCGCCTAGCTCCAGACGAAGTGTTTCAAGCTCTACTTCGGCTGGAGCCAGCTCGGTCGCCTGGAGTGGTTCGGGATCAGCTGGGTCCTCATCGCCGGGCCACTCATCGGCGACTGCTTCGAGGTGATCGACATCGTCCGCTAGCAGCTGGGAATCAAGGTCATCGAGTTTCGGAGAAGACAACTTTTCGAAGTCACGGAGAGTTGACGCGAGGCGTCGAGCGAGCGTGTCGAGCGCGCCTGCGATCGCGAACGTCGAGGACGCCAACAACTTGCGCAGAACCAGCGTGAGAAGGGAACGCTGGCCGGCGGGGAGACCATAGAGCCCGGGTCGCCGGAGATACTCCGACACGAGGTCATAGAGCTCCTGCTCATCGGGGCTTGGACGGAACTCCTGTGTGAGCGGCACTCGATTGGTGAACTTCACGTACTCGATTACCTGACGGCGCAGAGTGCGATGGCACAGCGGAGCCAATCGTGCCTTCAGATCCGAGAACGTGCTCTCGTTCGACATGCGGGAATATCGAGCACGGAAGGTCTTCGCATCACCAAACGCGTGTTCGTCGATAATGCTCACCAAGCCGTACAGCTCCATCAGCGAATTCTGAAACGGGCTGGCCGTGAGCAGGATCTTGGGCACGTTTGTGAGCGCGCCTCGTATTCTCTTCCCCATTTTGTTGTCTGGTTTGTAGACGTTTCGGAGGCGGTGGGCTTCGTCGATCACGACGAGATCCCACGGGACCGAGAGCAAGTCGATCTCTTTGCCGGCGGCGAAGTGCAGCGAGCAGATCAGCACCGTGGACTTCGCGCCTGACCGGTCGAAGGGATGTGGCGATCCGGCCTTTACCGCCGCGCTATAGGTCTTCGACTCGATCACCTCAGCCGGCAGGAAGAACTTCTCCGCCAGTTCGTCCCGCCACTGCGGGCGAAGACTCGCCGGACAAATGACAAGGATGTGCCGCTTCCCCTCGGCCCACTTCTGAGTCATCACAAGGCCGGCCTCGATCGTCTTCCCCAAGCCAACCTCATCAGCGAGAATGGCGCCCTTCGAAAGCGGCGACTTGAACGCGAACAGCGCTGCATCAACTTGGTGCGGGTTCAGATCGACCTGGGCGTCCATCAGAGCAGAGGTCAGCTTCTGCGAATCGTCAGCTGCCCGTTTCAACGTGAGCTCGTGAGCGAAGAATGTCGCTTGATGAGGAGTCAGCACCCGGCTACTCATCCTCTGTTCTGCTCTCCGCCTTTGCGGCCTCGCGTCCTCGAGACCACGACTGAACGTCCTGACGAAGCCAGAGCCGGATGTGCCCACCGCTCATGTCGACGACTGGCCTGGGAAAGGTCTCGTAGCGATTCAGGTACGTCGTCACGCTGTTGTATTGGGCCAGGCCGAGCATCTCGGCGACCTCAGTCGCGCTCACCAAGTCATCGGTGTCGACCATTGATCCCATCAACGTTTAGTCTATGAACGTTGACCACAGCTCAGCGTGATGCCTTCACTCCTGAGACGCCCGCCCGGGGCGGAAGCGCCGTCTCAAGACGAGAATCAACACGTGGCGCCTCCACCGGCTAACCCACGTGAAGGTCGTCAGGGCTCAGCCTCAGCAGCGCGTGGATTCTGCAGGCGTCCCTCGCCGGGATCAAGTGGCGATCGCCCGACACAAGCTCGATGACCTCACTCAGGTCGAGATCGAACCCCTTTGCTACTACCTCGATTGGGTCGCCGGTTTCGATCATCCATCGGTAGAGGAACATGCGGATCGGGTCCGCGGAGACCATCGGTTCGGGCGCTGGACCCGGGTCGAGGTAGGGGCGGAGTCGATCCACCAGGCTCAATCTCTTGCGGCGGAGTCTCATACGGTCAGCCTTCCGTCGGTGTCACAGATATCCCATTCCGCGGATCCGATGCGGTGTTGCACGATGGCGGTGTGATCTCCAACTCGCCACAACGCTCGGCCCACGGCGAGCTTGGGCAGTAACTCGGCTTCGACGTTGGTGAGGCCGAGCATGCTCTTCGCTTCGGGGACTTGATCGCTGGATTGGCGAAAGAGAATCCGTGTCTGGGTGTCGGCGAGTAGACCCATCGAGACCTTCGCCGCTGAAGTGCCGTCGTCGGTTTGAGCCCGTAGGTCGGAGATGCGGTGGGCGACGGAAATGTTGGCAACTCCGTAGGCACGGGCAAGCTTCTGGCACGATTGGTAGTACTTGGCGACTCGCTCGGAACCGAGGAGCGCCCAGATCTCTTCAAGGACTTGGATGCGCCGTGGTACGTCTTCGCTTTCGGGGGCGGCGAGCAGGGCTTGGAGCCATCCCGTCGCGGCGATCATGACGACGGTCAGAGCGTCGGGGTCTTGATGCACGGCCGAGAGGTCGATGACGACTCCGCGGCCGGACCAGTCGAGGCTCACAGTGGACGGTCCGTCGAACATGCCTCGTAACGGCCCGTCGAGGAGCTTGCCGAGTCCGTGCCGCAATTCGGCGATGGAGCGGGCAAGGTCACGGGCGGTTTCCTCGGCTGACCGAGCCAACATCTCGTCTGTCGGGGTGGCGAGAAGGTCGACAACATCGCGCAGTGTCGGCACCCGGTCGCCGGTCTCGGCGTCAGTGACGATGTCGATGACCCAGCTCAGCGCGGCTTCTTCGGTCGCCGAGAGATCGCGTCGCAGCATCGAAGCGGCGAGCGCGCCAGTCATCTGAGTTCGCCGCGCCCGTAGCTCTGCATTGGATGCGACGTAGGGGCCGGCGTCGAGCGGGTTGAGGCGGGTTCGACCGCCTGGGAAGAGGGCGAGGCGGCTCAGACCAAGTGCGTCGGCGAGTGGCCCGTATTCGCCCTTGGGGTCGAGGATGGCAACCCATCGCGGCTTGCCGTCCGAGCCGAGCAGGCCGACCATGCGGTACAGCATCGTCTTGACCGCCGACGATTTTCCGGCGCCGACCATGCCCAGCACCAAGATGTTCGGGCTCGTGATGACACCGTCGGTGTAGAGCTGGAATGGATCGAAGTGCCACGCCGCTCCCCCGGCGGAGAGGTCTTCGCCGACATATATCCCGCGTGGCCCAAGTCCGCTGTCGGCATGGAACGGATACAGCGCGCTGACGTGCGCTGTGGTGGCACGGTGGCGCGGGATGCGCAGTCCCGGTGGAAACATTGCCCCACCGATTGGCTTGTCCTTGTCAGCAGCTTTGGCATCGGTCCTTCGGCGTGCGAGCGTGCGCATGGTCATCGTCCTTTCGGGACGACACCGCGGGCGAGGGGTAGCGATGCGGTGACGGCCAGGTCGTGGCGGCCGTGCAGTGGCCGCAGTTCGAGGCCGACCGACGCGGCGACCTGGGTGACCTCATCGGTGGCGGCTTCGAGTTCGCTGAGGCTGGTGGCCGAGACGCAGACGACTCCGGCGTAGAAGTACTCGCCGTACCCGGCGACGAGTTCTTCTTCTCGTTCCTCAACTGCTCGGGCTGCTCTGCGGTGGTGGGCTCCCACCCGGAAGCCTTTTTCGGTGCGTTGTTGGGCGTCGGATTCGATCTTGGCGGCGTCGCGGGTGATGCTGCGTTGCGATTTCGATCTTGGGATCGGTTCGAAGAACACCGACACGGTGCGAACGGCGCCGTTGTAGAGCATGAGTTCGCGCATCCAATCGGCGGGTACGTCGAGGCGTGGCCATTCGGCGACGTAGAGGCCTCGGTGCCAGGTTCCGTCGGTGTGCCACGCGGTCCATATGGACTCGGCTGAGATCGGGCCGGCGTTGGCGAGCGCCACGTCACCGGCTGTGTCGGCGAGTGATCGGCTTCTGGTGTCGAGAGCGGTGCTACATGTCGGGTCGAGGCGTAGACGCATGGCGCGGGCCCACTCCCCTGGCGAGAGCGGTGGCGAGACCAGAAGGCCGGCGCCTTGTAGTCGTTGGGCGAACAGCTTCATCTCGGTCAGCAGCAACTCGACTGCGGCCTTGACTCGATCGCCTTCGTGCCTGCGGCCGACTCGAACTTTGCCGGCGTCGATGGTGACGGTTACGAGGACTTCGTGGCGGGTGCTTCGTGACCCGGCTTCGTTGAGGAGTTGTTCGTACGCGGTGCGGACGTCGTGCAGTGGGTTGTCGTCGAGGTGGTCCTTGAGCCAACGTCGGTGTTCCTCGAGCCCTGAAGGTGCGGCCCATTCCGACCAGCGGATGCTTACGACAGGGGTTCGCTCGGCAATGAAAGCCTGTAGCGCGGTGCCCCATTGGGTGACGAGCCAATCCTGTTCACCGTTGTCGATCAGCGCAAACTGGCGGCCGGCGACTCGCAGTGTTGCGGCGTAGGTGCCGGCCTTTCGGTCTCGTGACACCGCGATCTCGGCGCTGGGCTGGCCGAGCCCGAGCGGGCCGGGGTCGACAACGATCACGTCAAGGTCGATAAGCGCGGGTGGGGCTGTTGCTTCGTCACCGCCGACCAGCGGAACGATTGAGAACCATGCCCCTTGTCCGCTTGCTCGCTGGCGGAGATATCGGGCTCCTTGAGGTGCGAGTTCAACAAGGCTTGCGCCGTGAATGCGCAACAGCCCGAGTGTTGACCCGATTGTCAGTACCGCTAGGCCGAGCGGGACCGAGTAGGTGACCATCAGGATCGATCCGAACACCACGCCGATTGCCAGCAGCGTGAGCTGAGCGAACCCGAGGCCGAACATGAGGCCGGTCGAGTCGAGTGGGGAGAGTCGGAACCTTCGAGGCTCAGGTGTCGCTGTGGTGCTCATGATTCACGTCGGTTCCGGAGGCGGCCGAGGGGCTGAGCCCCAGCCGTCCCGCTGGGAGATGGCTGCGGTCGCGGTGATGGCTCTGCGACTGCGACCTCGATCACGCCAACACCAGGAGAACCTCCGACCGGGGTCGCGGGATACGAACCGTCTGCGGAGCCGGCTCCCGATGTGGACCCACCCGCCTCCGACCCAGAGCCCTGAGCGCTGCCGCCAGCACGAGATGTGCGCACTGTTGTCGCTCCAGCTTGCGCGCCGGCTTCGACGGTGTCGGCGGCGGTATCAACGGTCGACTTGGCGGCCGAGGCCACGATTCCAGCGGCTCCTGGCCCTGCACCGCCCGACGGGCCGGCGCTATCTCCACCACCTCCGGCCGAGCCGCCCGACCCAGAACTCCCTCCTGAACCACGACCCCCCGCAGAACCCGAACCGCCCCCGCCTCCTGCGAGCCCTCGAATGCCCGCGATGGCCAATCCCCCGCCAACGACGGCGGCGCCGACCGCGGCGCTTTGCGGTGCGGCCGCGGAGGTGGCGTTCTCCACCGCGGGGATGATCTTGAAGATCATCCAGGGCATGAACGCCGTCATCAACATGATCGCCGACCCGATAAGCATTGCCGACAGATCGGCCTCACCGGACGGCACGTCTGACGAGGCGAGTGCCTCGGCTCCGAGTCGAAACGAGATAGCCATCACGAACTTCGACAGAATCAGGGCGATCGCCACCTCAACGCCGCGGCGGGCGATGCCGCGGGTGCCGGGGTAGGCGCGGGTGACCCAGGTGATCGGGGCGAAGGCGATGACGATGTAGATCAGCGCGGCTCGTACCAGGAGCTGTATCCAGACCAGCACTGCGCCGACGATGAAGAGCAGCCCGAACAGAATGCCCAGCAAACCTGCGAGCGATAGCTGTTCGATGTCGGCAAGGGAATCGCCGAAAGCGGCGAGCTGCTCACCATCGGCCCCGAGCAGGGTTGCTGATGCTTCGTCGACCATCGCCAGTAGCGCTGAAGCCACGACGACCGTGAGTGCGGTGGCGAGAAACGCGATGGGTACGTCGATAAGAGCGGCGCGCCACATTGTGGAGAACTCGCCGGCGAACATTGCCCGGATCAGCGACATGAACAAGAACACAAGAACGAGCGACCCAGCAACGACCGAGGTCATGGTGGTCACCGTCGATCCGCCGTCGCTCGAGAACCAGCCACCCGTAAGATCGACCCGGGTTGATGCGCCGTTGAAAGACTGCGCGAGCGCTCCGGTGATCGAGGCGACGGCTTGGGCGATGAGCCCGAAGATGAACTCGAGTACGTACTCGACAATCGCCCGTCCGGCGTCCTCGGCGAGACCGCCGAAGAACCCTCCGATGCCGCCGAGGATGTCGCCCGGTCCTGGGATGTCGATGCCCGGAATATCCACTAGCTGAGCCCGTCATCGCTGAAGCCCGCCAGGAGCGCCTCGAACTGAGTCGGCGTCGCCGAAGCCGGCTGTGTGCCTCGTCCCGGCATCGGGCCTCGGTTCGATTCGAACGACGCGATCTTCCACGTGTCGTCTTCCCAACGCATCCGGTAGTTGGCGGTACGCCAGTCATCGACGACGGTCTCACCAACCAGAGTGATGGCCTGGACGTACCAGATCGACACCAGCCAGTCGTCGCCGTGTGCAACGCTGCGAGCCTCGATCGGGGCGAGCCGCAGCGTGATGCCACCCGGAACCGCCTCCGCAAGTTCGGTCATGCGCTGCTCAGTGTCGGCAGCAAACTCATCCGCGAACTCGGCCGTAGCGATTGCGCTCTGTGCAGCAGCGGCATCTGCCGGTGTCAAGGTGACCACTTCCTCGGTCGCTTCGAGATATGAAATGGCGGCCGCCAGGGCTCCTGCCTCGGTCCTCAGGAATCCGCTGAACAGGATGATCGGCGCGGCTGGCTCGAGGCCGACGACTATCGACTCAGTGTTGGAGGGGGGATCGACTTCACTCTCGGCGATGATCGGAGCTGCACCCCGGGTGGTCGGGCTCGGTATCTCCGAGCCCGATCCGCGGGAACAACAACCACCTCCTGCGGTCGCCAACAGGACCGCTCCGCCACAGACCGCGAGCAACGCCAAAGCGGCCATCCACTTGACTCTTCGCATCAGGCGATGCCCGACAAGGTGTTGACGATCGTCGCGGCGAGCCCAACAAGGATTGCTCCCGCCATGCCGCCGAGCGCGAACGTCTTTCCTTTCGACACGCCGTGGGACTGGCCGCCCGCGTGAGACAGGCCCCACACGGCCCCGCCGATCAGCATGGATGCGAGCGACCCGGCCAGCCCGCCCCATGCCAGCCAGCCGAGGACCTGTTGCCAGAACTCGGCGCCGGGCAGGCCCTCGTTGGTCGGTGTGACATCGATCTGGGCGATGACGGATTGAAAGTGGGTGAGGTGATGCATGTCGGTCCTCCAGTGGGCCTCGACGTTGACGTTCGTTACACCTGTGGCCCGAGCTCTGAGCCGATTGGGACAAAACGGCTCGAAGTTCTCGAGATTTCTTTGCCCATGTCCCAATCCCGGAATACGGCGGGTCACAGGTAGTGCATGGAAACCAACACTGAGGACAACACCGAGGCGGAGGTGATCGACCTCATCTCGATCAGCGATGCCTGCCGCGAACTCGTCGGGTGGTACGACCGACAACTCGCCGGAGACAGACCCACGGTCAACGACCTCGAACCCGTCATGGCCAGACTTCAGCAACTGCCGACCATTCCCGGCCGACTCGGCGAAGACATCGACCTCGTCGTCTCCGGCGGAGCGTCGCGCTCGCCCGGCGAAGTTGTGGGCGCCATCGAACGCCTCCGACTGATGGCCAACCACAACCCGGACCCGCCGGACCAGAGAGCCGACCATGAGGACAGGCGAGGCTCGGTCCAAGGGACGTCGGGTCCGACCGAACAGGGCCGACTCCCTGGCTTCGAGGAATCGGAGCGAGGTGACTAGGCGTGGCCTTCTTCGTTACAAACGGCACTATCCGCAACGATGTCGTCCGCCGCGAAACTCGCAACGGCGTACTCGCGACGTTTCGCCTCGAGACCGGGGCGCCGCGAGGCGGGAGGCTCTGGATCGATGTCGAGACCTGGGGCCACCTCGCGGGCACGATCGCTCACCACGCGACAGCCGGGAGGCAAGTCTCGATCAGCGGAAGGCTCACCCAGAAGACATGGCGCGACCATGCGACCGGCGAGGCACGGTGTCGCTACGTCGTGACAGCAACAGACGTCGACCTCCTCGCCGACTCCACTGTCTCCACTCCGCGGATGGTCCCCAATGCGGTGTTGTTGACCGGCACCGTCGAAGCCATCCTCCCGAATCGGCCGGTGAAGTCCGGCACGGTCAGCCGCTTTCGAATCTCGACCGGCCGAGCAGGAACGAAAACGGGCAGGCTCTGTGTCCACGTCGAACACTGGGTTCCATCAGAGTCAGCGAGGGTTGAGATGGCGGAGCGAATCCGCCTCAACGTCGCCGGGGGCCTCGCGTACCGCGCCGGATCAACGTCCGAGGGCGCCGGTCAGATGTACATCGACGCCCGGTACATCAGCGTCGCCGGATGACCACTATCGGTCGGGCGAACCATAGGCACCGACCCCAGGAGTGCTCAGTGGGGGCCATCACTGGAACGGCAAATGAAGTGGCGTCCAGCCGGGCGGAGAGCGACAGTTCGCTCGTGCTGCAATGCGGGTTGCTCAGTCCAGCCGTGAATGGTCTCAGGTCTCGATGGTGATCGGGACCGAGGCCTGGATTGCGGTAGGGGTCCAGATGTCGATTTCGACTTCGGGGGTTTCGATCGATACGACGAGTGAGTAGCGGACGCCGTCTTCGCTGCGGTCCCGTTTGGGCTGTTCTTTCCACCAGCCGGTTACAGGGTAGATGGCGACTGAGCCTCTGGCTGCGAGGTCGGCGGCGGTGCCATGCCAGTGGTCGACATGGAGGGAGCCGCGAACTCGTTCGTTGGGGCCGAGGTACCACTCGCCGGTGTCCGCGGCGGATGTTGGTCGTCGCTCCTCTTCTTCGAGGGCGAGCTTGTTGATGCGTTTTCTGAAGGCATCATTGGTCTCGGTGGGCCGGCGAACATCGAATCGGAGACCGTGCGATGAGTAGCGGAACCGTCGGACCCAGCCACGCCGCGCCGGATTGGGTTCGATGAAGTAGGAGAGTGCGACACGCATCTCGACCGGCTGGTCGCCGAGTTCCTCAAGCACCTCGGTGGGCCACGGGAGGTCGTGGAGGTGCATCTCGCGCATCTTGCCGTCGACATAGGGACGGATTCTCTGCTGTGCGACGAGGGTGACTGCGTCGTCAGCGCTTCGCAGCGCCCGTTCGGCGTCGGGAACTCCCCAGCCGTAGCGGCGCACGGCCGTTCTGTGAGCGGATTTGTTGCCGGTGGTGATCATGGCGGGAGTCCATCGAGCAGAGTGAACGACGAGCGCTCGTACTGTTTCGGGCCAGACGTTCGGGTAGCGGCGTCGGATCTGGGCGACCAGATGGCCGGCGGCGGCGGTCGCTGGACTGGTACCGGTCGATGTGGTGAGGAGTCGTCCCCCCAGGGACGGTGATCGCGTAGTCAGGATCTGAAGGTGCGCGGGCGTGTCCACGGTGTCGCCGTCTGGGGAGACCGCAGCATTGCCACCTTCGAGGACCACATCTGGAGCGTGCCGCCACTGTCGCTTGTAGTTCACCGAGGTTCGGCTGAAAGGTGACAGTTGACCTGCCTCTGCGAGGGGGGTCCAGTTCTGGAACGGCGGAACGTCGGTGTGGTCGTCGAACTCCGTGTACGCGCCGACCACGAGAGCGTTCCAGGCCTGCGCCGGGTCTTCGGTGGGCTCGGCGTCGCTGCGGTCGAGGTGCTCAACGTCAAAGGGGTGTCGGACGTTGCCTGCGCTGATGACGAAGAGTCTGGGCTCGCGGTCGTCGGGGCTGTCGAGGTAGACGAGGCCGTCGTCAACGATGATCACCTCGCGGCCGGCGGCGAGGGCGTCGATCGTCGAGGACCAGGTCGTTGGCTCGCCGAGGGAGGACTCTTCGTCAATCGTCCCTCTCCTGGCGGTGACCGCGAGGACGAACGTTCTTGCCGTATCGGGTTGTTGGATCTCGACAAGGGAAACGGCTTGGGCCGTGATTGCGCCGTAGAGGTGTTCGTCATTGTCGCCACTATTTGGCAGGATCTTGACGGATTCGAGCCGAGTGATAAGAGGGACAGGCTCGCTGGAGACCAGCGCAGTGCCTAGGTCGGGGTAGAGGACGGTGCCTGCCATCGTCGTGCCGTGACCTCGTCTGTCCTCGAGGGTCCAGGCGGGCTCGACGGTATGCGAATCGGCAAGTTCCAGCGCGGCCCGAATGAGCGGATGGTTGGCGGCGACGCCGGTATCGAGCACGCACGTGCGCGGCGAGGTACTGGCCGGCGGGGAGACCCGACTCGCCAGGTCGGCGACGAAGTCGGCCTGATCTTCAGCGTCGAGGTCGGCGAGGATGTGGAACGCTTCGGCAGGCCGTCGCAGCTCAGCGATGTCGTCGAGGACACCGAGTGCTGCTCCCAGCTGGTCGGTGTCGGCGAGCAGGAGGACGATGGTGCGGTCATCGAGGACGAGGCGTCGCGGACCAATCCGGACTCCGGTCTGTTCGGCGAAGGATTCGAGGCGGTCGGTGACGCCGTCACGGCGCCGTAGCCAGACCTCCCACCAGACCGACTCATTGGTGGCAGGGAAGTCGGCCTGAGCGTCGGTCCATAGGGCTTCCAGGGTGGCAAGTCGGATATCGGCGATGCGTTCGACGAGATTGCTATTCTTGCGGTTGCCCTTGGGAGTCAATTCCGTTGCGTACTGCTCGAACCGGTCGATAAATCGTCCGATCCAACCTTCAGGCACGAAGACAGTGGCAATTTGGATGGTGCGGTAATCCTCGATGCGTTCGGTCACCGCCCTTAACTCGGGATGGGTCTTTCCCTGCTGTGGCTCGAGTGAGGTGAGGGCCAGTTCGAACTCAGGCACCGATTCGAACTGGACATATATGCCCGAGATCGCGCCCTCCACGCGCAGCGTCGGGTCCCGCGCAGCGTCAGCTTCAGCCGCTGCACCTGTCAGGGCCCCGCGCAGGCGCAGCGAGTGCGCAGCCGGATCGGCTGGCGACGGCGGGGAGGCTCCGTCGCGGCCGGAGGAGACCGGCGTGAACTGCTCTGGTTCTGCGGGGACGTCGAGGAAGATATGTGGCCGGTTTCGCTCCGCCATCAGATCCTCGACGTATCGGCGGACCGTCGTATGTCGAGCGACTCGATAAGGCTCTGGGTCGTCACCGTTGTCTGCCCGGCAAGGATGGCATCCTTCGCTGCCAGCTCTGCAGCGGCGGTGATCTCGGCATGGCTCAGGCCCCTGGTAGCCGGCCCGACCTGGCGCCAGTTGACGTCGGTGAGGTCCAGGGCTGCGAGACGACCTCGGATGACTTTGTTGGAGATTGAGACAGCGGGCATCTCGTAGTGGATGGTCGCGTCGAACCGGCGGTACAGCGCTCGATCCAGAATTTCTGGCAAGTTCGAAGTGGCCACGAGAACGCTATGGGATTCATCTCGCTCGAGGAACTGGAGGAAGGAGTTGAGCACGCGGCGGATCTCACCCACGTCGTTGCCGGCCTCCCGTGAACCAGCAAGCGCGTCGACCTCGTCAAAGAGGTAGACACCGGTCCTGTCACTCATCGCATCGAAGATCAGCCGAAGCTTCGATGCGGTCTCCCCCATGAATTTGTTAATGAGCCCGTCGAGCCGGACCGTGAACTGCGGGAGCCGCAGCTCACCAGCAAGGACCGAGGCGGTCATCGTCTTCCCAGTACCGGGCGGGCCGAGGAGAAGCAAGCGCCGGACAGGTTGGAAACCGCTCGCGTGGAGCTGATCGCGGTTCACCTGCTCGTTGATGACGCGCTTGAGGATCTTGCGCATTTTCGGGTCGAGGGCCATGTCGGACAGTCGGCTGTCCGGGTAGCTGACGCTGAGCAGCGATGACAGTTCGCCGCGAGGCGCGGCGACCGGCACCACCTTAGCACCGGCTGGCCGACGACCCTTCGCTGTGTCGACGAGCCGCTTGAGGTCTTGCGCGTAGGCGGCGTGGCCGGCACGAGCTTCCTTAGCCGCCATCTGCAGCGCAACCGTGTAGAAGCGGCTGTCATCGCCCTCTGCGTGACTCTCAATGAGAGCCTTGACCTGGTCGGCGGTCGCCACGACGCGCACCTCCTCGCTGTGTGTTGTGGAACGGATTGTCACTCAAACCTAGCCGTACTGAACGAAGTACAACGCAACCAAGTGTGCTGGATGCTGCTCAATCACGTGACCGCCTCGGGCCGAAATGAGCCGGGTCGGCATGCGGTTGCTCGGAAGAGCTACAAACATTACGAGCGCACGCAATCCCGTACCTCACACCCAAAGGGGCGCGACCACCAGGCCCACGTGCGGCGCTCGATACTCGCGGCAACGACCGACCACCCAGCCAACCGACCGGTCCTGGCAACCGGACTCGCATATTGGGGTCGACCATTGATGGCCCTACCAACGTGCGGAGTCCGAGTCCCGCGAGTGTTTGCCTGCCCTTGTCAGCTTGTCGTAGAGTTCCTGGGTCTCTGGCTGGACTCCTTCGTCGAATCCGTATGACTCGGCCGCTCGTCGAGCGTGACGGTATGCGGTGTTCACTCCGTCCACGTCGCCGGCCTCGGATGCTGCTTTCATCTTCATCCGGTACATCGCTTCTTGACCCTCCACGATTTCGAGGCCTTTCTGGGCGGCCCAGTTCGCTCGTTCGACGTCACCGCTCGACAGGGCGAGTTGGCCGCGTCGGTGCGCGGCGTCTATGAGCGTCGTTTCGATGAGGGTGTAGTTCGTCGGTTCGCGGAGGAGCCACCCGTAGAGGTCCGGCTTTGCGTCGGCGGCGACGTGGCCGTCGATCATTTCGCAGGCGGCGTCGAGGTAGGCGGCCTCGTCTGCCGGGAGTTGGTTCTTCGAGGCTTCAGTGAGCTGCTCGACTCGGTGCCAGTCGAGTCCGACCTCATCGCTGACCCGGTAGCTACTTGTGGCTCGGATTGTTTCGAGGCGCTGCTGGTCCTCGGTGCCGATTCCGAGGAGTGAGCGGATCTTCACCATTGCGTTGTCGCATGCCTGGCGGCTGTCCGATCCAGGCCAGAACTCATCCCGCAGGCGCCGGCCGACCACCTCACCATGAAAGGCCAAGTAGGCGATGATCGCTCTGACCTTGGGAGCGGCGTCGCCCCTGAGTCCCTCGATCGCTGCCTGACGACCGAGGATTCGTACTTCGATCGGCTTCGGGCCGAGGATCGCCGCGATGGCATCGACGGTTGCTTCCGACGGCGCAGATTCGGCATTGACAGCTATCGGCGGCTCTGAGGCGTTGGCGGAGACAGGCGGCGCTGCATCCGCAATGTCCGGCGCAACCTGTCCATTGGACCCGGCGTGGTCGGCCTCTGCTACATCGTTCGCCCAATCCTCCGCGGGCGGGCTGGCCTCGGTTTCTGTTGCATTCGAGATGAGGTGGTCTATTGCGGCGAGATCTTCGGCAGGAAGGGTGACCGGGTCGAAGCCCAGACCGAATGGTTCGAGGGTGGCGGTGTCATCGTGGAGCAGGATTCGGTACTCGCTGGTCAGCGGGTGTGCAGATACGACGACCAGCGGTGCGTACGCCAGTTGTGCGATCGGGGCCAGGTGTTGACCGATCGCGGCCAGGGGCTCATCTGGGCCGACGAACACGATCGTCGGGTAGTAGACGGATCCGTGGTCGATACGTTCTTCGTACGGGCTGCGATCGAGGCTTCGGGCGATGCCGGTCATCTCCTCGGAGGTCTGCGCGGCCCATGCCCTCGGGTCTTGCGGGATTGTGAGTCGGCTGAGGTGTTCACCCTGCATGCCATCGATGCCAATCGTGACTATCTCGCATTGGGCGGCCCACGGGGCGACGCAGACCGACGCGACCAGTCCTCGTTGGAAATCAGCGACCCGTTCTGGGTGTCCTTCGATCGCGACCGCTCCGAGTTGCTCAAGATCCAGTAGCAGTGCGCCGCCTTCGGTCGTCCCTGCGACGCTCAAAGCAGGGGCGAACGGATGAGCGTCGGTGACTTCGCTTTCCATGATCCGGGCGTCGATGTCGGCTCGGAGGCGCCATGTCGTCTCGTCGTCGTTCACCGCGATGAACCCGTCGACGGGTTTGCATGGTTCGTCGAGGAGGAACTCGAGCCCGAATTTGCCTGCTCGGGCCGCGATGAGCGAGGGGATGGGCGTGGATGCGTTCTCGAGTTGGTGGCTCAGGTAGGCGTTGGCGGCTGCCAGGTAGCGGACGTCTTCGCCGTCGGTGGCGATGGCCCGGATTCGCTCTTCGAATGCCGCGGCCTCGTCATCGGGCGGGTCGATGGTGCTGCCGGGTCGTCGGCGGGCGGCTTGGATGTGGCGGAGCCGTCGCAGAGTGAAGAGAAGTGCTGTGCCCAGCAACGCCAGGCCGCTCGCGACTGCTGCGATGGGTTTGGCGTCCTCGATCAGGCCGCCGATGCGACTCCGGTCCTCGCCTCCGACCGGACTGCGGGTTTCGGTCGTCACCTCTGCCGGTGCCATCGTCGGGTTTGGTCGTTCCAGTGACTCTGATGGCACGCCCGTCTCAGGTTGGGCTTCGCCTTGCGTTGCTGGTGTTGCGGACTGCTCAGGGGCCTGTCGCCCCGGCTCTTCGATTACGACGGGTGGTGGCTTCAGCACGTCGGCACCGTTGAGGTCAGCGGCAAGGTCAGGGTTGCGCGGCGTGTCGGTCACGATGAATGTTTGGTCTGGGTAGATGAGGTTGGGGTCCTTTGGCGGGAGGAGTCGTTCCTTGTTGGCTGCGACTAGTTCGACCCAATACGGCGCGATCTCTGCATCGGTCGGTGAACGTCCCCATGCGTCGGTGAGTGCTTCTTCGGCGATGGACCAGAAGTGATCGCCCCCCTCGACTACCACCGTCACGGCCTCGGCGATGTCGTCAGCTGGCTGCTCGGCGTTGCCAGGAAGGTTGGCGTCCGCCGGCACACTCAGCATCCAGCCTGGCTTCACGATGTCGGTGTGAGCCGCGATGACATCGCCATCTGGCATGCGTGCGTCGAGGTTGAGTGAGCGGATCTCATTCCAGCGGATGCCGTTGCCGAGTAGGCGTTCGGAGATGTCCCACCAGGTGTCTCCTCGTTGGGTGCGATACTTGCCATCGGCGACAGCCGGTGCGGAGACGGCCTGAGGACTGACAGGGCCGTTGTGAGACGTGGCGTCCGGGGCGAGGGGCATTGCGATTGCACTGACAGGTTGGAGTGGCACGGCCAAGGCGGGGCGGATCGGCGCGATGGCGGTGACGACGAGCGTCGTCCACGTGGCCAGCTTTGCGGCGAGGAGTCGAACGGCCGGCAGGGCTGGGGCGCGGGATGCGGCCTTGCCTCGGAGGATGGAGACGTACTCGCTGATGGTGGCCGCTGTGAGCTGCGCCCATGCGACCCAAACGATCGTGGCGAGGAGTTTGATGATGAAGGCGTCGGTGATGTTGCCGTCGGTGACGTGGCGGCTGATGGTGTCGATTCCGGGCCATGCGGTGGGCAGGGGCGATCCGATTGCGGCGATCAGACCCGTCGGTACTCCGATGACGAGTACCAGGGTGATCGTCAGGCCCGTGAGGCCTTTGATGAGGTCGTTGAATCGTTGCATGGTGGTTCTCAGATGTCGGCGAATGCGGAGGCTGATTCGGTGGCGCTGGCGGTCATTGTTCCGGGCAGGAACGTCGGGTCGATGGTGATGGAGACGGTGACGGTGACAGTTGTGCCGTCAACCGCGACAGTTCCGCTGTAGCCCTGCGCAGCCAGGTAGGTGTTGGCTGCTTGGGTAGCGGCGGCGGGGTTGATTGTCGGCACTCCGGTTTGGCGGTAGGCGTCGACGTCTACTGCTTGTGCGCCGGCACGGGCGGCGTTGTCGGCAATGTCTCGGGCTTCGGACAGTGCGCCGAGTTTGCGGCCGCCGTCGACGGCGAGCCCGGTGGCCATCAACAGGGCGAGGCCCAGCACGGCGATGAGGATAGAGACAGAGCCTCTCTCGTCTTGGCGTCGTCCGTACATGTCAGCCTGTCCGATAGGTGTCAATGATCTCAGTGGCAGACGCCTCGAATGCCTGCGACGACGCAACGCCGAGGCTCCCCACATCCCCGAACGACGCGTTGCAGGTGATGGTGACGGTGACCTGTCCACCCGGGGCGAACTCCGATACATCGACAGTGACGGTCGGGGCGGGGCCGCAGGCAATGCCGGAGCGGGCAAGGTTGGCGGCGGCGACGGTGCGGGCGGCCGCGTCAGCGCCTTCGGGCGATCCTTCCAGGCTTGCGGCTCGGGCTGCTTCGTGCGCGGCGCTGCGAACGTCGTTTTCTGCCTGCACGACTCTTCCGCCGTAGATGGCCAGCGCCACGAATCCGAGCAGGATCGCGGCCATGACAATTGCGAACTCGGTTGACACCGATCCCCGCTCGCTTCTGCACGGGTTCAGCCTCATCGGTCAGCCGCCGGAATGAAGCGTTCAATCGATCCTTGGGCTTGTGCGGTGATGCCCCACGAACCGAACGGGATGATCGATGGGGCCCGGCCGGTGATGGTGACGGTCACTGTTCCTGCGACCTCATCGCGATCGACGATGACCACGACGTCTCTGAGGTTGCCTGCCTGGCCGAGAATGGTGGCGGCGCCCGAGTAGCCGTCGGCCTCTGTTGCTGTGGCGACCTGAGCGGCCTCGACGGCTTCTTCTGCCGCGACGTCGGCTGATTGTTTGGCGTGCCAGAACATGCCGATTTGGAAGACCATCATGATGACGATGATGAGCGCGGGCATGATGACGGCAACCTCGGTGGAGGTCACGCCCGCTTCATCGCCGAGGCGCGAGCGAAGACAGCTTCGCTCGCAGCGTGTTGATGGTCCCTGCATCGGTCAGCCTGGGGCCGGCACCGTGTCGGGAATGTTGTTGGCGTTGGACTGCGCCTTGGCGAGAAAGATCGCCCCGGCCGCGATGGCGACGGCGACCATGGCCGCCATGACGACGGCCATCTCGGTGGAGATGGCGCCGCGTTCGTCTCGCACGTCGAGCCCGATGAGGGTGAGGTTGTATTCGACGACGAAGTGCATGAAGTCGACGTAGTTCTTGATGGCTTCCATTTGGCTTTCCTTTGCTTGTGATTATTGGTCTGGTCGGGTGGTCCTATGGCTGGGCGGAGGGGGTTGAGAAGGTGCCGCCGCCGTCGGTGCTGATGGCGTCTACGGCGCCGAACCCGATGAAGAGGGTGAGGCCGAGGACCATGACGGTGACGGGCACGATCATCTTTTCGGTGCTTGCTTCGGCGTTGGTCTCGATCTCTGCGCCTTGTTGAGCCCGCAGCGCGTCGGCCTTGGCGGCCAGGGATTTGCGGATCTTGGCGCCGCTTCCACCGGCAAGGCTCACCGACGCGGCGAGTTCGCGTAGCTCGTCGATGCCGAGCGTTGTGCCAAGCTCATCGAGTAGGTCCCATGGCGTGCGGCCGGTGAGATCCGAGCGGCGGAGCGCCATACGGATTTCGTCGAAGGCCCATCCGTCACCGGCCTCAGCTGCTCCCGCGAGAGCGGTTTCGATGCCGCCGCCGCCTGCCAGGATGATGGTGACGAGGTCGAGCCAGCTCGAGAGTGCGTGACGGAACCCCTGTTGGCGTTTGCTGACCTGTTCGGCCAGCGGCAGGTCGGGGTACAAGAACCCGCCGACCGCCAAGGCCACGGCGAGTCCAAGCCCGACGAGGGGTGACACGGAGACTCCGCCCACGGCCATCACGGCGAACAGCAGCGATGGCAGCAGAAACCCTGCGGTCGCGCCGAGGAGTTTTTCGTAGGCGTGTCGTTCGATGGGTTTGTCGAGGATGCGGAGTTGTTCGGTAAGCGCCTCGCTTTGACCGACGCCGAGCAGCGTCATGAGCCGGGTGCCGATTCGCCCGAGGTGTTGGTGCAGCGGTGTCGACAGCCAGTCGGTGTCATCGAGTGGTGCGGCGGTGATTGCCGTACCGGGCCGCTGCGTGGAACGGACTACAACGGCGAGCGGTACGGGTCGCGGTCGCAGGGCACGGATGATGATCCAGATACCGGCGCCCAGGCCGGCGCTGAGGAGCATGGCTGTGAGCGTGTTGCTCATGGCGCGGCCCTCTCCGAGTTGATGGTTCGGTCCCTTCGAGCGGAGAACCGTTCGGGCATTTCGATCTGGGAGTAGTGGTTGAGCATCCAGGCGCCGAGGCCGAATATTCCCAGCACGACGAGTAGCCAGAGTTGGCCGGTCGGGGTGTCGTAGACGTCGAGCAGCTGCCGCGAGAACACGTACATGAACACGATGGTGAAGACGGTGACGCCCACGACTATTCGGGCTGATGTGCGGATGCGGGCTCGGCCGACCTCGACGCGGAGGCGCATTCGCACGTCGCCGCGGATGGATTCGGCGAGTCGGCTCAGGAGTGCGCCGAGGTCTCGGCCTTCCATACGGGCCGCGTTTGCCAACGCGGCCACGACGAGATCAGCAGATGGGTGATCGATGTCATCGCCGAGCAGGGCGAGCGCGTCGGGCAGCGCGGTGTCTTCGAGACGGCGGGCGAAGCGACGAACCTCCGCGGCGATCGGGGCTGGGGCGACGTCACCTGTTGCCATGAGCGCCTGTTCGAGGCCGGCCGCTCCGGCCATGTTGTCGCGGATCATCTCGGTCCACGACGCGATTGCCTGAGTTCGGGCGATGCTCGTTGCCCGCTGACCGTCGCCGCCCAGGAGCGTTCGGCCGCGTAGTACTGCTGCGAAGGTGGCTACTGCGGCAACCGGCCATCCGGTCACGGCGAGGATGACCAGCGAGGCGACCAGCGCACCGGCGATCCAGGCGATGAGTCGATCAGCGCGGACGCCGTCGCCGAGCTTCAGATCGGGGAGCACACGGCGACCCCTGATGCCTTGGATGATAAGCAGCACTCCGAGGCCGATTGCGGCGCAGATCGCGGAGAACGTGAGTGTTGCCATCAGTTCGTCCATCCGCCTGGTTGGCTGAGCCATCCTCGGTCGAAGCCAGCCCGTTCGAGTCGCTCCAGCCGTCGGGCGCTGAAGCCGAACCGAGCGGCGGCCCTGCCGGTTTCGTCCGGGCCGTAGATCTCGTTGGAGACGACAAGGTCCGCGTCTGCGCCGGTAACTTCGCGGATCGAGGTCACCACTCTGGTGTGGTCGTCGAGTTGGGCGATGTGAACGATCGCGTCGATGCCTTGGGAGACCAAGAGATTGGCGCGGCGGCGGGTTCGAAGCGTTCCCGAGTCATTGCCAGGTACATCTGGAGGCGACCGAAGACGCCTTCTGATGAGTCGGCGTGGACCGTGCACATGGCTCCGTCGTTGCCCTGGGTGCATGCCAGGAGGAGGGTGAGTGCTTCGTCGCCTCTGACTTCTCCGACGATGAGCCGATCGGGGTTCATTCGCAGCGCGTTGATGGCCAGGTCGTTCATGCCGATCTCGCCTACTCCTTCGACATTCGCGGGGCGGGCTTCGAGATCGACATGGTCAGGGTGCAGGTGGGCGAAGCGGTCGATGCCGACTTCGAGTGAGTCCTCGACGGTGATGAGGCGCTCCGTCGACGGGATCTCGTTCAGCAGGCAGCGCAGCAGGGTGGTCTTTCCTGCGCCGGTGCCGCCAGCGATGATGATGTTGAACCTGCCCAGCACCATCGCCGTGAGCAGATGTTGGATCGGTTCGGTGATGGTGCCGAGGTCGATCAGTTGCTTCAGTCGGTGGATGTCGAAGTCGTGTCGTCGAATCGAGATGGACGGTCGACCGGACACCCACGCGATGGCGTTGAGCCGGTCGCCGGACGGGAGTTGCAGGTCCAGTCGTGGGCTGGCCGGGTCCCAGCGGTGTTCCGATCTCCCCCGGCGGGCCGCGGTCTGGATGATCTCGATGAGATGTTCATCGCTGTCGGCCACCGGTTCGGCCTGGAACTTGAAGCCGTTGCGTTTCGTGAGCCAGACGGTGTCGTAGCCGTTGATGGCGATGTCGCTGATGTCTGGATCGTCGATGTATTGCTGGATTCGTCCCAACGCGAACAACTCGTTGATGATCGACTGGGTGAGCTCGCCGCGGGTCTCGTCGGTGCTCGGTTCGTGGCCGGATCTCATTGCTTGGGCGTCGACAGCTTGAAGCTCGTCAGCGATGAGCTTGTGGGCGAGCATGCGCCGGTCCTCGCCACCAATCGCCGCTGCACCGGAGAGCTCGACGCCGGCAATGGCCTCGGTGAGGCGATCGCCGACCCGCCGGCGGACGTCTTCGATGAGTTGTCGATCAGCGGTCATCGGCGCTCCTTCGAGATGCAACGAGCGAGGTGACCGCCTCGATCGGGTCCCGTCGACGCACTGTGGGCTCGAACCGTGCAGCGAGCGTCTCCGCCAGGGTGAAGGCGGATCGAGCGAGGCTCGAACGGCGCAGCGCTCCTGGCCATGCGCCGTTGGCGAGCGCAGCAGCTCCGCGCTGATCGTCGGCGATGACCCCGACCACTCCGATGCCAAATGCTTTCTCGACCTCTGCGCTGTCGTGGGGCCGTTCCCCAACGAGCACCCACCCGACCTGATCCGGAGCCAGTCCGAGCGATCGGAGGCGCTGGGCTGCGGGTTGCAGTTGCTCAGCGATGGGCCGAGCCACCATCAGCACGAGGTCCGCGTTGGTCAGCAGCTCGGGCGACTGCGAGTTGATGCCCGAGCGTCCCAGATCGGCGATCACGTCGACACCACTGAGCGAAGCCAGATAGGAACCAAGACGGGCACCGGCTGCCGTCAGTGCAGCGTTGGCCTGATCTGGCAGATCGGGCCCGACGATGGCGGCAAGCCCTCCCGGAAGCCGTTGCGCGTGATCCCACACGTCGTCATCGTCGATGCCACTGCGTAGTGCGGCTGCGAGAGTCAGCAGGCCGGGCTCGAGACCGAGCTGGTAACGAAGCGCAAGCACACCGCCGAAGGGGTCGGCTTCGACGAGGAGCTTCCGACGCCCGTCCGCTGTGGGCCAGGACGCGGCAACTGCGAGCGCTGTCGTCGTTGTCCCCGGTGAACCTTTCTGCGAGACGAAACAGACCAGCGCCATCTCAGCTGCCTCCTACCTGAATGAGACGCACTCGATCCTGCGACGCGGCAGCTGACACGACGTCGGCTTCGTCGGTGGTCATCGACAACGAAATGAACAACTGGCCCTGGACCCCGATTGGCTTGACGCCGACAACCTCAGCGGCATCGGCAAGCAGGCTCTGGTCGGCAGTGTCATCGCCTTGGCGTGGCGTCGCCACGACCCGCACCACATCGCCAGGCCTCAGCGAGAGTGTTGGGAACTGTCCGGGACTCAGCGCCAGCCCGACAATCCCATCACCGGCAGCGATCGGCGCTCGGCTCACGAACAGATCCGAAGTGATCAGCGTCCCAGCCGAGAGATCCGTCAAGGCGATGTTGCCCACGACCAGCGCCGCCTGGTCACCGGCGAGTACGTTGACCAGGTCGTCGGTGGAGACGTCGACGACCATGAGATCAGATCTGGTGATGACCGCTCCTCGCTCAACCGGACCGCTGAGCGCAAGTACCTGGTCGGCCTCGGAGGCGTTGGAGTAGAACCACGCCCCTGCCAGGGCGAAGATGCCGACCACGAGCAGACCGAGCGTGAGTTCGGGCCATCGGCTGCGCACCGATCCCCCCGTGGGAGGATCGAGATCGAACCGATCGGGAGGCAAGCTCCCGTTGCGAGTCGTCCGAGATTCTGGTTTCAGGGTTGTTGCCATGAGGTCTTCCTGGGTGGTCAGCTTCCGGTCTCAAGTACTTGAATCTCGGCCACGTCGAACCCGATTGCGGTGGTGCGGGTGAAGTCGCCGAAGTCGCCCAGGTCGTTACCGTTGAGCCACCAACGGAACGTCCAGCGCAAAGTGGCTGTGCCTTGCAGTCCTGCGGCCGAGGACATGAAGGTGTGCGAGCAGTACGTCTGTGAGTCGTCCATTCCGGGCGACCATTCGACGCCGGGGCCGTTCGAGCAGGTCACGGTCGTGCCGTCACCCATCTCCCACACCGTCTCGATTGGTCTGGCCTGCACGACCACCGTTACGAATCCTTGAGATTCTTGTTCTTCGATGGGTTCCCAATCGTCGGCGAGCCATAGCCAGGTTGGGAGGTTCACCACGGCGGGCACCTCGCCCCACATCGGTGATGTGGCCGGCGTCGGCGGGTTCGGATCGATGCGGGCCGCGGCGACGTCTCGCAGTACCAGCGGATCAACCGGCGGCGTGGTTCCAATGACGAGGAAGCCCCACGACCACACTTCGACGATGTCGCTGCCGTCGGCCGCTGCGCCCTGCTGCACGTGGGTGCATTCGACCGTGTGCCAGACGTAGGTCACCGTGGGGTCGAGACCTCTGGCGACAATGTCCTCGATCAGCAACTCACCCTGAGGCACCACCGAGGTAACGGTGGAACCGGGCGAGAACGGACGCCACTGGTCACAGCCGTACCATGCCCAAACGAGTTCCGAGGACACCGCGCGGTCGGGGCCCGCCCCCGGGGAGTTGCCCCAGCACGTGCCGAGCACCGAACCGCCAAGCTGGTCGATAGCCGAACCTCCGCCACCGGTGTCGGGACACGCTGGAGTAATCGGAACCGGATTGATCGGTGCCGGCGGGTCCGACGGCGGTGGAGCTTCCTGCGCGGACACAGGCGCGGCGACGGCCAGCAAGAGAGCCGTGGTCGCCGCCAATGCGGCGACTACACGACGGGCAGGCCCTGGGGAGTCGGTGCCATGTCGCATGACACGTCCGCCTGTCCTTGTATGTCGGATACCTTCCAGACTCCGTCTTCCAAAATCATCACAGCCGAGGTGAGGTCGAGTTGTCCCTCATCCACCGGTGGCACATCGTCGAGCCGGTCGCCCGTCTCGACATCGAAGAGGCCGCGCTCGGCGTCCTGGCTCATGCAGTCGAGGATGGCGATTTCGCTCGGTGACCGAACCTCGATCACTTCCGGGTGATCCTCAGCCCGACCTCGAAGTGCTAGCCCACGCTCCGCGTGATCAGCGAGCAATGTCTCGATTAGGTCAAGCTGACCGCTGGTCAACGTCTCACGCACGAGCGGGTGGTCAGGGTTCGCCGGGTCCCAGAACTCGGCACGAGCGTCCCAGTAATTCTCATACCCGTCGATCGCCGCGTCGGCCAATGCCGACGGCACACAACCGATCTCGGAGGTGAGGGTGAGCGACTCGACCTTCCACCGCCCATCGGTGGCGCGCACCGTGCCCGAATACCAGATCGTGGCGTTGCCGACCTTCGGCGTCTCGAACATGCAGTCCTCAATCGCTACCGACCCATCCGCCTGCTCAATTGCCACGAGGTTGTTGTCGAACGCGCGCGGGCTGTTGGCGACACCGGAGGCGACAGTGGGGTTGTAGATCGTGTCGAGTTGATCCAGAACCGAGTCGGTGGCGACAGCACCGATCGTGGACTGTGCGGATTCGGGATCGGTGACGATGTCCTCCACGCCTTCCCACATCGTCAACCAGGCGGCGGTCGCGCCCGCAGGATCGAGGGCAACGGGAGCCTCACTGGTCGGAGAGGCCGTCGGTTCGGCGGTCGTTGGAGTAGCCGTCGGTTCGGGGACTTCGGCCGAGTCCGTCGCGTCCTCGACGGCGTTGTTGCTTGCCTCGCCGCTACTACATGCAGTCACGATGGCGGCAATTGCGAACAAGAGACGAGCGAAGCGGGAGAGGTGCATGCGGAGTCCTTTTTCAGGCCCGACCGACGAGGTTTGCCCGGCGGCGCGCGCCGCACGACGTCATCCCTCGCCCCTGTGGGCGGTGTTTCGTCGACCGTATAGGTACGACGTGACACGAAGTCGCCACTACTTATCTCCGCTCGCTTCTTGTATGGTCCTCCGCGTAGCACTCTCTGTGTGCATCCGCCTGTGGATAGTCACTGTATGCGTCAGAGTCGGGTGTTGTCCATGCAGGTGGTGTCTATTGCTCATACTCACCACTACCTGTGACCCGTCGGTTTCCGCGATTGGGACACTCCGTGGGAATTTCCTGCTGGTTGTCCCAATCACCTGGAGGCACGGGTCACAGGTAGTACATGAGATCCGGTTTCGCCTTCAGCGTCCTCACCCTGGTCGGGGCAAGTTGCGCTTCAGCGGCTCCCGAGTCGGGGGGTCACACGACGTCCGAGGTTTCGACATCGATCGCACTCGGTGAGGCACCGACAACGCTCGAATCGGGCGTCATCGACGCGATCGGCATCGAGCTGCCGCCGTTCGCTGAGCCGGGGTCATCGTCATCAAGGCCGGACGCGGAGCTGCCCACAGACTCCGGCACCACCGTGCCGGATGCAACGGCGTCGACGGACACAATCGCCGACACGGAGACGGACCGCATCTTCCACCCTGTCGAGATCGAATCCGTCGGACGACCGATTATGGCCAAGCCTCCAGACCCGACTCGGCCGGAATCGGTGGCGGCCTTCGTGGTCGCGGTTTGGGCCAACGAGTCTTCCGAGAGTGGGGGCTGGACCGAAGCTGCGTCCGATTGGATCATGCCCAGCCTTTCCGCCTCGACCCGTTCGGCCGGGGTCACAGCGCCGAGCAGTTTGACTCACACGACCGTCGTCGGCAGTGAATTCATCAAGAGCGACTTCGAGGCTCGGGTGCTGGTCACCGTCGAGCGGTGGGACCCGCGAACTGGTGCGTTCTCGGTCTTTGCTGTCGATGTGCTGCTAGTTCCCGCGGTCAACGGCTGGGCGGTAGCCGCATTGGAGTTCGCCCGATGATGGTCAAAGCCACCGGGGCTGCTGTCGTCGTGCTTGTATCACCGCTGATCGTGCTGTTCGGGCTGGTGACACTCGTGGCTGGCAGCGCATCGGGGACGGCCAGTGCTGGCCATGCGTTGTTCGATCCCTCCGAAGACGCGGTCAGCGACATTCCACCGCTCCTGCTGAACCTCTACGCAGCTCAAGCGGCGGCCTGCCCGGGTCTGCCTTGGCAAGTCATCGCCGGAATCGGCAAGGTCGAATCGAACCACGGCCGCTACGGCGGATCGTCGATCGGTACCGACGGCACCGTGGCTCCACCGATCATCGGCATCCCGCTGAACGGCACCAACGGCACCGCATCGATCCGTGACACCGACAACGGTCGCTACGACGGCGACACCATTTGGGACCGCGCCGTCGGGCCGTTTCAATTCATCCCCTCATCATGGGCCATCTATGGCCAAGACGGAAACGGCGACGGCGTTCGCAACCCGAACAACGTTTACGACGCGGTCCCAGCCGCCGTAGCGCACCTGTGCCCCAACGGGACAGTCACGGACATCGAGGCGGCGATCTTCGCCTACAACCGTTCCACCGCCTACGTACAACTCGTCCTCGAATGGGCAGCCCGCTACAGCGGGCCGCTCTCCTCGGTCGGCGCGGTCATCGCAGGCTACGCATACCCAACACCATCGGAATACGCGACCGTCGCCAGCGCCACGCGCAGCCACCACAACTACCCCGCCATCGATCTGCCGCTACCAGTCGGAACGCCTGTATTCGCGATGGTCGATGGCACCATCTCAGCCGCCATCGGGAACGCCGGCGTCTACGAGCCTGGCGCAGCAGGCCGATGCGGCAACACCGTCATCGTGTCGGGAATCGACGGAGCCAGCTACACCTACTGCCACCTGTCAGCGATTGCGGTCGCCTCCGGCGAGACAGTCATCACCGGCCAGGCCATCGGCATCAGCGGTGGACAACCCGGAACGCCGGGAGCCGGGAACACCACCGGCCCACACCTTCACCTCGGCATTCAGGCCTACGGCCAAACGGTCTGTCCTCAGCCAGTCCTTCTCGCCATCTTGCAAGGGACTCCAATCCCGCCCACCGCCGCGCCATCGAGCGGATGCGTCAGCCCGGGGACCGCAACGAACTGGACGACCTGGCTCGACCGAACGCTCGCCCGCACTACACCAACATGAAAAGGAAGCCAGCAATGAGAACCATCGGAAGTACTGAAGAGGCCGAGGGGCTATTCGACATCGTCATCTGCGCCGGCAAGCTCGGGCGTACCGAACGATTCGTCCGGCGCCTCGTTGAAGACAACCGAATCCCGTTCGTCAAGGTCGGCAAGTTTGTCATGTTCGACCCCCAAGAGATCGACGACTGGATCGATTCGAATCGAGTTCCGCAGAGGCATTTCGACTGAACCCCGCTCCAGTTCGTGTCACACGACCGCCTTACCGTCCGACGCAACTGATCTCAACCACAAGGAGGGCTCGATGGCCAGTATCCGACCAAGAACCACCCCCGCCGGTCATCGGCGATGGGAGGTCGTCTACCGCGGACCTGACAGGCGACAGCGCACGAAGACGTTCAAGCGCAAGACCGACGCCCAACGCTACGCCAACACCGTCGAGGCCGACCTCCTCCGCCACGACTGGGTCGACCCACAGCGCGGTCGCCAGCCGTTTCGCGAGTGGGCCGAGAAGTGGAGCGCGACGACTACACACCTGAAGCCAAAGACTCGGGAGAGCTACGACTCGATCCTGCGGAACCACCTCGTCCCCGAGTTCGGCGAGCGGCCCATCGCTGGGATCGAGCACGCCGAGGTGTTGGCCTATCTGTCGGGGCTCACCAACAAAGGGAAAGGCGCAGGAACAGTCCGCAACATCCGCGACGTCATGCGGCTCGTCTTCAAGCTCGCGATTCGCAACGGCGTCGTGAAGACCAACCCGGTCGACGGCATCAAGGCGCCCCGGAAAGCGAAGAACGAGATGTTGTTCCTCAACGAGGACCAGGTTCTCGCCCTCTCCGAAGAAATCGCGGACCCGCCGCCACTCCAGCGAGGTGCGACCCACCGCGAAGGGGGCTACCCCGACTACGCCGTCCTAGTTCTCTTTGCTGCGTACACCGGGCTCCGAGCTGGCGAGATCGGAGCTCTGCGGGTCTCACGAATCAACCTCATGCGTCGGAGGGTGGAGGTCTCGGAGTCGGCTGACGAAGCCCATGGCGGCTTCAACATCGGCCCGACCAAGACCTATTCACGCCGATCCGTCGGCATACCCGTACCGATCGCGGAGCTCTTGACCCCCTACCTCGCGGGCAAGAAGCAGAACGACCTCGTGTTCGAGGGTCCCGACGGTGGACCGCTCCGTCACTCCAACTGGTACCCCCGCCACTTCAAACCGGCCGTCATTCGTGCCGGGCTCTCAAACGGAACCAGATTCCATGATCTGAGGCACACCTACGCCGCTTTCCTCATCGCCGAGGGCGCCCACCCCCGAGCCATCATGGAACGCATGGGCCACTCCACGATCAACGTCACCCTCGGCACCTACGGCCACCTCTTTCCGGCCATCGACGCGCAACTCGACGACGCGCTGGCGCAGCGATTCGATCGCGCCGCGCCGCAATCGCCCCGAGTCGTGCCGCTACACCGGCCATGAGAACCATCCATGCAAGTCCGGGCCCGACGCCGCCCGCCAAGCAGTGAAATGGGCTCCCAACCCCGGGCAGGGCGGTCCGGCGCCTACGCTTGCCTCTGTGACCTCAGTCAAGCGCAAAGGTGCGCTCATCTCCGTCGGCTACGAACGCCGTGACCAAGAGGAGCTCATAGCACTCTTGAGTGACCACGATGTCCACGTCCTCGTCGACGTGAGGCTGAATGCGATCTCAAGGAAGAAGGGCTTCTCAAAGTCAGCGCTGGCGAAGGCTCTCGAGGCTGCTGGCATTGACTATCGCCACGAGCGAGAACTTGGAAACCCGAAGGACAACAGAGAGCCCTTCCGCCAAGGCCTCCGGTCCGCCCGCGTCCGGTACCTCCAGCACCTCGGCAATGGCGCCGGCCCCGTCTACGACGAAATCGTGAGCCTCGCCAAGACCTCCCGTGTCGCCCTGCTGTGCTTCGAACGCGACCACGCCACGTGCCACCGATCGTGCATCACGGACACCGCAACCGAGGCAGACCCCACAGTGGACCTCATCAAGCTCTGAAGGTGACGGCTTAGTGACCACCACCGAGAGCACGCGAGCACGGATCATGCTCACGGTTAAAGCCTCCCCGGAGATTGGTCGCACTCACGGTGAGACGGTGTGTGTAGCCGGGATCCGACTCGACACGGATCGACCACAGTGGATCCGACTCTTCCCCGTCCAATGGGAGTGGTTCTGGGGCAAGTCGCATCCCAAGTACCAAGTCATCGACATCGATATTGAGCACCACACCAAGGACCAGCGGCCTGAGTCCTACCGGCCCTCGCTCGACTCGGTCGCTGTCCATCGCGAGAAGTCCACGAAAGCCCAACGCGCCAATGCTCTCGCCGACCTCGACTAGTACTCGATGTGCGACTTGGTCGCTGCGAAAGGGTGGACGCGGCCCTCCCTCGGCCTTGTCGTGCCTCGCGAGATCATCGGGTTTTCGACCTTCGACAACACCGGGGATTCTGCGCACACCACAAAGATGAACAAAGCAGCGCAGGCGAGCCTCCTTACCCAAGGAGCTCCCGCACTC
The DNA here is from genome assembly GCA_964569385.1 of uncultured Acidimicrobiales bacterium. Lineage (GTDB taxonomy): Bacteria > Actinomycetota > Acidimicrobiia > Acidimicrobiales > Poriferisodalaceae > JAADHX01. Next base: position 113,086 of record CAZMUM010000009.1, read on the forward strand.
GAGCTGTGCCCCTACACATTCAAACTCCACTACCGATGCGCCGCCGATCAATGCAACACGCACACCCAGACGATCGTCGACTGGGAGATCTCCGAGGCATGGAGGAACTGGCGTCACACGTACCCCGAGGACCACCTCGCACGGATCGAGAAGAAGTGGCTCGAACTGGTCGCTCCCGAGCGCAGGCCAGCGCTGTACGTCGGCAATCAGCACCAGGCCCCGCAGGGGTTCCTCGTCCTCGGCATCACGCAGGACGTAGCGCCGCGCAACGCGACGCTGGTCCCTCACGAATCCTCGACGGACATGAATCCCGAAGCAACGAGTCCGCCCCCAGAGCCTAGGCTGTTTGACCTTTAGGGAGGCCGCGGCCATCGCAATCTCCGCTCACCCCAGCAGGCCAGACGCACGAAGCCTCCCTTCGGTCGGGATCAACCAGCGCGACCATCGAGTGCCCGGAACAGCGCAAAGGGCGCACGGCTTCGCATGATCTGTCGGTGATCCTGAGGGCCTCTAGCGGCCGTGACTACGAGCGGCGTCGGATTGGGGCCCAGGCGGCGGAGTGCCCCATCGAATGTCACGTTCCCGAGCAGGTCGTCCGGCCTGTGGCTGGGCCGATATGGGTGTCCCTGATCACCACTTCGTGGACGGTCCAAGTCCGGCCGCAGCTGCACGCTTGCGGCACCGGTCGCTCCGTCGTCGCGCACGCGTATCCGACCTTGCGTCGCCGTGCGGGTTGCAGTCGCCCTACCCGTCATGTGGTGTAGGCGATGATCTGATTCGAGCCCGGCTGGTTCGTCGGTGGGACTTGGGGGAAGTCGCTGTAGGTGCGCAGCCTCGACGTAGTCTGAAGTCCGATGAGCCCGCCTCCACAGCACACCGACCACGACATCGCCGAGGCGCTACGACTCGACTTGTGGAACGAGCACCGGTTCCAGATCACCGCGACGATCGACTTCCGCATCGAACTGGACCAGCACGTAAACCCGGATGGGACAAAGGTGGGGGACGAGGCATGCCTCACCAGCGCACTCATTCACACCCGGTCGCTGCTGGAGTTCTACAACCCTCGGATCAACAACCGTAGACCGGATTCCATCTGGTGGACGACGGCTCTTGGCTTCGTGCCGGCGGATGATGCCTGGAAGAAATCGATCAGTCGCGAGTGGTCGGAGGTGGACCCGTGGGCGAAACCGATCCACATCTTCCTCGCCCACATCAGCTGGACCCGACGCTCGCTGCATCTCCCGATTGACAACGAGGGTCAGCGGTTCCCGCTACTCGATCTGACGAGAGGCTCAATGGCCCTCCTCGATCGCTACGTCGACTACGCGCGGGCCAATTCGAAGCTCGGCAGTGAAGTCACCGACGCCCTGGATTCGGTGCACCAGCAGACTCGGGACGTTTGGGCGGAGCGACGTCAGCGAGCAGCACAGGAGCATGGGATCCGGGTTTGATGAGGTCCGGCCCGCGTAGGGCCGAGGTCGCCTGCCACATACTTACCCGCGTATTCCGCCCTCGCCCTGTTGAGCCGCGTCACCAACGCGCCTATCTGGGTGCATCGCCGGGCATTCTGTTGTGTATGGCACGTCGGAGTCTCCTCGCCCAGATCGAGCGTGGCGCGCATGATGACAGCTCTGACCTCGTGTCACTTCTGCGGCGGTGCATCACGCTCGGTGGCATCACGGGCAGCGAGAGCCTTCGCGAGTGGGCGAGCCAGGAACTCACCGGCTACGGCGACGGCGACGAGCTTCCCGCCTACCGTAAGGCTGCTGCACCACTCGTGCTCGACGCGCACGTGCCCGGTGGACGCATCACGGGTCAGCAGGTGCCCTACGCCCTTATCCCGGATTTCGCGCGTGACGATCTCGGTGACGACGTCGACTTCCGGCAGCCGATTTCCGAGGTCGCGGAGATGCTGGCGTCGGCGCGACGGCATGGCGAGACGACGGTGAAGCTCGGCGTGCCACTCGGCAGTGGTGTCGTCGCTCTCATGAATGACGAGCTCCGGCGAGGCGCGCAGCGGCAGGTGATCGAGCGCATCTACTGGGACGTGAGCCTCGTGCCGCTAACGCGGATCCTCGACGCTGTCCGAACCAGGCTCGTAGCCCTCATCGCCGAGATGCGAGCGGGCACACCAGCGGGCAAGACGCTGCCGACACGCGAGGTTACCGAGCAGGCCGTCGGCATCGCCATCCACGGTAAGGGCCACCGCATTGTCATCCAGCAGGACTCGGCGGGCGCCACCGCTGCTGTCGGTGACTCCGGAGACGAAAGCCGCGCACGCCGATTCGCCTTCTGGGTCGTCGTGATCGCCACGGTCCTCGCGGCGGTCGCTGCCGTTCTCGTGCTGTTCTGACGGTCGGACAATTCGGTAGACAAGCCGGAGTTCGGGAATAGCCGTCATTGCTCACGCGTCCGCCTGCGATCGCCTCACTGGGCAGCAAGTGAGTGAGCCGGCTCCCAACAGACGCGACCAACCATGCGTCTTGTGCTTGCCAGGCGGAAGCGTTGAACGGTGTGCCTGGAACGCCGGACAAAGCGGCCGAGGCACCAAGAACGCCGGATCGGCGGGGCGCTCGGGCAAGCAATCCTGACGGCGTGGCCCCCGTGTATTCGCCGCCACTTCTGTTGGCGGCTATTGAAACTCCTTCCGCTGCTGCGACGGCTACGGCACCATAGTCCCGTGCCGACGATCCGCTTCAAGGACGTGATCGAGCAGTTCGACCACGTCGACGATCCCGATGTGCTTCACAAGGCGAAGACGAACAGGGCGCTCACCCACGCCCTCGACATGAGCCGTCCCCGGAACTGGCATGGCACGGGCCTCACGCCGGACCAGATCCTCCCGATCGCCAGAGACTCCGCCATACCCGTCGCATGGGTCCCGCCGGGTCACGTTCTTCAAGCACTCGCCACTGCCGCCCCGACCGACCGGGTCCAGGTTCTGCTCGTCCACGAGGCTGAGGTCCTCGAGGAATGCCGCGTCCTGTTGAACGAGTGCGACGACACCTGGGTCGCGAAGCAGCGCACGCTCATCAGTCGCGCGGTTCGCCGCCTACGAGGCCGGCTTCCATGAAGCCGCCATGGCTCTCGCCGTCGCAGTCGGCGAACCGCTCGCCCTCTGGGCTTCCGAGCCCCGCGTGCAGTCGTTCGACTCCGAAGCGGCGAAGTCGGCCTGGGAGACGAAGAAGAGGGCGGCGGGCAAGTACGGGGTCGCCCGGCTCGAGCTGGGGGCGGTGAACCCAGGCGACAAGCTCAACCGAATCGAGATCTTGCGCCATGCCCTCATCGGACCCATCGACAAGTTCTTCACTCCCTACCACGTCAAGCCGGGTGAGCAGATCCCCCCGACCCTCTCCCGCCACGCCACGGTGCACAAGCCGACGGTTGCTCATCTGTCGAGACAGAACGCCCTGCTGGCTCTCATGCTCGACGTATCGATCCTGCGACAGCAGCAAGAGTGGGCCGAGGAAGTGCGAATGGACGAGGCGTACTACGACGAGAGCTAGCTGGCGCCAGTTCGCCTCTGTGAATGGAGCTGATGGTTCGGGGCACCTTGGGCGGGCAATTTGCCCTCCGAGGGTTCTCTCACTACGTCCCGAAGGTGCGGATCACTTCTCCCTCACAGAAATCCGGAGCCGGCCGCAGGCTGTGCGCCGCATATCCGATGACGGCCGGAGCTGTCGTGGGCTCGAGCACGGTGACCTCGATCTGCCACGCATCGCGAAGGCGGCCCGCACGCGCCTCAGCTTCGACGGTGTCCGCGAGCAGTTCAGCGGCGATGCGACGACGCTGAAGCTTGGTGACCGAGAGTTGCGCCTCGCGATCGATCTCGACATCTGCCATGCCCGAAATCCAGGTCTGCCAGAGACCGAGGTCCGTGCCGTCGCGATCCACGCGTACCGTCACCGCGTACGCATCTCGATCGGGGAGATGCATACGCCCATCGGCGGTGATCGTGTAGGTGGTCATCGTCGACCCTCCTCCTCCTCTTCGCTCGCACTGGCTCATCGGTGCCGACGGCCATTCTTGCAGAAAGGGGTTCGGAACGTCGCGCTGCGCCAGACCGCCGGTTGCGCGACCCGGCGCTATTCGTCGACTTGCTCGATGAGAGCCGCGGGAATAGGGGACACGGACTCGTCCCAATGTCGGGCCACGATCTCGGCGACATCCTCCGGCGACGGACACGTGCCTAGGTAGCCCGCGCTGGAACTCGGCGTCCACACGCGGGACTTGATCTCGCAAGCAGCAGCAACGAGTGCCTCGGCCTGTTCGTCCAGCACCCTTGCAGCGACTTGGCCACCACGCTTCTCGTGTTCCTTCAGGCGCTCGCGCGCCTCGTCGTCCTGCCGACAACCTCCGGGCTCGCGTACAGCCATCAGCACTCGTTCTGCGATCTTCCCGGCGCACGCGACCGCGTACTCATCGCTTGGCGCGATGTCATCCTCGATGAAATCTATGCCGTGCCCGCTGCGCACGCAGAACGTCTTCACGTGGTAACCGCAGGACCATGCCACGGCTGCGTGTGCGACCTCGTGGCAACAGATGACCACAGGATCGTTGGTGCTGGGCGCGGTGGGATCCACCATCGTGTTCGCTCCTCTCGACCCCAGCATCGCGCGCCCAGCGGATGGCGACGATCGAGACTCGGCGGTGCCCCCGAACGCCGGGTAGGGGTGCCCCATACTGACGCCGAAGGACGATGGTCGGACCCGCGTAACCGGCAATGCGATCGGCGCGGCCTCCCTCAGGATTCACGACAGCCACTCGATATCGCCGACCCAGAATGCCGCTGGCCCTTGCTCATGCCGCACAACACTTCTACCCAAGCGGGGCGCGCGATATTCGCGGCGACGCTGCAGCCTCGGCGCCGTCCTGGATCCGACATTTCTCGGCACCCCAACCGGGGCGAACGTTGCCGGTGACGGTGCTAGGCGTGCGCACCGGGGCTTGCCAATGCCCGGCGTCATCCCTAAAGATCACCCGGTCACCAGGCGTGAGCTTGGCGATCGGCCGAACCATGATCTGGCGCCGCTCGCCGGCCAACGCAGCCGAGAGATCGTTTCTGGTGTGAGCTTTCTGTGAGCTGACCCGTATCGGAGCGCTCCCGCTCAGGAACGACAAAGGCCCGGAAACGCATTGTTTCCGGGCCTTCTGAGTGGTGGCGGGGGCAGGATTTGAACCTGCGACCTTCGGGTTATGAGCCCGACGAGC
>CAZMUM010000010.1:0-118118 GCA_964569385.1 uncultured Acidimicrobiales bacterium
CATGAGAAACTGAAACCAACTATAAGAAACCCTCCACGATTAGAGGGGAAGCCCATCAACACCCAAATCGCTGCCCTCGAGACCGAACTCGCCAACCATTTTGAGCAACACCCCGACGCCGACATCTACCACTCCCTACCAGGACTCGGTGATGTGCTCGGCGCCAGGGTGCTCGCAGAGTTCGGAGATGACCCCGAACGCTACAACTCGGCCAAGTCTGCCAGAAACTACGCCGGCACATCGCCACTCACCATCGCCTCAGGAACCAAACGGGCCGTGTTGGCCCGCTACGTCCGCAACCGGCGCCTCTACGACGCCTGCGACCAATGGGCATTCTGCAGCCTCCAGGCCAGCCCCGGTTGCCGCGAGTTCTACGACCAACGCCGAGCCAAAGGAGACCTCCACCACCAAGCACTCCGAGCCCTCGCCAACCGCCTCGTCGCATACCTCCACGGCTGCCTACAAAACCGAACCCACTACAACGAACACACCGCCTGGGCCCACCGCCAACCACCACAAAACCAACAATCCCAGATCGCCTCTTGACAGTTACAACCCTGGGGTGTCTGTCACCGGCATCTGTTCGCCCGCGGACGTTTCCCGGTGACGGTGCGGTCTGGGCTAGCTCGTGTTAGAAGCGGTGCGGACGGTGACGCCAACGAGTCGAGCCAGTGGGTCTAGAACAGCGGTCGGTCCGATGATTGTGTCGCCAAGGCCGAGCGCTCGTCCATCGGCGAGGTAGAGCCAGTAGTCGATTCCAGATGAGAGGTTTGCCGAAGTGATGCCAACGACGCGGGCGCCTAGGCCGTGCGCGGTCCCCGAGAAGCCGGCGTCGCCGAAGGAGTACACACTGCCGTCTTGGCCAACGAGCCAGTATCCGAGCCCAGTTGGCGACGAGGCCATCCCGACAACTGGCGCCGCCAGGTCGTAGGCGCCGGTTGAGCCGTGGAATGCTGCGTCGCCGAACGAGAAGATTCCACCGTCGGATGCGACTAGCCAGTAGCCGTTGCCGGTTGGGGTTGGTGCCATTGCGACGATGGGTTGGTTGAGGGCGATGGTGCCGGTTGAGCCGAAGAATTTGGCGTCGCCGTAGCTGAAGATTCCGCCGTCGGATGCGACTAGCCAGTAGCCGTTGCCCGATGGCGTGGCAGTGAGCCCCACGATTGGCTGGGCCAGGTCAAGATCGGACGGATCGCCGAGATGTGGGGCGTCGCCGAACGGAGTGACCGCGCCATCAGCGCTAACCGCCCAGGCGTCCGCCGCGTCAGCGTCTGAGCTTCCGTCTGGCGTTGTCGGTCCCTCAAGGTCGGGTCCGTTGAGGAAGTTCACGGTCACCCACACATAACCGTCAGATTCGCGGAGAGCACCGATGCCTACCCGGTTGTAGTCGCCGAGCATGTTCGCTCGGTGCGGCGCGGAGTTCCAGAAACCCGAATGCAACCATTCGGCGCTTGGGCCCCAGCCGATGTTCTCGCCGACTCGTTGCCAGTCGGTGGTGACGCGGGTGACGACCTGTTCGACGATGTCGCTGCGGTGCGTCAGTTTGCCGGTCGGACTCATCGATGCAGTCCACTCTCTGGCAATGGCATCGAGTGCTGGGTCGCGCTGCAATGGCGCCAGCCCCTGACCGGCGCGGGCCTGGTTCAACATGTTGAACAGGACAACTTCGCTCTGTGGGTCCTGGCTGGTTTCGGCCGCAGCCTCAAGCTGGCCACTCCCAGAGAGGCTTTGCGCGGTTGCTGGGACCGAACCGAACCCGAACAGCAGAAGTAGAGATGTGATCAATATGATCGAGGCGCGTTGCATGACGTTGAGAAGGATCGGCGCGATTGAGGTGTGGCCTTGAGTGCAATCTTGGTTACTGAGTACGATTTTGTTAGCGAAGGACGCAGATGACCACATTCCGGGATCTACTGGCCGCAGCCAAAGATCAGATTGAAGAGATCGATCCAGCATCCGCCTCGGCGCGTCTAGCCGAAACTCGGTGCGTTCTAGTCGACGTCAGAGAGCCCGATGAGTTCCAACAGGGGGCCATCGAGGGTGCGGTGCACATCCCACGCGGTCACCTCGAGTCCCAGATCGAGAGCCGGGTTCCCGACCGTGACATCGAGGTCGGGGTGTGCTGTGCCAGTGGTGCTCGGTCGGCGTTTGCTGCTGTCACTCTTGGCCAGCTTGGATACACAAACGTGTGGTCGCTTAAAGGCGGGTTCGGTCGCTGGAAAGACGAGGGCCGGCCATGGTCGGTGGCACCTGGGCTTAGCCCCCGTCAGCAACTGCGCTATCAGCGCCATACTCGTCTGCCTGAGGTAGGCGAAGAGGGTCAGCTTCGGCTCTTAGGGTCGCGTGTGCTTCTTATCGGCGCCGGCGGTCTTGGTTCGCCTGCGGCCCTGTATCTAGCCGCCGCCGGCGTTGGCACCCTCGGCATTGTCGATATGGATGTGGTCGACGAGTCGAACCTTCAACGCCAGATTCTCCACGGCACCCACAACGTGGGCCAGCGAAAGGTCAGCTCGGCGGTCGAATCTCTGAGTAGCCTCAACCCAGACATCTCCGTGGTTCCGTACGATCTCCGACTCGACGCCGGCAACGTCCTTGAGATTCTCGATAGCTGGGACGTCATCATCGATGGCGCCGACAACTTCGCGACGCGCTACTTACTCAACGATGCGTCGGTAAAGCTCGGAACACCGGTGGTTCACGGCTCGATCTTCCGATTCGAGGGCCAGGTCTCGGTGTTCGACCCGAGGTCGGGCCCGACGTATCGCGATTATGTCCCCGCGGCGCCGCCTCCTGAACTAGCTCCAAACTGTTCCGAAGCTGGCGTGCTTGGCGTGCTTCCGGGGATAGTCGGAACCCTCCAGGCTGTAGAGGCGATAAAGCTGATCCTCAATCTTGGCTCGTCGCTGCGGGGCCGTCTTTTAGTGTTCGACGCGCTAGAGATGTCGTTTAGCGAGTTCAAACTTGAGGCGGATCCAGCTAACAAGATCACCTGGGCCAACCGCGACAAAATCGAGATTGGCGATCTCGACCCGGGTTGCCAGGATCGAACGGCCAAGTCATAGGTCGCTATCGCCGTTGGGTCTGGCCGGGTTCGCTAGGCTCGGCCAGTCATGACGGATCGTGTTCAGATATGTGTGGTACTGCCCGCGTTCAACGAGGCAGAAAATCTTCCGGCTGTTCTCGGCGAACTAGCTGAGGTCCTCCATCCCCGGTTTGAGCGGTGGGAGGTGCTTGTCATCGACGACGGCAGTTCCGACGACACGTCGGTGGTGCTTCAAGACCTATCGAAGTCGATGCCGCAGCTTCGCTACGAGCGATTGCGTCGCAACTACGGAAAATCAGAGGCATTGCGAACGGCGTTCGAGATCGTCGACGCGGATCTCGTTGCGTTGATGGACGCTGATGGCCAGGACAACCCGGCCGAGTTCGACAAGCTGATCGCCGCCCTCGACGGTGGCTATGACCTTGTGACGGGCCGCCGATCTGTCAGGAACGATCGGTTCGTCAAACGCAACACGTCCAAGCTCTACAACTGGACGACGTCGAAAGTCAGCGGAGTCGAGGGCCGCGATTTCAATAGCGGCTTCAAGCTGATGCGTGGTGATGTCGTCCACGAACTCGACATGTACGGCGAGATGCATCGCTACATTCCACCGCTGGCCGAGTTCGCCGGGTACCGCTCGACTGAGGTCGACGTCGACCATCGAGAACGAATAGCGGGTAAGTCGAAGTTCGGCCGAGCACGATTCTGGCGCGGTTTCTTCGACCTCATCACCGTGAAGTTTCTCACCACGTACAACGCCAGGCCGTTTCACCTCATCGGCGCCGCCGGGATCTTGTCAGGCCTCGCGGGTACAGCTCTGTTGTTGTGGATGTTGGGCCTGAGGATTTCGGGCGAGGCCATTGGCAGCCGCCCGGCGTTAATCATCGGCGTGTTGTTGGTCGTGGTTTCGGTGCAGTTGGTGTCCGTCGGATTGTTGGCTGAGTTGATGGTCAATATCAACCGCCGCAGCCGTCATCTTCGGTGATTGAGCCTGGTTGTAGAGCTTCGACTCACTTCTTGGTCAATAATGCAGTGCAACTCGGGTAGGGCAACGAAGGGGCCAGACCGTAGAGACGGCGCACCTTGAGGCCTGAGGATCGAATGGCTTTGCGATACCGAAGTCGGCCCGCATTGTCGAATACGATTACGCCATCTGGTGCTAGCCGATTGATTGATGCACTCAGGCAGGCTGTCCGGACTCGGCCATCGATCACAATGAGGTCTAGGTCGCCCTCGACTGCGTCGATCGCATTCACGTAGTCGGTGTAGTCAAGGCCGCTGTTGCCCTTGCGGCGTGAAGCGATAGTGGGTGAGCTTGACTCTTTCGGAGGCACACATGTCAGCTCGACATTTTCCATCTTGAGGCGCGGCTCAAGCTGTTTGGCCCATTCTGCGTCGTGTTCGGTTGAGTAAACGCAGGCAGAACGGGATGCGAGCCAATGGGTGCTCGCCCCGGACCCATACTCGAATACGGTGGCGGCCGAGTCGGGTTTCGTTCGCAGGAAATCCTCTACTTCGGCGATTGCTCGATAGGTCCACCAAGGTGTATCAAGCTCGACCATGGCATCGAGGTCGTAGATCGCTAGGAGCGATTGAACATGGCGTCCGGACTTTGACTGTGATGACGACAGCCGCCTGCCGACGGCCGAACCGTCGAGTCGACGGCGGATCAATCGGGCTGTATCTACGTAGCGTTCGCGTAACACGTCGAGGAAGGTACCAGGATGCCTACCCGGTGGTGGATAATGACATCTGTATGCGTTTGTGGATTGACCGGTTACGTCCTGTTCTGATCGTGCTTGGCCTAGTCGCCATGGCTTGGGCCCTCAAGGGTGCGGTCGATGGAATCGCCGAGTTCGGCTGGCCTTCCTGGTGGATTGCGTGCGGTGCGATTGGCCTGGCTGCTGCTGGTATCTACTCGGCGGGGACCGCCTGGAGCCAAATCGTTCTCGGTCGCCATGACTACCGCCTTAGCCATGCCTTCGTGGGGGCTCAGATCGGGAAGTATGTGCCTGGGGGCATCTGGCAGGCGGCCGGACAGATCGACGTTGCCGTGCGGCGGGGCGTGGCCCCGGCCGAAGCGGGCGTCATGTTCGCAGCCTTCGTTGTTGCCTTCGTTGCTTCGGCTGGTGTCGTTGGCGGAGGACTGGTTCTAGTGGACACGACGTGGTGGGTTCGAGTGGGTGCGGCTACTGGCCTTCTGGGCGGGAGCATTTTGTTAGCCGGCGACTTCCCTTCGACGATCGCCAGGCGACTTCCGCGACTGGGCGCGTCTGGCGATCGAGTTAGGGTGAGCTGGCGGGCTGTTCTTGGATTTTTGGGCTACTTCCTGGGCCAAGGATCAGCCGCTTTGGTTCTCACTTATGGGTTGACAGACCAATGGGTGTGGCCAGTTGGTCCTGCATATGCCGTGGCATGGGCGATTGGGTTTCTCGTGGCTCCGGTGCCGGCTGGTGTTGGTATTCGAGAAGCAGCGTTGCTGCTGCTGTTAAGTTCGAGCCTGGTCGATGACGCTGTGCTGGCGATGTCGATTCTTCTGCGCGCCGCGGCAATAGCTGGTGAGTTGTTGGTGATTGTTTCGGGCGCAGTCGCGCGACGATACGTTAGGACGGATGCAGGAATGCCCTAGGGGCTCAACGCACCCACTCCGACCACGTTGTCGAACGATGTGAGTTGGTTGCCGCTGGTCACCCACTGATCTTGACGCGAGAACTATCCTTTCGCTAATGGTGAAGCCGCAAGAAAGTACTGCCAACGGTCGCCTCAAGGACTGTTTGTATAGCCGCGCGATCTGGTCACGAGTAGCGTTGGTCCTGGTTGTCGCGATCGTGGCAGTTCAGGTTGGCCGAGTTGCTGCAGCCGATTTTAGGACGGGACCACCTGTGGGTGATCAATCGTCGCACCTGTTCCAGGCGCTATCGATAGTCGAGCAAGGAAACCTCAGCTTCGATAACGGTGACATTGAGGCTTGGGTCGAACTCGACTGGACGCCGACGCCTAGAGCGATCTTCTATCAGAAGTACGATCAGGGCTTCGCTCTGGCGAAGCCCTATGGCTACTCGGCGTGGCTGGCGCCATTTATTCTTGTTTTCGGCGTGGTCCGCGGTGTCGCCATTGCCAACGCAGCGTTGCAACTCGCTCTCTTAGCTGTTTCATTCGCCATCGTGCGTCGTCGGTTCGATCCGCTCACCTCGGCGCTAACGGCTTCCGTTTTCGTACTCGGCTCGTCGGCCTACTTCTTCGGATATGTCATTCATCCCGACGTTTTTCTGGCCGTGCTCACTGCCTGCATCGGGTATTCTACCTTGCGGCTCGACGCCGATAGGAAATTGAAGTGGGCTGTCGTAACCGGGTCAGTAACTGGCTTTGCGATCAGTGAGAAGCCGACCTTGATGGCGCTGTACGGCATCGTCATTGGCGTCGCCTTGTACCGGAGCCGATCGGTCCGCCTAGCTGCGGTAACAGCACTTAGCTTCTTGGCAACCTTTGCGGTTGCGATCATTCCGTATCTCAAATACAGCAGCTTCAAAAGCTGGAATGCCTATGCGGGTGAGCGCTTCATTTCTGTTACTGGCGAGGTCCCGTTTGACTCAACACCTGGCCTGGTGGAAGCGATTTCTCTCTCGACAAGTGGGTACTTTACACCGAGTTTCTGGCTCGACCGGCTTGGCAAAGATGGCGCCGAGATTCTGCAATCGGGTGTCTATTCGGCTGTGGGTCGCCACACCGGAATGCTGCCGTTCATGTCGCTAGCGTTCTGCATTCTCATTTTGGCGTTCTATCGGCGCCGGTCCGAATGGACGCTTGGGGGTGCCAGCATCGTGGCCGGGTTGGGCGCCTACATGACTTTCTATGTCGTCTTCTTTCCGTTCAACTACTTCGGCGGATCACAAACATTCGGAAATCGATATCTACTCCAGGTTGTGCCGATAACTCTTCTGTTGTTGGCTCACCTTGAGATCAAGCGGAAGCACTTGCTCATCACGGTTGCGCTGGCGTCGGTTCTATCGCTGCTATTCCTGGGTCCCCACCATCGAGACCCCTCGAACGGGTACTGGATGATTGACCGCACCTCGTTGGCGCAGCAATACCTACCGTTCGAGTTCGACCGAGAGGGTGCGAATGGGTTCGCTTGTCCGGCTCGAATCTCACGTGAGGGAGCTCTCAGCGCTGTGTATATCTATCAGAATGGGAGCGAATTGTGCCATGAGTTGCTCAATATTGTGACGGAGCGGGTCGTCATTAGTTCGGGCTAGAAGGTGAACTCTGAGGGACGACCGGCGGTAACCTCACTAACATGTCGACACGAGTTCTGGTCATCGGAGGTGGCCCTGCTGGCCACGAGGCTGCTAGCCACACAGCGCGTTACGGCGCGGAGGTCACCCTCGTAGAACGTGATGTGCTCGGCGGAACCGCCCACCTACGCGATTGTGTGCCCTCGAAATCGATGATCGCGACGGGTGGGGCAATGTCGTTCGCGCGGAGGGTTGCGGGAATGGGTCTTGCTGAGGTCGAACCTGAGATCGACTCAGCGATGCTTCGAGACCGGATCGAGACTATTGAGAACAGGTTGGAGTCGGCTATCTCGCGTCGCCTGACCAGTCAGGGTGTGCGCGTGCTTGATGGCACGGGCGTCTTGATCAGTCCCAATGCCGCTGTTGTGACCCTTGCCGACGGCAAGACGGTCGATCTCGAGGCCGACTACATCGTTCTGAGCACCGGTTCGCGCCCTCGAATTCCCGACTGGGCCAACCTCGATGGCGACCGGATTCTGACAACTCGAGATGCGTATCCGCCCAAGACATTCCCTACCCACCTAGTGGTCGTTGGCTCAGGTGTGACTGGTGTTGAGTTTGTACACATGTTTTCGAGCCTCGGTGCCGATGTGACCTTGATCGTTAGCCGTCAGCAGGTCCTTCCGGCGAAGGATCCCGAGGCCGCGGCCGTGCTCGAGGCCGACTTCTTGCGCCGTGGTGTCCAGCTGTTCAAGGGCGCGCGGGCAGTTGCTATTGAACGTAACGGCGACGCGGTGACTGTTTCATGTTCTGATGGCCGGGTTGCCACGGGGAGCCACGCCCTTCTGGCGATCGGTTCGGTCCCGAACTCTGACAATCTTGGGTTGGAGGCAGCGGGCGTCAAGGTTAACAAGTGGGGCTACGTTGAGGTCAATCACAATCTGGTTTCGTCGGTTTCTCACATCTACGCCGCTGGCGACATAAGCGGACGCCTGCCGCTGTCGTCGGTGGCCAGCATTCAGGGCCGCAAAATCGCCGACCATCTGATGGGCATGCATGTGGGACGCGACCATCGCCACATCGACTACGACAAAGCAGCCTCGGCGATTTTTACCGAACCCGAGATAGCAGATGTTGGGTTAGCCGAAGCTGAGGCGTTCGCCGATGGGCGCAAGATTCGCGTCACGAAAGTGCCGTTCTCGTCTAATGCCAAGGCCCTTATAAACGATGATCCCAGAGGGTTTGTGAAGATCATCTCCGATCCCCACACTGGTGTTGTACTTGGCGGTTCGATAGTAGGGCGTCACGCCGCCGAACTCATCTCGGTCGTGGCACTGGCAGTTAACTCGCATTTGAAGGTACAGGACATCCAGGATTGTCTGTTTGTTTACCCCACGCTGTCCGAGTCGCTCATCGAAGCTGCCGAGTAGGTTCAGCCAGATGAGTTGGCCGACAGAAAGGTTGGTGCAGCGTCAACTGGGGTTTCGGCTATGACCGACTCGACATAGGTCCGATAAGGGCTGCTTGGCATCCGGTTCGCCACGCTGCGCAAGCCTTGTTCGTCGATGAAGCCGCTGCGGAATGCGACCTCTTCAAGGCAGGCGATTTTGAGACCCTGACGCCTTTCGATCGTGGCGATGAAGTTAGACGATTCGAGGAGCGATTCTTGGGTTCCCGAGTCGAGCCACGCAACCCCGCGTCCGAGACGCACGGCAGTTAGGTGTCCATCAGCCAGGTACGAGCGGTTCAGCTCGGTTATCTCGAGCTCGCCCCTAGCGCTCGGAACCAGTTGACGGGTCCGTTCGACAACATCTCCGTCGTAGACGTACAAGCCGGGAACAGCCAGGTTCGACCGCGGCGAGACTGGTTTCTCCTGGAGAGACACGACGGTTCCGTCCGGGCCGAACTCAACGATTCCGTAGCGTTCGGGATCGTCAACCGCATAACCAAAGATAACCGCTCCATAGTTGTGCTCGGTGATGATGGTGTCTAGACCGATTCGGCCGTAGAAGATGTTGTCGCCCAGGATCAAAGTAGCTGAGTCGCCAGCTAGGAAACCTTCGCCTATGAGGAACGCTTGGGCGATGCCGCCAGGTTTGGGTTGCAGCGCGTACTCAAGGTTAATGCCCCACTGCGAACCGTTGCCTAGGAGCTCTTTGAAACGGGGAAGATCGTTTGGTGTCGAGATAATCAGGATTTCACGAATGCCAGCCAGCATTAGTGTTGCCAACGGATAGAACACCATTGGTTTGTCGTATACGGGTTGTAGTTGTTTGCTGGCCACCGACGTCAGCGGGTACAGACGTGTGCCCGAACCGCCCGCGAGAACAATGCCCTTCACGATCGACTACGTCGGCGAGAACTGACCCGAGTTGAGCGGTGGTAAGAGCGCCTACCGGTTCCGGGTGTCTCTGAACGCGTCACGACCAGAACGCAAGACACCGCGGGCTTTGTCCTTTGCCGTCCCGGGGATGCGTTCTGTAAGGGCAGCAGCAGCCGAACCAATGCGACCGGCAATAACGTTAGCTGCGGCCGATGGCACGGTCAGATCTGAAGCTGACTCCGCTGTCGGAGTTGTATCCACCGCGACAGGCACAACTTGTTCTAGGCGCAGCAGCGGTAGCGGACCTGGATCGAATTCGCCCAAATCGTCTCGTTTTGTTGCTATGCAATCCATCATCCACTCGTCACGTGGGCGAAGGTCGGTTATCTCAAACCCGGCGTCATATAGAGATCGACGGAGTGTCAGCTCGGTGAATGTGGCGTGGTGGTAGTCGCCGTCGTAGGCCTGAGTGCCGAGCAGTGCGTGGAGCATTGTTCGGTGATGCTCGACGGTGGCTTCTTTCGCGATCAGTCTTGCCACACCCATGACGTCCGGTACGCGTAGAACAAGTTGGCCACCAACCTTGAGAAGCCTGGCCCATTCGACAAGTGCTGGGTCAACTTCGGCTCGCTCAAGGTGTTCGAGAACGTCCTGAGCGACTACCTCCACGTAATGGTTCGCTGGGAGCATTGATAGGTTACGAACATCAGCGACTAAGTCTGGGTTGTGGACTTCTAGGAAGTCGATGTTTAGGTAGTCGTCGCGATGATCCCAACCACAGCCGATGTTTATTCGATCGGAATGATCGAGTGGGTTGAAGACGCTTGAGTCCGTCATCGACCGACCACTGGACCTTCCCTATGGGAGCCGACCATGACCCTAAGTTCGTCTCTTACCGTTGCCATTGCCCTACCTTGTCGATCCGATGTTGTTCGTGGCTCCGTGGATTCGGAGTCCACGAGCTATTTCAGTGATGCCGACAATATCGCTGAATCCGCTTCGCGCTAACCATGGTTCCGGTATTCAGATTCAGAACCTGACTATCGGTCGGCTCAATCGATGACGACGACCACGTCGCCGTCGTGGAAGTCCTGGAAGTCGACGTTTAGGTAGCCGTCGCGGTGGTCGAAGCCGCACCCGATATTGATGCGATCGGGGAAGTCGAGTGGCTCGAATACGTCTACTGCTGACATGAGGAACTTACGGTCACGTTTCTACTCTCGGAGGCCGGGTCATGAACTTCTGTTGACTTGACATCACCCAGGACAGCTGTGTGTCGTTCGAAGTGAAGACTACCGTTTAACGATCCAGACGTTGAAAGTTTCGTGGCGTCGTCCATCAAACCTGGGCAGGATTGGAAAGTTCAAGTATGGAGGGGATTTCGCTTCCAGATTGTGCGGGTAGTTGGGCTATTGCCGGAGGGTGTACCGGGACCGATGCTAGCCAGTCCCGGTACGTAGACCTCTCGAGGGCGGGGCTAGTTCAGGTGTGTTAGGCCTGAGGTAACCGGGCCGTACGTCGCCGGAACAGCGTTCGCGAGCCCAATGGAGTAAAGGGTCCTCTCCGCGTACATACCAGGTGCCGGTTGATGGGCGCCAGACGGCGATGTCTGCGTCGCCGTCTCCGTCGTAGTCGGCTGGTACTGGTATGTCGGTCTGGGCTCCGAATGTGACCGTGGATCCGCCATTGATGTACCAGGTGGTGACGCCGCCGGATTGTCTGGCGACGGCGATGTCTGCGTCGCCGTCGCCGTCGTAGTCGGCTGGTATCGGTATGTCGCCGGCGGCACCGTAGGTCACGTTGCTGGCACCGCGTATGTACCAGGTGCCAGTTGATGGGCGCCATACAGCGATGTCTGCGTCGCCGTCGCCGTCGTAGTCAGCGCGCACTGGTATATCTCCTGATGTGCCAGAGTTGATTGACGGCGCGTCACCTTCGAAAAAAGATCCCGTGGCGCCATCGAAGACCGAAGGTATCGCGACATCTTCGATCGCATCGAACGATGCCTGAATGTCGAGGACCGGATAGGTCGCTGAACCGTCAGCGACTGTTGTTGTCGTTGCAAGCAATGCGTCTCGTGTTGCTTCCACTGATAGACCCTTGCGGTGCGACCGGAGGATCGCTACGGCTCCGGCAACGTGCGGGCTCGACATTGAGGTGCCAGTCTTAGTCCAACCTCCGGCCGTGATTGAGACACCAGGCGCGACGATCTCAAGATCACTCGACCTGTTGCCTGAGGCTGCGATCGCCGCGGTAGCGTCGTCGATGTTTCCCACCTGAACCACGTCTGTTAAGCACCCTGGCCAAGATGTAGCTCCCGACAGGGACATATTTCCTGATGCGACTACAGGTACGATCCCGGCCCCTACCAAACTTGACATGCCAATTGTATCGGGTGGGCAGGCGCCCGGTGCGTAAGCACTGATGCCAAGGCTGATGTTGACAGCGACGACATTTTCGCCCGCAGCCTTCCGACCGACAATCTGATTCACAGCCGTGAGCAGATCCACCGTGCTAGCAGTTGTTCCGTTGAACACATCAAACACGACCAATTGGGTCTGCGGCGCAACGCCAGCGACAATCGCGCTTACATTAGTACCATGCCCAAAAATCGGGTCGCTGACATCGTCCAATTGATGGTCATCTTGTGCGATCTCGACCGAATCAAGAACGACACACGAAGGCCCCGGGGCGCTACATGACCCAAATGCTGCCAGCGTGTAGTCGACCCCGGTGTCAAGGATTGCGACTACGGATCCCGAGCCTGACCCGCCAGCAGCGACGACAGCTGGCTGGTTGATGAACGTCAATGACTCACTGAGCGCGGTTCGAAGCGTGAGCGGAGCGTGTATTGAGTAACCGTCGGGCCCTCGGCGCGACAGCGCATTATCTACGCCCTCTAACGTAAAGAACGACACAATGGCATACGGGATCTGATCAAATAAGGTCACGATTCGACCGGTGTTGCTGAGTGACTTCTCGAGAGTCTGCTCACGCTGTCGAATATCTGCATCGGCGTCGGAGAACTTAATAATGAATTCTCTCGTGCCAGCAGCGTAGGCCTCCCGGACTTCTGCCTCCGCTGGAGACTCTGAACTCGTATTCTCGACGGTCTGCGTGTCGCCTCGATCAGACGACGACGCCGCAGCTCGTTGCGTTGCGGGCACCAAGGACGCCGCTGTTGACATGATCAGCATTATTGATATCAGAATTCGTTTTATCGCTAGCCACCTTTACGTGGTTTCAGGCCCGCAATGAAACCGTAACATTCGTAACACGCCTTTTATCGTCAGGTCCGGTGCCATTCACATTGCTCGCCTCGTTGACTGCTGTCACGTCCGACTAAGAGAAGGTTCGCACTCTCGAGCTGGGCAATCCGCCGGCCGCTTGTCCACAGTCGAAAGGCTGCCGACATTCAGACCTCTGTGTCCGGTCTTGTGTTGGTCGCCACCCGTAGGCGATGGTTAGTCGATAATGACTACTACATCGCCCGCTCCGACCGTGTCGCCAACGGCGACCTTTATCTCTGTCACTGTTCCGGCCTTTTCGGCGGCGATGTTGTTTTCCATCTTCATAGCTTCGAGAACTACGAGTGTCTGATCTGTTTCGACGGTGTCGCCGACGGCTACTTCCACTTTAACGATAGTGCCCTGCATCGGCACTGCGACCTTGTCAGAACCAGCCGACCCGCCGCCCGAATCGCCGCTACGTTTTCGCTTCTTCGGCAACGACTCGGCTGTGGCGCCAGACTCAGGAACCCATGCGGTTACTGCAAAGCGTTTGCCGTTTACTTCGACGGTGGTTTCGCGTCGAACGAGGTCTTCTTCGTGTGGCGGCGAAGCTTGGGCGCCCTTGATGCCCGTAAGGTCGAGCGTTTCCTCAACCCACTTGGTGGAGTGCCTCAGGTCTACGAAGTCGTCGTGTTCGAGGATGGCCATGTCAGCCGGTTTGGTGGTCGCGACGCCTTCTACGACCAGCTCACTCAGTGCCCGTTTGGCTCTTCCAATAGCAATCTCGCGGTTGCGACCCCAAACAATGAGCTTGCCGACGAGGTTGTCGTAGTACTGCGAGATCTCATCGCCAGCTTCGTACCCGGTGTCGAACCTGGTGCCGAATCCATCTGGTGTAACCAGTTTGGTGATTGTTCCCGGAGATGGAAGAAAGGCACCCTCGGCCGGGTCTTCGGCGTTGATCCGGATCTCGATGGCGTGACCGTTGATGACCACGTCGTCTTGGCCGAACGGCAGTTCTTCACCGGCAGCGATTCGTAGCTGCAGTTCGACGAGGTCGACCCCGGTCACAAGTTCGGTGACTGGATGCTCGACCTGTAGGCGGGTGTTCATCTCGAGGTAGTAGAATCCGCCGTCTTCGTACAGGAACTCGACGGTGCCGGCGTTTACGTAGTCGCAACCCTTGGCGACGGCAACAGCGGCCTTACCCATCTCGGCGAGAATGGCATCGTCGAGTCCAGCTGCTGGCGCCTCTTCGATGAGCTTTTGGTGGCGACGCTGGGCCGAGCAGTCGCGGGTGCCGAGGTAGACACAGTTGCCGTGGCTATCGGCGACGATCTGAACTTCGACGTGGCGTGGCGCGGTGAGGTAACGCTCCATGTAGATCTCGTCGCGTCCGAAGTAGGCGAGGGCTTCGCGTTGGGCCGACTCCATCGCCGCCGCAGCTTCGTCGCCGCTGCCCACGACCTTCATACCCCTGCCGCCGCCGCCGTAGGCCGCCTTGATGGCTACTGGCCAGCCAACCTCATTGCCGAAGTTGATCACCTGTGCTGGGTCGGTGATGAGCTCGGTGACGCCTGGAACACCGTGTACGCCGACCCGTTCGGCGGCTAGTCGGGCGGAGATCTTGTCGCCCATTACTTCGATGGCCTCGGCCCCCGGCCCTATGAAGGCCACCCCACGATCGGTAATGGTGCGGGCAAAGTCGGCGTTCTCTGAAAAGAAGCCGTAGCCCGGGTGCACTGCGTCGGCTCCGCTCTTTTCGACAATGTCGAGAATGGCGTCGGTGTTGAGGTAGCTCTCGGCTGCGGTCTTGCCTCCCAACGCGTAAGCCTCATCGGCCAGACGAGTGTGGAGCGCTTCGCGATCGAGTTCGCTGTAGACCGCGACAGAAGCAATGCCGAGCTCGCGGCAGGCCCGTATAACCCGAACCGCGATTTCGCCGCGGTTAGCGATTAGAACTTTGGAGAACATTGCACCTCGTCAAATGACCGGCCGAACCCGGCCACAGCAGTCAACTAGTTTGCCAGATTCAACGCAACCCGCCGAAATATCGGGTTACTTAGAGTCGGGACCTCGGCGATGTTAGTCTCGGCCATGCCCGCTTATATGTCTGTTTCGTACCTGGAAAGTACTCGGTTCCGGCTGGTCGAAGTAGCCGAGACGGGGTCCACAAACGCCGACCTTGCCGAGCTGGCCAGGGCCAACGAGCACCCTTTTCTAGCGATACGCACCAGCTTTCAGACTGCTGGCAGAGGGCGCCGCGACCGCAAATGGAGCGCTCCCCCTGGGTCTGGGCTGATGATGTCCGTTCTGTTCCCCGCAGCCCAGGGCGACAAAATTGCGACACATGCCCAGCAGATGGCGTCGTGTCTCGGACTAGCAGCGCTACGTGCCTGTATTGCATGTGGGGCAGTGGTTCAGCTGAAGTGGCCAAACGACATTGTTGGTCCTGTTCACAGCGATGGCACCTTGCCAAAACTTGCGGGTGTTCTCGGTGAGGTAGTCACCCGCGGCGCCACGGCTCTCGGTGTCGTTGTGGGAGTTGGGCTCAACTTGCGACCCGTTCCCGAGCGAGCCGCCGCGCTCGCTCGGTCCGTAGTTGTGCTCGATGAGCTGACCGACGAGCGAGTCAGCCCTACTGAGATGGCCAAGGCGACACTGCGTGAACTCGAATCGATCCTCACTCGTGTCGAGAAATCCGACGGTGCCGAATGGCTGAGAGGCGAAGTCGTCGCAGTATCTGCTGTTATCGGCCGCGACATCGAGGTGGTTGCAGACTGCGAGAGCATCACGGGCGTGGCGATTGACCTTGATGCCAACGGACGCCTAGTTGTCGAAACCAGTGCTGGACGGCGGGCAATCTCGGTAGGAGACGTCGTGTCGGCTCGCGTGCGCAACTGAAGGTTGCGGCGGCCGACTGATGTTCACATGGCTCATGTGTCGGCTTCGGACCTGATCGACGGCGTTTACATCATCAAACCCACCGTTCATCGCGATGATCGTGGGCTGTTCGTGGAGACCTTTCGGCGCAACTGGATCCCCGGTGGCGGGCGAGAAATGATCCAGTCCAACCGTGCCGATCGTACGGCCGGGTCATTAGTCGGATTGCACTACCACCTGCACCAAAGCGACTACTGGTATGTACCAGTTGGTAAGGCTCGAGTCGTCTTACACGACCTTCGCCAAGGTTCTGACACCGACGGGGCCACCCACGAACTCGACCTCGGTGGTGAGGAACACGGCGGGCTGTACATCCCGCCAGGGGTGGCCCACGGTTTTGCAGCACTAACCGACCTGACGATCACATACCTGGTCGACGGCTACTACAACCCCGCCGACGAATGCGGGGTTGCTTGGGACGACCCACAAATCAACGCCGACTGGGGCGTCGCCGATCCGGTAATGTCCGACCGCGACCGAGCCAACCCCAAACGCGACGAAATCGAGCCGATGTGGCAACCACACTCTTCGCTGCGCACATGAGGCGAAATCATCCAACCAGTGTCGAGGATTGGGGTCCCAGCCACGATCCTCGACACAGGTTCGAATCTCTCGGAGGTCAGCGGTGAAAGTTCTTGTTACTGGATCGGCTGGGTTCATTGGGTCGAACTACGTACGCCACGTCTTGGCCACCACCGACGATCACGTGACGATCCTTGACTCGCTCACCTACGCCGGTGGCCTCGACACCATCGAAGACGTCATCTCGCCTGACGCTCCAAACGCCGGCCGGGTCAAGTTCATCAAGGGCGACATCTGTGACCGCGATCTGGTTGCAGAGGTTATGCCTGGCCATCAGCGAGTCGTGAACTTCGCAGCCGAGTCTCACGTTGACCGCTCGATCGTCGACCCAGACGCGTTCATCAAGACAAACTGCCTCGGCACTAATGTCTTGTGCGACATCGCAGCCAAATCCGACGTCGAGCGTTTCGTTCACGTGTCGACCGACGAGGTATATGGCTCGCGTGTAGACGGCTCGTTCGTCGAGACCGATCTGCTCGAACCAAGCTCGCCATACAGCGCATCGAAAGCGGGTTCGGATCTGATCGCTCTCGGGTACCACACCACGTTCGGGCTCAACGTGTCGGTAACCAGAGCCTCGAACAACTACGGGCCGTTTCAGTATCCCGAAAAGCTCATCCCGTTTTTTGTCACCAACCTGATGCAGGGCCGACCGGTGCCGTTGTATGGCGACGGATCGAACGTTAGGGATTGGCTCTACGTTTCTGACCACTGCGCGGCTGTCGAAGTGGTCGCCCAGCTTGGTGAGGCAGGCGAGATCTACAACATCGGTGGCACCGCCGAGCTAACGAACCGAGAGCTGACATGGCGCTTGCTTGAGTTATGCGGGGCCGACGACTCGCTCGTCGAGCATGTGGTCGATCGGCTCGGACACGACCAGCGCTACTCGATTAGCCTCGACAAGATCGCCACTCTCGGTTGGGAGCCTCGCGTCTCGATCGATGACGGCCTCGAACGAACGGTTGGCTGGTATCGCGACAACACCGACTGGTGGCAGACTCGCAGACCATGACGAAGCTGCTCATCACCGGAGCCAGCGGACAACTCGGACGCGACCTTGCGATTCGAGCTCCTAAGGCGGTACTTGTCTCGCGCCGAGACCTCGACATCACCGACCGCTCCGCAGTTCGGGCCTGCATCGAGGCTCATAGGCCCGAGGTGATTATCCACGCGGCAGCAATGACCGCCGTCGATGCCTGCGAAACCGAACCAGAGCGCGCCTTCGCCACGAACGGACTGGCTACGCGCTGGCTGGTCGAAGCCGCAGATTTGATAGACGCCCGGTTGATAGCGATCTCGACCGACTACGTGTTCTCGGGCGAACCAGATGGCCCCGACCATCCTTGGCACGAGTGGCATACTCCAGACCCGAAATCGATCTATGGCGCGTCGAAGCTAGCCGGTGAGTCAGAAATGCGTCCTGACGACACCATTGTTCGTACCGCATGGCTATCTGGCATCCACGGGCCAAATATCGTCAAGACGGTGCTTTCGATGGGTCTGGCAGGAACGAAGATGAAGTTCGTCGATGATCAAACCGGTTCGCCAACATTCACCTCCGATCTGGCTGACAGTCTCCTGTGGGTCGCTGCTGCCGAGGTCACTGGCATCGTGCACGCAACCAACGCAGGTCACACCTCGTGGTTCGGCTACGTACAGTCGATCCTGCTGGCGGCCGGAGTTGACCCTGCCCTCGTATCGGCCGTCTCGACCTACGATCTCGACCCACCACGACCCTCACCACGACCTCGGTACTCGGTGCTCGACAACTCCGTGCTTCGCAACATGGACCGCGAACTGCCTCACTACTTGGAGACCCTGAATCGCTCGATCGGCGAATTGGTCGCCTCGATCTAGACGAAGAGTCGCGGGCGATGACGACAAGGTCGGTATTCTCGCTTCCGACAACTACACCCGAACTCGTACAGGATGCTGCATGTCGCAAATCGAGACTATCTGGGCCCATCGCCCTTTGGTCGCCAACTTTGCCCAACGGGAACTGAAGGCTCGCTATCGGCGCAGCCTGCTCGGTTGGCTGTGGTCGCTGATCAATCCGCTGACGACGATTCTCATCTACTCGTTGGTCTTTAGCGTCTTCCTTCGGGCCCAGGCACCGCCAGCCGGCGACGGAAGCAGCGTCTTTGCGCTTTATCTGTTTAGCGGACTCGTCGTTTGGGCCCTATTCGCGGCGATGGTCAACGGTCCAATGGACTGGCTTCAGGGAGTTGCTGACCTACTACGCAAGATTCAGTTTCCTCCCGACGCCGCAATTTTCGGCGGTGCGGCCTCTGCTGGTGTCCAGTCGTTGATCGAGGCCGGGATTCTGTTGGCCATCATGATCGGAATAGGCAACACATCGTGGGCCATGCTGACGCTGCCGTACGTGATGTTGTGCGCGATGCTCGTTGGGCTTGGCATCGGGTTCTTTGTGAGCATCGCTAACGCGTACTTTCGCGATGTGCGTTACTTGGTGGGCGTCTTGTTGAACGTGGTGTTTTTCTTGGTGCCAATCGTGTATCCGCCCAGCATCATTCCTGAGGAGCATTGGGGGTTGCCCCTGCTTGATCTGATGGAGCTCAATCCAATGTTCCACTTCATCGAGGCCAGCCGTGACGCGGTCTACTTCGGTGACGTTTCGTGGGGTCGGCTGGCCTTCATCGGCGTAATGTCGGTAGTGGTGTTCTTGGCCGGTTGGACGTTCTTTGTGCGCAAGTCTGTCGATATCGCCGAGGAGCTCTGAGATGACCGACTTGTCGGCAAACGCCCCGGCTATCCGCGTGCAGGACGTGACCAAGCGATTCCTACTCCAGGAGGATCGTGCTACCTCCATCAAAGAGCTGTTTACTTCGCGCCGACGCCGAAACTCCGAGCGTGGGTTCAAGGCGGTCAAGGGGGTGTCACTGGACATTCCGGCCGGTTCGACCTTCGGACTCATTGGCCACAACGGATCTGGCAAGTCGACGCTGCTGCGTCTCATGGCCGGGATACACCAGCCATCTTCTGGGTCAGTAACCACAGCGGGTCGAATATCGGCGTTGCTCGAACTTGGGTCGGGATTTCATCCCGAACTGACCGGGCGCGAGAACATCTACCTCAACGGCGCGATGCTCGGAATTCCTAAGAAGGAAATGGCAGCGAACATCGACGCGATCGTCGACTTCTCGGGGCTTCATGAGTTCATCGATCAGCCGGTAAAGGTGTACTCCAGCGGCATGTTCGTTCGGCTCGGGTTCGCGGTTTCGGTGCATGTGAACCCGGAAATCCTGCTGGTCGATGAAGTGATGGCGGTGGGCGACGAGGCCTTTCAACGCCAGTGTCTAGAACACATGTACAAACTTCGTCGCGAAGGCGTGACGATCGTTTTTGTTTCGCACTCACTTGGTCTCGTCGAGACCATGTGTGAACGCGCCGCGTGGTTGGACCACGGTGAACTCAAACAAACCGGTACAGCGTCGGAGGTATGTGAGGCCTACCTCAACAACGTTAATGCCGACGAAGCGGAACGCCGAAGTGCCGAAGTCGAAGAACGAGATGCCAACCGCGACCTCGAGCAGGTTCATCAGGGCTCCGGCGAGATCCGAGTGGTTCACATCGACATTCTCGATGACGGGTGGATCCGAGTCCCTCATGCCACTACCGGCGAAGCACTTATCTTTCGTGTTTGGCTTGATACCTATGAAGAAGTGGTTGATCCAGTGATTTCGTTCGATATTTTTCACGCGAACGGGACTCACGTTGGCGGAGCATCCACCCAGGGTCACACCGCTCTCGGTCCGATTGCGCGCGGGCAGAGCTACATCGATTTCCAGATCCCGTCGCTAGGAATCAACCCGGGCAACTACCTGATTGCGACCGAGATACTCGACAGCGAGGGCCTGCACACTTTCGACAAACTTGGCAGGATAATCCCATTTCCCGTTGTCGGTAGCGGAACCAACTATAGGGGGCTGGCCAGGCTGCGCGGCGAGTTCACCAAAGTGGTCGATCACGACCTTGGCCTCTGATAGCTGACGACTAGACCAACAGGTATCAAGGGGCTGTCTAGAAAACGGTGTCCTCGATGGCGTCGGAAAACCGAGCCGCGATCTGGGGCCAACCGAAGTTCACTTCGACCAGTCGTCGTGCGCGCTCCGCCTGTTGTACACGCGTTTCGTCATCGTGGTCAATCTCGATTATGGACTGAATCGCGTCAGCAAAGTCCGGGAGTTCAGCTTCGTGATAGATGCCATCGCCATCGGGCAGCCCGCGGGCTCCAACCGATGTCGTTAGCGCAACCATGCCGCTAGCCAGATACTCGACCATCTTCAGGTTCGTGCCGCTCCCAGTTTCCATTGGATTCAGACCAATGTCGGCGACCGCTAACAGCACTCGCTTGGTGGACGCCCCGATGAGCCCGAGCTTGATCACGTTGGACGGAACAGCAGTCGATCTGAAGTAGTTACAGTGGCTCCCAACCATCACGAACAGCATTTGTGGAATATCGGCCGCCATGTCGTGAAGTCTGTCGGCTGCGTCGAGGTTTGGCTGGTGCCAGCTCGCCAGGAATACGCCGATGCGCTGATCAGGGTCGGCACCGATCGAGTGGAGCCATCGAGCTCGTTTCGCGATTCGCGCAGCGCCTCCCACAAACGGAACCGCATCAATGTCTGCCCCGTTTGGTACCACTGCGACCGGTGGTGTCTCGCCGTACACGGCCGTGAACATCTTTTGGTCTTCGGTCGAACATGAGGCGACTAGAGAAGCTCTACTCAGGGTTGCTGCTTCGAGCTTTTGGACCTCTCGGACAGCCTCATCAGCTTCGATGCTCAGAGGGAACATTGAGTCCTTTAGCCGAGCTTCGACGTTGTAGGCGTCGTAGATAACCGGGAGATCGATACCAGCTAGGTCAAGCGCCGGCTCCATGTATGGATGCGACAAGATGATGGCGTCGGCATCGTCGGCCACCTGTCGAAGACGTTCCCCGTACTCTGGTGTTAGGTGGAGTCCCAACCCACCGTAGATATCGCCGACTGGAATACCAATCTTGGTGCCCATCTCGACCTCGTAGGCGGCATGGCTATGGCTTCGCGGGATAGCGGTTTCGGTGAACCCAGGTGAAGATGTAACGGTCCAGGACGAGACTGGCGATTCGGCCAACGACAGCAGATGAACGTCAAATCGTTGGGCTAGTCCCCGGCCAAGATGAAAGGCCCGAAGTTGGCCGCCAGCTTGTGGATTGTGAGCCGTAAAGGTGTTCAGAGCGACGAGTCGCCGGCGGCCAGGCCGACGAGAGGCGTTACTCGTGTTTGAGTCGACGCGGTGAACTTTCATGGAAGGGGATCGACGTACAAGCCGCCGGGTCACTTCGGGCCAGGTGATATGGGCCACAGAACGTTGGCCGACTTGGCCCAAAGCGCGAGATCGAGCCGGCTCGGCGCAGGCCTCGGCCATGGCCGCGCTTAGCGCTCCAATGGTTGGATCGACGACCCAACCATTGGCATCATGTTTTACGAGTTCGGTCGGTCCGCCTGCATCGGTGGTTGTGATAACTGGAGTCGCGCTCTGCATGGCTTCGAGTGTGATGAGCCCGTAGTCCTCGTTCTGCGGGATGAATGGGACCGCGATTGCGTTCGCGTATAGCGCTGGTAGTTCTTCATCTGGGACAAAGTCTAGAAACACAATCCGGCTGTCGTTTGCCGCACGTGCCCTTAGCGCGTCGGCCTGGGGACCATTTCCCGCTATTCGGAATTCGACCGCGGTGTCAGTTCTGCTGAAGGCATCGATCAACATGTCGATGCGTTTGGGAGCGTCTAGCCGACTGGCAGTGAATAAGTAATCACCGTCGCCGCTTCCGGAAAAGAGCGAAAGATCAGTCGGCGGGTGGATAACGCCGACGACCGCGTCGGAAGGGAAGTATCCGGGCCTATCGGCGACTGTCTGGGCGATCGCGAGATGACGCTGAATCGCCGAGGTTGCAAGACCAATACGGTCCAGGGCATGGACAAGCATTCGGCCAAGCGGCCCGGGATGACTAAATATTGGGTTGTCGCGGCCAAGCCTGGCGACAAACTCGTCGTAGATACCGAAGACAATGT
The DNA here is from genome assembly GCA_964569385.1 of uncultured Acidimicrobiales bacterium. Lineage (GTDB taxonomy): Bacteria > Actinomycetota > Acidimicrobiia > Acidimicrobiales > Poriferisodalaceae > JAADHX01. The sequence goes on from CAZMUM010000010.1 coordinate 22,431, forward strand.
CGACGTCGGAGCGCTGGTTGCCCACTCTTTGCAGGCGTCTCGCCAGATCGAGGACATTCGGATCGGTGAGTCGTGTTGGCAGTGTCTCGGGGTATGTGTCGTATAACCCGCGCAGGACGTGGGCCATATAGACATGATGATTCGGGTGCGCCACCATCCAGCCGGGGTACTTCGACGAGAGGATCATGTCGAAGCCACTTAGGTCTAGTGGTGCAAAGCGCCTATAGCCGTCGATGACCCCGTGTAGCGTCTCCTCGCGGAACGGGAGCTTCACTAACTCGGCTTGATGGTTGGTGTGATCGTTGATGTGATTAACGAAACCTGACCAGAGGCGCTCGAAGCCGCCTCGGGTGTATGGAACCGCAGCTGGTGCTACAACGCAGATTTTCATTGATTATTGTTCACTAGCCAGTCTCCATGACGGCGTCGATGGCGGCGTCGAGCTGGGCGTGGGCGTGTTGCCATGTATAGCGGGCCGCGGTGGCCAGCGCGCCTTGGCGCAACCGCGTGGCGGTAGCTTTGCTGCTCGAGATAGATCTGACTGCCTTGGCAATAGCAGCAGGTTCGGGTTTGGTGATCAGACCGTTGATCCCATCCTCTACGAACTCAACCAAGCCGCCACCATCGTCGCAGACCACCACTGGGATGCCGTGGGTGAACGCCTCGAGAGCAGTAAGGCCGTAGTCTTCGTTGTAGGCCGGAGCAACGAGACAGAGAGCACGGAGGTAGTGGGTCTGTAGGTCGTCATCGCTCAATCGGCCGACGATGTCAACTGGTACACGCGGCACCTGAACTTCAACACGTTCGTGCGAAGCGCGACGCTCCCATGGCCTTGGGTGGACAGGCAACCCGGCCGCCGCTTCCGCCGCCCATCGCCGCACGGCTGGCAACTGCCCGCCGCCGCCGATCAGGGTCGCTGGAGCGTCAAACCCCTGATGTGCAGCTGCGACAAAGAGCTCGGTTCGTTTCGAAAACTCGCTGCGACTTACGCAGACAACCTCGCTTGGCCGCGACCTTGGGACCTCGCCTGTTGCACTGTCGACGTCCCGGGATGAAGTTGCGCTGGCTACAGCCGAGAGAGGACCGGCGAAGAAGTAGTCGATATTGGTCGACCTGGTGCCCCAATACTGGACCAACCGATCAGCCACCGTACGAGATGGAACCAAGAACCGGGTGATGGTCGCAGCGTATTTCTGGTCCAGATATCGAATGCGTTCGCAGGTCTTGAGGTGGGCGGTGGCATCGATTCCTTGGACTGCCGAGAACTGTTCGGCAAGGTCGTAGAAGATTCTTTGATGGTGGTAAAATAGCGCCAACTTGCGGGGATGATCGATGGCCCAGCTTCCGGGCTGAGTAGTAATCACTAGGTCGAAGTTTGATGTGTCGACCCGGCCGAATCGATGAAGCAGCGACTCATACGTGTATGCCTCAGGACGTTTAGCCCAGGCTGCATCGGAGATGAGGCTGTCGCCAATGAAGTGATCAGGTGCTGAGCCCTGGACAGTTACCTCGGCAACATCGTGGCCAGAGGCCGTGAGATGTGAAACTAGGTAACTGAGCAAGATCTCGAAACCGCCCTGAACTCCCCAGTCAGGCTTGGCCACCGCGATACGCATGTCAGGCTTCGCCGCCGCCAGGCTTCGAGGCCAAAACGGCAACATCTCGGGGCCCAAACATCGCTTGCAGGATCATGTCCTCGTCGGTAGCTGTCGACTCGAAGTCGACCTGCTTCAATCCGGGGCGCGCCGGGTTCAAATACCGGATCTCGACGTCGACAAAGCCGCGGTCGGCAACCAGGAATGCAAGCAGATCTGGATGGAGTGGCCGAAGATGCGTTGGGTCCAGATAGAACGTCGACGCGCCAACGAACAAGTTCGTTGGCGTAGGCGTCTCGAACAGGATGCGTCCGCCTTGGGCCAGAGCGATGAGACAACGATCGAGCAGTTCGATTAGCACCGGCACCGCTAGATGTTCGGCGATATGGAAGCCGGTGATCGAACCGAGACTTCCTTCGGGCACGTCGCGAAGGTGGTCAAGTGCGTCGGCATGAATGACCTCGAGGCCGCGCGCTGTTGTTTGGGCCACGAACGTCGCGCTCGTATCGACGCCATAGGCGCTGATGTCATGGGAAGAAAGCAGCTCAAGCCACTCCCCACGTCCTGATCCAACGTCGAGGACCCTGCCGTGCTTAGCGAAGCTCGGAAGGTCGTCCTCGTACTGCTTGAGCACGCTGCGCACGTTTTCCCGAGATCCCCTGAATCGGTCCTCGAACCGATCGTAAATGTCAGACACCCGAATTGCCTCGGCCTCAGCGGCCGTTCGGGAGATCATCTCGGGCGCCGCTCTGAACTCATGCAACAGCACCTCGACATGAGCCCGGCTAGTCGCCAGGTCGCCGCGTACTTGTTGGATCTTCTGGTGGGCGCTGCTGACATCATCGTAGGTCTGGCCCAGCCGCCCATTTAGCCGGTCTATGTCAGATGCGATCTCGGTGATTTGAACGCCGACTTCCTGTTTTTCAATTGAAGATCGCTCTTCGTTACCTTTCAAACTCTCGACGATCGACGAGAGAGCGTCAGCCCGAGCGGCCGCTTGCCTGAGTTCACCGACAGTGGACGTCAGCGAAAGCAATTCGTCGGCGAGATCTTCGAGCACCATGTCATGAGACGCGAATAGTGCCCTCGTGGCGTTGTTGCCACCGCTGGGGCCGACCGCAGCCCACAATTCGGCAGAGTTCGCTTCTAGGCCCGCTATTCGGAGATCGAATCGCGACACGATGTTGTGCAGATCGGCTAGTGCGGCACTGCTTTCAACGTTGAACTCTGCCTGACGCGGCGAGGCCGCGTCGGCGAATCGGCGTACGAGTTTCCTGACCAAGCCAGCTCGGCCAGGACGCGGCGAGTCGGCTGCATTCGAAGCCCGTTGCGTGTGATCTAGATAACTAGAGTGGCTATGCGCATCGAGGGCTTTGTGGTCAACTTCTTCGCTCACAAGCAACGACGTTACTGCCGCTCGGCAGCGTCGTGTGGCTAATCGCGATGTGTTTGATCACCGTTTGCGACTAGGCAAAGGTCGAGGTGGTCCTTGCCCGACGCACCCAGCAGTTGGTCTGGAACTTCGATGCCGACAGTTTGACCCCGCTTATCGACCTCCTCGTCGAGGTCATCGAGAACCCTGATCGTGTAACCAAGACCGACAAGGGTCGTCAGAATATCGACGCCCTCAACGCCCGACACTCGCGAGATCAGATCTGGCGAGTACTCAAGCAAGACGACTGGTCGGTCGCGTTCGAGCAGTCTCAGCCCGCCGGCAACGGCAAGGCCTTCGGCGCCTTCGATATCGAGCTTGATGAGGTCGACGTGCTGTATCGAATCGACCAGAGAGTCGAGCGTGAGGGTGGGGCTTATCGTTCTTACCGCGAGTACTGCTGGCTCGGTTGTCTTGATCAGCTCGTCGAGGCGGCCTCCGACGATTCCGTTGCTGCCAGCGGCGGTATCGATGACCAGTGAACCGGCCCGGTCTCCGACCGCCGCGTTGTGCACCTCGACATGGTCGAAGCCGTTGAGAGCGGCACTGATTCGCAACAGGCGAGCGTTTTCGGTTAGTGCCTCGATCGCAACGACCCGACCAGTCGGGCCGACGATAGCGGCCGCATAAAACGAGATGACTCCGATGTTGGCGCCGCAATCGATCACGGTGTGGCCTTGCTGAAGGTGTTTGTCGAGCGCGGCCAGAACGTGGGGTTCGTAGGCGCCGGTGCGGGCGAGCACTTCGCCAACGGCCGTGTCGCCGTCGGGGATTAACAGCTTGTGGCTGCCGCGGTCGACAACTGTGAAGCCTTCACCGTCGACGCCGCCGAGCAGCAATCGGAACGTCTCGCTTCGTCGAAACTCGTTGGAGTGGGCAAAGTACGGGAGTACGTCCCGCACCGACCATGATCCGATGTGGCTGGAGAAGAACTTCAGCCCTTCGGGGTCGGCTGGTCGCCCGTGAAACAGACGATAAGCAGCATGGATATCGGCTTCGGTCAGGCGGTCGTCGGTCGGTGAGGAGGCCTTCTGAATGGCAGTATTCGTGTCGGTCCAATCGTGTTCTTGCCGAAGATTGTCTTCGAGCGAAGGAGCCCCGCGAATCAAGCCGCGAAGGCGAGAACGGATCGGGTCCGGAAGTTTGGCGATTAGTGAGGCTACGACGTTTGCCATTGCCGAAACGTAGCGCTTGGACCGAGCGATCGTATCGATGTCACCGATCGATCTTCACTGACCTGACCCGTGCGAAGGCTGCCGCAATGGGTGATGTCAACGGTCCTGGTGCCGAGCGCAAGGCCTTGCCATCGATGGTGGCGATTGGTTGTACGTCGCGTGTTGACGATGTGAGGAACGCTTCGTTTGTATGCCTAAGAGCGCTAAAGGGCACGTTTAGTTCCTCGATTGGTATCCCGCCGGCGTCGGCCACTTCGAGGACGAGCTGTCGGGTCACGCCAGCTAGGCAGCCAGATGAAAGAGGTGGCGTCACCAGCCGACCCTCGAACTCGATCACGATGTTCGACCCGGTGCCCTCGCACAACTGGTCTTGAGTGTTGGCCAGGAGCGCCTCGCTGGCTCCCACGCCCAATGCCGAGGCCAGGGCCCGCACATTCTCGCCATAACTGGTGCTCTTGACACCAGCAAGGGCGCCACGTTCGTTGCGCGTCCAAGGCACCGTAACCACATCGGTGATCGGCGCTGCGGCTAAGCGCGGACCAGTAGCGATGATGAGTCTGGTCCGGCCAGTCCCGCGACTCGAACCTAACGGCGCATCACCGCCAGTAAGGGTGATGCGAAGTTTGGCTAGACCGTCTCTGCTCCCGGCAACGCTGTGGATTGCTTCGCGAATTTCGTCGTCGGCCCAATGAAGGTCGAGCGCTATCTGTTCAGCCGATCTGCGCAACCGCGCAAGATGTCGACCGAGAGCGAAAGGCACGCCGTTGTTCAGGGGAATAGTCTCAAACACGCCATCTCCCACAGTGATCACGTGGTCAACTGCACTAATTCGGGCATCGGCTACCGGTGTCAGTGTTCCGTCGATCCACATTTGGTCAATAGCATCTGCCATCGCTACATCTTCGCGTCGAAAGGTGCCACTGCGAAGCCCGGTGTCGCTGGTACGTTCAATCGCCGTGACACGACGCCGACTTCGCTGGACCCGATCGCGGGGTCAACGCATCGTCATTGGTGTCAACGTGGTGCTGATCTCGGCGCTGGCCATTGGTGCCGGTGGGGTTTGGTACGCGGCTCAGAAGCTTGGCGATGTGCAACGCATTGATGTAGCAGGCCAACTCACGGCTGCTCCGGAGGGTTCACCGCTCACTGCGGCAGACATTCGAATCATCGACCCGGCCACCATGGTTGCCCAGGCCGGCACGACAACGACTGAACCGTCTGAGCCCCCAGGTCCGGCCGAGAACTACCTGATAGTTGGGTCAGACAATGCCGAGGAGGTCGACCCGAACAATCCGATCCTGATCGGCCGAGATGTCACCAGCAACTTGGCCGACACCATCATGTTGCTTCGCCTCGAACCCGAGACCGGAGCCGCAACTTTGCTGTCGATTCCTCGGGATCTAGAGGTCGAGATCTCGGGCACAGATAGAAAGTTGAAGATCAACGCTGCATTTAACTTCGAAGAACCGTACGTAGATCGTGTCGCGAGGTTGATCAACACTGTCGAGGAAGGCCTCGACGTTGGCATTCAGCATTACCTCGAAGTCGACATCGCTGCGTTCCAGCGGCTCGTCGACCAGGTCGGTGGCGTGATGGTGTGCTTCGACGGACCGTCACGCGATAGCGAAACTGGCCTCGACATAGCGACCGGCGGATGGCATGAGCTCGACGGAACAGCCGCGCTGGCGTTCGTGCGTAGCCGAGCAATGGACACTCAGAACCGCGACGGCGTATGGAAGAACGTAAGCGGCCGGGCCGACCTCGACCGAATTGAACGCCAGCAAGAATTCGCCCGCGAGGCGATCGATCAGGTTGCAGGCGACATCTCAACCAGCCCAGGCCTGCTCTTTGGGGTCCTCGACATAGCTGCTGACGAACTTGTCGTATCCAATAGCTTCGATGTTGTTGGAGATGGCCGGAATCTGGCGGCCTGGTTTGGTGGTATCGAAGACGATGACTTGTTGACGATGTCGCTCAAGGTCGAGGACCTTCCCAAAACCCCAGAACACGGCGATGAGTTCCGGCTTGGCATGCTCGCCGAGGCTGAAGGCCAGCTCGATATTTTCCGCGGTATCGGCCCGTTCGATGTGGTGCCTAAGCGGGTCGATGTGACTGTGCTCGGAACAGAACGAGCCGTTGTTTCCGAAGGGTTGGCCGAGCTCGACTTCGACGCCTCATCGGCGACTTCAGTCAGCGGCGACGAGGTGGTTATTCGATACGGCTTTGGCGGCCACCAAGCGGCCAACCTGGTGGCTGCGTTCTTGGATGCAAGGATCGAATTTGTCGCAGACGCCGACCTCTTTGGTAACGAAATCGTGCTCGAGCTTGGAGCTGAGGCGCCAGCGGTATTGGCAACGCCGAGGGTTCTAACAGTCGCCGCTCAGGAGCTGGTTGTGCCAACAACAACCTCGACGACCGTTGTCGGTCCAACAACGACTGAGGCTCCCGTGTTGTCTGAGTGGCCCTTTGACTGCAGTTTGCCCAAACCTGAGTAGTCAAACCGCTATCTGACATCGACGACGCGCCGACGTAGACGTCATGGCGACCGTCATAATGAACGTGTCGAATCAGGCGCGGGCCGGTAGGCGACCGCAGGAGACCACATGAGTAGAATCGCAGTAATCGGAACTGGCTACGTCGGCCTAACGACTGGCGCGTGTTTCGCGCACATCGGCCACGATGTTGTCTGCGCCGACATAGATGCCGACAAAGTTGCCCGACTGCAAAGAGGCGAGATTCCGATCCTCGAACCTGGCCTCGACGAACTCGTGCTCAACGCCGTCGCCGATGGAAAGTTGAGCTTTGTAGTTGGGGCCGCCGAGGCCGCTAAGGACTGCGAATTCGCCTACTTGTGCGTGCCCACGCCACAAGACGATGATGGCTCGGCCGACCTCTCCTACGTCGAGACCGCAGCACGCCAGATAGCGCCGGTGCTTCCGACCGGGGCCGTGGTGGTCAATAAGTCGACCGTTCCTGTCGGCTCAACCTTTGTTGTCGAACGGGCCATGAACCGACCAGATGTCAAGGTTGTGTCGAACCCGGAGTTCCTTCGTGAAGGATCGGCCGTCCACGACTTCTTGCATCCCGACCGTGTCGTCATTGGCACCGAAGACCGTGACACCGCGGTGAAGGTGGCGTCGCTGTTCCTAGGTCTTACCGCTCCTGTTATCGTGACCGATCCAGCATCAGCTGAGACCATCAAATACGCCGCCAACTCGTTCCTGGCCACGAAGTTGTCGTTCGTCAATGCCATGGCCACGGTTTGCGAAGCGGTTGGAGCCAACATCAACGATGTTGTGCTCGGGATGGGTACAGACCCGAGAATTGGCGAAAAGTTCCTGAAGCCCGGCCCCGGTTGGGGTGGGTCGTGTTTCCCTAAGGACACTCGCGCCATGGTTAAGATCGCCGAGAACGCTGGATACGACTTCGAGATGCTTCGTGGTGTTATCAACGCCAACGAGCTGCAGTTCGATCTTGTGGCCGCCAAAGTCGAGGCCATGTGCGGTGGCGATCTTGCTGGAGTAAAAGTTGCGGTGTGGGGCCTGACGTTTAAAGCCAACACCGACGATCTTCGCGAGTCGCCAAGTCTTGAAGTGATCAACCGGTTGATCGAACGTGGAGCCGAGGTATTGGCCTACGATCCCGCAATCCACTCCGACCTTGACAACGTCTCGGTCAGCGAATCGGCTTACACAGCTGTTGAGGGCGCCGATATCGTGGTGTTACTCACTGAGTGGGACGAGTTCCGCTGGCTCGACATGGCCAAAGTCGCCGACCTGATGACCACACCGCGCATCTACGACACTCGCAACGTGATTGATGTTCCCGTCGCCCGACGGGCAGGATTCGAGATCAGTTCACTCGGCCGCGCATGAGCAGAATCGTCATCACCGGAGGAGCCGGATTTCTTGGTTCGCACTTGTGCGACGCTCTGTTAGCCGATGATCACGAGATAGTCGCAATAGACAACCTCGTGACTGGCCGGGTCGCCAACATCGGACACCTCGTCGGCGCCGACAACTTTCAGTTCATCCGTCAAGACGTTACCGACTACTTGTGGGTGCCGGGACCCGTCGACATTGTTCTGCACTTCGCGTCGCCGGCGTCGCCCATCGACTACCTCGAGATACCCATCCAAACTCTAAAAGTCGGAAGTCTTGGCACCCACAACGCACTCGGGCTCGCTAAGGACAAGGGTGCGAGGTTCTTTCTTGCCAGTACCAGCGAGGTATATGGCGATCCCGAGGTCCACCCGCAAACTGAGAGCTACTGGGGCAACGTGAATCCCGTTGGCGTTCGCGGCTGCTACGACGAAGCCAAACGGTTCGCCGAGGCAATGACAATGGCGTACCACCGCGTGCACGGCGTCGACATTCGCATCGCCCGCATCTTCAACACCTACGGTCCGCGCATGCGTCCCAACGACGGCCGAGTGGTCTCGACGTTCCTGACCCAATCGCTGTCGGCCAAGCCCATAACGGTGTTCGGTGACGGCACTCAGACGAGGAGTTTCTGCTACGTCGACGACCTTGTCGACGGTATTTTGGCCCTCTTGTGGTCCGATTATGCCGGTCCGGTCAACGTTGGCAACCCCGCCGAGCACACAATGCTCGAGTTGGCCGAGGTTGTGCAGCAAGTAACCCGACGCGACTCACCTATCGAGTACCAAAGTCTCCCCGTCGACGATCCGACCCGCCGGCGTCCCGACATTTCGCTGCTCACGAGCATTAGTGGCTGGACTCCAGGTACTGGCTTAGTCGAAGGGTTGACCAATACTGCACAGTGGCTCGATGGCGAAATGAGCTAGCTCCCATCCGCATGGCTTGAAAGTTCGACTAGTGAGAGCTGCGCAGCTGAACCCCGCTGGTGTCGAGGGTCTGTAACTATGTTGTCTGTGGAAACGCTTCGAGTGACGGTGGTAGCTGAGGCGTTGTGGCATCGCGTCCCGGGCGGGACGGGAGTCGCGACGCTAGAATTGCTGCGGGGCCTGCAACGACGTACGGACGTGGCCCTCGATGCTGTCTGCGCCAACAGAAGCCAAGAGGCTGTAAGCCAATCGCCTGTTGAAGTGCGACGGACTCGACTGCCTCGGGTTGCGTTGTACGAAGCATGGGCCCGTTCTGGTCGGCCCGATGTCTCTGGCCAAGAGGCCCAGGTGATTCACTCGCCGATGCTTATGGCACCAACGTCATCAACTCGGCCCGTCGTGGTGACCGTGCACGACCTGGCATGGCTACGTCGCCCCGAAGATTTTCCGCGTCGCGCTCTTGAGCTATATCGACGAATGTGGAAACGCGTCAGCTCCGACGCCGCGCACATCATCTGCTCGTCACAGACAACGGCCGACCACGCGGCGAGCGCCGGCGCCGATGCCGACCAAGTCTCTGTTGTTTACCTTGGAGGACGGAACCTGCACTCCTGGCCAGGCAGCGTTAGCGGGTCATTTGGAGTTCGTTCGCCGTACATCTTGTCGGTCGGAACCGCCGAACCCCGCAAGAACCTTGGGCGCTTGTTGGCCGCGTTCGAGGCCAGCGAGTTGTGGCGCGACGGCGTTCAGCTAGCGATTGTGGGGCCAGACGGGTGGCGCTTTGAGTTAGCGGCATCGCTCGACGGGTTGCACCCAGAAGCCCGAGCTCACGTGGTCGCGATCGGACAGGTGGGAGATGCCCAACTGGGGGCGCTCTACAAACACGCCACCGCGTTTGCGTACCCAAGCCTGCTTGAAGGTTTCGGTCTTCCGGTGCTCGAGGCCCTAGCCGCAGGGACGCCAGTCCTAACTAGCTCAACCACCGCGACAGCCGAGATCGCCGGCGACGCTGGGGTGCTGGTCGATCCAACCTCAGTCCCCGACATCGCCGCTGGTCTCAAGCGGATTGTTTCCGATGACGAGTTGCGTAAGACGTTGGCGGCCGCCGCCCCCGGTCAAGCCGAGCGGTTCTCGTGGTCGCGCCACCTAGACGAGACCGTGGCGATTTACCGAGGCGTGGCCGGGTGATACGCGTCGGTGTGAACTTGATGTGGCTGCGGCCAGGCGAGGTCGGTGGTTCGGAGCAGTACCTAGTCAGAATCCTCGATGCGCTCGGACGTCGCCCGGAGTCTGGGTTCGAGCTGAAGTTGTACGTGTTGCCCGAGTTCGCTGACGCCCACCCCGATCTGGTGAAGCAGTTCTCCACGTCAGCTGCTCCGATTAAGAATGCCACCCCCGCACGACGGGTCTTGTGTGAGCAGCGCTGGCTGCCGGCGAGGCTTGGCCGCGATGGCATCGATGTGGCGTTCCATCCTGGGGGCACGATGCCTCTCAGGCCGGGGCCGCGCCCTGTGTTGCTGGTGCACGACATCCAGTATCTGGACTATCCCCAACATTTCTCGAAAGTGAAACTTCGCTACTTGGCGGCTCAAGTTCCACGTAGCGTTCGCCGCGCGTGTGTTCTGACGGCACCAAGCCGGTTCACCCTTGATCGACTAGGCGAGGCCTTTGGCATCGGCGCTGAATCCACAGTGGTGATTCCCCACGGAATCGACGCCAGGCGGCAAGTAGCCGAACCATTCGTCGTCGATCGCCCCGTGATTCTGTACCCGGCCATTACCTATCCGCACAAGAACCACATCACTTTGTTGAAGGCCGTGGCCGGACTTGTTGAGCCCGTGAAGCTGGTGCTTACTGGCGGTCAAGCCGGAGCCGAAGCCGATATCGAACGGAGCATTGCCGAGCTAGGCCTCTCCGACACTGTCGACAGACTGGGCCGAGTGAACGGCGCCGACCTCGAACGATGGTGGGCCACGGCCGCTGTTCTGGCCTGGCCTTCCAAGTACGAGGGCTTCGGGGCGCCTCTGCTCGAGGCCATGGTGCATGGTGTTCCGATCGTTGCCTCCGACCGGACTGCTGTGCCAGAGGTAGTAGGAGATGCCGGAATGCTCGTTGACGCGCATGATGTGACGCAGTGGACGTCGGCACTGTCGGCTGCGCTCGGCCCTGAAAACGCGGAACGTCTACGCGACTTGGGTCAGCAGCGGGCACGGTCGTTCACCGCCGACCGCGCCGTCGATGCATTTCTTAGCGCGGTCGAGCTCGCCTATCGCACCTGAACCGATACCGTCTTGGGCCGTGGATCTCCTGGTTATCTGTCCTCACTTCGAACCCGACGTGGCGCCCACTGGCACGGTGATGACTCGCATCGTGCACGAGCTCGCAGCTCGGGGTCACCGGTTGCACGTCATTACGTCGTTGCCGTGGTACCTCAACCACAGTGTCGAGCCCGCATGGCGCGGCAAGCTCGTACAACGAGAGAACGTCGAGTGGGGTCGCATTACCCGGGTTCACCCGTTCCCGTCGCCAGACAAAACCAACTTGGCCCGCCGCTCACTGTCGTTTGCCGGATTCACTGCCATCGCCACAGCGGTGGCTATGTTCGGCCGCAAAGTCGACGGAGTGCTTGTCATGTCGCCACCCCTTACGTTTGGTCCGGCCGGATGGTTAGCGGGTCTGACCCGTCGAGCACCGTTCGTGTTCAACATCCAAGACGTCTACCCAGACGTGGCCGTCGAGGTCGGCGCGATCACGAATCCGCGGGTCATCAAAGGCCTCCAATGGATCGAACGGTTCAGCTACAACCGTGCCGACGCCGTGACAGTCCTGTCGACCGACCTGCATCGCAACCTGGCAGCCAAGACCGACGGTCGCAAGGTTCGAATCATTCCTAATTTCGTCGATATCCACGCGATCGAGCCGGGCGATCCCATCAACGAGTACCGCCGCGAGCTAGGTCTCAAGGACCAAACGATCGTCATGTACGCAGGGAACATTGGCTACAGCCAACCCCTGGAGCTAGTCGTTGCTGCGGCGAGGGCATTCGCCGAGCGTCCAGACGTGCACTTTGTTGTCAACGGCGGCGGTAGCGGCCGAGCCTCGGTTGAGCTGGCAGCCAAGGGCCTCAGCAATATCACCTTCCTCGACCTTCAGCCCATCGAGCGGCTCCCCGAAGTACTAGCGGCTGGCGATATTCACCTGGTGCTACTGCGAAAGGGCTTGTCGGCCTCGTCGGTTCCTTCAAAGACTTTTTCGATTCTTGCCGCGGGACGGCCATTGATCTGTTCTGTCGACGCTGGCAGCGAGGTAGCGCGAGTTGTGGCCGACGCCGATTGCGGTATCGCAGTGCCACCCGAGGACGCCAAGGCGTTCATCGAGGCCGTGCGTTCTCTTGTCGAGAACCACGCCGAACGTATCGCTGCTGGCAACCGTGCGAGGTCGTTTGTCGAGAAGTGGTATTCGCCAGCGGCGGTAGCCGCCGCCTACGACGACCTGTTTGTCGAGCTACAAACCTGAGTCTCGAGTAGCTAGGTCAAAAAATATCGGCATGGAACGTGCCGCGGTGCCACGTCGCCTCGACTGAGCGGTATTCTGGTAGGCCGTATGGCTAAGTCTTCTTCTGTTTCAAAAGTTGCCCGCGCTGCCGCGCAGGGCAGTCGTCCTGCTGCTCGTCCAGGCGAGCGCAACGTGTTCTTTCCGTTGGCGATGGCGCTTGTCGTTCTCATCGGCGTTGGTTTCGTGTTTCTGGCGCGGAGCGAGCGGGTCAGCAGTGCCGACAACTCCGAGCCCTTGGTTGGCGATCATTGGCACTCCGCTTACGAGGTCAACATCTGCGGCGTTGTCCAACCGGCGCTGCCGAACGATGATCAGAACCGCACCGGTATTCATTCCCACGGCGATGGCCTCATACACATCCACCCCTTCCTCACCACAGTCACCGGTCGCGCCGCAACCCTTGGGGTGTTCATGGAAGAGGGCGGTCACTCCCTTACCGACTCCACTTTGCGAACATCAAGCGTCGACGTCTCTGAAGCTGCAACGCTGTGCAACGGCAACCCAAGCGAACTCGTTGTTCTCAAATGGGTCAACGTTACGGCACCTGATCCTCTCGTGTTCCGAGAGGGGCTCGCCGATATCAGGCTCGACAACGACGACCCAGCCCGCGGGCAGTTGTTCACCATTGCCCTTATCGAACTCGACGGCGACGTCGATTTCGCCGACATGAAGCCGCAGCGAGAGTTCCTCGACAACTACATCAACTCCGACCTCGATCTGCTGCCTCTATCCGAAACTGACGAAACGCCCACCGAAGGTGAAACTCCCGTCGGCGACACTCCGTAGCTCATCGCTGGCGATCGGTTATCTGAGATGAAAGCACTAGTGCTAGTGGGCGGCTTCGGCACCAGGCTGCGTCCGCTAACCCTCACCACACCTAAACAGATGTTGCCAATTGCGGGCACGCCAATGATCGAGTGGGTGGTTGGCCGTTTAGCCCAGTACGGGGTCGACGAGGTCGTTTTGAGTCTCGGGTATCGGCCCGACGCATTTATTGAGGCGTACCCAGACCAGATGTGCGCTGGTGTTGCCATCCGCTACGTCACCGAACCCGAACCTCTCGGTACATCTGGCGCGGTGCGTTACGCGGCGCTTGAGGCCGGTCTTGACGAGACGTTCCTAGTGCTCAACGGTGATGTATTGACCGATCTCGATGTGGGTTCCCTTATCGACTTTCACCGGTCTCGCGGCGCGGAAGCAACAATCGCTCTGCACCGCGTCGAGGATCCATCAGCATTTGGTGTCGTGCCAACTCACGACGATGGTCGGGTAATAGCATTTGTCGAAAAGCCACCCCGCGACGAAGCCCCCACCGACCTCATCAACGCTGGCACCTACGTAGTCGAACCCTCGGTGATCGATCGCATCCCCGCCGGTCGGTCAGTTTCCATCGAGCGCGAGACCTTCCCTCAACTTGTCGACGCCGGCTCCCTCTACGCCATGGCCGCCGATCCCTACTGGCTCGACACTGGCACTCCGCAGCTCTACATCGATGCCAACCTCGATGCCATAGCCGGCCGTCGCGCCGGGATACAAGTCGAAGCTGTGTTCGGAGCTGTTGCTCCCGATGCCAACGTGACCAACAGCGTCGTCGGCGCGGGGTCGACCATTGGTGCTGGCGCCGAGGTCACCGGCTCGGTAATCATGAGCAATGTAACTGTCGGGTCCGGTGCCACTATTTGCGATTCGATCCTCATGCACGATGTCGAGGTTGGTACGGGTGCAACCGTTGTCGGTTGCTCCGTTGTTGGCATCGGCGAACGAATCGCTCCGAATCAGGCTGTGAACGCCGAACGGATCCCTCCGCCGGATTGAGTTGACGATGCGAATGATGGTGACCGGAGGAGCCGGGTTCGTAGGGTCCCATCTTGTCGATCGATTTCTGGCTGAGGGTCATGAAGTTGAGGTCGTCGACGACCTGTCATCTGGTTCGATAGCAAGGCTCGTCGACGCCCGGAAATCGGGATCGTTCACCTTTCACCACATGGATGTGAGGTCGCCTGGTCTGGTCGACCTCATCGGGTCTAGCAGTCCCGACGTTTTGTGGCATCTTGCCGGCCGCCACAGTGGCAACGGGTCCTTTGCCGATCCGGTCGGGGACGCCGAGGTCGCAGTGCTTGGTGTCCTAAACGTTCTCGAAGCGGCTCGACTACACAGATCGACAAAGGTTGGCGTCCTCGTTCGCGGTCTGTACCGACGAGAAGAACCAACAGCGGGCCGGACCCTTGTCGGTCAGCGGATATCGCAACCGGTGCATGTCGCCACCGAAGCGGTGGTCGACTATGTGCGCGTCTATTGCGACGTCTATGGCGTCGATGGCCGGGTGCTGGCTTGCAGCTCCATCTACGGCCCTCACCAGCGTGCCGAAGGCGGCGGAGTGGTCGCATCGTTTGTTGCTGCGGCGACCGCTGGCAACCCTCCAACCGTCGAGGGGTCGGGATCCCAAGTCCGAGACCTCGTCCATGTCGACGACGTTGTCGACGCCATCGCCAGAGCCAGTGATCTACCAACGGGTTCGATTGTTCCCATTGGTTCGGGAAAGAGTGTGGCTATCGAGGACCTAGCCCGTCTTGTCATGCAGCGGTGCGGAGTCGGTGGCGAACCACTCTCGGTACCTGGCCGTCGTTCTGAGCGGCCCGGCATTGCCTTTCCTGTCGAGGATGCCGCCAATCGAATGGGTTGGCGATCCTTCACTTCGCTAACCGACGGCATCGACGATCTGATCCAACGTCGCTAGTTACCTGAAGAGGTCCTCGCTGGCTGGCCTGACGACCTCGTCAACCACGCCAGAGGTTCGAAACCAGGTGGCATCAACACCGCGGATAATGGCGACCGGCACACCCGTCGACTTGCCGCAGACCAGATCGGCCGCTGCCGCGAGCTCATCGACGATGCAAACCTCGGTAACCATAAGTTCTCGGCCAAGGGCATCGGTGGTGCCGCGTAGGTCGAGAATGGCACCGATGCCGGCGCAACCGATAGCCACGTCGGTTACACCCCGGCGCCACGGTCGCCCAAAGGTGTCGGAGACAATAACGGCCACGTCGAGACCGTGGGCCCCTTTTAGTCGGTCGCGAATCCGGCGGGCCGAACGGTCAGAATCGTCGGGGAGCAGCGCTGCTTGCCCCCTGGCTACGTTCGATAGGTCGATCCCGGCGTTGGCGCACACGAAACCGTGTTTGGTCTGGGAGATGATGAGGTCACCTCGGCGTCTGAGGATGCGGACCGACTCTCGTTCGACGATCGGTTTGTGGCTGAGGGGGTTGGTCGGGTCGATTTCGACCATTGCTCCTTCGGCTTTGGAGACGATCTTCTGGGTAACTACCACTACGTCGCCGTCGACGAGTCCGTGGTCAGAGGCGTTGGCCGCCTCTACAACAAGCGCGGCGATGTCGTCGGCCCGGCCGATCTCGGGTATTCCCCGCACCGGGATGATCTGTAGCGTTCCGTTACTCATTGTCGTGCCAATCAGTCGAGAGCGCGAATAGTTGTGCTTGCCAGGGTCCCGGCGATGTCGACCGATGCCATCACTGTGTCGGTTACAACACACCGCAAGCCGAGCATTTCGATGGCACCCTCGAGATGAGCGTCGGCGTTATCAATGACTATCGCCGAGATGAGGTGTTTGTACATCTGAGCCACGCCCAGAGCCGAAACTTCGTGGCCAAGAGACTGCATCATCGCCGCCGCCGGTCCTTTGAGCGCCTTGCCACCAACAATGGGAGAGATTGCTACGTTGCGGGCCCGACGCTTGATCAACGCGTCGGTGACTCCGGGAACTTCAAGAACGGGAGCGATTGAGACCAACGGGTTGCTCGGCGCGATAACAACAATGTCGGCTTCGGCAATCTTGGACAGGGCGACCGAAGATGCCGTTGCATCGGCTATCCCCGCGAACGTAACGGAGTCGACTTGCACCGCGTGTTGTCGTCGGACGAAGTAGTCCTGGAACCCGATCTCGCCAACGTCTGGTACGACGATTCGAGTTTCGATGGGGTCATCGGTGATTGGAAACAGAGCAATCGCCACATCGAGGGCTGCACACAACTCGCCAGTGACCTCGGTGAGCGAAACCCCCGCGGCTAGGCGTTGGCTTCGAAACAAATGAACAGCCAGGTCTCGGTCGCCGAGCCGAAACCAGGTTTCGCCACCGAGTGCCTCAAGCTCGTCCATTACGGCCCAAGTCTCGCCAACACGACCCCAGCCAGTTTGCGGGTTCACCTCGCCAGCGAGGGTGTACATACAGGTGTCGAGGTCGGGGCTGATCGATAACCCGTGCAGTACGAAGTCGTCGGCAACGTTGACTACAGCGGCGTCGTTAGCGGCCGCGTCGCCTCTGGTGCTAACAAGCCCACGCAGAAACTTGGCCGCACCAACACCGCCCGCGATGGTGACAACCGACCCTGGAGAAATCATCACCGGAGCCTACGACCGATGCGCTAGGAGTCGTTCACAGAAGGCCACATATCGTTCGATGACCTTCGGCCAGGCAAATACTCGATCGGTGTACTCGGCGCCGGCCGCCGCGAGCCGGCTCCGCAGCGCCGGGTCCTCGATGAGCCGATCGAGCGCGACTTCATAGGTGCTGTAGTCGCCGAACCACAATCCACCGCCAGCGCGCGATGCGTGTTCGACCGTCGCCCCGCACTGAGCGTTGACCAGTACTGGAGTGCCCGCCATCCAGGCCTCGAGGATCACCATGGCGAACGACTCCATTGCCGAAGGCGAGATCGACACTTGGGCTCCGGCGACTAGCGCCCACTTGGTGTCTTCGTCGACTGTGTCGGTGACCACGATCTTTGGGTGAGGATCTAGCTGTTCGCTGGCCGGTCCTATGAAAACGAGCTTGGGTGCATCGGCACGGCGCTCGCAGTAGAGCCGATGAAAGGCGTCGAGCGCTCGCGCTCCTTTGCCGTTCTCGACCCGCCCGACGCAAACGACGTAGGGGCCATCGCCGATGCCGTATCGGCGACGGAGGTTGGCCCGAAGCTCAGCATCGGTGATGACTTCGCTGAGCCTGTCAGGAACGTCGATTCCGAGCCCGAGCGTGACCGACGGGATATGGCTTACCGGGTTGAGGCGTTCGACAAGCTCTCGTTCAGCGTCGGTGTAGTACGAGATGCCGGCCGCACTTCGATACATCTGCTGAACGAGCCCCAGTTGGAGGGCTGGTTCGTCATGGGCTGCGCCGTGCAGCACAGCTCGGTCGCCTAACAACGGGACGCCTCGCAGCGCTGGCCAAAACAGGTACGGCGAGAAGGCGACCAGATCGCAGTCGGACGCTGCCGCGGCCTCGATGACAGCTGGGCACAACGGGCCTTGGCGATCTATGAAGTCGTTCTCGTCGGCGGGCAGCAGACTTGAAGGCGAGGCGTTGACTCGGTCGGCAACCACGGGCCAGAGGGGATCTCTGCCTACTTCGGAGTGGAAACGGTGGACCGTCACGCCATTCATGACGGTCGTGCCCGCTGGTTCGACGTCTTCCCACGTGATGGCCGAAATTGCGCCGGTGGTAAAGACCTCGACGGTCCAGCCGTGCCAGGCAACCAGGCGTTCGGCGATCATCCGCAGCGCCTTCTCGGCGCCACCGACCGCGTCGTCTCCGTATCGTGGGACCACGACTCCGAGCTTCACTATGCACTCGCTCGTTCGAATGATGCGCCGTCGATATTTAGCGCGACCACGGCTAGGAATCGATCCACCGCTGAGTCGGCACCGAAGTCGCGGGCCCGGAGTTGTCCGGCGATCGACAACTTGAGCCGGAGATCCGTGTGGGTAAACACGTGGTCGATGGCTGTGGCGACTACCGAAGGGCTCTTGGTATCAAGGACAAGCCCAGCTCCGGCCACGGTCTCGGCCACGGCGGCTGCATCGAAGGCAATGACAGGAACACCGCGATGCATCGCCTCGACTAGCGGCATCCCGAAACCTTCATGATCCGACAAGCAGCAGAACAGATCGGCGCCAGAGTAGGCGGCATCGAGCTGAGAATCACCCACGCTCTGTTCGAAGGTGACGCTGTCCGTTAGCCCAAGGCTGTCGACGTAGCGGCGAAGCGCAGTCAGGTAGCGGCCAATGCCAGACCCGCCGATGAGTCTCAGACGCGCCCTAGGCCAACGTTTCACAACGAGTTCGAACGCTGCGATGAGGTCATGTTGGGCTTTGTTAGGGGCGAAGCGACCAACGAACAAGATGGTGGGGTCAGTTGTTGGCTTGTCTTGGGCCCTTGTCGATTCGGGTCGCAGGTCGAAAACCAGCGGAGCGACGGTCGTACGGTCGCAACCAGCTCTTGTGAGTTGGAGGCGGTTGTGTTCTGAGACGCCGATACCGAGATCGGCCCTGTTCGCCAACCTCTCCAACTGACGTCTGGCCAAGGTAAGGCGATGAACGACCTCGTCGTCCCATGGCGAGACGAGGTCGAGCGGAGTCAGGTCGTGATGCACGAGCACCAGCGGCTCGGGTCTAGCCATTACCGCCTCAGCTAGATCGGCCCCGGTGGCCATGTGGTAAACGTTGATTGTGTTCGAACCGGGGGCCGGGGGCGAGTCATCGAGGGAGCTGAGGTTTGTCGTAAACTGAGCGGTCTCGTTATGGTCGGCTTCGACCACGATCGACGAGTTGATGCCCCGATCTTCAAGATGGTGGTGCAGCCGCAAGACATGACCGCCGATGGCATCGCGTGGGTACAGCGCGGGGACGAATTGACGGATCGAAGTCACTAGGCGCCATCGAGCAGCGCGGCGATAAGCGTCGACCATGCGGCCCGAGTCTTCGTCAAAGTGAACTCTGCGGCCTGGCGTTGGCCAGCTTCGCGCATGGAGTTGGCGAGGGTCTGATCGTTGCCGACTCTGGCCACCGCTGCGGCAAACACATCGGCCGACTTGTCTGGAAGAATCAGACCTGCACCACCAACTGTGCCGGTAACGGCGGTCGAGGCGTAGGCAACCACAGGCACTAAGTGGTGCATGGCTTCGACGATCGGTACGCAGAACCCTTCGTGTTCCGACGCGCACACGAACACATCGGCAGACCCATAGTGATCGGCCAATTCCTGGTCGGTCACACCGTCGTAGATGTGGACTCCGTCGAGCCCTAGAGCATCGACGTAGTCGCCAACGGCGTCGAAGTAGCTGGAGAACGTCTTTGACCCAACAAGATGAAGCTCAGCGTTGGGGTCGTGTTCTCTGCATAACACCGCGAACATTGCCACGAGGTCGTGCTGGGCCTTGTTTGGTGCGATCCGGCCAACGAACAAGAGTCGCAGGCCCGAACCCTTGGGATCTGATTTAGTGCGGCGAGTCCTTGTGCGGGGCATTAGGCGACCCGGTTCGAACATGACGGGAATCGTCATCGACTCTGAGTATCCGGCTGCATCGACCTCAGAGCGGTTGAAGTCCGAATCGCACACGGCTAGGTCGGTGACCTTGGCGTACCGACTCAACTGCTCTCGGCCGAGGGTTATCTCGGCTCCGATTTCGGCCGACCACCGTTCGAGCTGCTCGATCGGCGTGATGTTGTGGTACACAAGAACGCGTTTCCCAGCGCGCTGTTCGTAGAAGTCGCCGGCAACCCCGCCGATCGAGTGGTGATAGATGCACCATTCGTCGTCGTCGGGAAGGTCGCCGAGTGGTTGGGCGATGTCGGTGAGCTCATGGTGGATGTTGGCGGCCCACAGGTTGGAGTCGTGACCTAGATCGCCGAGTAGCCGGTGCAGTTCAAGTGTGTAGTTGCCCACGGCATCGCGCGGTGACAGCGTCGGCAAGATCTGGTGGACAACCGCCATCTTTACTTCAGGATGCCGATCCGGTGACGATCACCCGGTCGTCTGTGCTCAAATCACGCGTGGTTCTGGCACCGAGAGAGCCGAGAAGTGCGAGCCATGTAGGTGTCGATAGCGGGTGTCCGGGGGTGAGGTCGGCGGCTACCGGGCCGAGCGCGGCATCCCACCCGAGACGGTGTTTACCCACGATGACGAGGCGTCCGCCCGGTTTGAGGGTGCGGATGGCCTCTGTTACGAGGCGCAATCGAGAATCGACGGTTCGACTGTTGATGGCGGGTCCAGCAAGCACAATTGCTCCGAGCACACCGTCGGCGACTCCGTGGAGGTAAGCACCCACTTCGGCCAGCCTGACATCGGCCGACCCTGGCCCGTCTGACCCGTCGCTGTCGGTGTCAAGCTGGGCCACGAGATGAGCATCGATGCCGCGTTCGATGAGAGCTTCGACGGTGGACGGCTCGATTCCGTGGGCCATGATCTGCCCTGTCGTTCCTTCCAGCGCTCGGTAGAGATCGGTGGCGCTCACGTTGTCTGGGCCGAATTCGTGGTGGGCGAGCTCGGCCCGAAGTTCGCCGTAGGGACCGGTTTGGGTTTCCAGTTGGGCGACCCGACCTCGCAAGTCGTCGAGCTCGCTAGCCAACATTCGCAAAGGCCGGGTGACCTGAATACCTAGAGTCGTGACTTGGCGGGCCACATGCAGGTGATACCAAGCTGTCGACTTCTTGACGGTCTGTTTGACGATGGCAAACGGACGCCGGCTGGCATCGGTGGGTACGTCTACGTTGATGAACGAGGCCGATTCCACGGCGCGAATGGCCCCATCGATGCCGGTTCGTCGATAGGTGAGCGGCGCGAACCGATCAAACTCCGAATCGAGACGCTCAAGATCGGCTGCTGAGTACTCGCCGGAGTCGCGGCGCCGCTTGGCCTCGGCAACTATCTCCGCAACCACGTCTTGGAACGAGATCTGTGCGACTGGCTCTGAAGGAGTTGAACCCAAAGGAGTTGAACCCAAAGGGGTTGAAGAGGTATCGGTCATCGCGCTTCCGGCTCGTGAACAATGCACGGCGAGGGTATCGCTGTGGGCGACAACAAGGGTGACTACTGCAATCGGTGACCCATTGGTCCTCAGATTGCCGTAGCGTCGTCCCTCATGCGCGTTGCGATGGATCTCACCCCGCTGCTCGGTGTCCGGTCGGGCGTAGCGAGGGTTGTCGATGGTTGGTGGAAGGGGTTATCGGCTAACCCCGACCTTGTTATGGAGGGATATACGCTCTCGTGGGCCGACCGAACCGGAGCTGGTGTCCTCGCCGTGGCCTTGCCGCTTCCGGCTTCGATAGCAACTCGTACTTGGCGAAAGTGGGACCGGCCTAAGGTCGACCGGTGGCTCGACGGGCCCGATCTCATTCACGCCACGAACCATGTTGCCCCGAGTGCCTCTGCTCCGACATTGTTGACAGTCATGGACCTGTCGTTTGTTCACGATGCCAGTTTGGTTAAGAGACACCTTCGCCGGTTCGATGACTCCATTCGGTTGGCTGTCGAGCGGGGCGTGGTCCTGCACACGATCTCGCAGTTCGTCGCGGATGAGCTCAAGGAGCGCTACGGAGCAGACGCCCACGTCGTGTATCCAGGGGTTTCGCTTGGCGACGACTCAGGGTTTGACACCGAAGTCCGTGCTTCTGGGCCGCCTCAGATCGTCGCGATTGGCACTGCAGTCGAGCGGAAACAATTCCCACTACTAGTAGAAGCCTTTGCCGCCGTTGCGGCTTACGACCCCGATGTGCGGCTGATTATCGCGGGCGCCGAAGGCCCAGACACTGCGGCGATTAATGCGCGTGTCGCCGCGTTGTCGTCCGCTGCGCAGAGCCGGGTCGAGTTGGTTGGTTGGGTCGACGAGGCTGGCATCGCAGAGTTGTATTCAACAGCCGCTGTTGTTGCCCACCCGAGTCGCTACGAGGGTTTCGGGTTGCCTGTCTTGGAGGCATTCGTTCATGAGGTACCGGTTGTAGCGGTCAATGGGGGAGCCGTGGCCGAGATTGCCGGCGATGCCGCCAGACTGGTTTCTGGTGGCGATGCGGCCGAACTCGGGGCTGCGCTTATCGATCTGCTTTCCGACGATGATCAGCGTTCCCAACTAGTCGAGCGGGGTCGGCTGAGAGCCAGAGACTTCGACTGGCAGACATCGGTAGCGAAGATGGCTGAGTTGTATAAATCAGTCGGTGATCGATAGTTGGCCAAGTATCACACGCGATCACCAGCGGCCCTCGTATTCTTTGCGATCGTCTTCGAACCCCCTCGTGAGGTCCCTCGTGCCAACCGCTCTCATCACTGGAATAACGGGTCAAGATGGTCAATATCTTGCCGAGTTCCTACACACGATGGACTACAAGGTCTACGGAATGGTTCGTGGTCAGCGCAACCCCAAGGCCGATATCATTCAGAGAGAGTTGCCGTTCGTCGAAATGGTCAACGGCGACCTACAGGACCTGTCCTCACTCATTGGCACCCTTGAGCATTGCCAGCCCGACGAGGTTTACAATCTTGGTGCCATCAGCTTCGTAGCGCTGTCGTTCAAACAAGCTGAGTTGACCGCCGACATCACCGGCCTCGGTGTGCTTCGCCTACTCGAAGCCATCCGGCTCGTCGGTGGACCAAACAACCCGATCCGATTTTATCAGGCGTCGAGTTCGGAGATGTTCGGCAAGGTTCGTGAAACGCCACAGAACGAGCTGACCCCGTTCTACCCGCGCTCGCCCTACGGAACGGCGAAAGTCTTCGGGCACCACACGACGGTTAACTACCGCGAGTCATACGACCTTTACGCATGTTCAGGGATACTGTTCAACCACGAATCACCTCGACGCGGTATCGAGTTTGTTACCCGCAAGATCACTAACGCGGTGGCTCGTATCAAGCTCGGCCTACAGACCGAAATCGTGCTCGGCGACCTCTCTCCACGACGCGACTGGGGCTTTGCTGGCGACTATGTGAAGGCCATGTGGGCCATGTTGCAACAGGACGAGGCCGACGACTTTGTCGTGGCCACTGGCGAGACACACTCGGTAAGTGAGTTCTGCCAGCTTGCGTTCGAGGCTGCCGGTATCGAGGACTGGGAGCGCTACATCCGCCAAGACGAACGTTTCATGCGACCTTCGGAAGTAGATCTCCTGATAGGCGACCCACAAAAAGCCAAGGACAAGCTGGGTTGGACTACCGAATACGGGTTCCGGCAATTGGTCCAAGCCATGGTCGAGAACGACTTGGCCATCGAAACTGCCAATATCGGTCGCTAACCGCCGCAACCTCCGGTTGCTAACCGGGGTTTCGCTCTCACCACATTCGAGCAAAACCCCGAAACCACTCCTGTCACCGGCATGTGTTCGCCCGCAACCGTTTCCCGGTGACGCGTAGGTCTCTCGGACCTAGGGTTCGATATTTGTCACACCCCCTGACTCGAATGGGGGGCATGGAGATCACCTCAAGTTCCACTGACCCATTCGAGTTGGCGTCTCGTCAACATGGCATCGTTGCTGCGTGGCAGCTGGAGCCGGGCGTTGCCTCGAACAGGCTCCGTTACGAGCTCGAACAGTCGGGTCGATGGGCGCGCGTCCATCCGCAGGTGTTCCGGCTTGTCGGCGCACCAGCCACGCGATTCACGGTCATCGCGGGGGACTGCTCGCGGCTGGTCCAGGTGCCCATCTCGCCTACTACTCAGCGGCGCACCTCTGGGGCTGGCTACCTTCACCACCAGCACGCTGCCATATACGTCGAGAACGGGGATCCAACGGTAGAGATGTACCTTCGATGGTGAAGGTGCACCTCACTCGCAACCTTCCTGACGTCGATGTTGTGAAGCTTCATGGGTTGCCCATTGCCAGGCCCGAACGCACACTGATCGATCTGGCTGCGAAGAACCCCGATGGCCGGGTCGAGGTTTGGCTCGACAGGGCCTGGAGTAAGCGCCAGCTCAACGGGCACACTCTTCTTGCACAGTGCGAACGGCTCGGAATCCGAGGTCGGCCCGAAGACCAACGGGTGCGAAGAATGCTCGACAAAAGAGGACTCAACTACTGCCCTCCAGCATCGGGGCTTGAGTCGAGAGTTAGGCAGGTTCTTTCCGACCACGGACTGGGTGACGTGACCAACCAGGTCGATGTCGGCGGAGCAAACTGGATTGGGCGCGTCGACTTTCTCCATTCGTCGGGAGTTGTCATCGAGGTTCAGAGCGAGACCTACCACGCCCCACTAACCGCGCAGGTGGCAGATCGGGATCGTCTAGAATTTTTCCGCCGTGCCGGTCATCCCGTATTCGAGATATGGGAGTGCGACATATGGGGCCCTCCAGCGGTTTGGATCGAGCCCTTGCGCAGTCTCATCCGTCAACACACTCGCGCTGCCTAAACCGCTCCTGTCACCGGCATCTGTTCGCCCACCGACATTTCCCGGTGACAGTCAGGTATAGGTTCTGGGCCCTCCACCACTTGATGTGGATGATTCGGTACTCTCCGTGAGCGCTGTGGCGATTTCGGGCGGAGCAACCCGATCGGACCACGACGAGTGTTGCCTAAGACCCAAAGACGACGCGCTGCGGTTGCAGTGTTGTCAATCTTGGCCCTCGGGGCCAGCTCCTTCGCGCCCGCGGTAGCTGCGGTGCCGGTAGAGACACTGCCGCCTGTGGTGCTGATAACACCCCCGGGGACAGTCCCGACGACTGGGCTAGTGGCCCCGACTGTTGCACCGACCACATCAACCCCGCTTCCGACAACCACTGCTCTGGTCGCCGCTGCGCCAACGACCACGGCTCCAGCAACGACGTCGACAACGACGACGGCTCCAGCAACGACGTCGACAACGACTACGGCTCCAGCAACGACAGCTCCAGCAACGACGTCGACAACGACCACGGCTCCAACAACGACGTCGACAACGACTACGGCTCCAACGCCGGCGTCGGGACCAGACCCTTGCCTTGCTGGTTGCCCGGTGGCAAGCCAGCTTCATCGCCAGTGGTATATCGATCAGGTTGGTTCGGCTAATGCCGACGCCACCGGTGAGGTTGTAGCTGTACTCGATGGCGGAATCGATTTAGAGCACCGCGAATTGGTTGGTCGAGTCAGGCGTGCAACATGTGCTCCTGTTGAGGCGACGAATCTCATGCACGGAACTGCGATAGCGGGAATGCTCGTGGCCGGTGCCAACGATGCCACTGGGCTTGGCCCGGTTGTGAAGGGTTTGACCGTCGTCGACATTCCAGTATTCGAAATTGTCGACTTCGAGTCCTCGACGAACAGCGCGCTTGTTGCCGAGGCGGTTCGCTGTGCCGTGTTCGAAGGGGCAACGGTAATTAATCTCTCGCTTTCGGGTTCATGTAGCAACGACAGCGAGCTCCGCACTGCCATCAGTCAAGCCATTGCCGCTGGTGTGTCGGTTGTCGCTGCGGCCGGGAACGAGCCTGAAGGCGGTTCGACCTGCCCGGCTTCCTATCTGGGTGTAATTGGTGTGGCCGCCACTGACATTGATCGTGATACGCGCACTGCAACTGCATCTGCTGATCTGGCTGCGCCCGGATTTGGCGTCCTGACAGCTGGCCTGCACCCGTTGGCCCCACACATTGTTGTCTCGGGCTCGTCGTTCGCGACGCCTCTAGTTTCGGCTGCGGTCGCAGTGGTGGCCGCGAAGAACCCAACCTGGTCTCCGGCTCGAATTGAAGCTCACCTTGTTGCTGTCGCCGACTGGTCGCAAATCGATACCGGCGACGATGCCGTTCCTTTCCTAAGAATCGATCGGATCGGCCGCGCTGCTCCGGGGTTCCTCGCCGTTGGAACATCAGGCCAGTTTGTTGCGGCGGGCGATGCCGTGTCTTCGCTATCGAGTTCAAGCCCCGAACCGGATCTGATGTGGACCGCTTCATGCACCGGTGCGTGGTCCGCCGACGACGCTGGACGGTTGCGGACGCACGGAACAGCGCGATCGTTCGGCGATCTGACTCCGTTCGACTTGGCCGCACCCATCGTTGCAATTGCTGCGACGCCAAACGGTAATGGCTACTGGATGGTCGGCGCTGATGGTGGTGTGTTCGCTTTCGGGAGCGCCCCGTTCTTTGGGTCGATGGGTGGGATCACGTTGCGGGCACCGATCGTTGGGCTGACGCCAACCGAAAGCGGCAACGGATACTGGCTAGTTGGGTCTGACGGCGGCGTCTTTGCCTTCGGCGATGCCAGCTTCTATGGCACCGTGACAACCAGCGGCGTAGTTGGGCTACGGGCCTGGGACGGTGGGTACGCGCTGATCGTGCGTTCTGGTGCCATAACATTTCCGCGCCTTAGCTTCTTGACGGCCCCAAGCGGTGTCACCGTGGTCGATGCCCTGGTGGCCCGTGACACTCAGATTGGCGACGATCTGTGGCTACTCGGAGACGATGGCGCGTTCCACTCGACGTCTGGCCGAGCTAGCGTTCCGGTGTCGCCGTCCACGTCGGCGTTGCGGGCAACCCACACCAGCGACTGCTCAACTAGGTAGTCGTAGGTGCCGACCACAACCTTAAGCCCTAATCGGAGATCGACGCCACCAATGCGCCGCCAGTTCTTAAAACCACCCATCGGGCCAGGTCGCCTAGCGATGGCGTTATCGGTGTTGATTGCGCTCGTCAGCTCGACTCTGGTTAACGCAGCACCGGCGTCGGCCACGCCTGCACCAGACTCGATTACCGTGCAAGGCCACGGGTTTGGTCACGGTCGCGGCATGAGCCAGTACGGCGCACTTGGGTATGCGGTCGACTTTGGCTGGACTTACGAAGAGATTCTCGACCAGTACTACTCGAATACGACCTTCGGCGACCCGGTCCCAGACGACGACATCAAGGTTCACTTGACGGCACTTGATCGCAGTGCGCTTCGCATCACGTCGGCGTCGCCGTTCAAGGTCGACGGCATCCACTTTGCTGGTGGTGAGGCTGCACGAATACGAGTGGTTGGTGTCGACGCCTTTGCTGTCGACCGCGGAATTGATTGCCGTGGCGGCGACTGGATCGAGGTAGCCACAGGAATCGCGGGCACCGAGGGGCAGAACGGCCACCCATACATCGAAGCATGGGTCGATCTCGAAGAGCAGCTCGACGATATAGACCAGTTTCTACGGGTCTGCACCGAGAACAACGAACGCTCCTACCGCGGTCAGCTCCGGGTAGTCGAGATTGGCGGCGAAGCGTTTACGATCAATCGACTACCGATCGAACAGTATCTACGTGGTGTTGTGCCCCGCGAGTCACCATCGTTTTGGGGAACTCTCGGCGACGGAGCGGGTATTGAGGCACTTAAGGCCCAGGCCGTCGCCGCTCGTTCGTATTCCGTTGCTCTGACGGCTTTGCGTCGAGCGGGAACATTCGCCTCCGACACGTGCGACACCCAGGCCTGCCAGGTTTACGGAGGCGCGGCCCTCAACGGGCTGCCCCTCGATCATGGTCCGAGCCAACAGACCACTAACACAGCTATCGAGGCCACGGCTGGCCAGGTGAGGCGCCACGATGGTGGTGCTGTTGCCTTTGCGGAGTACGCGTCGTCGACTGGTGGCTGGACCGCACCCATGAGCGAAGGCAACGCATTCCCCGCGGTCGAGGACCTCGGCGATGCCATCGACCGAAATCCTTCTTATGACTGGTCGACCACGATCAGCCGCTCGGCCATCGAAGATATGTGGCCATCGATTGGCACTCTTGAACGTATCGAAGTGCCACTTCGAAATGGTCTTGGTCGCATTGGTGGACGAGTACGCGGCATCGATCTGATCGGCACGGGAGGCACCATCGAACTTCGGTTCGACAATTGGGGTGGCGACGTCTTCCGGCGCGCGTTCGGCTTGAGGTCCGACTGGTATGAGTTCCCTGACTTCGAACCGGCCACTCCACATGTCCCCACGCCACCTGACCCCACAGTGTCTGATCCTCAAGGTCTCTATGTCGTAAAGGAAGATGGAACGGTCCTTACCTTTGGAACTGCGGTCCATCGAGGCGACATGAGCGATGTCGATCTAGCCAAGCCGATCGTCGGGATGAGCATTACTGATTCGGGCGACGGCTATTGGCTGGTGGCCTCCGATGGTGGTGTCTTCGCTTTTGGTGACGCGGTCTTCCACGGCAGCACCGGCGACCTCGATCTTGTTAGACCCATCGTAGGTATGGCCACTGTTCCTGGCGGCGGCGGTTACTGGATGGTTGCTTCCGATGGTGGTGTCTTCGCCTTCGGGTCGGCCAAGTTCTATGGCTCTATGGGCGCTACTGCTCTCAACAGGCCCGTGGTGGGGATGGCTCCGGCTCCTGAGGGTGCCGGTTACTGGATGGTTGCTTCCGATGGTGGAGTCTTCGCCTTCGGGTCAGCATCATTCTTCGGCAGCACCGGCAACATTGCGCTGGTCAGACCAATAGTGGCGATGATCTCTTCGTCGACCGGTCGGGGTTATTCGTTTGTGGCAAGCGACGGCGGCGTGTTTGTGTTCGGCGATGGTGCCTTCTTGGGCAGCCGCGGCGGGCGCGACAACGGCGGCGACGTGGTCGGCCTCGCCAGCTCATTGGACGGGTCGAGTTATTGGATCGTTACCGACAGTGGCCGTAGTTATCCATTTGGGCAGGCGACAGACTTCATAACAAGCATCGCGGGCATTGGCGTCGTGACGGTTACCGCAGCACGATGATGTGCGGCAAACGAATCAGTCTTCGAAGGTGGCGGCTTCACGAACGTGGCTCGAGACTGAGCGGCCGATAGACGCTAGTTCGCGCTCGATTTCTCGGCGCGCAACCTGAGTCCGTTGGAATGCCAACACCGCAAATCCGATGGCGGTGTACACAACATCGTCGAGTTCAGCCATGAGTCATAGCGTACCGGCCACTCGGCGAGCGTCGGCCGCCGCGAACAAAGGCTGAAGGTGCGGCCGGTAGGGTCTCGATGTCTTGTATTCTCGTCTCCTCGTGGCCGACTCGAATAACGACCGTGATGGAGTAGCCGCACCCCCGGTTGTCGCCGTGGTTGTAACTAGCGACCCAGGAGACTGGTTTGCCGAAGTTCTGGGGTGCTTGCGCGACCAGACGTATCCGACGATGTCGGTGCTTGTTGTCGACACCGGCCGGACCGATGTCACAGAACGTGTGGTAGCCGTATTGCCAGACGCAGTGATCCATCGCGACGCTGAGCTCGATGGGTTCGGCCCTGCTGCGAATTGTGTAGTCGACCTCGTGACCGGAGCAGGGTTCTATCTGTTTCTGCACGACGACGTTGCTATGGCGCCCGATGCTCTTCAGATTCTGATCGACGAAGCGTTCCGCTCGAACGCGGCCATTGTTGGTCCGAAGCTGGTCGATTGGAACGATGAACGCATCATTCGCTCGGTCGGAATGGCAGTCGACAAACTTGGTGTGCAGGCACCCTATGCCGACCCTGGCGAGCTCGACCAGCAGCAACATGATCGGGTCAGAGACGCCTTCGCGATTCAGGGCGGAGCCACTCTGGTGCGCGCCGACCTGTTCGCCACCATCGATGGCTTCGACCCAGGCATCGATTTTCTCGGCGAAGACGTGGATCTATGTTGGCGGGCCCACGTAGTCGGTGGCCGCGTGATTGTTGCCCCAGATGCTGTGGTTCGTCATCTAGAGGCCCTTGGCTCCCGTCGTCCCGACATCGGGCGTAGGCAGCGGTTGAGCCGCCATCGTCTTCGTACGATATCGAAGAGTTATGGCTGGCTCGACCTCTTGAGGGTGCTACCGCAGGCGATTGTCTGGTCTCTAGGCGAGCTACTCCTTTCGTTAGTCACCGGACGGTGGGAGCAAGCCCGCGATGTAGCCGGGTCGTGGACGTGGAACGCTAAGCGATCGACGGCGATCCTCGCTGGCCGCCGAAAGCTGAAGAAACTTAGGCGCGTTCGCGACAGCGATATTCGTCGTCTTCAGGTGCGGGGAAGCGCTCGATTCACTTCGTACCTACGGGGCCAGATCGGCGAAGGTTCGCGCATCCAGGATCTCACCGCGCGCGGTCGCGAGCTTGCTGGCGCTATGTCGGATGGTCCGCGACGTATGGCTGTGGCGGTCTGGATGAGCCTCGCCGCGTTTCTGCTATTCGGGGCCAGACACCTAATCACCCGTGGTGTGGTTGCGTTCGGACAGTTCGACGCCATGCCTTCGAGCGGAACTCTTTTGGCTTCGTTCGGATCGAGTTGGAGCGACGTAGGGCTGGGAAGCTCGGGGTTCGCGCCGGCTGGTGTTGGCCTTCTTGGTTTGGCATCAACACTGTCTATGGGTGCAACCGGGCTCCTGCGGATGATTTTGATCGTTGGCCTGATACCACTCGGATGGTTTGGTGGTTGGCGCCTTGGCGGGCCTCTTGGTTCGCGACGCGGGCGGTTGGTGATTGCGCTTGTGTACGCGGCGGTGCCTCTTCCGTACGACGCACTAGCCCTCGGACGCTGGGACGTGTTGTTGTTGTACGGCACCATGCCGTTCATTGTTCTTCGATTGGCGCGATTGATCGGAGTCTCGCCCTACGGAAACCGTCACGGCGAAGTTGGCCGCGGTGTGGCCGATCGCAGTGTGGCCCATCAGGTGGTCGCTCTCGGTTTGTTGCTGGCAGTGGTCGCAGCATTTGAGCCATTCGTTCTGTTGATGGCGCCCGCCTTGGCCGCGGTTTTGGTTGTGGCCTCAGGGCTAACGGGCAGCGTCTTGTTGCCACTACGTGCCGTGTTTATGACGGTGCTGTCGTCGACCATCGGCGGCGGCCTGCACGCGCTGTGGTGGCTTCGATACAGCGATGACCCATCGGCGGCTTGGCAGATACTTGTGGGGCCAGAACGCGGCGGACCTTCTGAGCTAATCGATCTGATGCGTTTCTCGGTCGGCCCTTGGAGCGATTCGGTGTTGCTTTTTGGTCTTCCGGGGATAGCGGTGCTGGCCTTGCTGCTTGGTCGTGATTGGCGCGCTGCGTGGGCTCCGCGAGCATGGTCGATCGCTCTTGGGTCCTACGCAGCCGCGTGGATCTCAACTAACGACGTCGTTGGCATCGACTTACCCGACGCTCATCTTTTGCTCGTTCCAGCTGGTGTTGGGCTGGCATGGGCCGCAGGTATAGCTTTCGCCGCATTCGAACTCGATGTTCCGCGCTTCGGGATTCGGCTCAGACGATTTACCATAGCGGTTGGCGTATTGGCGCTGCTCGCAAGTCTCGGACCTGCCGTTGGGGCCGCCAACGGTGGCGCATTTGGTGCTCCCGGAACCGATCTAAGCGGTGCCCTCCGATTCATCTCGCTTGAGCCCGCCGAAGGCAGCTATCGAGTTCTGTGGATTGGCGAACGGGATCTATTGCCAGCGCCTGGCCGCCAGATCGACGAGCGACTTTGGGTGACTACCTCACTTGACGGGCTTCCTGATGTGCGGGCGAACTGGCTACCACCCGTAACCACTGCCGACAACGAGATGCTCGCCGTTCTTGATGCCGGCTTCGAGGGCCAGACCGCTCGCATCGGCCGGCTCTTGGCTCCGTTCGCGGTTCGATATTTGATCGTCCCGCAGGCCCTCGCGCCGTCGTTTGCCGGGGCCGAAGTCATCGAAATAGACCCGAGCGTCATCAACACACTTGGCTCTCAACTCGACCTAAAGCGGATCGCGACCGACCCATCGGTGATTGTCTACGAAAATACCGAGTGGCGGCCGGTACGAGCTGTCACGGCGCTCAACAATCCTGTTCTGGGTGTTTCCGACGCCGCCACGCTGGCCGTAACTGCGACGGGTGAATGGTTTCCGACTCTGCTCCGAAGCGATGGCCCAACCCAATTCACCGGCGAGGTCACAACCGGCACCATCATCAACGCGGTTGGCGATGCCGACACATGGTCGCTCACTGTTGGTGACCAACGTCTCGATCCGTCGGAGTTCGGTGGATGGGCTGCTGCGTGGAACGTTCCTGCTGGTGGTCAAGCGTCCCTGGTCCACGAGGCACCTTCTGGCCATGGGTGGATGTTGTTACTTCAGTGGATCGCTTGGGTCGTGGTGGCCCGGATTGCAATGGCCGAAGGAAAGCTCCGCCAAAACACCGACGTTAAGGAGCCGACCGCCGCTGCGGAGTCCGGCGATCTCTCATGAGGGCTTGGCGTTGGCCGGCTCGGCTCGCGATAGTTGGGGCCCTGGTAGCTGGTGTGGCTGTCGACACCCAGATTGATGGTCCCGAGCCAGAGGCGATCGAAGTTCAACCGCCAATCCTGATCCCAGAACCTGTTGCGGGCGACAACGGGCTGACTTCCACCTGGTTTTGCCCAACACTTGCCCTCGACCAAGGCGAGTTCACGTCTTCGATCGACGGCACCTTGATTCTTTCGAACCTTGGCGCAGAAGTTCTCGACGTTGTTGTTACTTACTACAGCCCGTCCGCCCGAGCGGTCACGGTTGTGGTCGATGTCGGACCGGGCGAAGTATTGCCTCTTGAGATCGACGAACGGATTGGTCATGACCGAGTTGCTGCCGTGGTGGAGGCGGTCGGGAGCTCATTGGCGGTTTCGCGCGAGCTCACGTCCGACCTTGGTACCGACCTGGCTGCCTGCGCAACATCGGCGGCCACTGATTGGATTGTCGCCGCTGGTGACACTCAGCGCGACGCCGCGCACCGTATCCAGATCTTCAATCCCTTTCCAGACGATGCAGTTATCGACATTGTGTTCGCCACCGAAGCCGAGTCTGGACCCTTTGTGGCCGCCGACCTGCAAACCGCGATTGTGCCAGGTGCATCGGTCATCTCGCTCGACATCGGCCAGGCCGTACGTCGACGCGATGTGGTCTCAACGCGTCTGGTGGCGAGATCGGGAGGCGTAATTGTCGATCGAGTTCAGGAGTTCAGCGGATCAGAAGGTCGCTTCGGTTTTGAGGTTGCCCTGGGAATCGGCGCTTCAGCCACGCAGTGGTTCTACCCAGCCCTTGTGCTCGACTCAGGTACAAGGGCATTGCTCCATGTATACAATCCCAACGAGCTGGCCGCTGAGATCGACGTAGCTGCCTTCAGCGACGTTCCTTTCGCTGGCGGTGACCCGATTGGGCTAACCGTTGCCGCCAAGGACACCCTGGTTATTCCGGTCGTAGTCGCAGGCTCGATCGAGGATGGTATCCGTATCGAGGTCGACGCTGGGGTGCCCGTAGGGCTAGTCGTCGAATCGGCAAACGGAGTCGGAGTCGGAGTCGATATCGAGCTGGTGGTCGACTTTGTTGAGGTCAGCGTGCCAACCACAACTACGACAAGCACGACTACCACCGCCGTGCCAACCACGACCACCACTATCACGGTCGACACCAGTTCAGAGACCGCTGAGGGTGCCGAAACTGTCGGATCGACTACCACGACTCCGCCTACCGCAACATCGACAACCACGACCTCGGTTCCAGCAACTACCACCACAACCACAACTACAACTACTGGGCCTCCTGAGTTCGTTGAAGTGCCAGACCCGGTTATTGTCAGGGATCTAAGGGCGCAAGACGGTTCAGCAGTGACGCCTCTTGTCGCCAGACGCTCGCCTAGCTGGCTTGCAATCGGCCATACCGACCTCGAGATCGTCTCGTCGGTGCTCATCTACAACCCCACAACGACTCCTGCCGATGTTGTACTGGGCCGCACCGACGGAACTGCCATCGAGATTCTCACCATCGACGCTGGTGCCTCGGTGGTGCGTCCGTTCCCGACTGCGACGCTTGCCTTGTTAGTCGACGCCGATGCCAGTGTGATTGTGGGAGTTCAAGCCGAACGGCTGGG
Organism: uncultured Acidimicrobiales bacterium; assembly: GCA_964569385.1. GTDB lineage: Bacteria > Actinomycetota > Acidimicrobiia > Acidimicrobiales > Poriferisodalaceae > JAADHX01. The sequence goes on from CAZMUM010000010.1 coordinate 56,544, forward strand.
TCAGCGTGGTGTGGCACTGACTTCAGCTATACCGCTGAGGTAAGGCCGAACGTGTGACTCGTCTTGTAATCGCTGCCGTTATTGTGCTGGTCGCCTTTGGCGTGGCCGAATTGTTGCGTAGACGTCAACCCGATGCACCAACGCAGGGATCGATCGTGCCCTTACCCCAACAGCTGGATCGGATCGATTTCGACCATACCGACCTTGTCTGGCTAGCGGTGGTGTTCTCCTCGGCAACTTGTGAGGCTTGCGAAGAGGCCCTGGTAAAGGCCCGCACCCTTGTGGCACCAGATCTTGGGCTTCAGGAGGTCTCTTGGCAGTCAGACCCCGCGTTGCACGAGCGCTACAACATCGACACGGTTCCAGCGATGATTATTGCCGGGCCAGACGGCGCGGTTGAGGCCGCGTTTCTTGGCAACCCGCCAACTACTGAGTTGTGGGCCGCCATGGAAGCGGCCCGTAACCGACTAGCCGGCGACGGTTAGCGCTAGCCCAAGAGGTCCAGACGTGGCGACCCACTGAGGTTCAAGGTGCCCAGAACTTAGGTTTCGGCAGGCGTCGCAGCAGCCGGGTTGTTGGCCAGGGCGATGGCCTGAACTTCCTCGCCGGTAATGGTCTCGCGCTCTAGGAGGGCGGCGGCGAGTTCGTGGAGCGACTTGTGGTGTTCTTTGAGAACGCGACGGGCCCGGTCTTCTTGTTCGCGTAAGATTCGTTCGACTTCCTCGTCGATGACCGTGGCTGTGTCGTCGCCGTAGTCGCGTGTGGACATGAGCCCGTCGCCGAGGAACACCTGATCGTTTGAACCCCAAGCCATCGGGCCGAGCCGTTCGCTCATGCCCCACTCGCGTACCATCTTTCGGGCCATTTCGGTTGCGGTCATGAGGTCGTTGGCCGCCCCCGTTGAGGTGACCCCATAGATAAGCTCTTCGGCCATTCGGCCACCCATGAGCATCGCTAGGCGATCTTCGATGTAGGTGGCGGAATAGGAGTGTTGCTCCTGGGGCATTGTTTGGGTGACACCCAGAGCTTGGCCGGTGGGAAGGATCGTTACCTTGTGTACCGGATCGGCTTCTTGAAGCACTGTAGCCAGCAGTGCGTGCCCCGCTTCGTGGTATGCGGTGAGCTCTCTTTCGTGGTCGCTCATGGCTACCGACTCGCGTCGTTGACCCATTAGGACCCGGTCGCGTGCGTTTTCGAAATCGATGGCTTCGATCTCTTGAGCACTGCGTCTGACCGCGTGAAGTGCAGCTTCGTTCACCAGGTTGGCGAGGTCTGCGCCCGACATGCCAGGCGTACCCTTAGCCATGGTGTTGAGATCGAGGTCGGCGCTCATTCGTTTATCGGCGGCGTGAACCTTCAGTATCGCAAGACGCTCTTCGCGTTCTGGAAGCGGCACGACAACTTGGCGGTCGAAACGGCCGGGGCGAAGCAGCGCCGGGTCAAGGACGTCTGGTCGGTTGGTCGCGGCCAACATGACGATGCCTTCTGTGGCCTCGAAACCATCCATCTCGGCCAACATCTGGTTTAGTGTTTGTTCGCGTTCGTCGTGTCCGCCACCCATCCCGGCACCACGTTTGCGCCCGATTGAGTCGATCTCGTCGATGAAGATAATGGCCTTGCCAAGCTTGCGCGCGCTTTCGAATAGGTCGCGCACTCGGCTGGCTCCAACGCCGACGAACATCTCCATGAAGTCCGAACCAGTTACCGACAAGAACGGGACGCCGGCCTCTCCAGCTACGGCCCTGGCAATCAGTGTTTTGCCGGTACCTGGAGGGCCCACGAGCAGAACTCCCTTAGGAATTCGAGCACCGATATCGGCGTAACGCTCGGGGTTTTTTAGAAAGTCGACTATCTCGCTGATCTCTTGTTTGACGCCCTCGTATCCGGCGATGTCGTCGAACGTGGTTGCGGGTCGTTCGGTGGTGTATGTCTTGGCCTTGCTGCGACCAATGGACATAATGCCGCCCATTTGACCTTGAGCCCGGCGTTGCATCCAAACGAAGAATCCGATGAGCAAACCAACGGGTAACAACAACGGCAGCATTTGCAGTATGAAGTTGGTGGTCGGGGTGTCGAACTCAATTACTACGTTTCGATCTTCGAGTAGTTCGATGTGGCTGGGAAGCTGTTCGACGGGCCCAGCGGCTGCGATCTTGGTTTCGTCTTGCAGGGTGGCGGTAATCTTGCCGTTGTTGTTGTTGATGATCACCGAGTCGACGCGACCATCGTCGACTTCTTGCAGGTACTGCGTGTATGTGACGTCTTCTGAGTCGTCTGAGTCGAGGAGTGGCGGCACGATGAACGTGGCCCCGACAAGAGCTACGAGGATCCATAACGACCAGCGCGGGAACCCACCTTCGCGACCGCGCTTAGTGGAGTCGTTCGGATCACCAGGGTTCTGAGATTCTCCTGCCATGCGAACATGGTACGGGGCTGGGTGCCGATCCTTGCGTTCAGGCCGGGTACCGTAAGTGTTATGACATTTGTCGAACTCCACCGAAGCTGTTCTCGCCCGATGTGTTCGCGAGACGCCGAATCGGTGTTGTTGTTCGAGTATTCAGACCGTCACGTTGTTCTTGGGATGCTGCGGCCAGTGGCCAACCCAAACATCCTTGAGCTTTGCTCAATTCACGCCGATCGGTTTTCTCCGCCGCTTGGTTGGTCACTTGATGATCAGCGTGCCAACACCCCCGCCCATGCCGACGTGACTGCGTAACCCCTCCCCAGTGAGCACTACCCCAGTAAGCACTAGATCTACGCACGCGGATCAGGGATAGCTTCGTGGAAGAGCTGCCCGCCGAATCCGCTGATCTTCCGCTTCGTCCGGGGCGGACGTTGCCGCTCGCTCTGTTGGTCTGGACCGCCTCGGTGGTTGTGCTATCTGGCGTTGCGGCGGCCGTCGTGGTCGAGAGTGGTCAGGCTTTCAGTGACCTAACCGGTCCAGAGGTTTTCGCGGTGACCCTGCCGCTACAGCTCGGCCTGCTTGGTGGTGCGTATCTGGTGGCCTCGATTGACAGGGATCCGGTGCGGGCCCTGCGGTTGGGCGATGTCAAATATGGCGAGATCGCTGTCGCGTTCGGTGTCGGTGTTTTGGCCCAGATCGTGATCATCGTGGCTTATGCGCCCTTTGTCTGGTTGTTCGACATCGAGCTTGACGCAGCTGAAGAATTAGCGGCCCAGTTCTCCGGCGGCAGTGTGATGCTGCTGGTTCTGATGGCAGTCGTTGGGGCTCCGATAGCTGAAGAGTTGTTCTATCGCGGGTTGGTCCAGGGCTCACTTGAGCAGACCGAGCCCGCATGGCGAGCCATCGGAGTTACTGCGATTCTGTTCACGGCTTCGCATTTTCAACTTCTTCAAGCGCCTGGGCTATTCGCGTTCGGTGTACTACTTGGCTGGCAGGTCCATCGAACAGGTCGCATTAGCAGCGCAATTGCCACGCACGCCGGCTTCAACAGCATCGGCGTCTATCTGGCGATTGGATGAAATATCACATTGAGTGGTATTTGTCTGCACTGGGCCTCACATATTCACATAGAGTGCCGATTCTGACCCTATCACCACAAAGAGTGGTTGACGTGTAGGGTTGCCCACTCTTGGTGACCAGACAGGTGTGCGGCTTATGTCGTTCGACACCAAGAACTGCTCGATGTGCTCTCGTCCAATGGTGGCTATCCACATGTGTACTCCCACCGCACCAGTCACAATGGTGTGCTGTTCGTCATGTGACCGGCGCGAATGGGCCGTCGACGGGCATGCCACCGACAAGGCCGGAGCTCTTGCCCAGATCGCGACCACCGCCCGTCGTTAGACCCTGGAGTGGGCCGCATTGTTGGAGTCCGACAACGCCCCTGTTCATGAAGTCGCGATGAAGTTGGTCAACGCGCGCCGTGTTGAGGTGTTTTGGATGCGATCATAGTCCTCTCATGGAGCTGCTATCTGACGACAACAACGGTGTGCCAATAGATCTTCAAACTGATGCGGACTCTGGCGATCCCGCGGCGGAGTTGCGCAATGCTGCAAGTAGCGGCCGGCTGAAGCGTCGCGTTGAGCGGGTCCGTTCTGCGCCGTTGACGTCGTGGGTCACGTTCGTGGTCGTGACCCTCGCGGCCGGCTTGGTTTTCTGGCGTTTGCACCCGAGCAAGATCCTCATGGACACTACGCCCGCTGGCGGCGACATGGGTGCCCACGTATGGGGTCCGGCCTACCTACGCGACAGCCTGCTGAGCAACGGATCTATCCGGGGCTGGACCATGGACTGGTATGGCGGCTTTCCGGCCCTGCACTTCTACATGATTCTCCCGTACCTGCTGATCGTGCTCGTGGATGTAGTACTGCCCTACGGAATCGCCTTCAAACTCGTCGCGGTCTCTGGGGTTGTGACCATCCCGATTTCGTCATACGTGCTTGGTCGAATGGCCAGGCTGCCTTATCCAGCTCCGGCACTGATGTCGGTAGCTGGCCTGTTGTACGTGTTTGAGTTCAACTTCACGATCTACGGGGGCAACATTGCGTCGACACTGGCTGGCGAGTTCGCATTTTCGTTGAGCCTGTCGTTTGCACTGCTGTTCCTCGGCTTCTTTATTCGTGGTATCGACGAAGGCACTCACCGCGTTTGGGCCGCGGTCCTCTTGGCCGCAACAGCTACCTCCCATCTCATTCCGCTGGCGTTCGCAGTCGTAGCCGCCGTCGCAATTGTTGCGGTGCGCTCCTACCATCGTCTACCGCGCCTGGTTGGTGTCGGCCAGACCGCGCTGCTGTCTGCGGCCGCGATTGCATCTGTGGTCGCCACGTTCAACACCACCCAATCGGCGGTGCCGCGACTTGTTGCGGTTGCGATCGTGGTGGTGCTTCTCTTAGCGGTCGATCTGAAGCGCTCCTGGTTTGCGCTAACCGCTGGCGTTGCTGGAGTCTTGCTCTCTGGCTTTTGGCTATTCCCGTTCCTGGCCCGCCGTGACTACCTGAACGACATGGGTTGGGAAAAGCTCACCCAGGTACGCGAAAACCTGTTCTCGCCCGAGCAGTTGAGTGGCGGCACGTACCTCGCCACAACTTGGCTCCTGGCGCTGGCGGCTATCGGTGCCGTTGCTGGGGTGATCTTCTGGAATCGCATGGCTATGACGTGGACCGTCGTGGCTTTCACAAGCGCTATGGCGTTTGTTCACTGGCCCCAAGATCGCCTTTGGAACGCCCGATTCTTAGGATTCTGGTATCTCAGTCTGTACCTGTTGGCTGCTTGTGGAGTCTGGTTGGTTTGCCGAGCGATCGGCAAGGAACTTGAGCGGGCCTGGGCGCATCACCCTCAGGGCAAGAGTGCCTATCGATACGCGGTCTTGGCCATGCCGCTTCTGGTGTTCGGTCTGGGTTACGGCTACACGAGCCTGCACCTTGGTTTGCTGCCTGGTGGCAACAACACCGAAGACGGAGGTTACGCGTGGGGGCCTCTGCGAGTTTCCTCCGATGACCGCAACTTCGTCTCGAGCTGGGCCAACTGGAACTTCTCGGGTTACGAACGCAAGCCCGCCTACCCCGAATACTTTAACCTCATGACCACTATGGACAACGTTGGCGCCGACTACGGCTGCGGACGGGCTATGTGGGAGTTCGGTCGCGACCACCTCGACCGTTACGGCACACCGATGGCTCCGATGTTGTTGCCTCACTGGACCGACGGTTGCATCCAATCGATGGAGGGTCTGTACTTCGAGTCGACGGCCTCGGTGGCTCCTCACTTCTTGATGCAATCCGAACTCTCCCAAGACCCATCGCGACCAATGCGCGATCTTCCTTACTCCGATTTCGATATCGGGGCCGGTATTGATCACATGCGTCTGTCCGGCGTGAAGTACTACATGGCGTTCTCCGACACGGCTATTCGCGAAGCCGCGACCCGGCCAGACGACCTCATCCCGATCGCGCAGAGCGACGGTTGGACCATCTACGACGTTGTGGGCACCACCTTGGTCGAGTCGTTGGCTTTCGAGCCCGTCGTGGTCGAAGGTATTGGCCACGCCGGTCGGGCCTGGACCGACCCGTCGGTGGCATGGTTCAACGACGCCGAAGCCCGCGAGGTGTTGCTGGTCGACGATGGCCCATCGTCATGGGCGAGGGTCGGGCTCATCAGCGGGTCCGAACCGTTGACAGCCGAGCCGGCACCTCGTCACGCGATCGAACCTATTGTGGTCAGCAATGTGGTGCTCGAGGACGATCGAGTCTCGTTCTCTGTCGACCAGATCGGAGTTCCGGTTCTCGTAAAGGTCTCCTACTTTCCTAACTGGACCGTAGCCAGCGGCGCCCGCGACATCTACCGATCGACCCCTAACTACATGGTGGTGGTGCCCACCGACACCGAGGTTGTTCTCGAGTACAAGGACACCGCCGTCGAATACGCCGGCTACGGCATGACGCTGGCCGGTGTGGCTATGTTGTGGGGCCTCAGCCGATTCGACCCGTTCGCTCGGCGCAATGAACACGACGATCCCGATCCTGCGTTCTGGGGCCGAGACACCAGCTACGAAGCCAGCAATGCCCTTGGCGGAAGCGCGTCGGTCGACATACTGGGTACCGCCTTTATGCCTATCGAACCACTGGGTGACATGTCATCTGAGCCAGTGGCCGAGCCAGCCGACGAATCAAGCCCGTTCGAAGCCCGGCCAGATACCTATGTTGATCATGATTCCGATCTCCACGCTGGCTCCGATGTTGACGACTCAGATCCACCGCAGGTGACGTGAAGCGTCGACTGCGGCGTTTCCTTGCTGTTGGCCTAGCAGTCACGACAGTCGACGTTGCCATTCTGGTGGCCCTAGCCAACGGACGATCATGGCCATGGCTGTTGGCTGATCTCGTCGCCGTCGGGGTGGCGTCGATTGTGTCGTTCGGCGTGCACCGGGTCGTGACCTTTGCCGACGACTCTCACGCGCTCGTCGATCACAACGTCTTGGGCTTCGTTACAGCGGTCGCGCCGGCGGTTGTTGTCGACGTCGCCATCGTCGCCGCGGCCGATCTCATCTTCGACACCAGCGTTTCGACCCTTCTGCTAGTGAAGGCTCTCGCCGTTGGTGCCGCGGCTTTGGTACGTCTGCTTCGCTATCGGCGCGTCCTGTTCGCAGCGGTCCGAGCCGAGCAGATCCCGACTCGAGATCGAGGCTCAGCACCAGGAGTGGTTCGACTGTCGGTGGTCCTTCCCGCATATCGGGCTGCTGGCTTAGTGGCTGATTCAGTAGCGCGGCTTAGGCGCGAACTTTCAGAACTCGAAGGTGATCTGCAGATCGTTGTGGTCGACGATGGCTCTGGCGACGGCACAGCCCAGGCAGCGCGCGATGCCGGCGCTGATCTTGTTGTCGAGCTAGCGGAGAACCAGGGTAAGGGTGGCGCTGTCCGGGCCGGGATGTTGGCTGCCAATGGCCGGGCGCGGATCTTCACCGATGTCGATCTCGCTTATCCACCGCACCAGTTACTCGACGTACTGGAGGCCATCGAAGCTGGGGCCGATGTTGTCGTCGGGTCACGTCGGCACAACAAAACCACCACTGTCCGAGGTGCGCCAAGGCTGCGCGAGCTCGGCTCGTTGGTATTCAACGTGTTTACCCACGTTGTGTTGTTAGGTCAGTATCGCGATACCCAGTCTGGTCTGAAGGGGTTCCGCAGCGACGCGGCCGATCTGTTGTTCTCGTTGGCTCGGATCGACGGTTTCGCCTTCGACGTCGAGTTGTTGCACCTGGCCGAGCGATACCGCTTCGCCCTTGTCGAGTTGCCGGTCGTTCTCGACAATATCGATGATTCGACGGTCAGCTTCTTGGCTGACACGCTAGCCATGATTCGTGATGTGTTCCGAGTGCGGCGCTGGTCGGCGCAGGGGGAATACGACATTGGTGAAGCCAAAGAGCGAACGGCCGACCAGTGGCGATGAACCGCTTCCTATCCTGAGGACCTAATGAGTTCGACTTCTCCAATTGCTATGGATCGCCTCGACCTGGTCGTCAAGGCTTACGACATTCGGGGCACAGTCCCCGATCAGATCGATGCCGCGATGTGCCGTGGTATTGGCGCTGCGTTCGCCAGGTTTGTCGCATCCCCCGAAATCATCGTGGCCAGAGACATGCGCCCCGATGGCGTTGAGTTCGCGGCTGCGTTCGCCGACGGTGCCATGTCTCAAGGCGTCAACGTTGTCGACATCGGACTGGCCTCCACTGACATGTTGTATTTCGCGGCTGGTCACCTCGATCGTCCCGGTGCGATGTTTACCGCTTCGCACAATCCGGCCGGCTACAACGGCATCAAGTTGTGTGGGGCTGGAGCCAAACCGATAGGTGGCGACTCCGGCCTTGGCGACATCAAGACCATGGCAGCAGCGGGAGTCGAGGCCACCGGGCAGGGAACATCACGCTCAGTCGACCTACTGCCAGCGTTTGTGAACCACGTTCTCTCTTTCGTTGACCGGTCGAAGTTGCGGCCCTTGAAAATTGTCGCCGATACGGCCAACGGCATGGGTGGTCATGTTGTTCCTGCGGTGTTCGACGAGCTTCCGTTCGACATCGAGATTCTGTATCAAGAGCTCGACGGAACGTTTCCGAATCACCCAGCCGATCCACTCAAGCCCGAGAACCTTGTCGATCTCCAGGCCAGAGTGCTCGAGACTGGTGCCGATATCGGGCTGGCTTTCGATGGCGACGCCGACCGAGTCTTCTTGGTCGATGAGAAGGCGCAGCCAATCTCGGGATCACTCACAACGGCCATGGTTGCGCAATCGGTTCTGGCCCAAACTGGGCCTGGGCCCATCATCCACAACTTGATCTGTTCTAAGTCGACCGCCGAAGTAATTGTCGAAAGCGGCGGTACGCCTGTGCGCACGAAGGTCGGCCACTCATACATCAAGGCCGTGATGGCCGAGTCCGGTGCGGCTTTCGGTGGCGAGCACTCGGGCCACTACTACTTCCGCGACAACTTCAGGGCCGACTCTGGACTGATCGCCACGATGTTCATTCTCGAACAACTGTGCGTCACCGATGGCCCGTTGTCGAGCATCATTGCCCCGCTCGACCGATACGTGGCATCAGGTGAGATAAACACCAAGGTCGAAGACGCCCTTGCCGTGATCGAGCGTGTTGCTGAGGTCTACTCAGACGCGAACCAGGACCGCCTCGATGGTCTCACGGTCGATATGGGCCAATGGTGGTTCAACCTCCGCCCGTCTAACACCGAGCCCCTTCTTCGACTCAACCTCGAGGCCGCGACCCAGACCGATGTCGATGCTCGGGTTGCGGAGGTCACGGCCCATTTTGGCCATTAGGTGAGGTTCCTATAGACGGGTGTGTGGGCCGCTAGCCTGAAGCGTTGCCGTATCAAGATTGCGGCGAATCGGACCAAACACACAGGAGACGTTGTGGCTCTAGACCCGAAACTTCTTGAGATTCTCGCCTGCCCAGAAGACAAGGGTCCGCTCTTTTATTTCGAAGATGAATCGAAGTTGCTCAACCCTCGCCTATCGCGGGTGTACGAGATCGATCAAGACATACCGATCATGCTCATCGACGAAGCCATCTCGATCGACTCAGACGAACTCGGCCGCCTCACCACCAAGGCCGCCGACGCTGGGATCGAACCAACTTTCAGCGCATCTACTCGCTAGACCCCTTAGACCACCGCTCGACTAGGGATGAGCGAGCTGCTACGTCGACGATGCGAATATTCGGCGTGCCGATTCGTTAGTCTGAGCACTGGCACTCCACACCTGTTGGTCGCGGATTGGCATCGTTGCGATGTCTTGGTCTAAGGGCAGACGCCCGGGTGCCGACTTCAAACCAACCAACACACTTGTGGAGATAACTATGTCCGAACTTCCTGCCGTGTTAACGGCCAGCGACTACAAGGTTGCCGACCTCGACTTGGCCGCGGCCGGCCGTAAGCAGATCGACCTCGCCGAGGTTGAGATGCCAGGCCTCATGGAGCTACGCGCTCGTTACTACGACAGCAAACCTCTAGCTGGGGCCCGCATCATGGGGTCGCTGCACATGACGGTCCAGACGGCAGTCCTCATCGAAACCCTGGTCGACATCGGCGCCGATGTGCGGTGGGTCAGCTGCAACATTTTCTCGACCCAAGACGAAGCTGCCGCCGCGGTGGCAGTTGGGCGCGAGGGCAGTGTCGACTCGCCTCGGGGCACTCCTGTCTACGCCTGGAAGGGTGAATCACTTGAGGAATACTGGTGGTGCACCGAACAAGCTCTTCGTTGGCCAGGTGCCAGTGGGCCGAGTCTGATTCTCGACGATGGCGGCGACGCCACCATGTTCGTACTGCTCGGCGCCAAGTACCAGCTTGCGGGCGAAGTTCCGGCTCCAAACAGCGCCGATTCGCCCGACGAAGAAGAGATCTACAAACTTCTTCACAAGATCGCGGCCGAGAACCCAATCGACTTTGTGGCTATGCGTGATGGCATTCAAGGTGTGTCCGAAGAGACAACCACCGGTGTTCATCGTCTGTACGAGATGGTCGAGACCGGCGAGCTTGTCTTCCCGGCCTACAACGTCAACGACTCCGTTACCAAGTCGAAGTTCGACAACCTCTATGGCTGTCGCCACTCACTTATTGATGGTCTCAACCGCGCCACCGACGTAATGATTGGCGGCAAGGTTGCTTTTGTTGCTGGTTACGGCGACGTTGGCAAGGGATGTGCCCAAGCGCTTCGCGGCCAGGGTGCCAGAGTCATTGTTTCTGAGATCGACCCCATCAACGCGCTTCAGGCCGCGATGGAAGGGTTCTCGGTCGATCGTATCGAGAACGTCGTTGGCGAAATCGACATTTTCGTGACCACTACCGGCAACAAAGACGTCATTTCAGCCGAGCTGATGTCGAAGATGAAGCACAACGCCATTGTTTCCAACATAGGTCACTTCGACAACGAGCTCGACATGGCTGGGCTTGAGGCCATGAGTGATGTCCAGCGCCGAAACATCAAGCCTCAGGTCGACGAGTTCGTGTTCCCGTCCGGTAACTCGATCATCGTGCTAGCCGAGGGTCGTCTGATGAACCTCGGTTGTGCCACCGGCCACCCGAGTTTTGTGATGTCGATGAGCTTCACCAACCAGGTGCTGGCCCAGATGGAGCTACACGCCAACTCCGACGAGCTCGAGAACAAGGTTTACCTCCTACCGAAGCACCTCGACGAAGAAGTGGCCCGTCTGCACCTCGACAAACTCGGTGTAAAGCTCACAAGGCTTAGCGACGAACAGGCCAGCTACTTAGGCATCTCGGCCGACGGACCCTACAAACCCGCTCACTACCGCTACTAGCTGCTAGTTCGCGACACAGTTGTCGTTGCGGGGTTTTGCCTGAACGAAGTGAGGGTGAAACCCCGGTTAGCGACCGTGGTCGCGGCGGTATCGCTCATACGCAGGTCAGACCTACCTGTCACCGGGAAACGTACGCCCGTGACCGTTTCCCGGTGTCAGGAGAGGTTTTTCGTTTCAGTAGAGGTTTTTCGTTTCAGTCGGGGACCCAGTTGCCGTGGAAACCGAAGGGGACGCGCTGGGGGAGGGTGATGGTGGCGATCGGGTCAGCGGCGAAGTCTTGGGCGTCGATGATGACTACTTCGCTTGAGTTTGCTTCGACGTTGTACGCGTATGCCATGATCCAGCCGTCGTCCTCGGCGGTGGCGCCGTCGCGCCCAACGAATACCGGTTCGAGGTGCTGTCGCCCGGATACGTCGTGCCTGAGCACCTCGCCGGAGTCCATGTCGTGTTTGAGCAAGGCAGAGGGATCGAGGCGCTCGCTAGCGGCGACGGTGTAGCCGTACCGATATGGCTTGCCGAAGTTGGCTTCGTTCAACCGCGGGAACTCTTGGCCAATCTCAGAGACGTTGGTCTGGGACGAGCGGCCTGTAGTGGAGTTGAGAGTCCACCGTTCGAGCACGGGGACACCCTCGTTTGGTCCGGTTACCTCGGTGGCGAACATCTTTGGGTGACGAATGGCGTCGAGAACCACGTTGCCGTCGGCGTCGTCGTAGGCGTTCATCGGGTGGAAGATGTAACACGAGTCGATTTCGCACCACACGACGTCGTCAGCACCACCGTCGCGGGGAAGGAGTCCAATCCGGGCGGGGTAGTCCTCTTGCCACCGATACGGGAGCGAGGCTCCTGCCATGGCTACATCAAGGTCAAAGACGCAGGGAAGGTCGAGGATGAGGATGTAACGGTCGGTGAACGCCATGTCGTGAATCATTGGCGACCCAGTGGTGGGTACATCGATGGTCTTAAGAACCTTGCCGTCTGGCCCGCTGCGAATGTATTGAACCTGGTTACCCCAGCCCCAGTAGTAGGCAACTGTGTGAAGCTCGCCTGTCGATACTTCGAGGTGGGGGTGAGCCGAAAAACCGTAGGGGAGTGTGCCGTCGAAGTCGCAGTAGCTCAGCGTGTTGAGCTCGTAGTCGAGTTCCATGGGAATTCCGCCAGCTTCGACGATGGCGAAAGTTCTTCCGGCGTGGCCGATTACGTTGGTATTGGGCGATCCGAGGCCGCGTTCGCCACCGAAGGGATCGGGCAACGGGTCTACGCCTAGTGCCGCCGATGTCCCTGGGCCCCTGACATAACGATTGCGATACCACTCGGCCTTACCACCGCGAAGCCTGACACCGTGCACCATGCCGTCGCCGGTGAACCAGTGGAAGTTGTCTGGGTCGGTTTCGCCAGCGGGGTTTGGACCATTGCGGATGTAGCGACCATCGAGTTCGGCTGGGATGGTGCCGTCGACCTTAAGATCGGTGGCCGTGACCTCTTCGGTGACGGGTGCGAAGTTGCCGGTCAGGTAGGGGTTCTCAACAGCAGTCATGGTGGCTCCCTTTGGTTGTGGCATCTATCGTGAACCACGATCCTTGCACTGTCAAGATCGGTGTCTCGATTCTGGCCGTCACACCTCATCAGTAGGTTCAAGTTGTGCTTCTGCGTCGCGTCTGTCCCGGATGTCAATCCGATGCCGGTTATCCGTGCCCGGTCTGTGTCGCCCGATTGCGACCCGCGGCTCCGATGCGTGTCCAAGGAGCGGTCTCCGCGTTTGGTCTTGCCGAGTACGGCGATGTAGCCAGAGCACTGATCGCAGAAGCTAAACAGCCGTGGGGCAAGACCATGTTGCGCTGGTGGGCCGCCGGGCTTGCTTCTGTGAGCCCCGACGAAATCGACGTCATTACTTGGGTTCCCGCGTCGCGGTCTGGCCGAAAACTACGAGGCCACGACCAGGGTCAGGTGCTTGCTCGCGAGGTCGGCCGGCTGTTGGGGCGTCCGGTCAGGCGAGCGTTTCGACGCGCCGACCAACAAAACCAGACAGGCAAGTCGCGCCATGCTCGGCTCAAAGGGCCCAATCTGGAAACGATTGCGCGGGCGTCTGGCCTGAGAGTCCTGGTACTCGACGACGTCCATACCACCGGCACCACGGTCTGGTCGGCGGTATCGCTACTTGGTTTGACCGGCGCCGAATCTGTTCATGTTCGCGTTCTCACCGTGGTCGCGGAATCTCGCGGCCAAGTAAATGCCGCGCCGATGGTTGCCAGGATCTAAGATGAGTGCAACATAACTAGAACACTTCTAGCACTAAGGAGTCTGTCTGTGGATGTGACGATCTCGGGTCGCAATGTCGAAGTTCCTGGCGATGTTCAGGAAGCTGTGAGATCAAAGATTGGAAATCTAGATAGATTCGTCTTTGGGCTCGACCGTGCCGCAGTCGTGTTCCGAGCAGAGAAAAACCCTCGGATCTCCGACAAGGAACAGATCGAGGTGACGCTCGAAGGCCATGGTCATCACATTCGGTGCAAGGTCTCTGGGTCCGATCAACACCAGGCTCTCGATCGGGCTGTTTCTAAGCTCGAAAAGCAGCTACGCAAGCTGAAGACTCAGGTTGTAAAGCGACGCCGGCCCAACCCGCATCGCGACGATTCCCGCCAGCTATTGTCGCGCGGTGCCGACGAGGCCCTTCAGGCTCTCGACGCGGTTGCTGGCGCGGATGTTGGCGAAGAAGATGTCGATGAGCTTCCAGCAGCCGATCTAACCGAGCTTGTCATCATGAAACGCAAGTCGTTCGATCTCATGAACATGACCCCAGAGGCGGCGGCGTTGCGAATGCAGCTTCTTGACCACCCGTTCTTCTTGTTTCACAATGTCGAGACTGGGCGTTGCGGTGTGGTTTACAAACGCGACGATCACACGCTTGGCCTCATCGAAGAGGCCAGTTGATCGAGTAATCGCAGCCCTACCCCAGTTCTTCTGGGTGCGCCGATACCCTTGGCTCGATGTCGTTATTTTCGAAGATCCTTCGCGCCGGTGAAGGCAAAAAGCTACGAGCGCTTCAGGGCATAGTTCCCGATATCGACGCGCTCGAACCCGCGACCCAGAAGCTCACTGACGCCGAACTTCGGGCCAAGACCGACGAGTTCCGTAGCCGTCTCGAAAAGGGTGAGGATCTCGACGACATTCTTGTCGAAGCCTTTGCGGTGGTGCGCGAGGCCGGAATTCGCATACTCGGGCAACGCCACTATCCCGTGCAACTCATGGGCGGAGCTGCCCTTCACTTCGGCTGGGTAGCCGAGATGAAGACCGGCGAGGGCAAGACGCTTGTTTCGACGCTGCCCGTGTACCTCAACGGTCTGTCTGGCGACGGTGTGCATGTCATTTCGGTGAACGATTACCTCGTGACCCGCGACTCCGAGTGGATGGGCGCGGTTCACCAATTCTTGGGGCTCGACATCGGCCTCATCATTCCCGGGCGTGATGGAGCGGAATACAAACGGGCGCAGTACGCAGCCGATGTCACCTACGGAACCAACAACGAGTTCGGCTTCGATTACTTGCGCGACAACATGGCCCAGAACCGTGGTGCCCAGGTTCAGCGGGGCCACAACTATGCGATCGTCGACGAGGTCGACTCGATCCTCATCGACGAGGCTCGTACCCCGCTGATCATCTCAGGACGCATGGCCGAAGCGGCCAAGTTGTACGTGACATTCGCCGAGATAGTTCAGCATCTAAGACGCGACATCGACTACGAGGTCGACGAGGAAAAGCGGATCGTCTCGGCCCTAGAACCCGGCATCGAGAAGGTCGAACAGCGCCTCGGAGTCGACAACTTGTACGACCAGGTGTCGTCGAACCTTGTTCACCAAATGAGCGCTGCGTTGCGGGCCAAGGAGTTGTACCGGCGCGACAAGGATTATGTAATTCAACGCGGTGAGGTAAAGATCGTCGACGAGTTCACTGGTCGCATCCTCGACGGACGTCGCTGGAGCGAAGGTCTTCACCAGGCCGTAGAGGCCAAAGAAGGGGTGAAAATCAAAGAAGAGAACCAGACTCTCGCCACCATCACTCTTCAGAACTACTTCAGGCTGTACGACAAGATCTCGGGAATGACCGGCACAGCCACTACCGAGGCGGCTGAGTTCTCAAACACATACGGCATGGATGTAGTGCCCATCCCGACTAACCGCGACCTCGCCCGACTCGATCAAGCCGACCTCATCTTTAAGTCCGAACACGCCAAGTATCAAGCCGTGGCCGACGATATCGAACAGCGGATCGAGACGGGCCAGCCGGTGCTGGTCGGAACTGTCTCGGTTGCCAAGAGCGAAGAACTAGGCGACATCCTGCACAAGCGCGGTATCCGCCATGAGGTTCTCAACGCCAAACAACACCATCGTGAGGCCGACATCATTGTTCAGGCCGGTCGTATGGGTGCGGTAACGGTGGCGACCAACATGGCTGGCCGCGGGGTTGACATCCAGTTAGGTGGTAACCCAGAGGGAATGGCGTCGGCCAGGGTCAGTGCCGAGAATCTCGATTCAACAACCGAAGAGGGCCAAGCTCGCTACGCCGAGCTGCTGCCGACGTTCGAGGCTCAATGCCAAGCCGAAGGCGATCAGGTCCGCGAGGCTGGCGGGTTGTACGTGCTCGGTACCGAACGCCACGATTCGCGGCGCATCGACAATCAGTTGCGTGGTCGTGCCGGGCGTCAGGGCGATGCCGGCGAGAGCCGATTTTACCTGTCACTCGAAGACGAACTGATGAGGCTGTTTGCCACCGGAGCAATGAACTGGGTGATGGGCAAGGCTCTCCCCGACGATGTGCCGATTGAGGCCAAGATGGTCACCAACGCCATCGAGCGAGCCCAGAGCACAGTCGAGCAACGCAACGCCGAGACTCGCAAGAACGTACTCAAATACGACGAAGTCATGAACCAGCAGCGCAAGGTCATCTATGCCAGGCGCGATCAGATCCTCGATGGAGCCGATCTTCGGGCCGAGGCCCTCGAATACCTCGAGCAGGCGGTCGACGCTATGGTCGCCGCGCACTGTGTGTCCGATGTCGAAGAGGAGTGGGATCTCGAAGCTCTTGTTATCGACCTGAGCGCCACCTGGCCTACCGAGGTAACAGTCGAACAGCTCGGTGAGTTCACGCAGGTCGACGACGTCATTTCGGTGCTGATCAGCGAGGGTGAGGAGCGTTACATACAACGCGAAACCGAACTCGGCGAAGCGACCATGCGCGAGGTCGAGCGCCAGGTGATGTTGCGCATCATCGATCAGCGCTGGCGCGAACACCTCTACGAGATGGACTACCTCAAAGAAGGCATCAACCTTCGGGCCATGGGCCAACGCGATCCGCTCACCGAGTGGCAGCGAGAGGGTTTCGTAATGTTCGGCGAGATGGTCGACACGATCTCGCGCGACTTCGTCAAGTACGTCATGCACGTGCAGGTCGTTGTCAACGAACCAGCGCCGAAGGCCACCGATGTTCAAGAGTCGGGTCCCGCCGATTCCCAAGAACACGCGCCGACTGCTTCGACATCTGCCCAGCTGCCGTCGGCTCCGGCTGCTTCTCGGCAACGATCGCGTACGCCTGTGGTGAAGTCGGCTGCTGAGAAGATCGGCCGAAACGAGCCGTGCCACTGCGGTAGCGGCAAGAAATACAAGCAGTGTCATGGCAAGGCTGGCTGATAAGTGAAGGACTACGCCGATACGTTCTCGGAGTTGAGCGAACGTCTCGACCAGGCCGAGGGCTACCTGCGCATCGACTACGCGCGAGATCGCGTGGTTCAACTTGAGTCCGACGCGTCGCGCCCCGATCTGTGGGACGATCCCGATAAGGCTCGTAAGGTCACAACCGAACTTCGCGAACTTCAGGATGACCTCGACGTGTGCATTCGACTCAACGACGACCTCGAGAACGTCGAGGTGTTGTACGAACTTGCAGCCGAAGAAGGCGATGACTCCCAAGAGGCCGAAATCGTGGCCCTCGTCGCCGATCTCAGCGAACGCTTCGATGCGGTCGAGTTACGGTCGCTGCTGTCTGGTGAACATGACGAACACGACGCGGTCTGCGACATCAACTCCGGCGCGGGCGGAACCGACGCCCAGGACTGGGCTGAGATGTTGCTCCGTATGTATCTGCGCTGGGCCGACAAACGAGGCCTAGATGTTGAGCTCCAGGAGCTCACCGAGGGCCAAGAAGCAGGCATCTCATCGGTTACCTTTACCGTGCGAGGCCGATACGCGTTCGGGTATCTGCAAGCCGAGCGCGGTGTGCACCGCCTTGTACGAATCTCGCCGTTCGACGCCAATGCTCGCCGTCAGACATCGTTCGCTGCCCTCAAGGTGGTTCCGTTCTTCGAAGAAGCTTCCGACGAGGTCGACATCGACGAAAAGGACCTCCGCATCGATACCTATCGATCTTCGGGCGCTGGGGGCCAGCACGTCAACGTCACCGACTCGGCCGTGCGCATTACCCACCTCCCTACCGGTGTTGTAGCGGCGTGCCAAAACGAACGAAGTCAGCATCAGAACAAAGACAGCGCCATGAAGATGTTGGCGGCGAAACTCGCGGCCCTCCAGCGAGAAGAGCGTGCGGCCGAACTAAACGCGCTCGCCGGTGAACAGCGCGACGTTGCTTGGGGCAGCCAGATCCGGTCCTATGTCCTTGCTCCATACCAGCAGGTAAAGGATCTCCGCTCCGGCTACGAGGTCGGAAACCCAGATTCCGTGCTCGACGGCGACCTCGATCCGTTCATCGAAGCTTGGCTTCGGTGGAAACAAGTTGAGCAACCAGCAGCAACCTAGGGGCAGAGCGAGACGTGGCAATGTGGAGCTGCCCTCGATTCATGGTGCGACTGCCGTAACCTTTCTGGTTGGCCTCGGTCATCTTCCTTTGGCCACATTTTCCGTTGGTACAGCGCGGCGCACGCACGTGGAGTTAACAGCACACCCATGATTCGACTCGAGAACGTTTCGAAGGTATATACCCCTGCCGGTCGCAACAAAATGGCTACGGCCGCGCTCAATGGCGTGAGTATCGACATTGCCAAGGGCGATTTCGTCTTTCTCGTTGGCCCATCGGGCTCAGGTAAGTCGACATTGTTGCGGCTCCTCACCAAAGAAGAGGTTCCCGAAGGGGGTCGAATCTTCGTCGCTGGCAAAGAGATCAACGAACTTTCGTCGTGGAAAGTGCCCTTTCTACGTCGAAACATCGGCAGCGTGTTCCAGGATTACAAGCTCCTGTTGAACAAGACCGTGTACGAAAATGTGGCCTTTGCGCTCGAGGTCATCGGGCGACCTACAAGCGTTATTGCAACCCAGGTCCCTGCAATTCTCGACCTCGTCGGGTTGGCAACCAAAACCGACAACTTCCCCCATGAACTTTCGGGCGGCGAGCAACAACGAGTGTCTATTGCTCGTGCTTTCGTTAACCGCCCGCTCATCCTCCTGGCCGACGAGCCGACCGGAAACCTCGATCCGGCCACCTCCGACGGAATCATGAGGCTCCTCGACCGCATTAACCGTACCGGCACAACGATCGTCATGGCCACTCACGACCGCTCGATCGTCGACCGCATGCGCCGAAGAGTTATCGAGCTTGACGAAGGACGGCTAGTACGAGACCAGGAAGGTGGCGTCTACTCATGATTGCCCGATTTGGCTATTTTCTTCGCGAGACCGTAATCAACATTCGTCGTAATATCACCCTGACCTTGGCCGCCGTGCTGATCGTGGCCTTTACTGTGCTCATGGTTGGTGGCGCGCTGTTGGTTCGCGATGCAGTCACGAACGCCACCGCGCGGTTCGACGAAGGCGTCGAGTTTGTGGTGTTCCTCGACCCCGATATCTCCGGAGCCCAAACCGATTCCATCGGTGCCGAACTCAATGCACACCCCGATGTCTTGCACATCACTTTCTTCGACAAAGACAGGGCCTTCGAAGAATTCGTTTCGTTCTTCCCGGACTTTGCCGACACGGTGGATCGCGATCGTCTCCCCGCGTCGTTTCGAGTGGTGCCTCGCGAAGCCTCGGCCGAGGTAATCCAGTCGCTCACCGGGCAGTTTCAGATCAGGGCCGGTGTCCTCGAGGTTGTGAGTGCTCAAGAGAGCATCAAGCGCATGCGCGACTTCTCTGCTTCGGTTAACTCGTTGCTGTTGTGGCTTGCTCTCGGCATGTCCGTAGCCGCGGTGCTCCTCATCTACAACAGCATCCGGGTGGCAATGTTCGCGCGACGTCGCGAGATCGAAGTTATGAAGCTGGTTGGCGCCTCTAACTCGTTTATCCGGATGCCGTTCATCCTTGAAGGCATTACCCATGGTGTACTTGGCGGCGGTGTTGGGATCGCGGCCCTTGCCGTTCTTCGGCCGCGAACGCAGGCTCTTTTCGAACGGCTGGAGGGTGAAGCCTTCTTCGGCGACCTGTCGGTTACGAATGCTCAGTTCCAGAGCAGTGTTCTGATCGTTGCCCTGGTCGCCCTAGCGCTCGGAGCTTTGGGTTCTGGGTTCGCGGCCGGCCGCTTCCTCGACGTCTAGGCCAAATTCGAAGCGGGGCGCACTGATGCCTCGTACTGTCTCGGCTCATGTTTATTCACAGTGCATCTTCGACGGCAAGCGTTCGAGTCTGGGCTGACCAGATTGAAGACAAGACCCTGCGCCAGGCGGAACGCACTGCCCGGTCGCCAGTGGTAACGGCCCCGGTGGCGCTCATGCCGGATGCGCACTGGGGAATGGGCTCGACTATTGGGTCGGTGATCCCGACCAAGAGCGCCATCATTCCTGCCGCGGTCGGCGTCGACATTGGCTGCGGGATGATTGCGGCCAAGACCAGACTCGATGGCGCTGATCTTCCCGACGATCTTGGTGGCCTGCTTTCTGACATCGAGCGTGGCATCCCCGCCGGTCTTGGCAAGTGGAATCGAGAGGCAGGCAAACAGGCCAACGATTGGATGAGGGATCACCCGTTCCCTGGCGAGGTGAAGAAGCCTGGTCGTGCCGCGGTTCAGCTCGGAACTCTGGGTTCTGGCAACCATTTCGTCGAGATCTGTCTCGACGAAAACGATGCAGTCTGGGTGATGCTTCACTCCGGTTCGCGTGGTATTGGAAATCAGTTGGCTATGGGCCACATCAGGGTTGCGAAGCAACTGGAGGGTGAACACGAAGACCCTGACCTTGCCTTTCTGTTGGCCGAGACCCCCGAGTTCGATGCGTACATACGCGACATGTTGTGGGCTCAGGATTACGCCATGTTCAACCGGGTGTTGATGGTCGACGAGGCAATTCGTGCCCTGGCCCATGCAACTGTGGGGCTCGGCGGACTCGAGCGAGGGAAGAAGCACCCAATCGAAATCGACAGGGTTAACTGCCACCACAACTATGCGTCGAAGGAAACGCACAACATCAATGGTCAGGATGAAGAGGTCTGGATCACTCGGAAGGGAGCCATCTACGTTGGTGCAGGTCAGCGCGGGGTAATTCCGGGTTCGATGGGTCAGAAGTCATACGTGGTGCGAGGCAACACATCCGACTCAGGAGCTTTGGCCGATTCGTACTTTTCGGCGTCTCACGGCGCCGGTCGAGTCCTGGGTCGCAAAGCAGCCAAACGTCAGCTTGGTGCCGACGCTTGGGACAAGATGGATGGGGTCACGTGGCAGTCGGCCCAGGCCGATGCCCTTCTTGACGAGGCTCCTGGCGCCTACAAGAACATCGATGACGTCATGGAAGCCCAGAGGGATTTGGTGCAGGTGGATCATGTCCTGCGGGCGGTGCTCAACTACAAGGGCCTCTAAGCGAGATTCGAAAGTTTGGGTGGCGCCGTTAGTCGGGAGCGGCGCCACCCTCGGCGATGCGGCGGTCGACGAACGATGTCATCTCCTCGATCACCGATGCATCGACCGGTGGGGCTTCGAAGTCGGCGAGAGTCTGTTGCCAGATCTTGGTGGCGCGTTCGGCCGCGTCTTGGGAGCCATCTTCTGTCCACTGTTCGAAGTTTGCCCGTGAGAACACAATGGGGTCATAGAACGCAGTTTCGTAGCGCTCAAGGGTGTGATCGAGGCCAAAGAAGTGACCACCGGGGCCGGCTGCGCTGATGGCGTCGGTGGCTAACTCGTCGTCGTTGACCTCAAGTGGAGAGAATGTCTCGGCGAACATCTGGCACATTTCGATGTCGAGAATGAACTTCTCGAACGAGGCAGTTAGGCCACCCTCCTGCCAGCCGGCCGAATGCATGATCCAGTTGGCCCCACCCTGAATGGCACCAAACATGTTCATCATCGTTTCGTAGCCGCCCTGGGCATCGACGGTGTTGGAAGTGCTCGAACCAGACGATCGCCACGGAATGTCGATATGGCGGGCAAGCTGGCCGCTGGCGATGGCTCCCTTAACCGCCTCAGGTGTTCCGAACGCGGGCGAACCGGACTTCATATCCACGTTCGAGGTGAACGATCCGTAGATAACGGGTGCACCGGGGCGCACTAGTTGGCTCAGGGTGATGCCAGCTATGGACTCCATGTGTTGAAGCACAAGGGCTCCGGCCAACGTGACCGGCGCCATTGCGCCAGCCAGAGTGAATGGGGTGATTATGCAGGCCTGGCCGGCTCTGGCGAAGTCGATGATTCCCATAGCCATCGGGATGTCGAGTTGACGCGGCGAGTTGGTGTTTACGTTCGTCCAGGTGCGTGGCGCAAGGGCGAACTCTTCGTCGGTGTCTATACCAAGGCGGACCTTGATCTGGTCGAACCCGTCGCGGACTCGCCGGCTGCCTCTGGCAAAGATGAACGGCACCTTGTCGCTCAACAGAAGTGCCGAGAAGTTCGACCGGAGGTGCCGGATGTTGACCGGGATATCGCTCGGTTCGATGGCTGGAGTGGTGACAGCCATTACGTCGAAGCTTTGGATTAGCCGAACAAAGTTCTCCTGGTCAGCGAGCGTTCCGTAACGTCGGCCATTCAGTCGATCTGAAACGAACGGCGGGCCCGCAACCGGCACTAGGGCGATGTTTCGTCCGCCAACAGCCACGTTTCGGGCGGGGTTGGGTGCGTGGAACTCAAACTCCGACGGTGCCGATCTGAGCGCGGCTTCGACTACGTCTGGGTCGAACCTGACAACGCCCTCGTCGTCGACGGTGGCACCAGAGTCGACGAGAATCGACCGGGCATCGGGGAGTAGGACTCCCATACCTTTATCGGCTAGGTACCGGACTGCGGTGTTGTGGATATGGGCCACCTGGTCTTCTGACAGGATCTTGAGCGGTTCGAACGGGTTGACCAGGTGACGGTATTTCTCGGTGGAGACCTCGACTCTCGGTCCTCTGCGGCCACGTCTTACCATCGACAGCTCCTAACTCCGCATTCTTGAGCCGGTGGGGTCGAAGGGAACTTCGACGACGACTTTGGCTCGGTGTGGTTCGCCTACCAGCGGAACGTCGAACCCGGTCCCTGCAGTGGCAAACGCGGTATCAACATAGGCCAGAGCAAGGCTCTCGCCTGTGCGGTGGCCGTATCCGCCCGACGTCACAAAACCAACGTTCGTGTCGCCAAACAGCACAGGCTCGAACCCGGTTGCATCTGATGTGGTGGCGTCGATGCGCAACATGACAAGGCGTCTGCTCGGGCCAGCATCACGGTCGGCGAGTGCGGCGTCGCGCCCGACGAAGTTTGTCTTGTCGTAGTTGATAAATCGACTCATGTCGTTCTGGGAGGGTGTGTAATCGGGGCTGAACTCGCGCCCCCAGATGCCGAAGCCCTTTTCGAGGCGCATGCTTAGCAGGGCGTTAACGCCGACATTGGCGAGGGCGTGGTCTGCGCCGGCTCGCATGATTCGGGTGTACACGTGACGCATGTATGACGTTGGCATCCAGATCTCGTAGCCGAGTTCGCCGGTGAGCGAGATCCGGTCGACGCGCGCCGGAGCCACTCCGACGTTCATTTCGGCCACGCTCATGAACTTGAAGGACTGCGGCGAGAGGTCGAACCTCGTGAGGTCCTGCAACACATCGCGGGCCTTGGGCCCAACCAGCGCAAGGCCCATCCACTGATCTGTGATGTTATCTATCTTCACGCCGGTAGCCGGCAGGTAGCGGTCGAACCACCGCATGTGCCATTCCTGAATCGGCCCTGACCCCGTCATCATGAAGCGATCGTCGCCAGCGTGGTCGGCTCCGAGGTTGAACAACGTGAAGTCGCCAACGATGGCACCGGCGTCTGACAGCATCACGGCCAGCCTGCTTCGTCCGGGGTTGGGTAGGTTGGTCGCGAGCAGCGCGTCTAGCCAGGCCATGGCCTGCGGGCCCGAAATCTCGAATTTCGAGTATGAGCTGATGTCGAGCACACCAGCTCCTGTGGTTGCCGAAGCGACCTCGCGGGCTACCGCGGGGAAACTGTTCGACCTGAAGAACGTCGGGATGTCTTCGGCAACTTCGTCGTCGGCTGCAAACCACATGGGTACTTCGACCGCCGCCATGGGTGCGAACACCGCGCCCACGTCCTTCTGAAGGTCATAAACTGGCGTCGTTTTGGCAGGACGGCCCGCTGGCCATGTCTCGTTCGGAAAGGCCATCTTGAAACGCCACTCGTAGAACTGAGCCGACGTTTCGAGGGTGAAGGCTTGGGTTGCAAAAGATCCGAAGCGGGCCGGGTCCATGGCGAAGGTGTCTTCTTCTGGTTCGCCATCGATCATCCACTGGGCCAACGCGAGAGCAACGCCCCCTGACTGGCTGAACCCGGCCATCACGCCACAGGCGAGCCAATAGTTCGGGACGCCACGAACCGGGCCTACTAGCGGATTGCCGTCTGGGGTGAACGTGAACGGCCCGTTGATGGTGTTCTTGATGCCAGCGTCTTGCATGATCGGGAATCGTTCGAACCCCTTTTCTAGGGTTGGAGCGAGTGCTTCGAGACGTGGTTCCAACAACTCGGATTCGCCGTAGGTCCAGGGCGTGCCGTCGACGGCCCAGGCTCGTGGATTTGGCTCATACACGCCGAACAACAGTCCGCCGACTTCTTCCCGGACGTAGATCCCGCCGTCGAGGTCGACGACAACCATCGACTCTGATTCGTTGGCGACCACTTCGGGCAACTGCTCGGTGATCAGGTAGTGGTGCTCGTAGGGGATAAGCGGTAGCTCCAGATCGACCATCTCGCCAACCTCGCGGGCCCACAACCCGCCGGCATTGATCACGTGGTCGGCGTGGATGGTGCCTTTGTCGGTTTCGACGTCCCAAGTGTCGTCTTGTCGGCGGTCAAGAGACGTGACCAGTGTCTGCTGATAGATCTCTGCGCCGCCGATGCGTGCCGCCTTGGCGTATGCGTGCGTGGCCCCGAATGGATCGAGATACCCGTCGGCCCTGTCGACCAGCCCGCCAATCAGTTGTGACGGATCGATCAACTTGCTGTACTGAGGTATCTCGTCTGGGCCGACAAGAAACGACTCGATGCCGAGGGTGCGGTTCAACTCGTTGACGATCTTTAGAAAGTCCCAGCGCTCCTCAGTGGCTGCGCAGGTAAGGGTTCCAACCCGATGCATCCCGATGTCTTGACCACTGATCTCGGCCACTTCGTCGTAGGTCTGAATGCTGTAGGCCTGCAAACGGGCCATGTTCAACGACCCATTCAAGGAGTGAAACCCTGCGGCTGCGTGCCAAGTCGAACCAGCGGTTAGCTGTTTACGTTCGACGAGCACGACATCGTCCCAGCCTAACTTTGTTAGGTGGTACAACACAGCTACGCCGACAATGCCGCCGCCGATAACTACGGCTTTGGTGTCTTGTTTCATTACGCCCCCTCGGCTCTGCTGATCATCTGGCGTAGTCGATTGGCTCAATCAACTGGGCGAGATCCTACGCAGAACCGAGAGCGCGAACAGACTTGATGCCCGTCACGGGGGAGAAGTGTCCGCTGTTTGCCTATTGGCAGCAGGTGCCAGCTGTTTCGGGGCCCAGGATGGTGTTGTGGAGTTGTTCGGAATCGCCTGTGCGCACGTACCACTCCCAACGTTGTCCGTCAGGCGCCTCGACCCAGGTTTCGGTCTTGGTAGCGAAACAACAATTTACGTCGTCGATACCGGTTGTCTCGATGCCATCGCTGGTGAGTCGCCGTTCGGCTAACTCGACCTCGTCGGCCGATTCGACTTCGACGCCGAGATGGTTGAGTGAGTTGCCCTTGCCATCATCGAACAAGATGAGTTTGAGCGGCGGCTCTGCGATCTCGAAGTTGGCGTAGCCCGGCTTAACCCTGGCTGGTTCGACCTTGAACATCTTTGAGTAGAACTCGATGGCCTGGTCGAGATCGTCGACGTTTAGTGCTAGCTGAAGGCGTGACATAGGTGGTCCTCTTTCGTGGGTTCATCATATAGATGATCTTCGATGTACCCATCCTGGCTCAGATATAGACGTCTGCCAATATCAACTGACAACAATATCAACGAACATCGATGTCATGAGGTCGCCGGTTATGCTGGATCCATGCAGCTGACCTGTTGCGGGCCCGGAGCCCCTTCGCCAATCGACGAGGCCGGAGCCATCGAGATGGCGCAGCTGTTCAAGGTGTTGGCCGATCCGGTGCGGCTTCGCTTGTTGGCTTTGGTCGCAGCCCAACCAGACAACGATGTTTGTGCGTGCGATCTTGTCGACGAGCTCGACCGCTCGCAGCCCACCATCAGTCATCACCTCAAGCAGTTGCACGAGTCGGGGGTGCTCACCAGAGAACGTCGCGGCGCGTGGATTCACTACGGCGTCGCCGACGGTGTTGCAGAGCAACTCGAACAGGCAATCGCTGTTGTCCTTGGCTCCTCGAATTCGTAGTTGAGGCACTTGTCGGCCAACATGGGGTCGCCGTGCATCCAGCGCCGCGACTTAGACCGACATTGGGGTCCGCGTGGAAACGAGTGAGTATCAGACAATCGACTATGGGGTGGCCGATCGGATTGCCACGATCACTCTCAATCGCCCCGATCGGCTGAACGCGTTCACTGCTCGAATGATGTTCGAGTTGATCGATGCCATCGACCACACCGACGCCGACGACGATGTTCGGGCTGTCATCGTCACTGGTGCAGGCAGAGGATTCTGCGCAGGGGCCGACCTCAGCGAAGGGGCGGCCACTTTCGATCGCGACAAACGAAGTGACCGGGCCGAGCGAGCCGAGATTCGTGGCGAAATCAACGAAGTGGAAGCACTGCGCGACGGCGGCGGCCGACTGACGCTGCGTCTATACGAGAGCAAGAAGCCGCTCATTGCCGCGATCAACGGGGCTGCTGTTGGTGTTGGCGTGACCATGACTCTGCCGATGGATATTCGGCTGGCCTCGACTAAGGCGAAGATCGGATTTGTGTTTGCTAGGCGTGGCATTGTTCCAGAGGCATGCTCGTCGTGGTTTCTAACCCGAGTTGTGGGTTTGAGTCAGGCCCTCGAATGGACGTTCTCGGGGCGGGTATTCGAAGCCGAAGAAGCCTTGGCGGGTGGTCTCGTGCGGTCGCTTCACGAACCAGACGACCTCTTGCCGGCCGCCCGCGCCATCGCCACGGAAATAGCCGAGAACACCTCGGCGGTTTCGGTAGCCATGACCCGCCACATGATGTGGAAAATGTTGGGCGTCGACCACCCCATGGAAGCCCACAAGGTCGACAGCCGTGCGATCAAGGCCCTGGGCGAGGGCGCCGACGCGAGGGAGGGTGTTATGTCGTTCCTAGAGAAACGCCCGGCCGAGTTCACATTGTCGGCTGATACTGATATGCCCGACTTCTTCCCGTGGTGGAACGAGCGACGTTTCGAGTGACAGGTTCTGACACGATCCCAATGGCGTCATCTCCGGCTTTGGTGACGCCCGAGTGGTTAACCCGAGCTCTGGCTCTGGCGGGGATCGGCGATGGCGAACGCATCACATCGCTACGGAGCGAAGCAGTTGGAACCGGCCAGATGGGCGAGAACATCCGGTTCCATCTGAACTGGTCGGACCGACGAGATCGACTACCAACCGTGGTTGGAAAGTTTCCATCCGATGATCCGGTAAGCCGGGCCACAGGTCTGGCGACGCGTAGTTACGAACGAGAGGTTCTGTTCTACCGCCACATCGCCGACACGGTCGAGATTCGAACGCCGCGCTGCTACCACGGCGCGGTCGACTCTGAGTCTGGCGATTTCGTTTTGATCCTTGAGGACCTTGCGCCGCGCCGTCAAGGCGATCAACTCAGCGGGTGTAAGCCAGCTGATGCCACCGCCGCCATCGACCAGCTCGTCGCCCTCCAAGCACCACGGTGGAACGACCCAACGCTCTGCGAGGTCGAGTGGCTCAGTCGGCGCGACGCCGAGACTGTTACTAACACGGCCATGTTGTACCACATGGTTTTGCCAGGTTTCGTGGCGACGGTCGGCTCGCTGATCACGCCTGATCATGTGCGTGTAGCTCAGCAGTTAGGTGAGTGCATCGAGCGCTGGCTGGACACTCCCGACGGCCCAAGGGTGGTCACCCATGGTGACTATCGGCTGGACAACCTGTTGTTCGATGACGACGTTGGGTTGGCCGTGGTCGACTGGCAGGGTCCAGGGCACGGTTCACCGTGGCACGACCTGGCGTACTTTCTCGGCACTGGGCTGTTGCCCTCGGACCGAGAAGTGCACGAAGATGACCTTGTTCGGCGACATCACGCTGGGCTGGTCGCTGCGGGAGTCGATGTGGCCTGGGACGAGGTGTGGTCTGGTTACCGCCGAGCAGCGTTTGGTGGCCTGCTGATGGCCGTTGTGGCCAGCCAGATCGTGGTGGCCACCGATCGAGGCAACCAAATGTTCGCCGCGATGGCCCAACGTAGTGCTGCCATGGCGCTTCACCACGGCACTCTCGATCTAATCTAAGTTCACCTGTTGGTCGAAGTAGGGGGTGTGCAGATGGCAGGGGTTGGAGATGATCCTGTGGTGCTGCGCGACACGTTCGACTCGGTCGCTGATCTGTATCACCGCGTCAGGCCTGGGTATCCGAGCGAGCTCTACGATCAGATCGAACGGTCCACGGGTGGACTGACCGGCGCCGACGTTCTCGAGATCGGACCCGCAACAGGAATCGCGAGCATCGAGCTGGCGAGGCGCGGAGCAACTCTCACCGGTGTCGAGTTAGGAGCCGCTCTGGCCGAGCGGGCGCTGTTAAATCTGGAGGCCTGGCCAGCGAGTCGGATCGTCGTCGGCTCGTTCGAGGATGCTTCGGCTAGCGGACTTCTCGAACTTGGCTCCTACGACCTCGTCGTCGCGGCGACGTCATGGCACTGGGTCGAACCGCAGCGCCGGTATGAACTAGCGGCGCGCCACCTTCGGTGCGGAGGTTTTCTCGCCGTCTGGGCAGCCATGCACTTGGTTCCCGCAGATGTCGACCCGTTTTTTGCCGAGATTCAAGACGTCTACGACGAGATTGGCGAATCGCTCCCGGCCGACACCGTTCTGCCAGGGACTGCCGGGTCGCGTGACCTCACCGAAGAGTTCGAGGCATCGGGCTTCTTCGCGCCTGTCGAAGCGCACAACTTCATGTGGGAGATCAGCTACAGCGCCGACGAGTACATCGATCTCCTGCGAACGTTCTCTGGCCACATTGCCATGGAGCAATGGAAACGCGACCGACTATTCGATGAGATCCGGTCGCGACTCGATCGCCGGTCCGACGGCATGGTGCGACGTCACTGGGGCGCCCGCCTTCACGTCGCTAGAGTGCTCAGCAGCTAACGCGTCGAACAGCCCGAGGGTGATTGCTTCGGCAGGATCGAGCATGGTCCCGCTGTCGAACTGCGATAGCACCCAGTCGGTCGATTGGCGTGTTCGTCTGGCAACAGCAGCTGCCAGCGCTGATCGGCTGCGCGACGCGACATTTGCGGCCGTGGTCAGGTCGACAGCATTGAGGTTTGTCGGTGCCGCGTCTGGAACGATTCGCATAACAACGCTGGCACGTTTGTTGACTAGGCGTCGCCCAGGGTGCGCACCAAGGATCGCCGCGGCAGTGCCAGACGCCAAAAGCGAGCAGGTGCACGAGACCGGAGCCCGCATAACCTCCAGGATGTCGAGAACTTGGAGGGCAGCGTCGATATCGTGACCCGAGCCCCCGATTTCGATCTCGACTGGCGCGCCAGACTGTCCATCCATCGTCATTAGTAGCGCAGAAATGTGAGTTAGCGACTGTTGCTCGAATGCAGAGATTCGAATTCGCCGGGAGCTGAGTGCAAGAAGGTCTGGGCCAACAAGTCCAGATCCAAACGACCCGGCGCCGGTGATGTCGGCTCGAGTGGATTCGAGCGGATTCATTGGTCGGTTTCGAGGGTGAATCCGATGGTCAAGTTGACCGCGTCGGCATATCGCTCGAGGGTCGAGAGGCGCACATCGTCGGTGCCGGCCTCGAGCCTGGCCACCGCCGACTGAGAGGTGCCCATGCGAGCTGCAACTGAGGTTTGGGACATCCCGAGTGAGCGTCGTCGTTGCCCGAGCAGTGACACCACAGCCGCAAGATCGGCGGCTGGTTCAGGCGCAATGGAACTGAACCCTGGAAACGCTGAGTCTGCCGCTTGGGTTGATTGTGCCTTGTTCGTGTCGCTGGCCACTCTTGGAGTCTATGCCGTTCGGGAGATATCGTTTGGAGTATCTCACGAATGATATAGTCGTCGACATGAGCAAGATGCACAACGTCCGGTTTGGGTTTCAGGCAACAGGGAAGTTTGAAGACGACTTGGTCCGCAGCGCTAAGAGAGCCGAACAGATTGGGTTCGATACGTTCCTGTTGTCTGACCATGTGCCGATGGGGATCTCGCCGATGATTGGGCTCGCCGCTGTCGCCGCGGCGACCGAGCGGATACGGCTGGGAACCATGGTGCTCAACAACGACATGCGTAACCCTGTCCAGTTGGCGTGGGAGGCGGCATCGATCGATCGGCTCTCGAACGGCCGTTTCGAGCTCGGCCTTGGTGCCGGGCATACCCCCGACGAGTATGCGGCCACGGGCATCGGTCTTGATGCGCCTGCGGTCCGAAAGCGTCGACTACGTGAGGCGACCGACATCATCAAGCAGCTGTTGGCTGGCGGCACCGTCGATTTCGAAGGCGAGTTCTATCAAATTGAAGGAGCCACTTCGATCGCTCCGATACAGGACGAGCTGCCGATCTATATCGGCGGGAACGGAAAGTCGTTGCTTGAACATGCCGGTCGAAGCGCCAGCACCGTCGGCATGACCGGCATGGGCAAGCTCCGGTCCGACGGTCACAGGCACGCTGTGAAATGGACAGTCGAACATCTCGAAACCCAGCTCGGCCAGGTCATTGCGGGAGCAAGCGGCCGTACCGACGATGTCGAGTTGAGCTGCCTTGTCCAGATGGTCGACATCACCGACGATCGAAAAGCAGGGTTTGACGCGGTGCTTGATCGAGTCGAGGGGTTAACGCTCGACGTTATGGAACCGGTGATTGCCGCTTTTCAGTAGCAGCCCCGCTTCGCAGCCGTTGGCGCCTGTGTGGCACAGTTGCCCGATGCAGCTAAAGCCCAGATATGGAACCGATCCGCTCATCACCCTCGATGGTGACCCGGCAGCAATCCTCGCTCCGACTGTGCGCCAGCACCGACGATTGGCGAAGGTGCTGGAAGGCCTGAGTGCCGAACAATGGGCTACGCAGAGCCGCTGCTCCGAATGGACCGCTCAGGAGGTGCTTGTTCACCTGACTGGTACCAACGCATTTTGGACTATGTCGGTTGCTGCTGGTTTGGCGGGCGAGCCCTCGCGTTTCTTGGCCACGTTCGATCCGGTGGTCACACCCGCCCAGCTCGTTGCCGGTACTCCTAAGGCGTCTCCAGAAGATTCACTTGAGGGGTTCGTGCGGTCGGTTGAGGGCCTCGACTCCGTCCTCGAATCGCTCGACGATTCCGACTGGCTGAAACTGGCCGAATCACCTCCGGGACATGTGAGCATCGCCGCCGTGGCCCATCACGCTCTTTGGGACTCGTGGATTCATGAGCGCGACATCATGTTGCCACTCGGTCTTGCGCCCACCGAGGAGCCCGACGAGATCACGGCCTGTCTTCGGTATGTGGCGGCCCTAGGCACGTCGTTTGCGATCAACGAAGGTAGTGGTCTCAACGGTGAGTACGCCGTGGTCGCCACCGACCCCGACGTGCGCGTTGTGGTTGAAGCATCGAACTCCGTTCACGTGCGCGAAGGATTATCGGCTGCCAAGCTGCAACTCGTTGGCAGCGCTGTCGACCTCATAGACGCATTAAGTGTTCGTTCTAGTTTGACCCAGGATGTACCGGCGGAGTCGGCGTGGATGCTCCGTGGCCTACTGGAAGTATTCGACAATGAGGTTGATCCGACATGAGTAAATCTACTTTCGCCCGCCTGGTTGGGGTAGGTCTCGCCTTTGCTCTCATCGCCGCTTCATGTGCTGGCGGCGACGACACTGCAACCCAAAACGATGCTGACTCCGGGTCGACAGCACCGGCTGCCGGGGATGACTCACCAGATGATGTATCGGCTGGTGGCGATGCCGCAGTTGGTCCGGTAGATGGGCTCATCATAGTGCGAGCCGGACTCGGGTTAGGGCTGTTCGGTATCGACCGCACGAGTGGCGAGGCAGTCGAGTTCGCTAGCGACGGCTCGATCGGATTTCTTGATCGCCAGACTGATTTCGTCCTGAGCGATGGCGCCGCGTTTACGCTCGGCTTCACGCTACGTGACGAGCAGAGCTTCTCCAACGACGTGAGCCTCGTCAAGATCGACCTCGAGACCTCCGAGGTTTCGAAGCTTGTCGACCTCGGTTTCGACAGGGAAACCGACGACAGCGAGACCGCGTTTTCGCACTCGATCGAGGCTGTTCTTGCCGATTCGGTTGTGGTGAGATCTGGCGAGTTCGGTGAAGATGACACCTACCGCGTTTACGACAGCACCACGGGAGCCGAGCTGAACTCCTTCACGGCCCCTGTTTATGAAAAGGACTACGACGCTGGGAGTTGTTCTGGCACCGTCAGCGACCTCGTTGGATTGTCTGATGGTCGATTGGTCGGGATCTCCTTGAGCTCAGTGGCTATCGTCGACCCGGCAACTGGCGAGGTCGAGCTGATGCGCGATTGTGGTGTTCCGTCGCCTGAGTTGAGCGACTTTGTGTCGATGGCCGACTTTGGCGACTTCGCGGTGTTCAACAACGGCGACGTGCCAACCGACGAAGACATTGATCGTTTCTTGGGAACCGAACTCGAAGTCTCCCGCGGTTTTGTGGAAGGCGACGGCGATCTTTGGTGGCTCAACATTTCGTCAAGGTCGAGCAATGATGTCAGGGCCATCGTTGGCGCTGTTGTGCAGTTCGACCTGGCGACGCAGAGTGTTGAAGCCGTCTATCAGCTCGGTGAGTTTGTTGGCGAATACACCGAGTGTCCCGATGCAGAAGGTGTCTGCAACCTACAGACGCTCGAACAAGCGCAGCTGCGGTTTATCGATGGTCGGCTGGTGATGGTCGAGATCGGCGAGAACGGCAGAGTGCTGGTGCTCGACCCGTCGACTGGCGAGATTTCGGCCACGCCGATCGCTACCGGCGATGGTGTCGATTTCACCAGAACCGACTTGTTATCGGGTGATCCGTCGGGCGTGTGGCTTGAAGTCAGACGCATGACGGTCACCAAAGATGACGATACGGGTCGCACCGCGTCAGGCCCCGTGTACATCGAACAATTCGACCCGGTCACGGGCACCATCGGCCTGTCGTTTGCCGCCGAAGATCTCTTCGGCATCTAGCGGTCTTGGACTCTGCTGGAGCGGAGTAAGAACGACCTAGGCCGAGGTTCAATCTCGGAGAATCGTCTCGCCAATACCCGCGATAGTCCCATCTCGGTGGTCGGGATCATCTGAAGGGCTCGAGTTGCCACGGAGAACTCGTACATCGACGACCGAGCTTGTCGCCGGGTCGTAGACAACGCGAAGCGGATTGCTGAAGGCCCAGTGGGGTTCAAGCCACAATTCCCATCGGCCGAAGGCAAAGCTCATTTCGGCTGTGTATGTCTGTTTGAGGGTGTCTGGGAGTTCGTCTTCGAGTCTGGTCAGTTCGATGTATTTTGTGACCAGTGGCTCGGCGGTTAGAGCTAGAAGGGCATCTTGTTGGCTCGACAGTCTTTCGGGCGGATCGATAATCTGGATGATTGAGGTAGCGGTCACAAGGTCGAGTGGAGCATTGCCACCCTCGCCATACGGAGAACGAGGCTGGAACGAGGCGGTGACCACAAATTCGCCGCTCAGCTCGTCCCTGCCAACGCGCAACAATGCACCCAGTCTGGTCGTGGTGGATTCGCCAGGTTCCATGAGGTGGGTAATGAGATCATCGGTAGCACTACCGTCGCGTGAGAAGCCAACGCCCGCCTCTGGCTGAAACACAACCCACGGAGTCCGATGCTCTTCGTCACTTTCGAGAAATCCACGCACCGATAAGCCGTCAGGATCAAACTCCGGTGGCCGTTCGAATCTTGTTGCTGGGTCAGCACCTTGCTGGTCGCCAGCGGGTCCGATCGATACGCGTACTGGGACGTCCCAACCCCCGCCGTACCAGACGACGCGTTTGTCGCTGTTGTTGGTCACGGTCACGTCGACCCATAACCGCTCGCCCGCCGTGGGAATGGAATCGACCTCGATGTTCAGTTCCAGATCAGTGGTGTCGATGATCTCGACGATCGCCCATGTCCACGAGCCACCGTCGGGAACGATTTCGAGCTCAACGCCAGGCGACGCAGATGCAGTACACAGAACTGGGGAAAGTCGGCGTGCGGTCGCGAAGCCTTCTCCGCACTCGACAACACCGAGTGTCGGGTCAGCGGTGGCGATCTCGACCTCGACCGCGCTTAGGTCGATAATTGGCTGCAGCTGAATGAACGACATCGAGCCGTCACTGTCGACAGCGACCTCGATGCGAGTGTGACCTTCCTCGACCCATACGCTGCACTGAAACGAGTCGCCAGGATCGGCCCGTGGGGTCGGCGATCCACACCAGAGGCTGATCAGAACCACTGACGGACTGCCAGCCACCAACGTCTGCTGTACGAGTGGCTCCAGCTCGAGGAATCGAGCTGATGGTACGGGGTCTGGGCCCGGATCGAGTGGCGAGGGGCGCCCGTTCGGCAGTCCTGTCTTGCAATCGACTCGCCGACTAAGACACAAGCTGACGGCACCGAACGGATAAATCCTTCCAGATCCATCGGTCAAGATGTGTCCGTTTCCAAATGTTGGCGAAATTCCGTCAACGATTGGCTCCGGAAGATCGACACCGGCGAGGCTGCCCCAATAGCGGGTACCGAAGGCAAACGTTCCGCCGTCCGAAGCGAGCATGGTGTAGCCGAAGTGAGTCTTGCCATTGATGCGCTCGTTTCCGGCGAACGCCGCGACTATCGGCGCGTTGAGCGCGAACCCGGGCGGGAGCAGTCCTGGAACCGAGCCGAGAAACCTGGCCCCACCGAAGGCGAAGGCCCCACCGTCGGCACCGATCAATACGTATCCGTCGCCGTTCGGCGTGGCTACCAGGTCGACAATCGGTGCGTTGGGGACTGAGAGCCCCAGCAGTGAAAGCACAGGTGGCAGCGATCCGTGATTGGTAGCTGATCCGAAATCTCGAACATTACCTTCGGAATCAAATAACCAGAATCCATCCCCATCGGCGGTTGCAGTTGCCCCTGCGATCGTCGCAAGCTGACCGTCAGGGTGCGAGGCCAGATCTCCGGAGAATGTGACATCGCCGTAGGGAAGGACTCGATCAGCGCTGGTGACAATCCACATGCCGGCGCCTGTGGGGGTCATCGGCGCCGCAACGACGGTCTCTCCAGGGTTGAGCAGGCCTCGTTTGGCATCGCTAGCCCATTCGGTGGAGCCGTCGAGTTTGCCGGGTCTCGAACGAGCGATCTCCAAGATCGCACAATCAGCAGAGGTCGAGCCGAAGCCATCGACAAATGACTGGACAGATCCGGCGGCGTCGACCCAGTACAGACAGTCTTGAAAGAGTGTTCCTGAGAACTCGACGAGCGCTTCTTGGATGTCGGTTGAGGTGTTAACGAAGATCGGTGCTGGTTGTTGCGTGGTCGTCGAGTAAGGCCCTGCGCTCTCGGCAGCACTGGGTGCCGCGATCATCAATGCGACGAACGATGCAACAACAACGACGCCTGCGGCGATAGACCGGGCCTGTGCTGGCTCCTCCGACCTTGGATTGTCCACTGAACGTCCAACCATGAGCCCACTCTAGGTGGTTGCATCAGCCGTGTACACCGCACTATGGGTGTCTCGATCGAGAAACGGGCGGCAAACCGGCGAAGAGGTGGTGAGCAGACCCTTGAACCACGCTGACCAGGTCAAACAACTCATGGCTGTCGATCATCTCGACGCAGAGTGAGTGCTCTTTACCAGCAACAAACCCTCAGTCGGTTGTGACCATGAGCTCAGCCAGTGCCTCCTCGAAACAGAGTGTCTGGGAAGTTGAGTCGCGGTTGCCTCTTTGAAGAGCGCAACGCTCCTGGGGGAGGACATTTTAACGGCCTCCCCCAGCGGATATGCCTTGAGTTGGTGGGGAGCGACGTCGAGATGGCTGGAATCCTCTTCAGCCATCAGGGGGCGGCCGAGGAAACACTTGAGGGTTGCAGTAGTGGCCTCGAGCCGACGCGCACAATGTGATGCCGTCTGAGGCGACTTCGCAGGACATGTTGGCCAGTGATGACCTGAGTCCGATCGTCATGGTCAGCTGGCTCACGGTGAGGGACCAACGAGAGCTCGATCAGTACGCGGGGATGGTGTTCCCCTCGTCGAACATCTTGGTGGGTCCCTCGTCCACGCAGGTCGGGTTGGCAACGCCATTATCGGTGATCCCACTTGGGATCTCGTCTCGCTGATCCGTTGTCCGAGTCGCAAAGCGTTCTCCGAGACGATCTGCACTGAAGAATACGCAGCGGCGGCAAAACATCGGGTCGCCGGACTCGAGCGCGCCGTACTCGTTATGGTTGCCGGGTATTTCCTTCACGGCTGGGAATCGCAGTGTCCACGCGTCGGATAGCTTTCGGCCGGGGTCGGAACTGTTGAATGCCGATGAGAAGCAAGTGTCGCCACGCTGCCGAAAGGTGAGTGAGGAACCGGAGTGGACTTTCCTGCCACTTGTACCCATCCGCATCTCGGACGACCACCTCACATCGGTGGTCCTCGCGGGCAGTCGACGAGCCGGGCGTACACCAGGCTCGGATTGGGGTTGGAGCAGTGGAGATGGCGGGAATCGAACCCGCGTCCTTCGACGTTTTGGTGAGACTTCTCCGAGCGCAGTCGATATCGAATTGTCGAGAAAGTGCTGGTCATCGACAACCAACAAAATCCGTATCTGACTTAGGTGTCCCCACCGACCCGTCAGCTCTGACGGCGGGTTAGCCCCACTTCATGAGGGCACGCAAGCTCCGCAGGGCAAGGATCTCGCGGCCAACTCACTACCTAATCAGCAAAGCTAATTACGCAGCGAGCGCCAGGTCGTCGTTAGACACGTTGGCGTTTGTGTTTGTTCCGGCTCTTTAACGTGGATCCGGAGACCACGGCTCGCTTCTCTCACCTCTACTGTCAAAGTCGAAACCCTTCATCCCCATGGTTGTGCGAGCCGTCGAATGTCGACGTCCGAACATGTGGAAACTTCATTCTACCGGCGGTTGCGGTAAGCCAATGCGCGCCTGGCCTCGAGGTCGGCGTCGCGTTTGGCAATGACCTGGCGTTTGTCGTAGTCGCGCCGGCCTTTGGCGAGGGCAAGCTCGACCTTGGCCCGGCCCTCTTTGAAGTAGATCGACATCGGGATTAGCGACAGATTCTCTTGGTCCATGCGGGCCTTGAGCTTGTCGAGTTCGCGGCGATGCAATAGCAGCTTCCGACGTCTGTCGGTGATGTGGCCACCTTGGCGTGAAGCGTGGCTCCACGGCGAGATGACAACTCCGAACAGATAAGCCTCACCTCGGTTGTCGATTCGCACGAATCCATCCGCGAGTTGAACCTTGGCATCGCGGAGCGACTTGACTTCGCTGCCAGCGAGTTGGATGCCGGCTTCGAAACTGTCGAGAACCTCGTAGTTGCGGCGAGCGCGTCGGTTCGAGGCCACGACGCGATTTCCATTATCGGGTTGTTTAACCATGTTCGTGCCT
Source organism: uncultured Acidimicrobiales bacterium (assembly GCA_964569385.1). GTDB lineage: Bacteria > Actinomycetota > Acidimicrobiia > Acidimicrobiales > Poriferisodalaceae > JAADHX01. Next base: position 93,955 of record CAZMUM010000010.1, read on the forward strand.
CGAGTTGCGATGTCTAGGCAGTAACGCTACCGATCTGGACTGAGTGAGTGGGTCATCGCGTGGGACTATCCGCCTGCGGTTGCGCCAAAACTACTCAGTGTTGCCGAGTCGACAGCCTAGCTTTCGGCCCGATCCCCTGGCCTCTCAAGGGGCGCAATGGGAGCGAAGGCCTTTGGCTGGTCCTTAGGCGGATCACCGCATCGTCGGATTGTTTGCCAAAGCGTGATTCGCTCATCTGCGGCCCTCGAAACTAGCCATTCGGCGATTGGTCAGCCATTGGCGTTGTTGAGGAAATCGATGTCGGTTGGCTCCGATGAACAAGTTCGAACGTTCCTTTTGCGTACCTTGGGCGGTATGCGCAGATGCAACCTTCTCGGACTTCTCCTAGTTATCAGCCTGGTGGCTGCGGCATGCAGCGGTAGCGGAGATAGCGGCGCCACAGCAACGACTGTTGCCGCTAGCACCGGTAACGGCGCGGCCGACACCACCAGCCCCCTCCCCGCGACCACCGCAGATGCGGCCACTACAGAGGCTCCGACGACGACGGTGCCCGAGACAACGACCACCACCGAGGCCCCAACAACAACGACAACCTTAGCGGTGACCACCACGGCAGCACCAGGGCCCACCGGCCTTTCGTTGCTTGGAGACGGCCTTGGCATCATGCGGTTTGGGGTCGATGCCGAGTCTGCTATTGAGTTCCTGGGCGGAATTTTCGGACCACCTGCCGATGACTCTGGTTGGATCGACTCATTCTCGGGGTTTGGCACCTGCCCTGGAACTGAGGTCAGAGGCGTGAGGTATGGACCGCTCACGGTGCTGTTCGGTGGGCAAGCCAACGATCGGGTGTTCTTCTCGTGGGACTACTCCGACCAGGGCGGCGGCGATGTATTTGGTCTGACGACACCGGCCGGGATAGGCCTTGGAGCCACCGCAACTGAGGTATCGGCAACCTATCCAGCGGCTGAGTTCTTCAGCGACGAGTTGTTCGGTGACGGATCGCGTTTTGCCGACGTCTTTGCCACCATGAACGACGACGGTGCGGTCAGCTATCTGAAGGGCGGAACCGGCTGCGGCGAGTGAGGTGATGCAACCGTCGCGGCGGCCGAGCGATGCCGGCTCGACCAGCAAGGATGCCGTTCAGTTCGGCGCCCAGTAGTAGCGCCAGGTTCAGCAGGTACACCAAGGTGAACGCCAACAGTGCGGCGCCGACTGCGCCGACTGCGCCGTTCCCAGTGCCCGCAAGTCCGACATAGGTGGCAAATCCGGTGGCAAGTAGAACCCACGAGAGCGAGGCCAGGAGGGCTCCAGGAACGTCCCACCGCCACGGCGTGCGATGGTCGGGGGCAATATGAAACAGCGTGGCCGCCCATGCGGTCAACCCAAAGAACAGGGCCACGGTTCCGAGCGTGTCGAGCACCGGGCCAGCCGAACTCGGCCATAGGCCATACACGAGGTAAACCGCCAAACCGGTTACTCCGAGGGTGCCGAAGCCGATAACGACACCGACAAGACGCACGTTCACCCACGAGCGCGACGTCTCGATGTCGTAGGCCACATCGAGTCCTCGTACCAGGCCGGCGAATCCCCGTGACAACGAATAGATAGCAACTGCGAGGCTGACAGTTAGTAGCCCTGATCGGTTCTCTTCGAATAGCCCGTCGACGGTGGAGCTAAGGCTCTCGGACCCAAACGTTGTCTGAACGTAGTCGCTGATCGCGTTGCGAGCATCGGTGGCGAGATCGATGCCGACGAGTCCTTCGAGGGAGCCGAGCCCGGTGACCATGGCCAAGGCTGCTGCCGGCAGGGACAACAAGGTGAAGAACGACATCGCCGCGGCCTGATCGCCAATCGAGTCGTCCTGAAACTCAAACCACATCTCGCTGACGAGACGTTTGGTTGGTTTCCATGCCGAGGCGGCGAGTGCCCGAAATTTCACTCGAACAGCTTACGTAGGCCCGAGCATCTATGCGCCAGACGGTCGTTGCCGTACGCTTCTGGGCCGTGGCTTCACGTCCGATTGGTGTCTTCGATAGCGGTTTTGGCGGGCTGACGGTAGCCCGCGCCCTAATCGACCTCGTGCCCGATCAAGACCTCGTCTATTTTGGCGATACGGGCCGATATCCGTATGGCCCACGCGACCTCGACGAGGTTCGAGAGTTTGCGATCCAGATTGCCCACCACCTTGTCGAGTTCCACAACATCAAGCTGCTGGTTGTCGCTTGTAACACTGCGTCGGCCGCCGCCCTGACCGACTTGCGCGATCAGCTCCCGATTCCAGTTGTCGGTGTCATTGAGCCAGGGATTATTGCCGCAGCTCAGGTCTCTAGCTCGGGTCGCGTTGGCGTTGTCGGGACGGTCGGATTGGTTGCGTCGGGGGCCTATCCGCAGTCCGTAGGCGAACATGGGCTCGACATTGAGCTGACCACATGCGCTTGCCCTGGTTTCGTCGAATTCGTCGAGCGAGGCGAGGTGGATGGCGAAGGCATAGCGGTGTTAGCCGAACGCCTGCTTTCGCCAGTCAAAGATGCTGCTGTCGACACGCTGCTGCTTGGCTGCACCCACTACCCGTATCTGGCCCGCACTATTGCCGATGTGATGGGCCGTGATGTCGTGCTCGTATCGTCTGCCGACGAGACGGCATTCGAAGTCCGGCGACTTCTGGTCGAAGATCGTACGCCTGGCTACGTCGGCCAACACACGTTCGTGAGCTCCGGTGATGCCAACGTGTTCGAGGCGATCGGACGAAAGCTATTCGGTGCCGAACTAGCCGGAGCCAAACAACATCGCTGGCCCTCGTAGAGCCAGCACAGCCCTAGAGTCAGCACAGCACGATTCTTCCCAAACGTGCGACAACACCCAACCACACTCTGGAGATTCCAATGCGACCGGACGGACGTTCGAACGACGAATTGCGACCCATCAGCTTCGAACGAGGGTTCACCGATGCAACCGCTGGTTCGGTTCTAGTGAGTTTTGGGCGTACCAAGATTCTGTGCACGGTTTCGGTTAACGAGAAGGTTCCCCGTTGGATGGCTGGTCGGGGCACGGGCTGGGTCACCGCCGAGTATTCAATGCTTCCCGGCTCGGGCAACGAACGTGTCGCTCGCGAGTCGAAGAAGGGAAAACAGAAGGGTCGCACCCTCGAAATCGAGCGCCTCATCGCCCGATCGCTTCGAGCTGTCACCGACATGGAAGCACTTGGCGAGCGCGAGGTAACCGTCGATTGCGATGTCCTCCAGGCCGATGGCGGTACGCGCACTGCATCAATCTGTGGCGGTTGGGTTGCTCTTCACGACGCGTTCTCATCGTTGATCGCGGCCGGCTCGCTCGCAACGAACCCCATCACCGATCACTGCGCCGCTATTTCGGTCGGCATCATCGCCGGCGAAGCCCGCCTCGACCTGCCATACATCGAAGACGCCAACGCCGACACCGACATGAACGTTGTGATGACCGGCAAAGGGGACTTTGTCGAGGTCCAGGGCACCGCCGAGGGGGCACCGTTCGATCGCGCCGAACTGAACGCGCTCATCGACTTGGCCGAAGGTGGTATTGCCACCATCGTCGAGCTCCAGAAAGCGGCCATCGGCGTTTCGTGACTTCGCTCCCAGAACGAATCGTGTTAGCCACGGCCAACAAGCACAAGGTGGCCGAGATTCGCCAGATACTGCCAATGATCGACTTCGTGCCGCGACCGGCCGAGGTTCCCGACGTAATCGAAGATGCTGGCACTCTCGTCGGCAATGCGAGATTGAAAGCCGATGCCATCTGTGCGGCGACGGGCCTTCCGGCGCTAGCCGACGACACGGGTCTGTTTGTCGATGCCCTTGACGGCGAGCCCGGTGTCGAGACTGCCAACTTTGCCGGACCAGAGGCCAACGCCGATCGCAATGTCGAAAAGATGTTGCGTGCCCTTGAAGGTCAGAGTAATCGCTCTGCGTTATTCGTCACTGTGGCGTTGCTTCGGTTCGCAGATGGGTCCGAGCTCGTTGCCCAGGGCGAGGTGCTAGGGGTTATTGCGACCCAACGGATGGGTCTTTCTGGCTTCGGCTACGACCCGATCTTTGTGCCCAATGACGGAAATGAGCGCGCCTTTGCCGAGATGACTGCCGATGAGAAAGCGACCATCTCTCACCGGGCCAGAGCCATGAGGTCTCTCGCCCAGATGCTCGGCCTATCTAACAGCTAGTCTGCCCCTGGATGACTTGTTCGGTGCGCCGGCACTCATGGGATGACCCCGTCGAGTGCGGTGACCTCTGACCTTCGCGCTACCAGTGACGAAGATCGATGTTCCACACATCTACAATAGAGCCGTCGCGCCCGACGACTAGTTCGCGATGTTTCGACATGGTGGGGTCGATGTGAGCGGGAACGATCGTCATTCGGTCGCCAGGAGCGAGGTGTCTTTCGGTGGTAACGACCGTGTGCTCATCGGCGCAGTAGACAACCTGCGCACCGGGAATTGTGGGGTTGCCGTGATCCATGGCGAGGCACTTGAGCCCGGCGTCGAGAACGACGTATTTGGGAGCGACCGAGATGACGCTCGCCTCAACAAACAGGCCTTGTCGAAACGGGTGGCCCTGCTGCTGATAGGCAGTGTCCATCAGAACGTAGCTACCGGCCTGCATTTCAGTAACGGTCGTGTTGTCGACGTAGGAACCGGTCCCGCCACCGCTGAGGATCGGCCCGCCCACGAGTTCGTGAGCCGCGGTTAGCCGGGTCATTGCACCTTCGACTAGCTCGGCACGTTTGACTGGGTCGACCTCGCCAACGGCGTGTCCTTCGTAACCCATCACGCCTCTGACCTCCATTCCGGCAGCCCGAGCGCGGTCGGCCAACGGGCCGGCTTCGTCGACGGCGCAGCCGCATCGAAACCCGACTCGAATGTCGATTAGCACCGCTTTGATTCCGTTTCGAGCCGCGGCGTCGACGGTGGCTTCGCTGTCGACCGCGATCGTGACCGCAGCGTCAGCGTCGGCCATAGCTCGCAGGTTCTTGTCGTCGACCGTTTCGTTGGCCAACAAGAGATCCGCACCAAGCCCAACTGCCGCCATGCCGACAACTTCGCGCGGCGTCGCACATGTGAACGCGGTATGGCCGAGTGCGGCCTGGCGCTTGGCGATGGCTGTCGTCTTGTGGGCCTTGACATGGGGTCGCAGCGATGTGCGGGGCCAGGCCTCGGCCATGGTGGCCAGGTTGTCATCGAGCACGGCCTCGTCGGCCCAAAGAAACGGTGTCGATAGTTCGGCTAGCTCGGTCATGGTGCGCCTCTGTATCTACTGGTTGTATCCAGTGGCTAAGTGATGGGGCTTGTGGTGGGGCTAGCCGGGTCGACGGGTACCCTGCACAAACACGTCTGATCAGTCAGACGAGACCAGCTTCTCACCCCGATGCTCCCGACGAAAGAGCGCCAGATGACCCAACCGATCACCGCCCTCGACGCATCGGCGATGACCACGCCATTCGACATTTTCAGCAAGTTGTTGGGCAATCGCATCGTGTTCCTCGGCTCCGAGGTCGACGACGATATTGCCAACAAGGTTGCAGCCCAGATTCTCTATCTTGAGGCCCAAGACGAAGAGTCCGATATCTGGTTGTACATCAATTCACCTGGTGGTTCGGTGACGGCCGGCATGGCCATATACGACACGATGCAGTTCGTCAGCTGCGATGTCGGAACCTTGTGCATGGGTCTGGCTGCATCCATGGGTCAGTTCTTGCTGACCGCTGGTGCGCCGGGCAAACGTTTCTGTCTCCCGCACGCTCGGGTCATGATGCACCAACCCCTTGGTGGGGTTCGTGGTCAGGCCTCTGACATTGCAATTCAGGCTGAGCAACTTGTGTACGTGAAGCGGCTTATGGCCGAACGCACGGCCCAGCACAGTGGTCAAACTGTCGAGCAGGTTATGGCCGACTCCGAACGCGACCGTTGGTTTACTGCCGAAGAAGCGAAGGACTACGGCCTGTGCGACCGGGTCATCGCTAAGCGCGGCGAGATCATCTAACTCGATCTCTTCGGGGTCCTAAGGAGCTGGCGTACAGAACCTGGCCGAGTAGCTAGCTACCCCATCGTTGGCCTGATCGATGTTGCCGATCTGGGCACTGGCCTCGGCTAGTAGAGCGGCGCGGTCGAATGGGTCATCGGGGTTGGCGGCAAGAGCGGCCTCAGCCAGAGCACGACCAAACTCGGCAATTGTCTGGGCATCGGCGGCAACTTCATCGGGGGCTACGCTAGCTAGCTGTTCGAAGTCGTCGGCGAACGATTTGAGCGCTGCTTGCACCGCGTCGCTGTCGTCGAGGTCGATCTCGGTGATGGTTATGTCGGTGCTGTTCATCGATGTGAGCTGAGAACAGAACGCCTCAACCGAGCGACCGCTGTCGCTGCTGCACGAAACAAGCAGCAGCACCAGAGCCGGCGCACCCCACAAAGAACGACGTGTCACGATCGAGCGGCTTCGGCGCGGGCCCTAAGGTCGGCGACCCCGTGGCTTAGGCCCTCCGGATATCCGAACAGCGCGCTTCCAGAGATGAACACATCGGCACCGGCCGACGACGCTCCCGCGATCGTGTTTGCACTGATACCGCCATCGACTTCGATACTCACCTTGGCGTGTCCAGCGGCGTCGAGGGCGGCGCGCAACGCCGTGATCTTCGGCTCCATGGTTGCGATGTAGCGCTGACCACCAAACCCGGGGTTAACGGTCATGACAAGCACCATGTCGATCAGGTCAGCGACGTGAAGCGCCACATCTATGGGGGTCGATGGGTTGAGCGCAACTGCCGCCGTCGACCCAAGCTCGCCAACCTTGCCAAGAGTGCGGTGCAGGTGAGGCGTCGTCTCCGCGTGGATAATGAGCATCTCGCAGCCTGCGTCGACGTACAAGTGCATCAGGTCGTCCGGTCGCTCGACCATCAGGTGCGCCTCAAAGGGTAGCTTTGAGTAAGGCCGCGCCGCGGCGATGATGTCCGGTCCGAACGTGAGGTTGGGCACGAAGTGACCATCCATCACGTCCCATTGAATTTTGTCTGCGCCAGCAGCGTCGAACGCGGCAACTGCTTCGCCAAGGCGGGCGAAGTCGGCCGGTAGCACCGAGGGCACGATCTGAACTGGAAGAGTCATGGCCTGGACAGTACCGCCCTCGCCATTGGGGTCCGGTTCGGGCCCTAGGGTGGCCCCATGACCACGCCAGGCGATGATCCAAAAGTTGTACCAGTAGTTGAAATTGAACGCATGGCCGTGGGCGGCGACGGGGTTGGGCATCTCGATGATGGTCGCGTGGTGTTCGTTCGGGGTACATCGCCAGAGGATCGGGTAGCTATCGACCTCACCGAAGACAAGTCACGCTTCGCCAAGGCCAAGGTAGTGGCGGTGGTTGAAGCTGGCCCGCACCGCGTTGAGCCAAGTTGTGGTGCCGTCGAGGCGGGATGCGGTGGATGCGACTGGCAACATGTTGCTGCAAGTTCGCGAACGGACCTACAGGTCGAATTGGTTAGCGAGGTTCTGGCTCGTCAGGCTGGGGTGAACATCGAGCCCATCCATGGTGGTTCGGTGCCGTCGTCGGGCTACCGGTCGACCGTTCGTTGCAGCGTCGAGGGCGGGCGGGCTGGATTCAAGGCCCACCGCACTGATGAGATTGTGGTTCATGGTTCGTGCGATGTTGCTGTCGCTGAGCTGTCGTGGTTGTTTGATGTCGATTGGGGTAACGCGGCCGAAGTGGTGCTGCGGGCTGGGGTGGCGACGGGTGATCTATTGGCCGTTGTCGGGCCTCGGGTTGATTCAGCCGGTGGTGATTCGGCCGCAGACGCGGCTCGGGTCGTGGGTCGCGACGAACTCAGCAAGGGCCGACGCGCTTGGTTCTTCGAGGAGGCAGCAGGCAAACGTTGGCGAGTCTCAGCTGATTCATTCTTTCAATCGGGACCATGGGCGGTCGATCTCTTGGTCGACGCTGTCGCCCGCGGCCTTGGCGACTCGCTGACATCGGCGGAGTCGATAGTGGATCTCTACGGCGGAATTGGGCTGTTCGCCGGAGCCCTTGCGCCCCGTACCTCGGCCACATGGACCGTTGTCGAATCTTCGCCATCGGCGGTGGCCGACGCCAAGATCAACTTGGCCGACGTGTTAGCCGATGGCGGTTCGATTGTGCGCTCGAAGGTCGAACGATGGAAGGTTACGCGCCACGACGTCGTCATCGCTGATCCGCCACGATCAGGGCTCGGTGCGAAGGGCTGCGATGTGATCGCCAGATCAGGAGCAAGAAAACTAGCCTTGGTTTCCTGCGATGTGGCCTCGATGGGACGCGATGTCGGACGGCTGCAAGCCGACGGGTGGAGCCTTGAAGCAGTTGAGGTCCTCGATCTGTTCCCGCAGACCTCGCACGTCGAGACAATTTCGACCCTGGTCCGCCCGCAGGTCGGCTGATTCGGGTACTGTGCTGTTACATGGTGGCTACGGAGGTGGAAGCATGAGGCGAAGAACAACCAACAGGGTCGACGCAACCGACGTCGAGCTACTCGCGGCCTGCCCACACGACGAATGGGCTTTTCCCGAGTTCTATCAGCGTCACTTTCTCGACGTTGCGGGCTGGGTGTTTCGGCGAACCAGCGATGCTGAGGCCGCCCACGGCATCGCCAATGAGGCTATGGCTCGGGCCTATCAGTTCTCGATCAAACTAAACCGACGGCCCGTCGACTATCCGAAGGCCTGGGTGTTCACAATTGCTCGTCGCGAGCTGTGGCGCTGGCGCGAACGGGGCAAACTCGAGACGCCCGTGTCCGACGACATTGGTCTCGGAATAGCCATCGCCGACGAACGCCTCGAAGCTATCGTCGACTATTCGGACCTCTATGCCGCCCTAGATGAGTTAACCGACGATGAGGCTCTGGCCCTCGTCATGGGGTATGGCGAAGGGCACTCGATGGCCGAGGTGGCAGACACCATCGGGCGAAGCCGCGAAGCCACTAAGAAGATGATGCAGAGAGCAGCAGGCCGGGTCCGAAGTCGACTGGACGGCTGAGATGGCACGCGACCAGCTTCGGGACGATCCTTTTGTGTGGGCGTTCGTCAAGAATCACATCAATGAAGCGCCGCGGATTCACAAGCGGGGCCGTCACCGCCGCCGGACCATTCAAGTGAGCGTGGCCCTTGCGGCGGCAGTGCTCATATCGTTGTTTGTGCCGTCTGCGTTCAGCGCAGGGTCCGCGCCGATCGGTGGGCTCGAAATTCTCAGTGATGGATCCGGCGTGATCGAGGTCTATGGCGGCGGGTCTCCCGAAGAAATTGCTGATCAACTGGCAGCAGCACTCGACGACACCCGGTTCAGCGGCGTCTGGATCGACACTCAAGTCGGCCGGCCGAGCGTGGAGGGGCGAATAGTGCATGACGGCGACGGGATGCACCTGATTGATCAAGATCCGAACTTCGACAACACGGCGACGCGAATACGCTTGGACGAAGACGCTACTGGGCCTATTTTTGTGATGAGACCCCGCGAACCAGATGAGTTGCATCGTCGAGGGTTCGAATTGGGATGTGCTCTGGCCGGTATGACTTGGGGTGAGGCCGAACGCACTGCGTTGGAGCTTGGCTACGAACTCCAAGCTATCGACGACCTTTCAGTAGAAGAGTTAGATGCCAGCTATATCCGAGAGGTGTACACGTTCGGTGCAGATGCTCCGGCCAGAGTCGTTCCGACTGAGGCCGAAGCACTGCTCACGGTTCAGCGTTGTATTGACGACGGGCGCACGGTCGGCGTGGGAGACAACCCGACTCCCGCGCCTTGAAGCCCTAGTACGAGTACTCGATCGAGTTTGCTCGATTGTTCATGTAGGACAGGTTGCTTGATGGCCAGGTGCTCTGGTAGCTGCCGTTGAGCGAGTCGCCGTCGTAGTGCTTGATACGTGAGCACGGTGCATACGCGAGCGTGGAGGTGATGCGGTTGTCGAACCAGCTAGGCACGTTGTACCAACCGCCGTTGCACGATCCGCCCGCAACCGAGATGCTCGAGCCGCTGAAGTTCGCGCCGTCGTAGTGGCGCGCAAGTATTCCGGCGCTGGCTCCGGCCGCCACCTCTCCTTCGCCAGTGAAGTCACGGACTCCGTTGGCGGCTAGCAGGTCTGCAGCCGAGCCAGTTGTGCAAGTAGGCGCGGACAACAACCACTCGTCGGCATCGGTCTGTCCGATGACGTTCACTAAGCAATGCGATTCACCGTCGGCTATCACCGAATCGGTCGAACGCAGGACAAGGACGGCGGCTGTTGCCACCAGGCTGAGGAACAGCCCAAAAAGAAGACGCCTCATGGCGTTACCTCCGAATTTGGTCCCACCCAGATCCGACGGCTGCGGAGCGTAGCCATGCGAGCCGAGCAAGAACACCTAGATCTTCGCCCGAAGTTGTGATAACTAAATCAGTCGTTTTGTTAAAAATCCTCATGAAATCTCAGATTTGTTGTCCCCGGTCGGCGAGATGGCGACTCGAAGACCGAGATGAAGAAAGTTTCGATCGTCGGCGGCGATCCAAGTTGTTACAGGTAGTCCGAGGGGCTCGGCGGGGTTTGATGTTGATGGTGGGTACGACATGGGTGACGTAGCGATACGGCTCGAACCGCACGAGAAGACGAGGTTGCGTTCGTTTGTTGATGCCTCGTCGGCCGAAGAGTTGGTTGAGTACCTGGCCAGAACCGAGGTACGCCTTCGCGAACTCGACGAGCGTCTGCGCGCCGTCAAGCGCCTCATCGACGACGCCCACCTATAACGGCCTCATGGACACCCTCCTATAGCGACTGGGACGGTTGTCCCCGATTGGGACAGTTCTGACTCCCGGCTATCGGGAGGACTACCGCCCTCTAGCTGCTGCTTGTACGGCCAGTTCGACCTGGCAGAGCTAGATGCGTCAGTTGCACGAAACGGGCCCTTGGGGTTGCCTTGGGGCCCGTTGCGCGTGCACCATGGGGGCGAGACCTCGGTTCGGCGTTCATTAATGGTCCTCCCACCCGACCCGACACGCCGGATCGAGGTCTCTAACTTTCGAGTGCTCATGGGTCCGGGTCGCGCTGCTACGGTCGGAACACCTGCCAGAAGTTCTCGGCGATGTGCTTGCAGCCGCGATCATTTGGGTGGAAGCGATCTTCGGCCAAGCAGTCACGCCGGTCAGGCCAACGGTACGGGTCGAAAGTTCGGATCGATCCGGCCGCGACAGCCGCATCGATCGATTGCTGGAATGCTGCGCTGCGTTTCTGGCCGGGGCCGCCCCCTCGACCGAAGTAGGTACCTGTAGGGAGCTGTCGAAAAAGCCCCTTGGCATCAGAACGAATTCGCGCTGCTGAAGAACCACCCAGAAAGTCGTTCGTGCCGATCATGCACGTCACGAGAGTCGGATCTAGGCCGTGAGAAGCAATCAATGGAAGCTGATCGTCTACGACGTGGGTCATCCGCGCTCCGGTCATCGACACGTTGATGACCCTCCAGGCAGGGTTCTCGACCTGTAGTCGTTCGAGGACCTTGGGGACCCAACCGGCGTCAGGCGAAGACGCGCCGACGCCCTGGACAGCCGAGTCGCCCAGAGCGAGCCAGAGCGGGCCATCTTCAGACATAGCGTCGACGTTTGCTTCGTCCCAGTAGGTTGCGTACGGCTCGCGTTGAGCGTCGACTTTGGCCACACCCTTTGAGAATCTGGCTAGCAGTCTGGTCAGATTCCAAGGGTTCCGCTGCACGCGCAGCCGGGGGAGGGGTTGGGTCACGGCCGTCCAGTGTGTCGGGTCCCCAGCCGTGCGACTACTCGCGTGCCAGTTGCGCAAGACCAGCGGCTTCGTGGTCGATGTCTTGATCAGGTTCCATCTCGACGATCACGCGCCGTAAATCGCCGGTGAACGAGTTCGGCGATTCGTAACGGCCAACAGGGCTCGACCGATCGTGGCCGATGTCGAGCCCCGAGAACGACACCATGGTGAAGAACGTGTCTTTCGTTTCCATCCGCCCACACTCATCTTCATCGATGAACAAGCGGCCGACCCCTACCCCGTCGGTGCGAGTCAGCTCGAAGATCAGGTCGTGACGGCCAACCGGAACTGGGCGGTCAGACTCGACGACTTGGTGTGAGCCGCCGATGTTCAGGTCGTGGATAAGGCGTCCGTCCTCGACGTAGAGGCTGTAGCCGGTGGTGGCATCGCCGTGGGCGATCAATACTCCGGTTGCTCCATCTTCTGGGATCACCACTTCGGCCGTGATCCGGTAGCTGCGGCTGCGCACGTCGGGGGCGACATCAGTCGGCAAGTGGCCCATTCCCGCCCAGAAGTCGTAGCGGGTTCGGTCGCCATGGACTCGGGCTGCCGACTCAGCAAACCGGGGACCGAAACGATCGTCAAGAGGAAGCACTTTGTGCTGTTCGGCTTCTGACCACCACCGATCGATCATCGAGGCCAAACGGTCGGGTTCGACTTCGGCCAGATTGTGATTCTCGGCGAAGTCTTCGGCCAGGTTGTATAGCTCCCAGACGTCGTCGTCGATCGGCGTACCCGGTGCGTGAAAGGCGACTGCCTTCCAGCCGTCGAGCCATAGTCCGCGATGGCTGAACATCTCGAAATACTGAACCGTCTTGGCCGTCGATGCGTCAGGGTCGAACAGCGATGCCGCAAAACTTGTGCCTTCGAGTGGCTGTTGTTCGATACCGGCGATAGTGGCCGGCGGCTCTAGATCGAGGACTTCGAGCAGCGTCGGCACCACATCACTGACATGGCAGAACTGGTGGCGAAGTGATCCGTCATCGACACGCCCGGGCCAGGCGACCACGAGTGGGTCTCTGATGCCGCCGCCGTGGGTGTTCTGTTTGTACCGCTTGAGTGGTGTGTTCGACGTCATGGCCCAACCCCACGGGAAGTTGCAGTGGGTGCCAGGGCCGCCGATGTCGTCGAGCTGCTTGACCTTGTCGGCCATTGTTTCTTTGATGAGGTTGAACGGCCCGAGAGCGTTAACAAAACCCTGGGGGCCGCCCTCTTGGCTCGCGCCGTTGTCCGAAAGGACCATCACAAGGGTGTTATCCAACTGACCGGTGCGTTCGAGGAAGTCCATCAACCTGGCGAGTTGCTGGTCGGCGTGGTCGAGCATTGCTGCGTACGCGGCCTTAAGCCGCACCGCGACCAGCTGGCTGTCGTCGTCAAGATCGTCCCAAGCCGACACCCAATCGTTTCGGGGCGGTAACTCGGTGCCGGGAGGGACGATGCCCATGGCGATCTGGCGGCCTAGGCGGCGTTCCCTGGCGATATCCCAGCCTGACTCGAACATGGGCACGTATGAGTCAATGAGGGCTATAGGCGCTTGATGGGGGGCGTGACAGGCACCCAACGCGACGTAGCTGAACCACGGCAGGTCCGGGGAGGCGGCCTCGTGGTCGGCGAGCGTCTGAATGGCTTCGTCGATGAGGTCGGCGGTGAGGTGGTAGCCGTCTTCGAACACAGCTGGCGGAGGAACAAGGGTGTTGTCGCGAACCGTCTCTGGTGCGTAGTGGTCGGTTTCGGCGTCGAGGAAGCCGTAGTAGCGGTCGAAGCCCCGACCAAGGGGCCACCCATCGGTGGGGCCGGTCGGACCGGTCTCGTAAAGCGGCGTGACGTGCCACTTACCAACCATGTAGTTGCGATAACCATGCGGACGCAACATCTCAGCGATAGTCCCTGCCGACTTGGCGATCTTGCCCCGGTAGCCCGGAAATCCCGAATCGAAGTTGGCAAGGCAGCCGACCCCGACCGAGTGATGGTTTCGCCCAGTCAGCAGTGCAGCACGAGTGGTCGAGCACATGGCGGTCGTGTGGAAGCCCGTGTACCGCGCACCCCTAGCCGCGATGGCGTCGATGGTTGGGGTGGCAGCGTCGCCGCCGTAACAGCCGAAATCGGAGAATCCGACATCGTCGAACATGATGATTAGAACGTTTGGGCTTCCCGCCGGTGGCCGGGCTGGCTCTGGCCAATACGGCGTCGATTCAGCGGCTGTGCGGCCGATCGATTGATCCTGAGATTCCGTCATAACAGAGATCATCGCAGTTCGGGCCATTGACAACAGAACCGACCTACCCAAACTTGGTTGGGGGCGAAGGTCAGTTGCTGCTAAGAAATGCAGCTGATGATAAGAGCTAGCCGTACTGTGAACGGCCAAACTGTCACCGTGCATATCGACAGACCGGGCCGATGAAGTTCATCCTCAGACTCAACAACGAGATCACGGCAGTGGCCGACGGAGTGATGTTACGCGCGCTTGGTCTGCCTTCTGGCGGAGTTGTTCGGATCGGAAGAACGCACGCTCAGGTGCTTGCCGGTACCACTTCGTCTGCTACCGAGATGACGGTTCCTCCCGATGTCATGGCCAACTCCGGCCTCAAGCCCGGCGCTGCGGCCGATGTCATTCGACGAATGCTCGGGCCCGCCGAGCGGGTGGTCTTGGATCCTTTACCTGGCGACGATCATGGCCTTGTCCACGCGTTGCAAGGTCGGCCGGTCACCACTGGTGATCAGGTAGTGGTGGGTGACGGCTATCTGAGTGAGGGTGAGCCGTCGAGCTATCGGGTTGTTGCAGTTGAGCCTGGCGGCGCTGGGCTTGTCGGCTCCAGTACTCGGTTCGTTGATCCTGCTGCTTCGGATGCAGTTGGTGCCAATGCAAAGCCTTCGACCCAAGCGACCGAGCCAACGACAGCCGATGCGCTCCTGGCTGGCCTCGACAACGAGGTCGATCTGCTAACTGGATGGTTCTCGCTGCTTGCCGGTCGCAACGACCTAGCCGCCGAGTGGGGTCTGCCAAGTGTCGCTGGCGTTCTGTTGGCCGGGCCCAATGGTTGCGGCAAGTCCGAACTCGTCGAGACAGCCGCGACTGCGTCTGGCTGCAAGGTCGTTGAGGTCGATGCCACGCTGGTGTTCAAGGCCGACCGATTGCTCGACAAGTTGAGCGCGGCCATCCACGGTGCTTCAGGACCGACCGTGATCTACCTTGGTCGCCTCGAAGCGATCATGGGCGACAACGCGACCTCGACGTTCAGAACTCACGCTGCTGCGGTGCTGCGGTGGTTTCTTGATGCGGTGGCGTCGGCTCCGCAAATGGCTTGCGTGCTTGGAGTGTCGTCGACATCGCAGCTTCACCCGTCGTTGGTTCGGTCACAGCTGCTTCCCCGCTCTATAACAATTCCGCCACCCGACCTTGAGCGCCGTACCCGGTTGTTTGCCGCCTCGCTCAGTCGCCTTCCAACCAGCGATATTGATGTCGACCGGCTGGCTGCTGGGTCGCCTGGGTTCTCCGGTGCCGACGTAATGGCGGCTGTTGTTCAGGCATCGAGTGTCCTCGCGCTGAAGGGCGGAGAGCTGACA
Source organism: uncultured Acidimicrobiales bacterium (assembly GCA_964569385.1). Taxonomy (GTDB): domain Bacteria; phylum Actinomycetota; class Acidimicrobiia; order Acidimicrobiales; family Poriferisodalaceae; genus JAADHX01. The sequence goes on from CAZMUM010000010.1 coordinate 109,297, forward strand.
ACCGAGGCCCTGCTGGAGGCGATCGGCTCGGTCAATCCTTCGCTTGGCGGCGCTCCCATTGGCGAGATGACGTCGTTTGGTTTCGCCGAGGTGGCCAACCTCGACGATGTGAAGCAGCGGCTGACCGAGGCTGCTATCTGGCCAGTGTCTGACCCTGACCGATTCGCCAAACTTGGCATTGTGCCGCCTAGGGGAATTCTGCTCCACGGGCCGCCCGGAACCGGCAAGACGTTCGTGGTCAAAGCATTGGCCAACGAGGCCGGAGCGGCGTTCTTTTCGGTGAAAGGGGCCGAGTTGCTGGACAAGTACGTGGGTGAGTCCGAACGCGGGGTTCGTGAGGTGTTCGAGCGGGCAAGAGCTGCGGCTCCGGCCATCATCTTCTTCGATGAGTTCGATGCGCTAGCACCCGTTCGTGGGCGGAGTTCGTCTTCAGTGTCCGATTCGGTGGTTGCCGCGCTGTTGACCGAGCTTGACGGAGTTTCAGACCGTGGCCAGATCGCCGTCATCGCAGCCACGAACCGCCGCGACCTAATCGATCCGGCGCTGCTTCGTTCCGGCCGATTCGAAGTGCACATCGAGTTGGGCCTTCCCGTCGTCGAAAGCCGTCGCAAGATGCTCGACCTGTCTGATGTCCCTTTAGCCGACGACGTCGATCTCGACGAGTTGGCGCTTCGCTGCGAAGGGCTCTCGTTCGCCGACATGGCCGGGCTGCTTCGCGAGGCCGCCTTGGGGGCCCTGCGCGAGAACAACGAAGCCATGATCGTTAGTTGGGCCAACCTTGAGCTGGCCCTCGGCTCTTATGCTGGTCGATAGTCGGCGGCTGATAAATCGAATGCGCTGACGCTTGACGTTTCGTACCGTGGTTCTATGGATTCTGCGTACTGGCCACTGTTCGGACTCGTTATCCGAACACCGCGATTGGAGCTTCGGCTACCCACCGATGCCGAGATTCCCGCTCTGGTCGAAGTGGCGCGAGACGTCCACCCTGCGGAGATGACGCCATTCGCGACCGACTGGCACACCAAGCCCGAGCCCGATTTCACGTCCAGTTTTCTGCAGTTTCATTGGGAGAAACGAGCCACGCTCAAACCGACTAGTTGGGACTTGCCACTGGCCGCGTTCGTCGATGGCGAGCCGGTCGGCCTACAGAGTGTAGATGCAACCGATTTTCCGACCTTGGGAGTTGTCGAGACCGGTTCGTGGCTAACGCGATCGGCCCAAGGTCGAGGTATCGGTACCGAGATGCGCGCCGCCGTGCTCCATTTCGCGTTCGAGGGTTTGGGCGCGGCCGAGGCTCTGAGCGCCGCGAGGATGAGCAATCGTGCTTCACTCGGTGTGTCGGCCAGGCACGGCTACGACCTAAATGGCATCAGGCGATTCGCTTTCAGCGACGCCATCGCCGACGAACAAATGCTTCGCCTACGCCGAGAGGTTTGGGAAGAACAACGTCGCGAAGACATCGAGTTGATCGGTCTCGATGGTGCCCTACAACAACTAGGTCTGGCCGAAGACGGCGCGGCTCAGAGCGAATAGACGCGGTTGGCCGTTCCGTAGAACATCGCGTCTCGTTCTGAGCCGGAGTACTGGGCCGCTATCTTCTTGAGGCCGTTCCACAGAACGGCATAAGAGATCGAGAACCGGTCAACCGGGAAGTTGCTCTCGAACATGCAGCGGCTGGGGCCGAACACCTCAATGGTGTGGTGATACCAGCGGCTCTGCGCCGCGACGAACTCATCAGAAGTTGCTGGCTTCGCGGCGACGTGCCAGCCGTAGCCGTTGTCTGGCATGGCTAACCCGCCGATTTTGGCCACGACGTTTGGGTGGGTCCCAAGTTCGGTTATGTCGATCTTCCATTGCTCAAAGATCTCATCGAGTTTCCCTGCGAACTTGCCAACTCCAATGGGAGTCGAGAAGTGGTCGAGCACCATTGTGGTATCTGGGCAGGCGTCTACCAGGTCGATGAACTCCCCAAGTTGGTAGTGATACTGCCAGGTGTCATAGGTCAAGCCCCGCGTTCCAAGCAGCTGAACCCCGCGTCGGAAAGCCGGATCGGTGTAGAGCCCCTCGGGCGCTGACCCGGCGATCATCATCGCCTCGGGCTCAACAGCCCGGGCACCTGAATGCCTAATGCCCTTGAGCAGGTCTCCTGCCACTTCGACATGAGTGTCGAGCAGCCGGTCGACGTTGTCGAGGCGTAAATCGACGTTGGCCACGATTCCCGCGATCGTGGCTGAGTCTTCTTCGCTAGCACTCAACGCCGCGTTCTGCGTCGCGAACCGGGTCTCGCCAAGGGATGCGAGTTCAGCGGGTGCCTCGAGGTCGTAGGCGGCGCCGCATTCCACGAACATGGTTTTGACGATGTTGTGACCAGAATCAGTGTCGGCGTGAAGTTCTTCGAGGCCGTAAGCGAATGATCCACCCGGCGGCCACAGGTGATGGTGCGGATCGATGATGCGTTGGCCCGGATCAATGATTGGTTCGGCAACTTGGGCGAACCACTCAGGAGTTTGTGGTTGGGGCTGACCAGTGGTCGGGTCCGTGTTCGTTACCGGAGACGAATCAGATGGTTTGTCCATACTGCATCGTCGCATCCGACGGCGTTGGCGTCGATTCGAGGTCGCGGTTAACAGTCGGTGAGCGCAGCAAGAGCTGCACAAATTGCCGACCTAGGGACCTTACCGATTCGTGATGTCAGCAAGCGGGGAGAGATCGGCTGGAGGTTGTCGAACGAGGCCGCGCACTCGACGGACATTCCATGGCTCTGTTCCAGCAGCACTTCGGTCGGTATGTTGCGTACCGTCCGGGTGATGGGAGCAACCAGGAGTCGGTTCAAGACTGGTATCGCCTCTGTTCTGGTAACTATCAGAACAGGGCGACGTTGGTTCTCGGCTTCGGCCCAGACGATGTCGCCCTGCTCGACGGTTACCACGGCTCTTCGGCGATCATCGCTATGGCCGAAGCATCGGTTGTTAGGTGGTCGGTCTCGTTTGCTGGCGTGTGCAGGTACCCCGCGACAATCGACTCGCCGACTTTTCGTCTGCGCTCGCTCTCGACAAAGTCTTCGAGAGCGCGTCGAACAGCAGCGGAGCGCGACGAAACAACGCCCTCTCTGACGAGCGTGTCGATTTGCTCGACCAAACCGTCATCGAGCCGTGTAACAAGCTGCGGCATGCTTCTAGCATACCCAAACGCATTGCAATCCAATGAGTAGGCGTCGATTGGTTGATCGAGAGCTCTCGGTCGGGGGTTGGCGCGCAACCCCGGTTGCGTCGATCCCACTAGAAGTAGCCGCCTGCTCCTTGCTCACTACAAACCGTGATGAAACTTGTCAAACGCACGATGTCACATGATGCGGTCTGTCTGAAGTTTGCTCGGGCTGTAGAGCTCCCTTGGGCTTCGCTCGACAGCCTACCGTGGGGGTGGGACGGCCAACTTTGTCAGCCAGTCGCCGCACAGAGCGAGATTCAAGGCGAACTCGACCACCAACGGTGGCTTCCACGCAACCGTGGATGCGTCATCGATCCTTCCTGGCAATGCCCTAGACGAGGTCGGCCTTCGATATCGGCTTCAGCGCGCTGGAGGCATCGACAGGGTCCGTACAAGAGCGGTGTCGAAGATTTACGCGGCCCTGCGTCCGCTGGTTCGGTCGTGTTATCGGAGTCGTCAGCGAGCCGGGGGTTTGAACGTGCGACCTTCGGGTTATGAGCCCGTTCAAGGCCATTCCGGCTGGTGTCCGCTGTTTCCCTCTGGTGCCGTTTGGTCCTGTGTTTGCAACGGTCTTGGCAGTTTTGCGTGATGATCCGTCGCTGTGGATAGCGGCCCGTATCAGGCCGTCCGTTAGAAGATCCGTTAGAAGAGTTTCATTATTGACGATGTTTCACCGGTACTGAAACAGTACACTTGGCGAGACATCAACTTGCCTGGAAGGAGGACTTGTCTGTGGCAAACAAAAGGCTCCCAACTGAAACACGGATCATGCGCGACGTCGAGCGAGTCCTCGTTGAACAACTTCCAGCTAGCTGGACCGTGCGTGCCAAGCCAGCGCAGAGCGGCCCGATCGACCTGGCTATCGAGGTGGGTTCTGAGCCAGATCGGACAGTCACGCTCGCTGTCGAAATCAAACGATCGATCGAACCCCGCTCGGTTCCCGATGCTGCGATGCAGATCAAGACACTCACCGACCGTGCGGTCCCTGACGCGACGCCGGTCGTCGCCGCAGGCTACCTATCACCCCGCTCCCGTCAGATCCTCACAGACTTCGACGTCAGCTACATCGACACGACAGGCAGCATCCGAATCGACGCCGGAAACCTGTTTGTCCAAACCCAGGGAACCGACAAAGACCCCTGGCCCCAAGACGACAACCTCCAAACGCTGCGCGGTCGAGGCTCAGCTAGGGTCCTCCGCGCTGTCATAGATACCGCTCCTCCGTTTGGTGTGCGTGAACTCGCCTCGAGGACCGCCAACTCCCCGGCCACCGTGTCGAGGGTCCTCGAGCTACTCGACATCGAGGGCCTCATCAACCGAGAACCACGAGGCCCAGTGCTCGCAGTCGACTGGCAAGACACCATTCGCCGCTGGGCCCAGGACTACGACCAGACCACCAGCAACACGGCCACTACGTTCCTGGCGCCCCGTGGAATCCCGTTCGTCGAAAAAACGCTTCAAACATCCAAACTCTCCTACGCCGCCACAGGAGCATTCGCAGCTCAACGGTTCGACCCGATCGCTCCAGCTCGCATGGCCACGATCTACGTCGACGACGTGGTCAAGGCAGCGAAGCGCCTCGACCTACGAGAGACTGATGCTGGCGCAAACGTCGTTCTGCTCGAACCATACGATCCCGTGGTGTTCGACCGAACGATCGAACGCGCCGGGCTGCGATGCGTGGCGCCAAGCCAGCTCGCAGTCGACCTCCTCACCGGCCCCGGACGCGAACCGTCACAGGGCGAAGCGATACTGGAATGGATGAAGGAGAACCAAGATGCCTGGCGTACCTGACCCGCTCTACGTACAAGCCCGCCGAGTACTGCTCGACGCCACCGACGCGTTGGCCGAACAACTAGACGCGATCGTTCTCGTTGGCGCTCAAGCCATCTACCTCCACACCGGAGACGCCGACCTCGCAGTCGACCTCATGGTCCCCGATTCACTCGCCGGTCCAGGTTCACGGGGTGCCCGGCTCGGGCACCCACGGCAAGCGCGTTGCTCGACGAGCGAAGGGCCTAGAAGGCGCTCTCGTCGACCGTGACCGAATGACCATCGCTGCGCTCGACCCACACGACGACCGGTCGGTTTCCATGCTCGTCGCCGGCCCAGCAGCATTCCTCGTCGCCAAGACACACAAGATTGCCGAGCGGGCGGCCGACACGAGCCGAATCCGCGACAAAGACGCTCTCGATGTCCTCCGAATCCTCCAGGCAACCAGTACCTCTGACCTCGCCGGCCGCCTCAGGAATCTGCGTGATGCTTCCGTCAGTGCCGACGTGACGGACGAGGCGATGGCTCAACTTGGGCCGCTCTTCGGAGGTCGTGACGCGATAGGTGTCGAGATGGCGGTACGGGCAGCCGGCCCCGATGCCGATCCCGACACAATCGCCGCGTCCTTGACACAGCTGGTCGTCGAACTCATCGGCTCAGACCAATGACAACCTGGTTCACAGCCGACCTGCACTTCGGCTATGCCACCATTATCAAGTACTGCGCGCGGTCATTCGTCGACGTCACACGATGAACCCCGACCGTCTGAGGGACATCAACGACGCTGTTCGCGATCCCGATGTTCGAGCGATCATCGCGACCCGAGGGTGGCAATCAGGACATGCTCGCCATCTCGGGCTCCCTACAAGGCATCACAGGCCGTGTGCCAACTGCAGATAGCGGCAGGGACCGCCGGATCGGTTAGCCGGTGCGCGGAGTCGGCGAGTCGGTATGCGGAGGCTCCGATGGTAGGACTTCAACCACGACATCGTCGTCGAGGTATTCCCCCGCTTCAAGAGCATCCAGTGCCAGCGAGACGTGCCTGCCTCGAACCGCCCGGGCGTCGATCAGTTCGTCCAGCTTCGCCCGATCGAAGAACTCGACCTCAGGATGAGCGACGCTCGTGACCAGCTCACCACCGATCACTATGGACTCAAACACGAAAGCTACGGCCGAGCCGCCTTCAAGGGTCTGCGCGCTGTGATAGATCCCGACCAGCCGGCCAACGTCGACTACGAGACCGGTCTCTTCGAGGGCTTCTCGGGCCGCTGCTTCGCGGAGTGACTCGCCGACTTCGGCTCGCCCTGCCGGAAGCGACCACCGGCCAAGTGCCTGCGGCTTCGACTCGCGCGTGAGACACACGCTGCCCGACTCGTCACGGATGACGTTTGTACACACGACCTCGGTTGTTATTGCCACCATGTCACCATCCTCCCAGAACCTGGCGACGGCGTGGGTCCACCCCGTCCGCCGCAGCCTGTCAGCCGCCCGAGTCCCTCGAGTGTACGAACGGCAGCGCCGACGGGGAAGATGTTGATGTCGCCGCGGGTCAGGATGGGAGCGATGCCAGAGGTAAGCCGCCGGTCGGTCACCGAGGCGAGTGGGCCTCGTAAGCTGGGCCGATGCAGGATCGAGCGTTTGTGCGCGGCACCAACATGGCATGGGAGCGTGCTGGCGAAGGCCGCACGTTCATCTGGGGGCATGGGCTCAACAACAGTCGGTCCGCTGAGAACGAGTTCGGGTTGGTCGACCACGGGGTGCTATCGGTCCACATGGATGTCGTGCGCTACGACGCCCGCGGTCACGGCGAAACCGACCTCACGACTGGCGTCGGCGACTACGACTGGGACCAGATGGCGCACGACCAGTTTGCGCTAGCCGACTCGCTCGGTGTTGGGTCCTACATCGCTGCCGGTGCGTCGCTCGGAGCGGCGACTGCGTTGCATGCCGCCGTGCTTGAGCCCGAACGAATCGAGGCGCTAGTCCTCGTCATTCCACCGACAGCTTGGGAAACGCGGACTGCTCAAGCCCGAGGGTACGAAACAATGGCAAGCATCATCGACGCCAAAGGTGTCGAGCCGCTGGTTGCTGGTCTGGACACAGTACCCGTGGCCGATCCGTTGCTGGAGGTCGCCGATCATTCCGACCGTCAGGTTCGAAACCTTCGCAATGCCGACCCAGTTCGTTTAGCGGCTCTCTTGAGAGGGGCAACAACAGCCGATCTTCCCGATCGCGACGAAGTTGGCGCGATCGCTGCGCCGACACTCATTTTGGCCTGGAGCGGCGACGCTGGGCACCCCGAAAGTTCGGCCCACGAAATCGGTCGCCTAATCGACGACTCGATGGTGCACATAGCTTCAACCCTCGACGAGATGCGCACGTGGACCGACCGGATCGTCGAGTTTGTCGCTGGCCTTGGCTGAGCCCACCGCAATCGGACCGCTCGGCGGCGCAGAACATCTGGTGAACAGCTAGTTGTCGACCACTCTGGCAACGGTGTGTTCGGTACCTTTGGTTCGGTGAGCCGACTGTTGCGTTGGGCGCCAATGGTCGCCACGATCCTCGTTGTCGTTGCTGTCTACGGTGTGCGCGAGGTCACCGCTCAAGACGAACCCTTGCGGCTCCCCGTTCTGCCAGACATTCCCTTCGACTACGACGCCGAACTCCCTGCGTACCTTCTGGAGAACAACTTCGGCCCGGAGTTCACTGCTCAGAACGCGGCTATCGACAACGACAACACGCCGGCCAACAATCCAGTGACCGACGCAGGAGCGACTCTCGGCCGGGTTCTGTTCTATGACCGCCAGTTGAGTGCCAATCAGACAACATCGTGCGCGTCGTGCCACATCCAAGCGAACGGATTCTCCGACCCCGCAACCAGAAGCGTCGGCCTCTTGGGCGGTCGCACATCTCGGCATTCCATGTCGCTTGTCAACGCTCGGTTCTTCGCGCCTGGCAGCTTCTTTTGGGATACACGAGCACCGACGTTGGAGGATCAAGTACTTCAGCCCATAGTCGATCCGCTCGAAATGGACATGGCGCTGGACGAAGCGGTCGCGGTGGTGGGGGCCCAGGACTACTACCGGCCGCTGTTTGAGGTCGCCTTCGGCGGTTCGGAGGTGTCGGCGGAGAAGATCTCGTTGGCGTTGGCCCAATTTGTGCGGAGCATGGTCAGCACCGATTCAGAGTACGACCGTGGTCGAGTCCAGGTTGACGGGCCCCTAGAACCCTTCCCGAACTTCTCCGACGCCGAGAACGCGGGCAAGGACCTCTTCTTTACCGGCGGAGGACGTGCGCTTTCGTGCGCCAGTTGCCACGTGAGCGAAGCATTTGTGAATCGGCCAGAGGGTGTTGGTAACAACGGTCTCGACATTGCCGGTGGCGACTTTGGTGCGTTCATGGTGACCAACGACGACGTCGATCTGACTCGCTTCAAAGTGCCATCACTTCGAAACATTGCCCTCAGCGCTCCGTACATGCACGACGGTCGGTTTCCATCGCTCGGCGCAGTTGTCCAGCACTACAGCAGCGGCGTCCAGCCCCATCCGAGCTTGTCAGAGCCTCTGCGAAATGCCGACGGTTCGGCCTTCAGGTTTCTGTTCACTCAGGCAGAGGGCGATTCGCTAATAGCGTTCCTTGAGACCTTGACCGACGAGGCCTTGTCGAGTTCTGAAAAGTGGGCCGATCCATTTACCGGTGAGACCTTCGAGGTGGCTGCGCCATCGCCAGCCGCCACGGTGGCTCCACCTGGCGACGAGTCTGGTGGAGCCTCGCCAGTGTTGATCTTCGGTGGTTTGCTGTTGCTGATCGTTGTCGCCAACATGGTGAGATGGATGACGAAG
>CAZMUM010000011.1:0-92667 GCA_964569385.1 uncultured Acidimicrobiales bacterium
GTGCTGTCACTGTCTGGGATGTCACCGTCTGTGCCGTCGTATGTGCAAGTGTCGTCTTCGCCGACCTTGGCGTTGCTGCTGTCGTATGTGCCAGCGTCGCCGGCGCCGCTGTGGTCGGTCTCGTTGTGGTCGGTCTCGTTGTGGTTGGCTGAGCGTTGGGCCATGAGTTTGAGGGCGTCGTGGCGTCGTTGTTTATCGGTGCGGCCAAGCTTGTGTTTGGTGACGTTTCCTTTGCCGTACTTTTCGACCGCGGCGGCCCAGTCGGCTTTGAACAGGTGTTGACGTAAACGTTGCAGCTCGGTATCGATAATGACTCTCGCTATTGGGGTGAGGGTGCCAGACACGACGCCACGATCATTCAAACCCCGTGCGATATGAAAATCCCGGGCCGCAGCATCTTTGCTATCGCGGTCGTCTGGCATCGACTCATCTGCGGCGTCTTGCCAACGGGCAATCAGGATCTTGAAATCGTTCCACGACAGATCCCGGGCGTATCTGGTCAGGTCGGTTTCGAAATCGGCGAACTGGCCCCCGAAACGGCTATGCAAACAAGTACCTAAGAGCCGCACATGATCAGCCGAAATTTCGCCTGACTCGAACGCCCCACGCACAAGCGGCATCTGCGACAGGACGGTGGCCAGCTTTGATCGCCGCGAACCTGCTGCCGGATGATGGTTCGAATGGGAACGCAAATACGCCGTCATCGAGGCGTTGCCGTGCTCGGCCCACAACATCGCCTCATCGCCCGCAGCAACAATGCGGGCATCCAGAGCGTCGGCCATAACTCGTAGACGATCAGACCCCGCGACAGCGTCAGCCAACTCAGAGTGGCTCAACCCGTTCCAATCACAATCCAAACCCTCGGCAATTTCGGCTGTGATCGACCCCAACACATCCAAAGGCCCGGGACTACCAGCCCGAGCGATAACAGCATTCCACGGACCGCCAGACAACCCGGACAACGCCGCAAGAATCCCATCAACGCGCCCATCAAGCTCACTATCACGAACAATTGTCGCCATGCACCGAACCATACAAACAGGGTGTGACAACTAAGTTCTTGCTAGCGACTGTTCTGACGACGGCGAATCTGTCAGCTGCCTTCGTCGGCCTGGGCATAGGGGCTCTCGAGCACGCTCTCGTGGCCGTCGGTAATTGGCTGATCGACGCGCTGGCCGCGCTGTCCACCAGGGCCGAACGAGTTCACGATGTCGCGAAGCTTGGCCCGATCGGGGACCTCCGGTAGCTGCTGGGGCTGGCCGGGCATCTCGGCGATGTGCACTGTCTGAGTCGGGAAGGCAAAGTCGACCTTCAGCGCTTCGGCAAGCCGCATGATGTCTAGGTTGAGAACATGCCGGGTGCGTAGTTCTTCGTTCCAATCGGCGGCGTCCATGAAGCAGTACACCAGTACGTCGAGACTGGTCGCGCCAAAACCGTGGAACTCGACTATGTAATAGTCCTGCCTCATACCAGGGCTTGCCTGGATGATGGCCCGGATCCCTTCGACGAACGCCTGCATCTGGTCAGGTGTGGTGTGGTAGCCGACGCCGAGCGTGGTCTTGTACCGGCGCCAACGTCGCTGGCCCATGTTGTCGATCCCAGCATTCATCAGATTGCCGTTGGGCACGCTGACCAGCGAGTTGTAGAACGTGCGCACCCGGGTGGAACGAAAGCCGACAGTCTCGACGGTGCCTTCTACCCCATCGACGACGACCCAGTCGCCAACCTCGAAGGGCTTGTCGGCGAAGATAGTGGCTCCACCCAGCACGTTACGAACCGTGTCTTGTGCGGCCAGCGCGATCGCTAGACCGCCTAGACCAAGGCCCGCAACCAGCGACGACACATTGACATCGAGGTTCTGAAGTACGAACAGGACGCCGACTGCTGTCACGAACAGGCGCATCGTCGTGCGCAACAACGGAACCAGGCTGTCGTCGAGCATTGTCTCAGTCTCGCTGGCGCGTCTCGCCAGCACAGCCACGCCGATGTCGATGGCGCGGAAGGCAACCATGATGATCGCAACGGCGGCGACCAAACTGGTCGCCTGATGCACGACGTTCTCGACATCGGGATCGAAGTTGAGCGTTGGGAACCCGACTAGCACTGTGATTCCGACCGAGAGCAGCAAGATCCCGCGGTTCAGCAAGCGTCGCTTGCCTTCCCAAAATGTCAGCTCGTCGCCAAGGTACCGACGTTTCACGACCAGCGAGATCACACGCAACAGCGCGAAGTGCATCACCGTCGCGATGACCGCGAGTACCCCGAGGCCAATGTACTGCTCGACCTCGATGCCAAGATAGCTGTTGGTGAACCAGTCAGGCGCGGCGACGATCACCTTGCACGCTCCATCCACGATGATATTGCGAACGGGCCAGTGGCTTCAAACATCACCCTAAGTTAGCGAGTGGAGGTGCCCAGGTCTGAGACCCCTTCGAGGGAGGACGGTGTGAACCGGCGCTGACCATGCGAACCACGCCGGTCTCTCAGGGTGAGGTGACGCGGTAGTGACGCGCTGACATGGGCACAGTTCTACCCATGAGCAAGATTCAAATCATTACGACGCTGGACGTTCCACCAGAGAACCTCGACGAGTTCAAGCGCCTGTCCACTGAGGCCGTGGCCGTCACTATGGGCGATGAGGGAACGCTCAGCTATGACCTGTTCTTCAGTGGCGACGGCGCGACGTGCGTGATGACCCACGCCCACACGAGTTCGGACGCCGTCCTGAGGCACATGGGGAACATGGGTGAACTGCTCGGCTCAATGGTCGAAATTGCCGGCGATATCGAGGTCACGGTGCTCGGCGAGCCGTCGGCTGAACTTCTCGAAGCGACCGCGGCTTTCGGACCCAAGGTCCACACACACTTCGCGGGGAAATAGCTCTCAAACACACACTACGGGTTTGTCCGTGCCGAGACGCTAAAGATAGTTGTCGCCGGCTGACCGAGCGGCTGGTGGATATCACCGAGGCGAAGCGGGATTCGAAGGTCTAGCGGGAGCCCTACGCAACTATTCGGGCATTCAGATCGGCAACTCGCCTCGCCCATCCGGTGATGCCATATGTCGAGCACAACCGCTCGGCCCCGCTGAGCCATCTGGAGGTCGACTCGTCGCATGGCCGTTCATCGGCCATGCGGTTCTCGACGAGCCCGCACAACGCGACAACGCTGTGATAGTGCCAGTCGAATCGCTTCGCGACGGATAGGGCATCGTGCAAGTGGCGCTCTGCATCGTCGAACCGACCGACAAGAGTTGCCAACCGACCGACATAGATGGAGATGGGCCCCTGGCTCATCGCTGCGTTGAACGACACCTCGTCGGCATATGGTTCGAGCTCTTCCAGAATGATCTCGGCAGCGGAGACATCGTCGAGCCCGAGAGCGAGGATGGCGAGCCCTATGACAAGTGTCGTCCACATGAAGTCGGCGGGGACGGCCTCCAGACCGCGCCCGAGTGCCTCGTCGAGCACCGCGCGGGCCACATCAGGCCGACCGACATCGAGGCAGGCGATGGCGTGGGCGATCGCAAATGTTCGCTCGACCGATTCTGTCGTGTCGAGCTTGTCTGGCACCCTGGCCAACATCTCACCGCGATGGCCGCGGTGCGAACCCAGCGTAAAGAACTGGGCCGCGTAGGTAGTGAATGCCTCCGACTCGCCAATCTGAGCACCGATGGCATGAGAGTGAGGAATGAGTTCTTCTGCCTCATCAAACCGACACTCCATGGTTGCGTCGAAGCCCTCGATGAGAGCGGAGAGCCAGCGAACCCGAGGCTCGTTGATCTCCTCGGCGAGCGACTGCAACCGATCGGCACAGTGCGTCGCGAATTCCTGGTCACCGGCGCAGACCGCAGCGGTATGAGCCGCGTGATAGAGGTTCGACGCCTCGAGCGGTTGGCCGCTGTCCTCAATAATTTCGACGGCATCACGAGCGATACGCAGGCGCGACTCGCCGGCTCCGGGCGCCCACAAGGAGAACAGTAGATCCGGCGCTATTCGGGCCAGCAAACTGGCATCTTTGCTGGCCCGCGCCAGCGCCTCTGCTTCGGTAGCTGCTGCGGTCCGGCGATCTCTTTGATCGGTGGAAACGAGACTGCGGGCGAGCATCGCCAAAGCACGGGCGCGGGAGTCGTCATCGGCGTTGATGGTGCGCTCAACGGCAGCCTCTGCGATCGACACCTGTTTGGGGCCGAGGACGCCAAGCCGGATTGAACCCGGCGCGATTGTAAAGGCGGCCCGGAGCAAGACGTCGTCGGCGTCGGAGCTCAGCGCCAGCTCTGCAGCTTGGTGCAAGGTGTCGATCGCCGTTGGATGACCAGCTCGATAGGCCGCCTCACCCAACGACGTCATCACCGCGGCTCGCCGGATATCATCAACGCCGATCTCCTCGGCGTGACGCAACGCACGACCGAACCAGACGGCGGCTTCGTCAGGCGTGAGATCGACCAGTGCGCGCTCGCCAGCACGAATAGACCAGTCAAGCGCCGCGTTCGGTAGTCCAGCCCGAGCGGCGTGGTGGGCCAGCTGCGCCGGGGTGTGTGACGGTGAGGCAAGGAGCACCTCGTATGCAGATTCGTGCAGCCGAGACCGCTCCCTGGCGCCAAGGTCGCCGTCAATCGCCCTGGCAACGAGGGCATGAGCAAAGCGCACAACCCCGCGCTGCGACGGGTGGTCTTCCAGGAGTCCTGCCGTAACCGCTCGGTCAAGAACAACTCCCAGCTCGCGGCGGCTGAGATCGGTCACCGCCACTAAGACCGCCTCGTCGACATCGATGCCGAGCACAGCCGCGGCACAAAGCACGGTCTCGCCATCGGGTCCAAGCGGCGCGACCCGATCCCACACGAGGTCACGCAGGTTCGCCGGCACAGCGCCATTCGTACGCGGGGCGACCACGGCTGAGCCGTTGTTCGTCTGAAGCCCGCCAGAAGCATCCCAATGTTGCAGAAGGTGCTCGGCGTAGAGCGGGTTGCCGCCAGACTCGGCACCGAGTAGATCGACCACCGCCGAAACGTCGTAGCCGGCAAGCGAGGTAGTTCGAGCCAACACCAAGTCTCCGAGGGCGGACACACCAAGCCCGCCGAGCTCTATACGCACGGCGCCGCTACGTACAAGCTCGGCCAGTGCCAACCGAACTTCGGGTCTATCGGCTTCGCCAGTGTCTCGAAAGCACACCGCGAACAAGATCGGCGACCCCGCAAGGTTGCGAACCAGATGGCGCAGGAGCTGTAGACCCGTGGGCTCAGCCCAGTGCATGTCGTCGAGGACGATGATCAGCGGCCCAACCTCGGCACTGCGCCGAACCAGGTCTGCCGTCGCCTCGAACAGCAGATGGCGCGCCGTGATCTCGTCGGCCCCAGCCTTGACGGTTGGTCCCGGTAGTAGCCGCTTCAGATGCGGCACCATCGGCAGAACGTCGTTCCCGCGTGCTGCTACGTGCGCCGACAGTACCTCTTCTGGCAGCGCTTCGACCATCTTCTCCAGCAACCCGCGAAACGGCTGGAGCGGCCCGGCGGCCAGCTCGTCGTTGCGGCTGTACCACACGGTGAGACCGTCCACGACCCGAAGGCGGCGCATGAACTCGGCCACCAGGGTCGTTTTGCCAATTCCTGCCTCACCCGATACAAGAGCGACTCTCAGCCGTCCCTCCTCCACGACGCTGTCGGCCGCAGAAATTAGCGTAGCGAGCTCGCCCTCTCGACCGACAGACTTAACTCCAACCAACAAGTCGGGTACCTGCGGCTGGCGCGACCAAGTGGCACGGCGTCGATGCGTAACTGCCGCATCGTTGCTTCTGAGGTTTGCGTCGTTTTCGTTGAGCCGGCCGTCCCAGCCACTGGACACCCTGCGCTCAATCTCTTGCAGCGCCGCTGATGGTTCGACGCCGACCTCGTCTGCCAGGAAGCGGCGGTAGCTCTGAAACACGCGAAGCGCCTCTGTGCTCCGCCCGGCGACCGCGAACCCACGGATCAACAGACCTTGCGGATGATCGCGAAACGGATGGTCGGCCACGTGACCCTCAAGCACCCCGATGGCTTCGTCGACACGGTCGTGATTGAGCAGCGCGGCCGCGAATGACTCGACGATCGACGCATGTAGCTCATCGAGCCTGGACGCGGTTCCGACGGCCCAAGGCTCCGCTGCGAACTCAGCTATCGACGGACCGTCCCATCGCTCGAGCAGAGCTGCCAGCGCTACCGGGTCATGTGTCGCGTCGCGATATTCGGACTCGGCGAGAGTGGCATCCACCGCAGCATCGAACTGATAGCCGGTGGCGCGGGTGCGGAGGGCTTGATCGCCGACGACTTTGCGCAATCGGGCAACGGATTTCCGCAGCGCGCCCGGGGTGAGGTCGAGAACCCCGCACAGCCATTCGGCGCGTACAGGCTGAGGAGCATGAATAGCGAGCGCCGCTAAGAGCCTTCTCTGGCTCGCGCTCGGCGGCTCCAGCACATTGCCAAAGCAAACGACCTGCACCCGACCCAAGACCCGGGCCATTGTCGCCTCAGTCGTCATCGATCGATTATCGCAGATCGGGGAGACACCGTGTGACTGCCCCCGTGTGGTGCGCCTCTATAGAGACTCGAACCTCGGGCGTCGTGATGGACGGGGCTTAGGCCAGTTCTGACAGGAAACCGCCGGCCCAGTCGTGCACGGTGTTGGCCTTCAATACTGAGCGCATGGCTGACATGCGGCGCTCTTGTTCCTCGATTGGCGTAGAGAGGGTGGACAGAAGGACGGCTTTCATGCCATCGAGGTCGAATGGGTTGCAGAGGTGAGCCTCGGTGAACTCTTGGGCCGTGCCCGCGAACTCGCTGAGGATGAGCGAACCTCGGTTGTCGACCTTGGCGGCAACGAACTCTTTGGCCACGAGGTTCATGCCGTCGCGGTACGGGGTGACCAGCATTACATCGGCGGCTCGGTACATGGCCATGAGTTCGTCGAAACTGAAACTCTGATGCAGATAGTGCACCACCGGGGTACCCATAGTGGCGAAGTTGCCGTTGATTTCGCTGACTAGCCGTTCGATCTGCTCGCGGGTGTCGGCATAACCTCGCACATCGTCGCGCGATGGCGTGGCGACTTGCACGAACGCAACATCGCCGGCCTCGACAGCCCCATCTTCGAGTAGTTCCAGCAGGGCCCTAAGCCGAACATCGATGCCCTTGGTGTAGTCGAGCCGATCGACGCCAAGCAACAGCTTTCGGGGATTTCCCACCTCGGCTCGCAGCGTCGCGGCGGCCTTGATCACACTGGCTTCGCTCGCTGTGGTCTCGATTTCGGCCACATCGACCGATATAGGGAACGAACCAATCGTCACGCTACGGCCCTGCCAGTCGAGGCTGACCGACGACTCCATCAGTACCGCCGGCATATCAAGAACCCGTCGAAGCACATTCAGAAAATGTCTGGCGTCGTCGGGAGTCTGGAAACCGATGGTGTCGGCGCCCATCAGCCCCCTGGCGATATGTTCGCGCCAAGGCAGCCGGTGAAACAGCTCTCCGGGAGGAAACGGCGTGTGCAAGAAGAATCCGATTTTGAGGTCGGGGCGAGCAACGCGCACCATCTCTGGCACCAGTTGAAGGTGATAGTCGTGCACCCAAAGAGTGCCGCCCTCTGCGGTGCTGACAATGGCCTGGCGGGCGAACCGTTCGTTAACCCGACGATAGGCATCCCACCAGTGACGGTGGTACTGCGTGGACAAAGCGCCTGAGTGGTACAGCGGCCAGATTGTGCCGTTGGAGAAGCCCTCGTAGTAGTTGTCGTGCTCGGTTTGGCTCAGGTTGATTGGATGCAATGCAACATCGTCGTGGCGAAATGGGCTATGCGACTCGTCGATCATGCCGCTCCACCCGATCCAGGCGCTTTCGCGAGACCGCATCACCGGCTTAAGCGCCGTGACGAGCCCGCCTGGGCTGATGGACCACTGCCCGGATTCGTGGCGACGAACGGGTAGACGGTTAGCGGCAACCACAAAGCCGTGACGTACAAATAGATCAGTAGTCACCGGAGTATCGTCGACCTCGACATGTAGGTCCATGCGACCACTCTACGGTGCGTCAACGAGTCAGCGCTTTCGTTTGAGTTTCATGGCCTTGAACAGCTCGTCGATGGCTTCAAGGTGTAGATCGGCGAGAACCTCGAGATCAGGCACAAGTTCGCGGTCGGCAACTAGCCCTATGTCGAGCGAATCCATGTAACTATGCACTGTGAGGTTGAGCCCGACACCCTCGGCGATTGTCGACACTGGGAAGTACCGAGTCATCGGTGCTCCACCCATGTAGAGAGGTTCGCGGGGGCCGGGCACATTGGACAGAACAACGTTGATCGGCGGGTTCACCCGATCAGCTATATGGGTTGACGTGGCGAGGCGGGCGGCTTGGGTGGCGAGCATTGGCGACATCCACTGAGCGACGTTCACCATGGTCTCGGCCGGCATCAGATCGAAGGTCTTCTTGGCAACAACCATCTCTTCGTGGACCGTCTGGAGACGTTCGAGGGGGTCATCGAGGTGTGTTGGCAACGACGCAACTATCTGCGACACCCTGTTCGTCCACGTATCGACCTCTTGGCCGGTGCGAATCGAAACTGGCACCATGGCAACCAGCGGCTTTTCTGGCAACGCGTCGTGGAGTTCGAGATAGTTTCGCAACGCGGTAGTGCACATAGCCATAACAACATCGTTGACGGTTGCCCCAGCCGCGTTCTTGAGAGTTTTGATGTCGGCCATCGGAACCGAACGCATAGCGAAGCGCCGGTGCGGTCCGATCGATTTGTTCCACGGCGTCTTGGGGGCCCGCAAAGAAGGCAGTTTGATCCCACCCTCGGCCCTTGCCGCGCGCCCGCCCAAGGCAGGCCCAAGTTTGTCCCGGACACCGTCGACCATCGAAACAAGGCCGGTTTGCCTGGTCGCCTCGGCAAACCTACGAACAGCACTCAGCTGAACGCGCGCCGCTCGGCGAGGTCGCCTAGCCAAAGATGCGGCAGTTCGGGTGAGCATTTCGACATCGCTCGGTTGCTGTTCTGGTTTCCACGAGCCGTCGTCTGGCGGCAGTTCGTCGCCTTCGGGGCTATGGTCGAGCAAGATCCCGAGCATCTCGACGCCAGCGGCGCCATCGACGGTGGCGTGGTGGGTCTTGCTAAGAACCGCGAACTGGTTGTCGGGCAGGCCCTCGAGTACGTACGCCTCCCACAAGGGACGACTGCGGTCCATCGGCCTACCGATAATGCGCGCAACCTGGGTCGCTAACTGGACATGGTCGCCCGGCCGAGGGATGGCGATATGGCGAATATGGAACTCGAGGTCGAAATCGGGGTCGTTGATCCAGTATGGGTGGTCGAGACCCATCGGCACAGACACAAGACGCCGCCTGAACGGCTCCAGCAGATGCAACCGGCGCTCGATCTGGGACATGAACGCTTCGTACGGATCGAAATCCGGGTCGTCGGGCCAGTCGTATATGGCCAACCCGTTGACATGTCCGTAAGTAGTGCCCGTTTCCATGTAAAGGAAGCTGGCATCGAGACCGGTTAGTTGTTTCATGACGTATCTTCCTCTCGGCCGTCGGACGGCTGACTTTCGTCGGTCGTGCCAGTGGCCCGTTGGACTTTTTGCCCCGTCAACGTGGCGGCCATCTTCACGAACGGCTCCTGCAAGTTGACGAGTTGTTCGCTGGCGATTGCGAGCCGCTCGGCTGCCGACTCAAGATGAGCCAGCCTGTCGTCGTAGGCTGCGAGTTGTTTGCGCTGAGCTGCGATCTCGGTGCGGAGAGCCTCGACCTGAGCGTGTGGGGGCCCAAAGGCATCGACGAGGTCGATCACGCTCTGAAGTTGGTCGCCGGGAATTGCCAACTTTGCGATGCCTTCGATGATGGACTTCCGCTGCTCTGGTGGCATCGCGTAACGCGCCAGCGACTGCTGAAGTTTCCGCATGGCATCGCGCCCCTGCTGGACCCGGTCGATCATGTCTCGTTCTGCCATGAGGCGATGTTAGGCCGAGATGTTGGTCTGTGCCCACGCGAAGGTGACATGCTTAGCCCTGTTGCGAGCGAGTTGGGGGTCATATGAAGGTCACAGTTCTAGGTGCGGGTTCGTGGGGAACGACGGTCGCGTCCATCGCCGCCAGGCAGAATCCGACCCTGTTGTGGGCCAGAAGCCAGGACACCGCCGACGAAATATCGACAGAACGAACGAATAGCAAATATTTGGACGGCTTCGAACTTCCGAAGCGCCTCGACGCCACTGCCGACCTCGAGCAGGCCGTTTCGGCCGCCGATGTGTTGGTGGTTGGGATCCCGTCTTCGTCGTTTAGGCAGGTATTGACCGATGCAGCACCCTTCGTCCGTCCCTGGATTCCGATAGTCAGCCTCACCAAAGGTTTCGAACGCGAAACCAACCTCCGAATGACCGAAGTGGTGGCCGACATATTGCCTGGCCACCCCGCAGTAGCGCTTACCGGACCAAACCTTGCCAGAGAGATCATGGCGAAACAGGCCGCCGCGGCGGTCATGGCGACCGAGGACATTTCGGTGGCTGCGCGACTCCAGGAGATGTTTTCCACACCGTTCTTTCGCGTTTACCGAAACCACGATGTCGTCGGCTGCGAACTAGGCGGTGCCCTTAAGAACGTCATCGCCATCGCCACTGGCATGGCCGACGGCCTTGGGGTTGGCGACAACACCAAAGCCATGGTGATGACCCGGGGTTTGGCCGAGCTAAGCAGACTCGGCACCGCCATGGGCGGCGAACCTGCGACGTTTGCCGGTCTTGCCGGAATGGGTGACCTAATCGCTACCTGTGTGAGCCCACACAGTCGTAACCGCCATGTCGGCGAGCAATTGGGGAAGGGCAAATCCCTGCAACAGATTCTCGACGAGATGCACATGGTGGCCGAGGGCGTACGGACGGCCAATACTGTGTCGCAACTGGCCGTACAGCACGACGTTTCGTTACCAGTGTGTGCCGCTATACACGGCGTGGTCGAAGGCTCCATCAAACCCCAACACGCCTACCTTGGGCTCATGCCAGCGGGCCACGAAGCCGACGCCGGATAGCGGGCCACCAACCTCGAATCAGCCCGACGGACGCTTCTGGCGCGATGCAGTGCGGCCAAGCATCGACATTGCTCTGACGGCCACACTCACGCCGGAGAGATCCCATTGGTTGGCCCCTTCGATCTCTTCGAGAGTCGACACGAAGCGACGAATGGCCGTGCCATGAGCTGCCAACCAGGCCGCATGTTGAACTTCGCCGGAGACACCGTTGGCCCTGTCGTTTTCGCCAGAGGCAACAGCGACAGCGGTAATCTCGGCGTGTTCTCGATAGAACTCATCACGCAGCGCTCCACGGGCCAGCGTCTGCCAATGATCGTCACGCGGCAACTCGACAATGCGATGACGCAAAAGATCGAGGCTTAGCTCGGACTCAACGGCGGCCGACACCGTTGCAACTCGCCTCAGCGACGCGCCAGTCCTGGCCGCAACGTCGACCAAGTCGAGGAAACCAAAGGCCCGATCGAGCTCGTCGATGTCGTCGCTGAGCCCCCCGCCGCCATCATCACCAGACGACACCAGCTGAAAGGCGACATCGGCCCGGCGCTGATCGTGGGCCCTGTTAACCATCTCGAACAACGAACTGACCGACTCCTTGTACGACGAAACCACCGCGCCAACATCGATCGGTTGGCGTTCGTGACGCAAGAACCACCGTGTCGCCCTCTCCCCAAGACGTTTGATCTCCGATCGCATACGGGCTTGAGTGCCTGCATCGACAATTCCGTCGAGTGCCTGGATCTGGGCAGTGCGATCAGAAAGACCAAACACGTACCAAGCGGCCAGATGAGCTCTCGCCACCTCATGAGCCGACGCTGAGGTCTCTTCGATAAGTCGGTGAACCATCGAGATACCGCACCGGTTCACTAGGTCGTTGGCCACGATCGTTGCCAACAGCGCATCACGAAGGGGGTGTTCTCTAATGAGGTCTCCGGTGTGGCCGGCGATGACAGCAGGCACATAGTTGTCTAGCTCGGCCAGCACCCATGGATCGTCGGCCAGTGATGACATCCCTTCGGGGGCAACGCCTAGGTCGATGGCTAGCTGGTTCTTGACGTAGGCAAGCAGCACCGCCAACTCTGGACGGGACAAACCACGATGGTTTGCACCCATATCGGCCAGCATCGAATCCGATGGCAGCGCTTCAAGGTCTCGATCGAGCCCTGCCCTACGCTCTAACCAACCGAGCAGCCTGGCATGAACATCAGTCATTCCAGGAGCCGAGATAGCGGCCAGAGTCAGAACCTCGTTCTGAGCCGCGTTGGTGGCCAAGACCTGGTCGCAGACCTCGTCGGAATCGCTGGCCATCCACTCGTTTCGGGTGGCCCGATCGAGTCGACCCGAGGCCTCCCACACTGCGAGCAGAATCTTCAGGTTTACTTCCCGATCGGAACAATCGACTCCACCCGAATTGTCGATTGCGTCGGTGTTGATGGCAACGCCATTGTTAGCGGCCTCAATTCGGCCACGTTGGGTCAAACCGAGGTTGCCACCTTCGCCAACGGCACGACAGCGCAACTCGGACCCATCGACACGCAACCCGTCGTTGGTGCGATCTCCAGCCGCCGGGTGCTGTTCGTCGGAGGATTTGACGTAGGTCCCGATTCCGCCATTCCAGAGCAGATCGACAGGCGCCTTGAGGATGGCCGAGATCAGCTCGTCGGGTGTTAGAGAGGTGATCTCGGCGGCGATGCCGAGGCTGTCGCGTACCTCGGCGGTAATCGAAATATGTTTCGCGGTGCGAGCGTGAACCCCGCCGCCGTCTGAAATTAGCGACGTGTCGTACTCGGCCCAACTCGAACGAGGCAGCTTGAATAGCCGTTGGCGTTCGGCGAAACTCGTCGCTGGTTCGGGGTTCGGATCGAGGAACACGTGTCGGTGGTCGAACGCCGCGACCAGGCGAATCGTCTGACTGGACAACATTCCGTTTCCAAAAACATCGCCAGACATGTCGCCGATGCCGACCGTGACCACAGGATCGGTCTGTACGTCGACGCCTAGCTGTAGGAAGTGATGAGCAACCGATACCCAGGCGCCGCGGGCGGTGATCGCAAGCGCCTTATGGTCATAACCCGCCGACCCGCCCGATGCGAATGCATCATCGAGCCAGAACCCCCGGTCGGCGGCCAACGCGTTGGCTTCGTCGGAAAACGTAGCGGTGCCCTTGTCGGCCGCCACCACCAGGTAGGGGTCCTCACCGTCTAGACGGTGAACCTTGTCGGGCCCGACGATGTCGTCGCCTACTCGGTTGTCGGTGAGGTCGAGCAGGGCGCCGATGAACATTCGGTAGGCCAGAAGCACCTCGGCGGCAACTTCGCTCCGCTCGCCAGAAATCGGAAGCTGACGGGCCACAAACCCACCTTTGGCCCCAACCGGAACAATCACAGCGTTCTTGACGGCCTGGGCCTTTACCAGCCCGAGCACTTCGGTGCGGACATCTTCAGGGCGATCTGACCAGCGCAGACCACCACGCGCTACCGGCCCAAACCGTAGATGCACACCCTCAACTACAGGACAACTGACAAAGATCTCGGCGTGCGGAACCGGCGCCGGAACGGCCGCTATCTTGCTCGGGTCGAACTTGAACGCCAGGGCCCGGTGTTTGTCTGGCTCAAGCCATGCCGATGTTCGTGTAGTGGCCCCAACAAGATCGGCAAGAACTCGGAACATTCGGTCTGCGTCGAGGCTGGACAGAGCGTCGATTGCGGCGTTGAGCTGCTGCTCTGGGTCGTCCCTTACTGGATTGGTTCCCGCGGGGCTGTCCTCTAGTGGGCTAGCAGCGTCGGTCGTTCCAGAGGGGTCGAACTTTGCTGCGAACCAATCGGCGAGATGGGTCGCAAGCTCCGGTGTGGCCGCGACCGTTGCGATCACATAGGTAAGGCTAAAGCGACTGTCGATCTGGACCAGGTAGCGGCAATAGGCCCTAAGTACCGCGACCTGGCGCCAGTCGAGACCAGCCGAGATCATCAGCGATGCCAGCTTGTCGGTGTCGCTCAGGCCCTGCCATGTGGCAAGCAATCCGTCCCTGGCCCTGTCCAAAGCTGCATCGTCCACTGCTGATTCGTGGCCAAACACAAGACCGAGATCGTAGACATGGCGCGAGTCTTCGCCCTCGATCTCGATCAGGTGGGGCCGCTCGTCGATGACCTCGGCGCCAAGATCGTGGAACTGTGGCAGGAGGGTCGATAACGACATCGGTTCGCCGTGGCGTAGAATTGTGCACCTGACCGAACCGCCCGGAGCGATCGAAGCGAACCGAATATCGATGGAGTCGGTGTCGAGCTTGGCCAAGATAGCCAGATCGGCTACCGCGTCGACTGGCGCCACCCGAGTTCGGTACGAGTCCGGCAAGGCCACCACATACTTCGCGTACTGGCGGGCATCTTCGGCGCCTTGGGCCCGTTTCGAAACGGCCTGCCACAACACTTCGTCCCAGGTCTGAATCAGCAGAGCGACCTCGGCCTCAAGGCGAGCAGGATCGGGGCGATCGGCCTGCGGCATGGGAGCAACGCGGTCGAGTCCTAGTACGACATGTAGGCGCGCCAGTGCCGCCCCTGAGATCTCGGTCGAGAAACTCACACTGTCGGCTTCGTAGGCCTCAGCAAGAAGATCCTGAATTTTCAGCCGTAGCCCAGTGTCGAACCGATCGCGCGGCACATGTACGAGACACGACACAAATCGTCCGTAGAGACCGTGACGAACGTGCAGGGTGACACGATGACGGTCCCGGTTCGCGGCCACAGACCGGACAATGGGCTCCAGTTCTAAGTATGGAGCTTGTAGAAGCTCGTCGCGAGGGTAGGCCTGAAGAGTGTGAAGGAGCGTGCTTCGCTGGTGGCCAGGGCCAACGCTTCCGGAAGCGAGAATTCTGGCGACCT
Organism: uncultured Acidimicrobiales bacterium; assembly: GCA_964569385.1. GTDB lineage: Bacteria > Actinomycetota > Acidimicrobiia > Acidimicrobiales > Poriferisodalaceae > JAADHX01. The sequence goes on from CAZMUM010000011.1 coordinate 14,925, forward strand.
TCAGCCTGACGAGCGGGATATCGGTTACCCGACTGGCGTAAAGCTCGGATGTGAAGAGACCAATGAATCGTCTCTCTCCGGTGATGATGCCATTGTCGTCGACCTCGCGTATTCCGATGTAGTCGAGCGGCACGCCTCGATGGACGGTCGACCGCGAATTGGCCTTGGTTAGGATCGCCCTACTTTCCATGCTGAGTGGTCGGCCCACGAGCTCGCGCTCGCGGCCTTCGGTGTCGCGCATGACTCCGAGCCCGCTGCCAGGTCTCGGAGTTACCCGGATGACATCGTCGCCAACCGTGGTCACGTCGTACTCGCGGTAACCAATGAAGGTGAACGCTCCGGATTCCATCCACCGCAGAAGCTCAGACACCTCTTCTTCGTGAGTTGTGGTCTCGGCATTCACTTCGCCAGCCACGACACCCTCTGGCCGCACGAAGATCAGGTCGGCAGCCAGCAGGGCCTTGGCCCTCATCGGTTTCCAGTCGTCGACGGCAAGTCGCACATCGCCCATGGCCGAAGCAAGCTCGTTCTGTAGCTCTTCAAGGCCCACCTTGGAGCTAATCCTCTCCACCTCTATGTGGACCAACGATTCCGTCGCCGCATGGGCTGAAGTGGATTCGCTCTCAATATCGACAAGCACCCCGTCCGTGCGGACTGCCGCCACCAGTGGATGCGAAACGCGATGAACCCGTAGGCCGAAATTCTCGAGAACCACGAGCAGCGAATCGACGATAAATGGTCGGTCATCAGAGACGACGTCGATGACCGTCCGATTGGATTCCCAGCCATCGGTGAGCTTGACAGGGTTGTAGACGTGCACAATGTCGGTGCCAGGCGGTCGATGTGTCGCGGAGCGCAACGCCGCTATGACGGCGCCAGCCAGATGCTCGACACCGTCTTGGAGACCTTCGGCCGGCTCTGCTCCGAGGGTCTCCCCATCGGACAACGAAGCCAACATAGCGTCGTAGAACTTGACCTCCAACGATGAGCCCTGTGGAGGGCCATCGCCGTGCTGTTCGGCGTGTCGCCTAACAATCTCGCGCGCTGCTTCAGCTACCGATTCCGCCATCGGACCCCCATTGAGTCTTAGTCAACTACCCGCACCGTTCCGGCTACAGGATCAATCTCGAGTGTGTCGCCCGAATTGATAAACGTCATAACGTCCCGAGCGCCGACTACCGCAGGAATCCCGAGTTCTCGCGATAGCACGGCCGCATGACTCACAGGGCCTCCTTCGGCGGTTACAAGGCCCCCGACCATGGACAGAACCAGGTTGTACGCGGGTGTGGTCGTGAGGGTGACCAGTATCTCTCCTGGTTCGAGCGAGTTGAAAGCCTCTTCTGGTGTTGCAGCAACTCGAGCAACTCCGGTGAATGACTCGGTGCCGACTCCAACGCCGGTCCCGATAGCGCGAGCATCTTGGGCGTCGGTAGGAGGGCCCATGCCAAGGTCTTCAATCACCCCGGTGACCATGGAGGTCACGTCGGCGAGAGGTTTTGGTAACGCATCGAGCGGCGGCGGTGGTTCTTCTGGGCCAAGGGTACGTGGTGCCGTACGTAACTTCTGGCTCGACCTCAGCTCGGCGTCTTCGGCCAGCTCAGAAGCGCTTCGGATTCTGGTCGTAGTATCGCGGTCGTCGTGATCTAGCGCCGCGGCCACGAGCTCATCGCCTTCGTAGCAAAACACATGATCGCGCTCCAACAGATCGCCACGCTCCACGGCACGACGGCCAATTTCGAGCATTGCCCTACGCAGCAGTCCGTTGGGCCACTCGACCGTTAGCGGGCCTTGAGCGTCGCGCATACCCATCACATAACGAGCCTCTTCGACGTAATAGTCGAAGTCGGTCTGTTCGGCAACCCGAACCCGGGCTCTTAGCTCTTTGATGACCGTGGCGTGGTCGACGGTTCGTGGCCTCACAGAACCCGAAAGCACGGTAGCGATGAACACGTCGGGGGTTTCGGCCAAGGTGACGCCATCGAGGTCGTACCGCGAGTAGATGACCCATCCCTGACGAGTCATGTAGGCATCGACAAGTTCCGCTATTGCGGGTGAAGCCGCCCGAAGTTCTTCGATGTTGGTCGGTGGCTGGGCGCCGACATCTGACTCGGCTTTCAGCTCTTCGCGGATCTGTTCGAGAAGCAACGCCGGTTCCGACGTATGAGGAGAGGCTCCACTGAGTGCGCCCACGACCTCAGTTGCGGCTATACCCCACTCTTTACACCTATAAGCCAGCTGGGCAATTGCGCCAAGGTCGGCCGAATGCAGCTCGAAGTGTTTACGGTAGGACCACCGGAGGTGTTCGACGAGGTCGGCCGCGTGACGCGAGAGCTCTTCAGCATCGAGAGACCCGACCTCGACCGCCTGAAGGTTCGCGTTCTTGTCGATTAGAGCCGCCTCGCCTTGTTCGTAGTAGTCGTCGACGGCAGCGCGATACAGCGGCTCGTCGAGGGTGTGAATCGCGGCCTTGGTTCGGCGCCGAAATTCGGGGTGAAGCCGGCTAAGTAGCTTGACTGCGAAGGCGGGCGGAGCCTTCGAAGAGGGCCTCTCGGCGCCAACGAGTGGCAGCAGTCGGGTGTACGCGAAACCATTTGCCCACCGTATCGACACCGTGCGAGCCGGGATGCCCTGGGCCGCGAAGCTCTCTGCGAAGGCGTCCTCGACCCCGTAGGTCACGGCCGACATGACAATCGGTGTGGTTCCGCCGTCGAAATGGGATAGATCGAGTGTCCAGCGGCCGGCCCCAGGGGCTACAAACGGGGGCCCGACATCTGGGGCGCCATCACTCATCTCGCCAGCCTTTCACACTCAGAACGAGGCTGCTCGGATGAAGCGCCTCTAGCTGGTGCGAATCCGGTTCAAGATCTCTTCGACCACCAGGTTGGCGCACTCTTGGATGGAGCGGCGGCTCGTATCGATCCGGATTTCGGCGTTCTCTGGGGCTTCATATGGAGCCGAGATACCGGAGAACTCGGGAATCTCCCCAGCTCTGGCCTTCTTGTAAAGGCCCTTCACGTCTCGTTCTTCGCAAACCTCGAGAGGTGTGTCGACGAAAACCTCCACGAACCCCTTAGGCGGGTGCAGCGACCTGACTACCTCCCGGTCTAGGCGATACGGCGAGATGAACGAACTCAGGACAACCACCCCAGCATCAGTCATCAACCGGCATACCTCGCCAATGCGACGGATGTTTTCTTCGCGATCGGCAGGCGAGAAGCCAAGGTCTCGGTTAAGCCCGAAACGAACGTTGTCGCCGTCGAGCACATAAGCCAGCACGCCGACTTTGACGAGTTGGTCCTCTACGGCGAACGCCAACGTCGACTTACCGGAGCCTGAGAGACCGGTAAACCAGGCCGTTATGGCCCCATGTCCGAGAAGGTCGGATTTGGCCAACGGTCCAAGTGACCCTTCGGCTCTGACGATGTTCTGCGAGACCGGTTCGGTCACGATTCGTGGTCGAGCGGTAGCGACGACAGCAAGCCGCGGTCGTCGAGGATCGCGAAGATCTTCTTTACGCATTCGTCGATATCGTCGACGCTGGTGTCGAGCACGAGATCGGCATCGGCTGGTGGGTCGTAGGTGGCACTCACACCAGGGAACATCGGAATCTCGCCCCGGTCGGCAGCCTCGTAGAGCCCACCAACGTCGCGCTCACGGCAAACCTCAATCGGCGTGGCCACAAACACCTCGACGAACCTCTCTGAACCGATCAGCTCGCGGGCTCGCTCCCGCACCTCGGCGTTGGGGGCCACTAGCGACGCCACCGCTATCAGCCCCTGGTCGTTCACCAATCGGGCAACTTCGGCTGTGCGGCGCACGTTCTCAGACCGTTCCTGCGACGAGAAACCTAGATCTCGGGAGATCCCGAGGCGCATGTTTGAGCCACCAAGGCGCACAATGGCACGGCCCCGGTCGAACATGGCTCGTTCGAGGGCTTTGCCTATCGTGGATTTTCCGGACGCGGTCAGCCCGGTGAGGAAGATGGTTACTGGTCGCTGACCGAACCGAATCGACCGCTCTACTTCGCTAACTTCGGAAATCTCGCGGGTGACCCGTGAGTCGGGTTTGGCGTCCCACCCGCCAGCCGCACCACGGATCATGCCGGCTCCAACCGTGGCGTTGGTGAGCCGATCGATGATGATGAACGACCCCGTCTGGCGGTTGACGGCGTATGGATCGAACAACAACTCGGCATCGGCCGCGACCGTGACCCTGGCAATGTCGTTCAGCCCGAGTGCATCGGCAGGCGCTGTCTCGAGGGTGTTGACGTCGACTCGTTCGTGGATGGCTGTAACTCGGCCGTTGAGCCGCCTGTTGCCCTGCTGAACTATGTAGTCCTTCTTGGTGCTCAATGCAACGTCGGACATCCAAACCAACATCGCGTCGACCTGGTGCGAACGTTGCAGTGGGTGCCCTGACGACACCAAGACGTCGCCACGCGAAATGTCGACCTCTTCTTTGGTGGTCACAGTCACAGCCTGCCCGGGACCGGCAACGTCGAGGTCGCCATCGAAGGTGACGATTCGGTCGATAGTGGTGGTAATCCCAGAAGGTTGAACTCGGACTTCGTCGCCTGGATGAAGAAGGCCGCTGGCGATAGTGCCGGCAAAACCTCTGAAGTCGCGGTTTGGCCGGCTAACCATCTGTACCGGCAAACGCAGGCGTTCCAGATCGCGACCGGCTTCGACATCGACGACCTCGAGGTGTTCCATCAGCGTGGGGCCGGCGAACCACGACAAGTTGTCGCCCTTATCGACCACGTTGTCGCCAAGCAAGGCCGAGACTGGCAAAAACACTGGGTCTTGGATCCCAAGTGAATCCGATATAGCGGCGTACTCGGCGGCAATCTCGTCGAAACGTTCTTCGGCGTATTCGACGAGATCCATCTTGTTCACGGCTACTACGACGTTCTTGATGCCGAGTAGCGCCGCGATGTAGCTGTGACGTTTGGTTTGGGCCAATACGCCCTGTCGAGCGTCGATCAAGATGATGGCCAGATCGCAGGTCGATGCCCCGGTGACCATGTTGCGGGTGTATTGCTCGTGGCCTGGGGTGTCGGCGATGATGAACTTCCGCTTAGCCGTCGAAAAGTAGCGGTAGGCCACATCGATAGTGATGCCCTGCTCGCGTTCGGCCTTGAGACCATCGGTCAACAACGCGAGGTCGAGGTGTTCGCCCGCGTTGCCTACCGAATCGTTGTCCTTGTGCAGAGCCGAAAGTTGGTCCTCATAGACCATCTTCGAGTCGTGCAAGAGTCGCCCAATAAGGGTCGATTTACCGTCATCAACGCTGCCACAGGTAAGGAACCGAAGCAGATCCTTACGTTCGTGCTCGGCGAGATACGCGTCGATATCGGCCTCAATAAGTTCAGACTGATGACTCATGATTAGAAGTAGCCCTCGCGCTTCTTTTCTTCCATTGAACCCGATTCGTCGTAGTCGATGACGCGACCTTCACGCTCGGATCTGGTGGCTAGGAGCATTTCTTGGATTATCTCGGGCAGGGTGTCTGCCTCTGATTCGACTGCACCCGATAGCGGGTAGCAGCCAAGGGTGCGGAACCGTATCGAGCGCATCTCTGGTTCTTCGCCCTCGGCGAACTGGAAGCGGTCGTCGTCGACCATGATGATCACGCCGTCGCGTTCGACGGTTGGTCGCATCTTTGAGTAGTAGAGCGGCACGAGTTCGATGTCTTCTAACAAGATGTACTGCCAGATATCGAGCTCAGTCCAGTTGCTAAGCGGGAACACACGGATGGATTCGCCCTTTTTGACCCTGCCGTTGTATTGATCCCATAACTCCGGGCGTTGGTTCTTCGGATCCCAGCGGTGGAACTCATCGCGGAAGCTGAAGACTCGTTCTTTGGCTCGGCTTTTCTCTTCGTCGCGGCGGGCACCGCCAAAGGCTGCGTCGTAGCCGCCAGCGTCGAGCGCCTGCTTTAGCGCTTGAGTTTTCATGATGTCTGTGTAGTTCTTTGAGCCGTGATCGAAGGGGTTGATGCCCTGTTCAACTCCATCTGGGTTCGTGTGGCTGAGCAGCTTGAAGCCCAACGTCTCGGCCATACGGTCGCGGAACTCGATCATTTCTTTGAACTTCCACGTCGTGTTGATGTGCAACAACGAAAAAGGCAGCGGGGCTGGGAAGAACGCCTTTAACGCAAGGTGCAGCATGACCGACGAATCCTTGCCAATGCTGTACAGCATGATCGGATTTTCGAATTGGGCCACGACCTCACGCATGATGTGGATCGATTCGGCTTCGAGTTGCTTTAAGTGGGTAAGCCGCTCGGGCGCAATGGGGGATTCAGTGATTACGGACATCAAGTTCTCTATCGGCCGGGCTTCGGGTTAGATCAAGGCAGTACTACGCGAACTACGATCGCTGCTACTGAGAATACGGAGGTTGTCCATGAAGATGCCGTCATTCAATTACCATCGCCCAGAAACCGCTGTCGAGTGTGTCGATGTGCTTCACGATCTGACCCAGGCCGGGGCCGATGTCAAGGTTCTTGCTGGTGGTCAAAGTCTCCTGGCGGTTATGGCTCTGCGCCTTGGGCCACCTAGCGACATAGTCGACCTGTCTCGGGTCGCAGGGCTCGACGAGATTTCGATCAGCGACGATGGCGCAGTTGCAATTGGGGCCAAGGTGACGCACCACCGTGCCGAGGTGTCGGCTGCAGTGGCTGAGGCCGCGCCGATGGTCGCGGCTGCGCTCCCCCTAGTAGGGCACCGAGCCATCCGGAGCCTTGGCACGGTCTGTGGCAGTTTGGCTCACGCCGACCCTGCGGCAGAGATGCCGGCGGTTGCGTTGGCTTGTGGCGCCCGCTTCGAGGCTTTGTCGGCCTCGGGTTCGCGAACAATTGATGCCGCCGACTTCTTCGTTGGTTACCTCGAAACCGCTCTAAGACCCGACGAGCTATTGGTCGAGGTCGAGTTTGCTCGGGTTGCACCGCGCACCGGGGTTTCGGTCGACGAACTGAGTCGTCGCCATGGCGATTACGCTATGGTCGGCCTCGCCAGTTCGCTGACTCTTGGCCCTGACGGGACAATTGTTGCCAGCGCATTGGTGCTGTTCGGTACCGGAGCTACTCCTGAGCGAATAGTTACCGCCGAGGAGTCACTGCTCGGAAAGCTTCCGGATTCCGAAGCGTTCGCTGGTGCCGCGGAGGTTCTCATGGCTTCGATCGATCCGACTGCCGACAATCACGCAAGCTCGGCGTATCGACGCCACGGAGCAGGGGTTCTGGTGCGCCGAGGTTTGGCCAGCGCCGCCGGCAAGATCGCCGCTAGCAACAAAGAGGGAGCCATGCCATGACCACTACATCGGTTCCTAGCGGGCAGGTGCTGTCGATTTCGCTCACGGTGAACAATGAGCCCATCTCTATCGAGGTCGAACCCCGCGACACCCTGGCCAGTGTCCTACGAACAAAGCTAGGCCTGACCGGTACCCACCTCGGTTGCGAACATGGAGTTTGTGGGGCCTGCACTGTGGCGATCGATGGTTCGCCAGCACGATCCTGTCTGACGCTGGCAGTTCAGGTAGACGGCCGCGAGGTTCTCACGATCGAAGGCCTAGCCGAGGCTGCGGGCGACGAGGCAGTCGAGTTCGATGGCCAAATGTTGCACCCGATCCAGAAGGCCTTTGCCGACAAACTTGGCTTCCAGTGTGCATTCTGCGCACCGGGCTTTCTGATAACGACCCTCGCTCTTCTCCAAGACAACCCAGCGCCCACCCGCGAAGAGACTCGTGAGGAAATTTCGGGCAATCTCTGCCGCTGCACCGGCTATCACTCAATTCTCGACAGCATCGAGCATGCCGTCACCATTCGTCGCACTGGCCAGACCGACACCGGAGCCACCGATGCGTGAAGCTATCGCCGGAAAGTACGTCGGTTCTACTGTCACCCGTGTCGAAGACAAACGCCTCTTGGTCGGCAAGGGCCGCTACATCGACGATGTCGTGGTGCCAGCCATGGCCCACGCCGCGTTTGTTCGAAGCACAGTTGCCCACGCCATGGTCACCGACATTCGCGTCGATGCGGCGCGACGACACCCTGGTGTGGCCGCGGTCATCACCGGCGCCGAAATGCAGGAGTTCACGAACCCGTTCATCTCGCCGTTCATGATGAGCGGTCTGTATCTCCCCTACTACTGGCCTCTGGCTACCGACCAGGTGCGCATGGTCGGCGATCCAATCGCCATCGTGATTGCCGAGACCCGCGCCATTGCCGAGGACGCGATCGCCCTAATCGAGATCGACTACGACGAACTTGTGGCAGTGGCATCGATAGCCGACGCCCTCGACGATTCGATCGCGCCGATCTGGCCCAAAGCCAAAAGCAACGTGCTAATGCACAAGACGCACAGCTATGGCGACGTCGAAGAGGTGTTCGCCGCAGCCGACAACGTATTCAGCGAGACGTTCACAGTACATCGCCAGTCGAATCAACCCATGGAGACCCGAGGCTGTGTGGCCGACGTCTCTGGCGACGAGATCGTGTTCCACGCCAACACCCAATCGAGTCATATGTTGCGCTGGATTCTGGCCGCGGTGACAAGTCGAGAACGAGGCCTTTCATCGCTCAAGAACCTTCGAACCCAGAAAGACAAGCTAAAGGCCCTTGGTGCCGGCGCTAAGGCCTTTGTTGGGGCCAACAAGGACGACCTCTCAGGTGCCGACAGCGGTGGCCTACCGTACCTGGCCAAAATGGATCCATCGATTCTGCGGCACCTGAACCGGATCACCGCCAACCTGTTGGCCCAGGATCTGTCCAAGGTGCCAAGGGTGGTGGCCGACGACATTGGGGGCGCATTCGGAGTGAAGGGTCACCCGGGGCGAGAGGACGCCGCGGTGTTAGCCGCAGCGCTGAAACTGGGCCGATCCATCAAGTGGATCGAGGACCGCAACGAACATCTGATGGTCTCTGGGCACGCCCGCGAGGAAACCTACCGCATCAGTGTCGCCGTCGACGACGACGGCACCATGGGAGGCATCAGAGCCAGCCTTGTCATGGACAACGGGGCCTACCCCGCGATGCCGTTCTCGGCACCCACCTTTAGCAACATCATCAAGGTCATGATGCCTGGCGCCTACAAGATGGCCGCATATGAGCTCGACGTTCGCGTAACCACCTCGAACAAGTGCCAAGTCGTTGCCTATCGCGGTCCTTGGGCTAACGAAACCTGGGTGCGCGAGCGCATGATCGACGTAGTGGCCCGCAAGCTCGGCATGACCCCAGAAGCGTTCAGGCTGAAGAACCTGCACGGGCCAGCCGATCTGCCAGCCAAAATGATCTCGGGCCCATCGCTCGATACCTTGATGACAGCCAGAACCACACTTGAAACGGCCATAGAGACATTCGACATCGACGCCTTTCGGCTCGAACAGAATGAGGCCCGAGCCCACGGCCGATATCTAGGGGTAGGTATGGCTACCTACCACGAAGCCGCCCCCGGACCCGCCGACTTCGGCGACGCGGTCGTACCCGGTTCGAGGCCGCTAACCAAAGAGACCATAAAGACCGAGTTGGCCGACGACGGCACCGTTCTGGTCATCACCTCGCAGATGCCCAACGGGCAGAGTCACGAAACCACTTTGTCCCAGGTGGCTGCCGACGAGCTCGGTGTTGCCCTTGACCAGATCAAGGTCATCTTTGGCGATACCAGCCGAACACCGTTCAGCCTGCTCGGCACCGGCGGAAGCCGCGGTGGGCCGATGGCTGGTGGTGCAACGACGTATGCCTCGCGCGACCTGCGCCGCAAGATACTCGACGCGGCCGCCGACTTGCTCGAAGCCGCGGTCGACGATCTCGACATCGTCGATGGGAACATCCACGTGGCTGGTGTTCCAGCCCGCGGCCTCACGTTCGGCGATGTCGCCGAGTCTGTGCGTCGACAAAATTCACTGCATCAACAAAACGCGGTAGCGGGAGAATCGGTGCAAGCCCTGGCAGGAACGAGCGAGTATGACGGTGGCGACGTTGGGTGGGTCCAGGCAACGCATGTGGCCAAGGTCGAGGTCGACCTCGAAACCGGTTTCGTGACCATCCTGAAATATCTCGTGGTCGAGGATTGTGGCGATGTCATCAATCCGGCCGTGGTCGAAGGGCAGGTGCGCGGCGGGGTGGCCCAAGGTGTTGGGGCGGTGTTCTATGAACATGCGATCTACGACCAAGACGCCAACTTCCAGGCCGGGACATTCATGGACTACCTGATTCCGACATCGATGGAGATCCCCCAAATCGACATCATCCACTTAGAGACGCCGAACGATCTCACGGCTAACTATCGCGGCGTGGGCGAGGGCGGCATGATCGGGGCGCCCGCCACGCTCACGAATGCGGTCGAAGACGCCCTAAGCCACCTCGGCGTGAAGGTGCGTGAGCAGTACTTGCCACCGACTCGGGTTCTCGAACTCGCCGGTATTATTGAACCCCAATGACTCGGCCCAGTCATTGAGCAGCCGTGATTCAGCCCAGTGATCGTCCTGCCGTCTTCTAGCCGTTGACCTCATCGCGCAGGGCCAGAAGCAGTGGCACCTGGCGTGATCCGGCCCGCTTGCGGGCGTCTCTGGTGGCGATCAACCAATCGAGCGATGCCACCGCCACCTCGAAACCGCCAAGGTCCATACGGACACTGTCGTAATGAACACTCGCTTCCTCGGTATCGCTGAGCATTGCCGCCGACGGGGCATCAGCTAGGTTCACGACATCGAGCCGACCCAAGTCGGTGTTTAGCTGTAACACTGGCGTCGCAGCCACGATGGCGCCAGCCAAGTCCACACCAGGGCCCGACAGCTCACTCGCCGATAACAGCGAGGCATGAATCGAGTTGAGTTCGGTGCATAACACGGCTCGGTTGGCCTCGTCTGGGTGAGGCACAATGTCGAGATCGTCGGTGTTGAGAGGCGCACCGTGGAGTACCTCACCAACGCCACCGATGACCGTAAATCGCACCCCGCCAACGGTCAGCCGATATAGAAGTGCGCCGGGGTCAAACTCATATTGTCGAGTCCGATTGATCGCTTCAAGATCCGGTAAGGGCCAGCGAGTCAGCATCGGCAACCTTTCGCAGTCTCTGGCTTGGTGTCATAGCCAAACGGGCTCTGATCTGGGTACGGTCGACTCCATCGTCGACGCTGATCATCGCCTGGAGCCCACATTCGGACAGAATTCGCTGCAGGGTCGACAATCGCGGTTCTTCGTGGCCACGCTCCCAGCGACTGATCGCCGACTGTGTGGTTGAGATGCGTCGAGCTAGTTCGCCTTGGGTCCAACCTCGATGTCGACGGGCAGATCGAATAGTCGAGGCTGCATCAAGCAGCGGAACTGCGAAACCGGCCATGGCGCGCAAGGTACCTGACTCACGACAGAAATGCAGTGACCCTACGCGTCTGTGACGCTACATTCCGTGAGGATTCAGTCGGAGTAGTCGGTCTTCACTTCGGCGATGTCTCTCGGAACGAGCCGGTTAAGCGGCTTCGCTCACCCGGCTGTTTTCGACGTTAGGTCGCGTTTGCCAGACCTGGTCGCGGATGGCATACACCGCAACCGCTACGAATGTGAGTACTCCCATCAAGACAATGGTGGGTTGCAGCCCAATCCGCTCGGCCAGCTTGCCGAGCGGGAAGGCGGCGATACCAAACCCGGCGAACGAAAGCTGCATCAGTGACTGCACCCTCCCCTGATGGCTTGGATCCGAAGTGGTGAGAGCAATGCTGTTTGACAAGACCTGGAACCCGGTGCTCGAGGCGCCAATCGCTACAGCCACGATCATGGCAACCCACAACGATGGGGCTAAGCCGAGCAACGCGACCGTACCTCCGAAACAAAGCCCGGAGATGGTCAGAATTCGACGCGCTGCTGGCGAGTCGGCTCGAGCCGCTATCGGAAACGAGGCCGCGACAGCACCGAGCGAGCTGGCTGTCGACATCAAGCCGACCCAGCCCTCGCCGCGGCCGAACTCGCCCTCGATGAGCGCAGGCAGGAACGCTATGTAGTTGAAGCCAAACATGATGCCGACCGCAGACGCCAACACCACACGTCTGAGGCCAGGGCGCTTGGCGACGTATCGGACACCATCGGCGATATCGCGAAACGGACTCTTGCCACCTTGTCCAGAGGGTTCGAGATCGGGCAAACGAAACAGCATCACAAAGCTGACAACCGAGAACACACTGGCCACGATGTAGGCGCCACCGATGCCAAACAAGGCGATGCCGGCGAGGGCTCCAGCCAACGAAGGAGCAAAGACTCGAGAGCCATTCATGCTCAGGGTGGACAACCCGATGGCATTGCCAAGCCGCTCACGACCCACAAGATCGCCTGCCATAGCCACGCGGGCCGGGCCAGTCAGGCCAAACATCGCTCCTTGAAAGACGCTCGCAACGAAGAGCATCCAAAGTTGGGCGATGTCGAGTAACACGATGATACCCATGGCAACGGCGGTGGATGTCAGCAGGGCCTGGCCCCACAACAGCAGGCCCCGTTTGCGCATGCGGTCAGATGCGACTCCTCCAAATGGGGTGAAGACCAGCAGCCCAAGCCCGAAGAATAAGTAGACCAAACCGAGAGCTCCTTCGCGCTCGGTTAGATCCCACGCCAGGAGGCCACGCAACAAGAACTGCATCTGGACTGCCGTAAACGAAGCCATTCCGCCCCACCACAATATTCGGTACTCCCGAATATGGAGAGACGCGAAGGTGTCCGAAGAACGGGCACGTTCTACGAAAGCGGCGATTTTCGATGGCAACGCGTTAATTCCTTTGGCAGTGAACTCGAAGTAAGTTGAACTTGACCTCGGTTTTAGTTCGAGTATCGAACATAACCGCTAGTCGACCCAAATCAGTGGGTCCTGAGGGGTGACACTCGTCACGCATGGCTGCGCGCCGCTCGCCTAACCTTAAGAGTCGTGTCCCCAACTTCCGATAGGTACCTGACGTTCGAACGGGCTGAGTGGTCCCAACTCCGCGCGGCCACGCCCATGACCCTCGATGCCGCCGACATCGAGCGACTCAGCGGCCTGAACGATCCCGTCGACCTCGCCGAGGTAGAGGCGGTTCATCTCCCTATCAGCCGTTTGCTGAACCTCGACCAGAAATCGAATTCGCAGCTGAGGGCTACCACAGGCGAGTTCTTGGGCTCCGATTTACCAGTCGTGCCATACATCATCGGTGTGGCTGGCAGCGTCGCTGTCGGAAAGAGCACGTTTGCCAGAATCCTGCAAGCCCTTTTGGCTCGTTGGCCAGAGCACCCAACCGTCGAGTTGGTCACAACCGACGGCTTTCTCCTGCCTAATGCCAAGCTCGAAGAGCGTGGTCTGATGGACCGCAAGGGTTTCCCCGAAAGCTACGACACGGCTCGCCTACTCAGCTTCCTTCGGGCGCTCAAGTCTGGAGCGCCCGAAGTCTCGGCGCCGCTATACAGCCACGTGGTGTACGACGTGCTCGTCGACCAGGTAAAGACCATTACATCTCCAGACATCGTGATCGTTGAGGGCCTAAACGTGCTCCAGGTAGGCACCGACGCCGCCGATTTCGTCAGCGACTATTTCGATTTCACGATCTATATCGATGCCAACGCGGACGACATCAAACGCTGGTACGTCGAACGATTCTTCGCGCTGCGAGCCACCGTGTTTCAGAACCCGTTGAGTTTCTTCGCCAAGTACGCCCATCTCACCGACGACGAAGCCGAAGCGACCGCAACATCAATCTGGGACCGTATCAACTGGGTGAACCTACGCGAGCACATCCTCCCAACCAGGGAGAGGGCCTCGCTCATCCTGCGCAAGGCGATCGATCACCGCATCGACCAGGTGCGGTTACTAAAACGCTAACGACCAGCGCCTAACATGGCCCCATGAACCTCAACAGCAGACCTAGCGCCGAAACCGCTCGGATGCAAGTGGTGCACGTCGCCGGCGGTCCAAGCGAGATCGGCGCGGCTCACGGCGAGCAGTTGGCCGGTCGTATCGACCAGTGCGTCCAGCTCTACCGAGGCGTGTTCGGGCTCACCGATGCCGAGCTCGATCGGCGAGCGGCCCACTTCGAGTCGGTCTCGCGGGCCTGGTCACCCGACCTAGCCATCGAGATCGACGCCATCGCCGACGCATCGGGTCAACGTCGGTCCGATGTGTGGGCCATGAACGCCCGCAGCGAAATTCTGGCCTATGTGGGCACCGAGACCACCGAGTGCACCTCAGTTTTGGCGCCTAAATTAGGCCTTCTGGCCCAAACATGGGACTGGATCGCGGATCTCGAACCGCTAACAGTGGTGCTCGACGTCGCCCATGCCGATGGCCACAGGTTGGCCACGGTAACCGAACCAGGCATGGTGGGAAAGATTGGCCTTTCGTCGACGGGTGTGGCCGTCGGGCTCAACTTCTTGTCCTCACCAGCTCGTCTAGAAGGGGTGCCGGTACACGTACTGTTACGAGGCTTGCTCGATGCCAGACCGGGTACAGATCTCGACGAAGCTCTCGACCGGGCCGGGCCTGGCCGTTCGGCCCATGTGTTCCTAGCCAGCCGAGACGCCGCCTCGGGCCTAACCACTGGTTCGAGCCTTGAGTTCACAGGCGAGAAGATGTTCAGGCGCGACAGTACCGACGAGCCGATGCTTCACACCAACCACTTCCTGCTAACCGATCTGGTCCCCGATGCCACATCGAGCGAGAACTCCGATGCCAGGCTGGCTCGCTCCCAAGTACTCGTCGACCAAGGTTCGGCGGTCACGATTCAAGCGGTGAAGGATCACCTCGACGACCGGGCCCATAGCGAATTCCCAATCTGTCGCAAGTGGGTACCGTCGCCGACATTTGACGGCCTCGAAACCGGCACTGTGTGTTCGATCGCGATTCGGCTCAACGACTCCGAGATGGATGTCAGGCGTGGCCACGACCCAAGTGGATCGTGGCAAACAATCACCGTGGCCCGCTAGTGCAGTCGCCCGCTAGCGCGAAGGAGCAACAGTGTTAATCGACACCGGACTCGGGGCCGACCCGACCAAGGCGCCAAACCGGGCCAAACAGGCCGAGGCCGATGGTTTCGACGCTATTTTCACCGCCGAGACCTCTCGCGACCCGTTCTTTCCTCTAGTTCTTGCCGCGCCGGCAACGGAACGAATCACGCTTGGCACTTCGATTGCCGTTGCGTTCGCTCGCAACCCAATGACGCTGGCCAACATTGGCAACGATCTCAACTATTTGTCGCAGGGCCGTTTCATTCTGGGCCTTGGCAGCCAGATCAAACCCCACATTACGAAACGATTCTCGATGCCTTGGGGGTCGCCTGCGGCCCGCATGCGCGAGATGGTTTTGGCCATGCAGGCCATCTGGGGCTGCTGGAACGACCGCACCAAACTCGAGTTCAGGGGCGCGTTCTACCAACACACCCTGATGACGCCGTTCTTCGACCCTGGCCCAAACGAGTTCGGCCCGCCGCGAGTGTTCATCGCCGCCGTCGGGCCGTTGATGACCCAGGTCGCCGGCGAAGTCTGCGACGGAATGTTTGCTCACTCGTTCACCACGCCTGAGTTTCTCTCCGACGTGACGCTGCCGGCGCTGGCTAAGGGCCGTGAACGTAGCGGCCGTACTGCCGACGATTTTGAGATCCAACTGCCAGCCTTCGTAGTTACCGGTCCCGACGACGAAACAACGGCAGCAGCGGCCCAGAACGTCCGGCGCCAAATATCGTTCTACGGTTCGACTCCGGCGTACCGACCCGTACTCGAGCACCACGGCTGGGGCGATCTCCAGGGCGAACTCAATGCCTTGTCCAAGAAGGGCGAATGGGCAACTATGGCTGGCCTCATCGACGATGATGTGCTCGATGCGTTCGCGGTAGTGGCCGAGCCCAACCAGGTCGCCGACAAACTTATCGACCGTTACGGCTCGGTTGTTCAAAGACTTAGCCTCAACACAATGACCGACCTCGGAACCGAATTCTGGGCACCGATCGTTG
Source organism: uncultured Acidimicrobiales bacterium (assembly GCA_964569385.1). GTDB lineage: Bacteria > Actinomycetota > Acidimicrobiia > Acidimicrobiales > Poriferisodalaceae > JAADHX01. Next base: position 30,881 of record CAZMUM010000011.1, read on the forward strand.
CCGATCTTCGCTAGTGGCAAAATCGAAGAAACCCGAAACTGGTTGCCCTTGCGACTCAGGCCTGGCCTTTGGCCAATGTTGTGGCCCGCTTCTACGACGCCACCGAACCGCCGCTACGGCCGAACAGCTGATGAGAAGCAGATACTCCGCGTTCGTTAGGAGCAATGCCGCCTACCTCAGCTACTCATGGCACCAAGAAACCGCTCCAGATTCGCTCGGCGATCTACCCAACGGGCCCTGGGCTCCCCTTGAGATCTTGGCAACAAGAGAGGGCTCACAAGCAGACCTCACCGGCGAGGTTGAGTTTCGAACGAGTTATGCCCACGGCGACCACGATCATACGATTCATGAGGTTTCGACGTTTGGTCGAGTCGATGGTCGCTGGGTATACGTCGACGGCGAGGCTAGGACAGGGCCGGTATAGCGAAGTACTCGTTCAGCTTCTCTTCGGCACGGTCGCCGAACAGAATCTCGGCTACCTCGCGTAGACCATCGGAGGTACGAATTTCGGAATCGGGAACAACAAGATCGATCTTGGACCGACGCCGAAGGAAATCCTCGAGGTTGGTAATCATCTCGGTGCGGGCAGCCACATACAACTCGACTCGCAGGTAGTCGGCGTTTTCGAGGATGTCTTGACCCATCGACACATCGGCTTCGATGGCGTCGAGCATGTCGAACGCGCGACGACCGTACCGCCGCCAGAGCCGTTCGGACAATGGCTCGATGTCTGGCTTTATGCGCAAGCTGTCGAGTTTCATGAGCCTGGCCCGCCTGAAGAACGCATCTCTTGTGGCCTTGGCTGGCTCGCCATACCAGGTACCTGTGTCTGGTTCGAGAGCGAGGCCAAGCTCGCTGACGGCTTCGGCGATCTCTTCGCCCACGTTTAGACAATCGGTGAGTTTGCCGCCGAACACGGTGACGACCGACTGGTCCGGATCGACTTCGATCTCGTGTTTTCGCGAAAGTTTGGTCCAGTCGACGTCTTTTTGGCTACTGCCTCTGCTCTTGACCACCAGCGGTCTCACACCACAACGCTCGGCGATTACATCGCTCGGGACAAGTGGGTTGTCGAGGTCGAGGCGAGCATTTATCTGTGCTAGCAGAAAGTCGCGATCTTCGTCGGTTACCTCGGAGTGGGCCGTGTCGACCCTGGTATCGGTTGTACCGATGACTGACCGTCGGCCCATAGGGATTACGTAGAACAGCCGCTCGGTATCGTCGTAGAACGCGAGAACTCGTTCGTTGTCGGTAATGCGGGGCACAACGAGGTGAATGCCCTTGGAGTAGACGATTCGGTGCTCAGTGGTTATGCCCCACGAACTGTTCAGGCCATCAACGAACGGTCCGGCGGCGTTAATGATGATGTCGGCGCTTAACGAGAGGGATCGTTCACCATCGCGGTCCTGCATCTGAGCCTCCCACCGCCCATCGACACGTCTGGCCGATGTCAGTTCGAGATAGTTGGCGGCCGCGGCGCCGACATCCATGGCCGAGCGGATAAAACTGAACACGAACCTGGCATCGTTGTCTTTGAGGTACGCATCGAAATATTCGATTCCTCCCCTGACCTTGTCGGTGTTAACGACAGACTCTTCGTCTTCGATACGTTTGGTGCTCAGAACACGAGGCCTTGGAGTCTTGAACCCACCAATAGCCCAATAGGCCGCCGCTCCGAGACCAGCGAACCAGGGCGCATATGGCCCTGATTCGTCGAGGGCAGCGTAGAAACCAACGACCTTAATGTTGTCCGGATAGGCCCGAATGAGCCGGTTACGCGACATGCAGAGTTTGCGAACTAAGAGCAGTTCGTAGTTCTCGAGGTACTTGAAGCCGCCCCAGACCAGGTTGGACGACGCTTGGCTTGTGAACGCGGCAAAGTCGCCACGATCTACCAGGGCAACCCTGGCACCGCGACCAGACAGCACCGCGGCAGCCACAGCACCATTGATACCGCCGCCAACTATGAGCACGTCGAAGCTCCCGCCATCGAGACGGTCGAGGTTTCGCTCACGAAGCGAGGTGGGGTCATTCACTCCAATGACGTTACCAATGCCCAATCGTGGTTGACTGCCAACATGAGCGCAAATGACCAATTCGACTTCGCTTCCAAGATTGCCATCGTAACCGGTGCCGGCACCGGAATGGGGCGCGATTTAGCGGTTCAATTGGCCGCTGCGGGTTGCCACTTGGCGCTCGGCGACATTCACAACGACACACTCGCCGAAACCGCCGCTTTGGCTGCCTCGGCCGGCCCCGATGGCTTGGTCATCTCGACGCATGTCTGCGACGTCTCGGACGAGGCTGGCGTTGTGGCCTGGCGCGATGCACTCCTGGCCGCCCACAACACCGACCACGTACACCTCGTGTTCAACAACGCCGGAATTGCCGGCGGCGGGAGTTTTGTGCTCGACGATCGCGACTCGTGGGAACGCACCTTCGATATCTGTTGGTCCGGCGTTTACTACTGTTGCCGTGCGTTCTTGCCCTTGCTCATAGCCGCACCTCAAGGTCACATAATCAACACCAGCAGCGTCAACGGTTTCTGGGCGTCGATGGGCCCAACCAGACCCCACACGGCCTACTCGGCATCCAAATTTGCGGTAAAGGGTTTCACCGAAGCCTTGGTGACCGATCTGCGTCTAAACGCTCCACACGTGAAGGCATCGGTAGTCATGCCAGGCCACATCGGCACAAGCATCGCCCTCAACTCGGTCAAGGTCCGTGGCGGCGAGATCGACGCCGGAGTTCAAGAGGTCGAGAATGCGTTCCGCAACACCGCTCCGCTCACGTCGGCGCAGGCAGCGACGGTGATTCTCAACAAAGTGGCGGCTGGCGAGTGGCGAATCCTGGTTGGCGACGATGCCCACACACTCGACGAACTCGTTAGGGCCACCCCTGAGGAGGCCTACGAGCTGAGTTTCGTCGAACGAATGCTGTCCGAAGGTGCACTGCCAGGGCTCGTGGCAACTTTGGCCGACGCCTCGTTGACCGAAACAGCCTCGGCGGAACAGCGTTGACCGAAACAGAGCAGGTTGGCGAGACCTCCTAGAAGTGCCCGCCGAGTAGTTCTGCGGCTGCTGCCACGCCTGAGCCGCCCATTGGAGCTCCAACGCTATGGAGCGCGGCTTCGATGGTGCCAAGCGTGCCAAGCAGCATGGGCGGGTTCAGGTGACCCATGTGGCCGATACGAAAGGTCGAATCGCCGTTTTCACCAACCCCAATGCCGAGAGTGAGACCAGCTTGAGTTTCGCAGACCTCTCTGAAATCAGGGCTGTGCATCGACCCTGTGGTGATAGTTGTGACCGAGTCGGCCCGCTGCTCTGGCACCGGAACGTAAAAGCCAAGGCCTCCAGGTGTCGACCAACCCTCGACCGCGGCTCTGACACCACTGGCCAGCACATGATGACGATTCCAGACAGCATCGAGACCCCCCTCTTCAGTGATGAGCTCGAGAGCAGCGTGCAATCCGTAGAGATGGACAATTGGCGGGGTTCCCGCGTAGTGCGAGTAGATCGGGCCGTCGGCCAAGCGAGGTTCCCAGTCGAAGTAACCAGTACGCAGGCCTGCAGTTTTGTATGCGTCTAGCGCCTTTGGGCTTGCCCAAACCAGCCCGAGCCCTGGGGGAACCATCAAACCCTTTTGGGTTGCAGCGACGGTGACATCGACACCCCATTCGTCCATCTTGAATGGCACACACCCGAGCGAGGCGATGCAGTCCACCATCAGCATGGCTGGATGACTGGCGGCGTCGATCGAGCGCCTGAGTTCGAAGATGTCGTTCACTACAGACGAGCCGGTATCGACATGAACAGTGAGGATGGCCTTGATTTCATGGTTCCGGTCGGCCGCCAGGCGCGCCTGGAGTGCCTCGGGATCGACCGCGTATCCAGTTTGGCCCTCGAGGATCTCGATTTCGACACCCGATGTTGCGGCGTTCATGCCCCACATCACCGCAAATCGACCGGACTCCAGAACCAACACCTTATCGCCAGCCGACATGGTGTTGCAGATGGCCATCTGCCATCCGGCATGACCATTACCCGCAGTGACGAAAGCGTGATGTTCGGTGAGAGCCAGCGCGGGCAATTGGGCGAGCACCTCGCGTGAGACATCGAGAAGTTCACCCGCGTAGATGTTGGGCATGGGGCGGGCCATAGCGGCGCGAACTCTCTCGGGCAATACCGATGGCCCAGGGATGGAGACCGACGCAAGACCATAACGCAACGACATCGCGAAGAAGCTACCGTGCCATAGGTCCTCAGGAGACATCAAGGCCGAAGCGATTTACAACCAACCCAATTGCCTCACGGGTGGACGTTTGTGCTGTGGCGCTAGTTGGCATCCTTGGAGCTGAGCACAACGTCGAACTCAAGCAATGCCGAATCCGAGGCCACGGGCGGGCCCTTACGTTCGCCGGAGTGTCCGCTGGCAAAGTTCTCGCTGCTGACCCAACGGTCGAAGTCGGCGACTGTCTCCCATTGGGTGACGACGAAATAACGCGATTCGTTGTCGCCTGTGGGGCGAAGAAGTTGAAAGCCCAGAAAACCGGGTTCGTTGTCGACGGCTCCTAGGCGGTTGGCGAACGCGCCCTCAAGCCGTTCGCCCATGCCTTCTGGAACCGCAATCGCGTTAATTCGCACTATGGCCATTTTGAATCCGTCTCCTTAGTGGGCTCGGCTGCAATGTAGCGGGGCCAGACCTCATTGGCGGCCACGATAGCGGGACAACTGGTCAAGCCGAACCTTGGATTGAGCTCCAAAGACCGCGTACTTGGAGCTGGTCGCCTTCGGACTTGGGTTGGTTTCGTTGGGCCCACTTGGGAGGTTCGAGCCCCAGCCGCGCTCGCTCGCCCTCCATTGCCTTTCGGGAGTCTTCGAGCGCTATACGCGCCGAGGCCAACTGAGTGAACAGGGCCGGATCTCTCGGATCGTCTTCGTAGGCAATTCGGCACGCAGACAGATGGCCGAATGCTTCGTCGAACTTGTCATCAAGGTGCATGGTAAGTCCTCAAAATCGAAAGGCGAGGTCCGTAGGCCATTGTCCCACATCGGCTTCTCGGTTTCGCATCGCCTTCGATTGTTCGATACGTTCCACTGTCGATGAGTGCTCCTGCCCCTGCCCCAGCAACAGACCTCGATGTCGACGTAGTTGTGGTCGGCGCTGGGTTCGCGGGCATGTACATGCTGCACAAGCTCCGGTCGGTTGGCCTAAGGGCCAGAGTTCTCGATGCCGCCGCCGATGTCGGGGGGACGTGGTACTGGAATCGATATCCAGGGGCGCGCTGCGATGTCCCGTCAATGGAGTACTCCTACAGCTTCGACCACGATCTTCAGCAGGACTGGGAGTGGACCGAGCGCTACTCGGGCCAGCCCGAGATCCTTCGCTACGCTAGTCACGTTGCCGATCGGTTCGATCTGCGAACCGATATTACTTTCGACACGCGTGTTACCTCGGCCACGTTCGAAGAGGAAGCGTCGAGCTGGACGGTCGAAACCGACGCAGGCGAACAAATCGTATCGCGCTTCTTTGTCCTGGCGACGGGCTGCCTATCGTCGGCCAACCTTCCCGGCATTGTTGGTCTCGACGACTTCACCGGCCCGGTGCTGCACACTGGCCGCTGGCCCCACGAGCCCGTCGACCTGACTGGCAAACGAGTTGGTGTGATTGGCACGGGGTCCTCTGGCATCCAAGCCATACCGCATCTCGCCGCGAGCGCCGGTCACCTAACTGTTTTTCAACGTACAGCCAACTACTCAGTCCCGGCCCACAACGGACCACTCGAACCCCGCTTCCAGGCTGAGATCAAGGCCGAGTACAGCGAGTTCAGGGCCGCCAACCGTCTGGAAACCGCAGGGTTCGGTTCGAGAACTGTGCGCAACGAATCTCCGGCCAAACTCGACTCAGCCGAGCAGCGCGCTCAGGTATATGAGCAGCGGTGGAACGATGGCGGTTTCGCATTCCTGTCATCGTATGGAGACTTGTTATTCGATACCGAGTCCAACGACACCGCGGCGGACTTCGTTCGAGAACAAATTGCGGGCATTGTCGATGATCCGGCGGTTGCGGAACGTCTTTCGCCCTCGCAGGTCATCGGTTGCAAACGTCTGTGCCTCGATACTCACTATTTCGAGACATTCAACCGCGACAATGTCGAACTCGTCGATATCGCGTCCGATCCGATCGATCGCATCATCGAGTGGGGGGTAACACTAGATAGCTCCAAAGAGTTCGATTTGGATCTGCTCGTGTTCGCCACCGGTTTTGATGCCATGACTGGGGCGATCACGAAGATCGATATCGCGGGGCGCGATGGGTTGTCGATCCAGGAGGCCTGGCAGGCTGGTCCGGTCAACTATTTAGGCCTAGGCGTTGTCGGCTTTCCCAACATGTTCACGATCACCGGCCCCGGCAGCCCTTCGGTGCTTACGAACATGATTGTGGCCATTGAGCAGCACGTCGACTGGATCGCCGATGCCATGACAAGCATGCGATCTGCCGGCCACCTAACGATCGAACCCACGGCCAAGGCCCAATCGGACTGGGTTCGCCACGTCAATGGCATCGCCGACCTCACGCTGTTTCCTAACTGCAACTCGTGGTACCTCGGAGCCAACATCGAGGGCAAACCCCGGGTGTTCATGCCGCTGATCGGCTTCCCGGATTACGACACCCGCTGCCAGGCCGTCGCCGAAACCGGATACGACGGATTCGCGTTGGCGTAGAGGCCGAGCCGGTAGGGAGGGGCGTCAGGCTAGCTCTTGATGGCTATGCGGCGGACATGGCGCCGCTGGCCCACATAGTCGAACAGAGCGTGATGCTGAACACTGCGGTTGTCCCACATGACCACGGTGCCTTGTTCCCACCGCACTCGGCAGGTGAACCGCTCGCGAGTCCCGTGTTCGAACAGAAAGGCCAGTAGCGCCATCGACTCGGTCCGAGTCAGCTCGTTGATGTGGCTGGTGAACGCCTGGTTCACATAAAGGCTGCGGTGACCGGACTCGGCATGGACGCTGACTACCGGGTGCACCACCGTGGCCTCGGCTAGATCGGAGTTCTTGGTCGACATTGCTTTTGACCGAGTCGACTGACCCCCGGGGCTGTACTGCTTGGCCGCGGTATGGGTTGCCGTTAGCCCAGACAGCATCTCCTGCATGCTCGGACTCAAAGCGTCGAACGCAGCCCGCTGGCTGGCAAACAGGGTGTCGCCGCCAAATGACGGAATCTCGATGCCATACAGGACGGAGCCAAGGTCGGGTCGCTCCAGGAATGTCACGTCGGTATGCCAACCGCCGCCGAAGTTTGCCCGGTCGGACGGTTCGGTAACGATATCGAGCACCTCAGGCCGCCCAGGCTGGCCTTCGACGAACGGATGCTCGTCGAGCTCGCCGAACCGGCGTCCGAACGCCATCTGTTCAGCGGCCGACCATCTCTGGCCGCGAAATACCAATACCTGGTGCTCCACAAAGGCATCCCGAATCGCCTGCACGGCCGCGTCGGTTAACGAAGCATCGAGCGCGACTCCAACGACTTGCGCGCCGCAAGTCCCAGATAGTGGAGTAAATCGCACTGGCCGACGAGCTCTAGCCGACTAGATCAGTCTTCGACGATCGAGATAGCATGTTCAGGGCAATTGGCGATAGCCAAATGGGCCTTGTCCTGCATGCCCTCGGCAACTACACCACCGTTAAGCGCGGTGGCAGTGCCGTAGTCGTCGACGTCGAACAATTCCGACGCCAATGAAAAACAACGGTTGTGGCCCTCGCAGGCGTCCTGGTCTACTTCGATCTTCATTAGTTCAGCTCGCTCTGGTAGTGGGCCAAGCCCGGTGTTCAACGTGTTTCCAGGATACGGATCGGCATCACCCTCGGACCGCGCACCTGGCCAGCGGCCCAAGTTACGGCACCGGGGTCAGCTAGCTCAAATTCGGGAATGCGAGCCAAGAACGTCTCGATCGCAACCTGCATCTCCATTCGAGCCTGATTGCTACCAGCACAACGGTGTATGCCAACACCGAACGCTATATGGCGGTTGTTCTCACGATCGATAATGACTTCATCGGGACGATCAAACACTTCGGGGTCTCGATTGGCAGCCGGGAAGTTCATGATCACTCGGTCGCCCTCTTTCATGGGGCAGCCCTCGTACTCGAAGTCCTCGCCAACAATACGCGCCATTGTTACCGGCGAGTACGCCCTAAGCAGTTCTTCTATAGCGATAGGAATCATCGAAGGATCCTCAACCAAACGACGACGGTCATCGGGGTGTGAAGCCAAATGGAACAATGCAGACCCGATAGAGGACCATGTCGTATCAATGCCCGCTACAAGCAACAAGTTGCAGGTCTGGGCCACCTCGTGTGGCAAGATCGGTTCGCCGTCAACCTCGCCGTGCAACATCTCGCTGATGAGATCGTCGCCAGGGTTTTCGAGGCGTTCGGAAACGAGGCCTGTGAAATAGTCGAACACGGCGTCGCGCGACCTAACCCGAAGTTCTGGGTCGTAGTAGCCAAGCTCGAGAACACCGCGAACCCACCCGGTGAACTCGTCGACCATCGACTCGGGAACACCAAGCAGATGGGCAATAACACGGGGTGGGATTTGTTGGGCGTAATCGACAGCGCCATCGATGATGTCGTTACCAGCCTCAAACTGAGCCACGAACCCGTCGACCATTCTGGTGGTGATTTCGCGGGTATATGGCTCGTCGCGCTCGGCCACGGACCGAGGCGAGAACGTCGGCAGGATCATCCTGCGGGCCCGACGATGATGAGGAGGGTCTGTGTCGATTGGTGGGACCCTGAGACGACGACTTTCGTCCACTTCATCGGGCTCGGGTACGGGCACAACCGCAACGCTCTGCGAGGTAAACACATCTACATTCTTGGCGATGGCTCTGACGTCTTCGTTAGTGACCGGCATCCACGACCCGCCGTTACGGCTGGAATGCGACACAGGGCAACGCTCTCGCATATCGTCCCAGATCTCGTAGGGCGCAGTCGCGTACCCAATGTCGAGCAGGTCGTAGTCGGTGGTCCAGTCGGTCACCTCGGCTGGCTGTGCTGTATCGGGCTGTGCTGTAGAAGACATGTGGTCGTCGCTTCCCCTCGGCGAATCGCAGCGTGCGTAGTCGCCGACTACATACGCTTAGGGGTATCTTAGCCACGTGAGCAGCGTCGAGCGCAGATCCCTATCGGACGGAGTCGACAACAGTCGCACCCCAGTGGGCCGAGACGAGGTTCGCAGCGCACTGGTGGCCTCGGCCACCCGATTGTTTAACGCCGAGTCGCCAGGCAAGGTGGCCATCAAGACCATCGCGGCCGAGGCGGGCGTAAATCACGGACTGGTGCATCGCCACATTGGGTCAAAGCTCGACCTAGCCAAACTTGTTCTCGAGGCCGCGGCCGCACTCGTCCTCGCCGACGTCGGCGACAGCGATGACCCAGTCGACCAGGTACTGCGAATCGTCGACGGAGCGATGAGTCAACCAGTCTTCAGCAGAGTTTTAGCCTGGGCGATGCTCGAGGGCATCGATGCCGCACAACTGCAATCGTCTTCAGGCCTGTTGCGAGAGGCCAGAACGATCCTCGACAAAGCTGGTGTTGTCGACGCGGCCCAGGCCACAGCCGATATCGCCGTAGCGACTCTCGGTTGGACAATGTATGAGGACTATCTTCTAGTCGGCCCCCTCGACGGCCGCGATCGGGCCGCTGCTCGTCAGGCCCAACTGCTGGCCATCGAACGCAACCTCCGGGCTCTTGTCGACCAAGACCAAGACCGCACCTGTCACCGGGAAACGTCCGCGGGCGAACGTTTCCCGGTGACAGAAGAGGTCTAGATGCGACTAGGCGGCCGGGTGGCGGACCACAGTCACGTGGGCTACATCGCGGCGGAAGTCGAAGGCGCTACCTAGATCGCCAACTCCGGCGATCGTCGGATGAGCTTCGATCACACCATTCTCGGCCAACTCTGGGTTGGTCTCGCCGGTTCCGGCACCGTTTCCACCACAGAATGGTGCTGGAACAAGGTCGCTCCAGAGTTCGGTGTTCAGCTCGGTACCTGCATCGAATGCCTGGGCCCGGTACGTGCGGGTCTGACCATCACGGCTTGGCAGCGACTTACGGTCGACACCACCGAAGCCATCATTGGTACAGATGAGCATCGAGGCCATGCTGAAGTAACCCTCAACAGTTGTGAACTCAAACGTCACCGATGCGCCCGGAGCAATTGGGGCGTCGGTGGCTACGCCACTAATTCCCTGACGCCTGGCATCAACGAAACCAGCAATCTCAGCAGCCAAAACTGGGACGCCGCCATTCTCGGCTAGGGCCTGAAGACCAGGCGAAGCCGGGCTCCCAACGCCGTAGAGGCGAATGCTGTCGTTATGAGCCGCCCAGTTGGGCGGTGTCAGGTACTGCTGATCCGTCAGATTAGTAATGGTCACGCTGTAGGTTGCGGGCTGGTCGCGATCCGAACCGGATCGCGCTCCCACTGGCACTGCAACCACGGCCAGTAGCATCGCTGCTCCAAGCGCGGTCAGAATAATCTTTTTCATAATTTCCTCCCCATCTCCAGGCCCGATGCCTGGGATCACCGACAACGGAACAGCAAATCGGGGCCAAACGCATAACGCCGGCACCTTCGTTTAGGGATCGTTCAGGGTTGTGAACAGTTGCGTTTCTCACTTAAGAGGCCGAGCCGGTAGGCAAGGCCGTGGCCCGAACGGCCCATGAGCGCATGCGAATCAAGAGCGGAAGGCAGTCCCGGACAAACACCCGATGCGCCTACCGGATTGGCGTCCTAAGCCGGTAGCGAGACGTTCAGGAACTCGGCATCGACCGAAGCATCAAGTATCGAAATGCTCTGCCCTGCCGGGACGCTGACCGAGTCGCCCTCGCCAAATGTCTCGACCGATTCGCCGAGGTCGAGCGTGAGGGATCCGTTGCGTACGAAGGCAAACCAGAACTCACCAGAGTGTTCGATCGTCGCGCCGACGATATCGCCGCAGCGCCGCACCACTCTGGCGCCGGCCAAACCGTCGGTTGCTGCACCCACAGCCGTTTCGCGATGTTCGAAACCGGGTAGCTCCGACGCCACATACGAAGTCTCCGAAGCGACGTGTCGCACGAACCTTTGGCCACCGAAATCGCGGGTACGGCGAATGCGAGACGTAGGAAGAGTGATTTCGTGTTCGGCCAACGTGTCGTGTACCGCTGGGCAACCGATCTCGACCACCTCAAGGCCCGCTGAAGAACGAAGCACCCGATGCCTGATGTGTGGTGGTTGCAAGACACAGTCGCCTGGCTGAAGTACAAACGGCGGCCCCTGGTCCTCGTAGACCACCTCGACCCAGCCTGCGTGGCAGAAGATCAGCTGAAAACGAACGCCGTGGTGATGCACGTAGTCGGGAACCGGACCACCGTCGCTGATCAAGATGTGTGACGCGATGAAGCGCCCACCGTGTCGGTCGGGAATGAGATCGCGGTATCTCATGCCGGCCCTACCGACCCCAAACCCTACTGAGTCCGCTACCCGACTCACGACGAGCGTTGGCACCATGTCGGGGATCTCCAAAGGAGCATCGGCTGGCGCTAACTCGACAATGGTCCCGTTGGGCGCAACCAGGTTGAGCCTCCCGCCGGCCACTGCGGCGGGATCGGAGCAAACGAGCCGTAGCCGTCCGGGGGCGAGGGCTGGGTCTTTGAGAAGAACTATCGAACTACCGTGACCGCTAAGAGTGACTCGTTGCGGGTTGTCGGCGGGCGATATGACGTCGATGGCGAACCCCAAGTCTTGGGTGAAGAAGTGAATCGCTTCTTCCAACTCCTGACAGCCGAGCACCGTCTCGATCCGAGTCTGTTGCTGCATCGCCATGTCGATCCCTTGTTCTTCTGGTGGGCTAACGATGGCCGACCCTACTCCCCTACAATGGCCAAATCCCACCCGAATACGACGCCGACCACCGGAAAACTCGTGACCGAACCGAGCTCAGCCACCATCTCAACGCTCAGAGCCGGCTGCGGTGAACAAGACATCCTCGCCGCACTCGATCGCGACGGCGCATGCATCGTTGCCGATCTATTGAACCAGGATCAGCTGGCGCAGCTCTGGAGCGAAGTCGAGCCGTCAATCGAACGGAACTCCCATGGCACGGACGAGTTCACCGGAGTGGCAACCAAACGCACTGGCGCCCTAGTAGCGCTGTCGCCGGCTGTTCGTGAGGCCATACTTGATGATCTGATCATCGGCGCGGCCAAGCAGTTTCTTGCTGCGTGGGCCGAGCGTATTCAACTTCACCTGACCCAGGTCATTAGCATTGGTGCCGGCGAGTCTCGCCAGATGCTTCACACCGACCGTTTGGCGTGGGGCGGGTATCTGCCTCGCCCGATCGAGCCTCAGTTCAACACGATCTGGGCCCTCACCGATTTCACCGCGGCAAACGGCGCAACGCACATCATTCCTGGGAGCCATCGTCGCGATGACGATGCCTGGAGATCAGCCGAGGTTAACGACACTGTCAGAGCCGAGATGTCGGCCGGCTCTGTCCTGATTTACACCGGTTCGGTCATCCATTGCGGCGGAGCGAACAACACCGCAACTACTCGTCATGGCCTCAACTTGACCTATTGCCTCAGTTGGTTACGCACCGAGGAGAACCAGTTTCTGTCGTGTCCACCCGACCTCGTGACCGAACTTGACCTCCCAGTCGAAATCACCGAACTACTTGGATACACGGCGGCAAACTACGCCTTGGGTTACTACAGCGACCCCGCGACTGGCCATCTTTCTGCGCCCGAGGCAGCCATTGGACGCAAGCCTTCCCGTGACGGATTTAACAGCGTCGCGGCTGTCACCTAAGCAGTTTGGCCACTTAAACGTCCGATGCCGAACCCGCCGACCGTCTTGGCTTCTTGGCGTCGCCGAGGAATACAGCCATCGCGGCCCCGGCAAGCCCGCCGAAGAGATGGCCCTCCCACGAGACCCCTGGGGAGGGCAGAACGCCCCACAACAAACCGCCATAGAGCACTATTGCGATGAGTCCGGTGAGGATCGCGCGAACACTGCGGGCTGCGAACGCCGCTGTGATCAGATAGCCGAGAAACCCAAAGACCACACCACTGGCCCCAATGTGGTTGCCGGAGCGAGCAAACACCCAGGTGAGCCCGCCTCCGAGAAGGGTCACGCCGGCCGCGACTTCGATCAGGCGAGTGCGTCCGTGCACCACGACCAACAGGCCGAGCAGGATGAATGGAATCGAGTTGGCGATTAGGTGCCCAAAACCGCCATGCAACCACGGCGCCCAAAGAACTCCGTCGATGCCATCGAGTGCTCTTGGGTGTATCCCGCCACCCTCGAGCCTGCTGTCGAGAAACACCGTGTCGACTATCTCGATCAGCCACATGACGCCAAGGCTGGCCGTCACCAGGCCAACACCAGACGTGACGCGGAGCGAGAACCTTGCGACTTGAGTTGGCTCCGAGGCCCCGGGTGTGTTCGCAGTCATCGACACAGACCCTAGGCCTGCATCCGACAAACTAGATAGCGTCAACCAGCTCTCGCTCGGGATCTGGGGTTTGATCGTCGTTGAGAACGATCAGGCGCCCGGCGTTGCGCTCACGGATGTAGATAACAGTGCACAGCGCCGAGAAGATCGCGATGACGACAACTATCCGAGGCCACTCAATGACCGACTCGACGTACTGGTTGAAGCCGAAGTCCTTGTCGAGCACACGCTCCAAGGTCCATGCGAAGGCCAACGCGGCCAAACCTAGCGAGCCGGCCACGAAGACCGGCCGGTAGAACTGGGTGCGCCTGAGTATGAACAACCCACCGAACATCAACAGAATGACGATGGCCTGTCCGATTTCGATGCCTATGTTGCGGCCAAGAAGCGAAACCAGTTGGGTACCACGGGACACGTCGAGCCCAGACACGAGCCCGGCGAACCCCATGCCGTGGAACAGGCCGAAGGCAAAGGCGATAGCCCACTCTCGGTTCGCGAAGATGGGACGAAGATTGTGCAACGCGGCCACCGCGATAGAGAGAGCGATTATCGACTCGACCAGACGCGAAGGCGGTAGCGGCAGAAGGCCGAGCCCGGCAAGGGTGAACGTAATCGAATGGGCCAAAGTGAACATCGTGGCCACCTTCATGACCCTCCAGAAAGCAACCTTGCCCGACGAAGCCGGTTCCCAGTCAGCTCGGTACACCAACACCGACGGCAACAACAGAACTAACACAAAGAAGATGTGATCGGGCCCGGAGCGTATGTGGTCTACCCCAAGCTCGATGCTGGCCGTAAAGTTGGTGAACTGCGACGTGTCGCCAAGATCGATCGAGCGCTGCCTAGTGTTCGCGTCGAATGCAACGAGGGCTTCGGCTTCATTGTCGATCACACCGCCTTCCCAGTCGTTGGCGATGAGGAGCAGCGCATCGCGCCCGTTGATTTCGTCGAAGAAGGGATCGAACGACACGTCGATCTGTCTGGGTATCTCGTTGCCGGCTACTGCAACGGAGAAGTCGAACACAGCGTAGTTGAAGTCGATTTTGGCATCGGTGAGCAATAGCTCGACCCCACCGAGGGTGACGTCCCATTCTTCGCCGCCCGAACCGAGGGACATATGACCGAGCACGTAAGTCTGAAGCAGTTCAAGGTTGTCCTGCAACTCGGCCAGTATCTCCTCGTCGGTCCCGCTGAGGTCGAGGCCAAACACGGTTTCGACATCTAGGAGCGGGAATTCGACTCGGCCACCTAGATCGTCGGCCGACACGTCGAGGTACATGTAGGCCTGGGCACCGGCATGGGCGCCAGCCGACGAGGCGGGCAATAGCAGGGCAACCATGGTTCCCACGGCGAACATCGCGAGGATGATGCGAGCAATAGTTTTCACTTCTGTTTCTGCTTTCTGAGAGGCCGACCGACACCAAGAAGGCTGGCGACGATGTTCTTCTGGATGTCAGAGGTTCCTGAATAGGCGAGGCCACCCAAGGCGTCGCGAATTTCGATTTCGATTCCGGCGTCGACGGTGTACCCATACCCGCCAAACGTGCGCATGGTGTCGATAGTGGCGTTGACCAGTTGCTCTGAGATGTGCAACTTGGCCAGAGCGGATGCCATGGTCAACATCTGACCCTGGGAGTACAACACTGCAGTTTTGTAGAGCAGAAGCCTGGCCGACTCGTATTGAAGCTGCATGTCGGCAATCCGATGCGAGACTGCTTGAAACGCGCCGATCGGCTTGCCGCCTTGTTCGCGACTTCTGGCCCGCTGGACCGACATATCGATAAGCGAACGCATCCGACCGATCTGGGCTGCATACAGGAAAGCTCGTTCGGCCTCGACCGCGGTCGCGAATATGGCCTGGCCCGAGCCGACGGTTCCGATGAGGTCGTGGTCCGATAACTCGACGTTGCTAAAACTCATATTTCCAAATGGACAAGAGCTGAGGCCCATCTTTTGGACCGGGTCGCTCACGGTGACTCCTGGCCGCGACGTTTCGATCATGAACGCGGTCACGCCCCACGATCCGATGCTCTGGTCGGTTGTAGCAAACACAAGAACCGCGTCGGCGATTGGAGCAAGGCTGATCCAAGCCTTCTGACCGTTCAGCCGGTAGGTACCTTCTCGTGTTGGTTCGGCGATCGTGGTTATGGCCGCGGTGTCGCTGCCACCATCAGGTTCGGTCATCGCAAAGCTGGTAACAAGGTCGCCGGACAATACCGAAGGAAGCCAACGACGGCGCTGCTCGACAGTAGCCCCGTGGACTAGCGCAGTCTGGGTCGCAAAAACCTGGGTAGCGAGAGCGAAAATCATGCCCATGTCGCATCGAGCCGAGCCAAGGCCCTCGAAGAACAGCAGTGACTCGACGGGGTCAAGCCCCTGTCCGCCAAGATCTTTTGGCATGTGGAGCCCGAACACGCCGTCGCGGCCGGCACGTTTCCACACATCGGCATCGAACTGGTCGAGCCGGGCGGGAATGTTCTCGTTTGCCCAATCACGACCACGACCAACCATTGGATGATCGGCCGACAACATGGCGTTGAGATGTAGTGCAGATACGTCGATCGCCGCTGAATCACCAGCATTCGACTGTGAGGTTGTGAGGTTTGAGGTCATGGAGTTGATAGGTCTCATTCGGAGCCGCTGCCGTTACTGGATGGTCCGACAGGTCGAGATCGCCGCCAGGCTCGTAGATTGCTCTTTAGCCCTGTCGGTTCACACCGATAGGGCTAAAGAGCAATCACCGCCAATCCGTTCGGCGTATTAGCTCCGAAGTCCAACCACATGACCGCAACCACCATCGCCAACCTCACCACGATTGCGGCCGCATCGCATGGTGCGGGGCCAGCCTTGGTTGACGATGACGCTACCCTCACTTGGTCAGAAGTCGAGTCCCGAGTAACACACCTGGCGGCGAACCTGGTGAGCCTTGGCATCGAACATGGTGACCGTGTCGTTGTGTCGACAGCCAAGTCGGTGCTGTCGCACATAACGTTCCACGCGTTGTTGCGCATTGGCGCCGTCGTGGTGCCGATCGACCCGCGTGCGCCCGCTTCCCAAGCTGCCGATATAGCCAATTCGGCGAAGTCATCAGTTGTGATCGCCGATGCTGCGGTTGTGATCAAGCGCGAGCTAGCGCTCGACCCAGACCGGTGGCGCCTGATCATCAGCGCAACCGGCGAGTGCGAAGGGGCGGAATCGACCACAGCCGCGCTGAGCAACGAGCGACTTCTGGCAGCACAAGCTGTGCAGCTGCCAACGGTCGAACCTAGTGACGAGGCCTACATCATCTTCACGTCTGGTTCGACCGGGCAGCCAAAAGGCATCGTCCACACCCACGCCAGCGCCGTTGCATACGCCCATTTGGCCAAGGATGCTCACGGCCTCACCGAACACGATGTCTTGGCCGGGTTGGCCCCGCTGCATTTCGACATGTCGACGTTGGAGCTGTACGCAGCGCCTCTCGCGGGCTCAACGGTTGCACCAGTGCCGGATTCACTTCTCAAGTTTCCGGCGAGTGTTGTTGAGCACAGCCGCAAGCACTCGGCAACAGTTTGGTACCTAGTGCCGACCCTGGCGATGTTGTTGGTCGAACGGGGCGGGCTAAACGACGAACCCGTTCGTAGTCTCCGACTGGTTGTTTACGCCGGCGAATCGTACCCGCCTACGGCGGTTCGTGAGCTAATGGGCGCCATTCCCCATGCAGCAATACAGAACGCATTCGGTCCGGCCGAAACAAACGTGGTGTCGGTGTTCGCCGTCGATGAGACGACTGCTCGCCTCGATGCCATCCCCATCGGCGAACCCTGGTCTGGAGCTCGATTCGACCTTGTTCGACTGGAGAACTCGGCTGACGCCGGTGGCCCACTGTTCGAGCTCTGGTTGGCTGCTTCGACGATGATGGCTGGGTATCTGGAGCGGCCCGATCTCACCGCTGCTCGTATGCGAACTGACTCTGAAGGCACCGCCTGGTATCAGACCGGCGACATTGTCCGTGAGACCGATCATGGCGTGGTGTTCGTGGGCCGCAGTGACTATCAGGTGAAGATTCACGGAGTTAGGCTCGAATTGGAGGCGATTGAGGCCGCCATCGAGCAGATGCCTGGGGTTAGAACTGTGGTTGCCACGGCGGTTCCGCCATCGAATCCAGAAGGTGTCGAGGTCGTAGTTCTTGGCGATTCCAGTGCCGAACTAACCCAAACCGCGGTGCGACGGTATGCGGCCTTGGTTCTCAACCCGGCCGCGGTGCCGTCGATAGTTAACTTTGTGGATGAAATGCCTCAAACCCAAAGTGGAAAGATCGACCGCGCTCGGGTTCGCGCCGCCGTCACGAGCCGAAAACTCGCAGCTTCCGACACCAGCAAGTTATGCCCCAGTGATTGAGACAGCGACTGAGACAGACATGACCGACGACCACGCTCAACCACTTGCCGAGGCACTAGCCGAACTTATCAACGATGAGATCAGCCTCGACCCATCGATCGAAGTAACAATCGACACCGACCTGATCGAGGTAGACGTGGTCGACTCGTTAGGTGTTGTACAGATCGTGACTTGGCTCGAAGATCGGCTCTCGATCAAGATTGCCCCAAGCGACGTCACGATCGAGAACTTCGGCTCAGTCGCAAAGATGGCCCGATTTGCGAGTCGTCTAAGCCAGTGACGGATCTTGTTTCGTTAGGTTCGATGGGTACCCCTCTAACGGTGCCTCAGCGAGCCATGTGGGCAACCCAGCGACGGCATCGCGCGTCGCCGCTGTTGAACATGGCGATTCTCACGCATCTCGACGGAAACATCGATGTCGAGCGCCTTATCGAGTCGTTCGACGCTGTCGTGGCCCAAAACCGGGTGCTATCGCACGTGGTCGAGGAACGTTCGGCCGGGCCAGTGTGGGTTCGTTCGAGCCGCACGACACCAACAACGGAGTTGGTCAAGCTCGACCGCGCCGAAACCGTGGCCTGGGCTAGTGATCGCGCTGCGGTCGCCATGGATCCTCGTCGAGCCACCTTCGACAGCGTCGTGGTCACACACAGCGACAAGACGTGTTCGTGGTACCTCGACCTGCATCACATGGCCACCGATGCCAGTTCTTCGGCGCTGGTATTTTCGCTCACCGCCCACGAGTACGCAGTGCGGAGCGGTCTCGCATCCGATTCCGACCTCGAACCGGCTTCGGGGGCCTACTTCGAGTGGTCGAAGAACTCTGCAGCGGCGCAATCGAAACGACTCGACAAGAGTGGCGAATTCTGGGCAGCGAAGACCGCGGTCGAACCACTTGGTCGGCTATATGCAGCCGCGTCAGATCTCGGCGCCGCGCCGGCTGCGACTCGTCGCCGAATCGATGCCAAGCTGGTCCTGCCCGATTATGCCGCTTCGATCAGCGAGCAGATGTCTTGGACCACGATACTGGCCACGACTGCAGCCATCTTGGTGGCCAGGCTCACTCAAGCCGACCGGTTCACCATTGGCATTCCGCTTCATCATCGGCGCACTCGTGAAGCTAAGGCTCTTGTCGGGCCGTTGATGGAGATAGCGCCGGTGTCGCTGACCATCGATCCTTCGATGACCATCGCCGCGGCCCACAGCTACGTTGGGTCCGAGGTGATGGCCGCACTCGGGAACTCCCACCCGGGTCATACCCCTGCGGTCGAGGTCGACGCGATTGTTAACGTGATCCCCCACGCCGATTTCGGCGATTTTGCGGGTGTCGTGGCAACTCCCGAATGGATCCACTCTGGGGCCATCGAACCATCAAATCTCTTCCGGCTTCAGTTGACCCCATACGCCGACGCTGGGTTGAGCCTAATCTTCGATCTCAACGACGCTGTGGCCCCGCCAGACTCGTCGCTCGCCGCCACCCACATGGCTGCCGTGCTCGGATCGGTTCTAGCAACGCCAAACATCAAGGTCAAAGACATCAGCCTCGTCTCTCCTGAAGAAACCTCGGCTGTAGAACGCTGGGCAACGGGTGCGTCAACGGCGGCTGCCGACTTGCTCTTGCCCCGGTTGCAAGCAGCCTTGGCCGCATCGGACTCGATCGCTGTCGATGATGGGGAGGCCTCGCTTACGGGCCGTGGTCTGTGGATGGCCGCCTCGGCGATGGCCGAGCAGTTCGCTAACGACGGTGTCACCGCATCGAGCCGAGTCGCAATCGAACTTGGTCGAGGAGCAGACGCTGTCGTGGCGATGTTGGCAACCATGTTTTGTGGGGCGTCCTACGTTCCCATCGACCCAACTCAGCCTGAAACCAGACGCCAACGTTTAAGGCACCGAGCCGGAGTTGTCCTCACGATTGATCCCTCAACCATTGGTAAGTACCGCGGCGACACGGACAGTCCGTTCGAAGCCAATGTTGAGGTCGCACCCTCTGACCAAGACGAGGCCTATCTACTTTTTACCTCGGGTTCGACTGGCGAACCCAAGGGCGTTCCCATCACCCATCGGGGTTTGGCCGACTACATCGACTTCGCAGTCGCCGAGTACTTCACTGGTCTTGGCCGCATCGTCGCCCCGCTGTTTTCGGCCCTCACCTTCGACCTCACGGTAACCACGCTCTTTGCGCCGTTGGTGGCAGGCGGGGCCGTAGCAATTGTGCGTCCAGACGCGACCGATGGTCTCATCGAGTTGGCCAGCCGCACCGACATCACCTGGATGAAGGGCACGCCTTCACACCTAGAATTGTTATGTCGGCTTAACCCCAAGAGCGACATAAAGACCTTCGTTGTTGGGGGCGAGCAGTTCACTGCTGCGCTAGCCCGAACGCTCTGGTCGACCTTTGGCACCGATGCTCGCCTGCTAAATGAATACGGCCCGACTGAGGCCGTTGTCGGGTGCATGATCCACGAGGCCTCACCAACCGACATCGGTCGAAGCGTGGCCATTGGCCATCCCATCGATGGAGTATCGGTTCGTATTGTCGACGATGCGCTCAACCCGATGCCAACAGGTGCCCCTGGCGAACTGCTGGTTAGCCACGCTGGGGTTACCACTGGTTACCTCGACGGCGAGCACGATGTTGGGCGCTTCGTCGAACTTGATGGTCGACGCTGGTACCGCACCGGTGATCTGGTTCGAATGATCGATTCGCGTACCGCTGAGTACCTTGGCCGAATCGACGAGCAGATGAAGGTCGGTGGTGTTCGCCTCGAACCAAGCGAAATTGAGGCCGCGCTTCTCGAACATCGGAGCGTTAAGGCTGCGGCCGTGCGCCTCTGGAGCCCTCAGCGAGGCACTGTCAACAAGCACTGTGTGGTGTGTGGCTTGCCGTCGAATGTTCCGGCCGCCGACATCGATTTCACCGGCATCTGCGCCACCTGCCGATCTTTAGACGCGGTCGCCGAGCAGACCGCTAGTTACTTCGGGAACCTCGACGAATTGACGGTGCGGCTGACCGCCGCGCGTTCGCGTCGAACCGGTGAGTTTGACGTTCTTCACATGCTCAGCGGTGGTAAGGATTCGACGTTCGCGCTGCACAAGCTTGTCGACCTCGGCTTCAAGCCTTATGTGCTGACGCTCGACAACGGATTTATCTCCCAAGGCGCTCTGGACAACGCCCGTAGAAGTATCGACTCGCTTGGCATCGACGGCGAGATCGTCACCTCTGAAGTGATGAACGACGTGTTTCGCACCAGCCTCGATCGTTACTCAAACGTTTGCCACGGTTGTTACAAGGCGCTGTACACGTTCGCTAGCCAGCGCGCCTCCGAGCTTGGCATTCCCGTCATCATGACTGGCCTGTCGCGGGGGCAGCTCTTCGAGACGCGGCTCGCGCCACAACAGTTCGAGGCCGGGTCGTTCGACCCCGATGCCATCGATGCGGCCATTGTCGCGGCCCGCAAGAGTTACCACCGCGTCGACGACTCAGTAAATCGCCTGCTCGACACCTCGGTGTTCGACGATGACGAGTTCTTCGATCGGGTCGAGTTCGTCGACTTCTATCGCTACGCCGACATTCCACTTTCGGAGATGTTCGACTTCCTCGAAAGCTCCACCCCATGGGCCAGGCCAACAGACACGGGCCGATCAACCAACTGCCTCGTTAATGCCGCTGGTATCTACACCCACCAACTCGAGCAGGGTTATCACAACTACGCAATCCCGTATGCCTGGGATGTTCGGCTTGGCCACAAGACCCGCGCCGAAGCAATGGAAGAACTCGACGACGACCTCGACATCGCAGATGTGTCGAAGATGTTGTCCGAGATCGGCTACGAACCACAGGTTCGCAAGACTCTGACGGCGTGGGTCGTCACCGGCGGCGACGAAGTCGAGGCCAGCGAGCTACGAAGGTTTGTGTCCGATCGCCTCCAAGCCGCTGCCGTGCCAAGTGCCTACGTCGATGTCGACGTGTTGCCGATGACGACAAACGGCAAACTCGATATCGCGGCTTTACCGGCTCCGTCGCGGGTGGTGCGTTCGTCGGCGCTACACGTCGTGCCCTCTTCGCCAGCCGAGCGAACCATCGTGGCCACCTATGAGCGAGTGTTGGGGCTTGAACCAGTGTCAGCCGACGACGACTTCTTCGACCTTGGCGGCGATTCGTTGGCCGCGCTCGATCTGGCCTCGGCATTGCGTGAAGAACTCAGCCCGTCGATAACCGACGAGATGGTGTTCGCCTTTACCTCGCCAAGCGCACTTGGCGGAGTCATCGACAACGATACATCGGCTGAGCCCACGACACTGGAACGACGAGCTAGCGGCACTCCCCCTCCCCTATCGGCGGGCGAGTCGGCGCTGTTGTACGAGCATCTGAACGACCCGGCTAGCGCTAAGTATCACGTTGCTAGGCAGTACTCGGTTCCGGGTCTGGTGGATCTCGTCCGTCTCACCGCTTCGACCCAAGCTGTTGCCGAGCGGCACGTGTCGTTCTCCTGGTCCTTTTCGGTGCCCCGCACACAGATCGCCGCGGCCAACATCGTCGAGAACGATGTCGCCGATGAACTGATGTCAGCAGACGACTTCGCTGACCTGGCGGGGTCGGCTCATCAGCGCCCGTTCGATCTCGAAGCCGGGCCCTTGCTGCGGCTGGTGGCAAGGCCATTGACCGACGGCTCGACAGCCATCTGTGTAGCGGTGCATCACCTCTCGATCGACGCCGGAACTTTCGACGTGCTCTGGAGCCAGATCGACACCGAGTACCAAGGTCTCCGAACGCCCGTCAATGTCGAGGGGCCCGATCATGGCGACATCGCCGAGTGGCACGAAGCCAACGTGACCGACGCTGATCACGGGTTCTGGTCAGACCTACTTGCCGAGCCAAGTTCCACCATCGACCTTGGTCGGCGTAGCGCCGCCGACGGGTTGGCCGAGCGCTCGCTCTCCGTTGGGGCTGATGAGCTGGCAATCGGTGGAGCAACTCCGTTTGCGGTGGTGATGGCTGCCGTCGCTATCGCTCTCCGAAGGCGAGCCGCTGGCCCTCGAATCGGCATCGGTGTTACCGCATCGACCAAGAACCACACGGCCGCTGAACATCTCGTCGGATACGGCCTCAACACTCTTCCGATCATTGTCGACGTTGACCGCAACGACACCAACATCGACGTAGTCCGCCGCTCTGCTGCGCTACTGGCCTCTGCTCTGCCCCACCGAACCACCCCACTGTCGACGATCGTCGCGAAACAACGCGACGCCGGCCTGGTTGCCCCCGATATCTCAGTAATGCTCGCCTTCGAACGGTTCGCACCGGCATTTCTTGGAGGTGTCGAAGCAAGTCACGTAGTCAGGTGGTCCGGTGATTCGATATTCGACGCAACTTTCTTTGCCCAAGTGCGGGGCAACAACGTAGATCTGTCGCTCGAGTACTCGGGTCAGATCCTCGACGCCGACGGAGCCAATCTATTGCTCGACGACGTCGCGTTCATCCTCGCATCGGTTGTTGACAGTCCTCAAAGTGCCGTTGCCTCGCTCGAATTGCCGTCCGCATCTAGAAGTCTGCATGTTGGCGAAGCAGTCACCCACACTCACGATCCTAAGAACAGCTCCACGCTCGTTTCGTTGATCGATGCAGCCATGCCAGCCGACCCAGAGTTAGCCGCAATCTTTAGCGGACCCGACCAACTGAGTTGGCAAGACCTCAAAGCTCAGAGCACAGCCGTCGGTCGGGCGTTGAACCGGCGTGGTGTCGGGCGTGGCGATATGGTCGCTGTTGACGTTGTACGCGACGCGTCAACCGTGGCTCTAATCGTCGGGATCTTAAGGTCGGGGGCTGCGTATGTACCGCTCGATTTGTCTTACCCAGAAGCCCACACCAGCCATGTCCTGAACGACGCGAAGATCGACTTGTTGCTGACGGCGCGCCCAGAGACGGCAAACAATCAGCTATCGGCGCACCCAACGCTCAAGATTCTTGGTAGCAACGACTTAGCTGAGGAGTTCCTCGCCAACGCCGACCGCTATGCCGAGGACGGGGCTCCACCGCACATAGCTGGTGACGATCCGGCCTACGTGATCTACACATCGGGCTCATCTGGCAATCCGAAGGGCGTCGTGGTTAGCCACGCCAATATCGCCTTCGCCACCGAGGCTCGGCGCTATTCGTACGAGGCAGCGCCAACTTGTTTCTTGATGGTTTCGTCGATGTCGTTCGACAGTTCGATGGTCGGCCTGTGGTGGCCACTCACATCTGGTGGCAGTGTGGTTCTCCCCGACGAGGACCGGCGCGATGACGTCGTCCACTTCAGTGAGCTGATAGCTCGCCACTCGGCGACCCATACATTGATGCTGCCGTCGCTGTACGACGTCTTGCTCGATGTCGCTCAAAGAGACCAGATGGCAACGCTCCAAACGGTTGTGGTTGCCGGCGAGGCTTGCCCACTTGGCCTCATTGACCGCCACCACGCCCTGTTTGGCGACATCTCGTTGATAAACGAGTACGGGCCCACTGAGACCACCGTGTGGAGCCATCGGGCTGTTCTTAGGCCGAACGGAACCGACGTGCCGATTGGTGAGCTGATCGCTGGTGCTTACGCACGAGTCGTGTCGCCCGATGGCTCAGACATGCCTCTCGGAGTCCCGGGCGAATTGTGGATCGGGGGTCCTGGTGTTGCCGCCGGGTATCTCGGCCTCGACGATCTGACCAGCACCAGTTTCGTAACCAACGCCGGGCGGCGGATGTATCGAACCGGCGACTTGGTCGATATCGACCAGGCCGGTACCTACCGGTTCCATGGCCGAATCGACGACCAGGTGAAGATACGGGGCCATCGTGTCGAACTCGAGGCAGTCGAAGCCGCTCTGCTGCACGACGATCGGGTCCGCGATGCAGCCGTAGTGCTCGCCACGAAGACCGTCAACGGTCGTACCCGGGGTGTGCTCGTGGCCCATGTCGTTAGGGCGAACAGTGACCACAGCATCGACGAAACATCGATTCTCGATGGGCTGCGAGCCACTCTTGGCGAACACATGATCCCGGCGGCAATTGTTGTTGCCGACCAACTGCCCCGCCGACCAAACGGCAAACTCGACCGTCGCCCCCTCGAACAACTTGGGGTACCGCAACCGACGTCTTCAACCAAGCCATCGGCAGCGATCGTCGACGACTCTGAGCAACAAGCTGTGGAGATCGCGCTCGCGGTTGGCTGGTGTGCTGCCTTAGGCATTGACAACGTGAGTCGCCACGACGACTTCTACGACCTCGGCGGCGACTCGATCGTGGCAATACGCATCGCGGCTGCCGTTCGTTCCGTAGGGCTGTCCTTCACTCCAAGGGATATTTTCACGCACTCCACTATCGCCGACCTGGCACCAGTTGTCACTCGCCTCGGTGGACCAGTCGAGCCTCGGCGCTCGGGTCCGATGCCGTTAACCGCCATCCAGCGTTGGTTCTTCGCCCACGACTTCGAACAACCCAACCTCTGGAATCAAGGGGTCTGGGTGGCCTTGGCCAAGCCAGTTCCGGCGTCAGTTCTCCGTGAGGCGCTACACGCGGTGGTGTGTCATCACGAAGCCCTTTCGTCGGTGTTCGTCGGTTCGGGCGCGAACGCCGAGCAGATCGTGGGCCACGACCCCGTGGCGACTCCAGTGTTCGACTCAGGCTTCGAAGATCGCAGCGCAGCCGAAGCCGTGGCGAATCAGGCCATCAACATGAGATTTGGTCCCCAGCTAGCCGCCTGCGTTCTGGACGAGCATGGCTCGCAGTCAGTGTTCATATCCGCGCACCATCTGGTGGTCGATGCGGTGGCGTGGTCGATAGTCGTTGAGGATCTCGGATCCGCTATATCGGCCCTCGTGTCTCGCGCCAAAATCAACCTGGCGAACCGCCAGACCTCGGCGGGTGCATGGGTCGAGCACCTGATCGACCTCCCTGCGGTGGTTGATACAAGGGTGGTCTCTGCCACCCGCTCAAGCCCTACAGAAGGTGACACCCGCACAATATCGATACTGCTCGGTCGGTCCGAGACCGAGCAGTTGCTAGCTATCGGTCAGCCAATCGATGTTTCGATCCTGGCCGCTCTGAACGACGCGGTGCATACGTCGGCCAGCGCTGCTGAGACAGGTCTGGTCGACAACGATGGCAATACCTTGGTGACCGTCGAACGACATGGCCGCGAGGCCGCTAGTCCGCTCGATCTGTCTTTGACCGTTGGCTGGTTCACCGCGACTGCGCAGTTGGTACTTGGCCCGAGCCAAGGCGATGTGAGCGCCGCCCTCGACGCAAAGCGACCGGAGGATCTGTACGACGACCGCGTGGTGTTGGCTGGCGGTGAGGCGATTCTGACCGACTTAATCCGCTTCAACCACCTGGGCGCAAGTTCGGGTCCATTGGCGGGCAAGGGTCCGGTTAGGTCCATGAGCGGGCCCTTTGGCTATATCGATCCGCGGAATGCCCGTACTCATCGACTAGGAGTGCTTAGTCGTACTATTGAAGGCTGCCTTGAGATATCGCTAGACCACGCTCCTGATGATCTCCCAGTCGACTTTGTCGATGAACTGGCTCAGCGGATGAGCGAGTTACTCCGAAACCCAGCTTGGTTTGAGTTGACCAGGCAACCGAACGCTGACAGGTTCGAACTAGCCGGCCTCGACTCCGAACAGATGGGCGATCTGGCCAGCCTGCTCGACAACATCGACAACATCGACAACTAGATTGTGGTTGACCCGATCCTCTTGGCGATCATGTCCGGGGCCTCACGTTGACGTACTTGGGCTACCGACACTGGCAGCCTTCAGACTCAGTTGCTGACCTGGCCGACGCCGTGCCCTGACTGGCTACGTACGGCCCCTTAAACGACTAGGCCATCCCTGCGCTCAACACATCGATGGCATACTCGATGGCTTCAGCGGCATGTTCGGCCATCTCACCTGACAACAGGTTGTGATGGTCGCCGGGAACCTCGATAACCCGGATCGAGTCGCTTACGACTTCCCACCCTCGCTCACGGCTAGCGTGGGCAAGGGTGGACGACACGTTGCGGGCACCGACAATCACCAGCGGAACGTCTAGTCGCTCAGGCTTGTACTGCCGGTATGCGGATCCGATGGCCTTCGTTAGGCGGGCGAAGCGCAGATCGTCTGGGACTTCGGTGATCTCGGTGCCGTGCTCGCTCGCTTCGTCCCACGCCGCCCGCCGACCGGTCCACTCACGGTGGTGGCGCACTCGGTCAACAGCTGCGGCAGGGCCAAACGAAACCAGGTCGGCCGCTTTTCGCCATTTCGACTTCGCGATGGGCACCACATCGGGGTGATAGGTATCGAGCAGGACGACTCCTAGAACCTCTCGGTCGAGTTCGATCAACTGGCGCGCCACGTCATAGGCAATCGCGCCACCGGCCGAATAGCCACCAAGAACAAACGGGCCAAACGGTTGGGCAGCAACTAGCTCGGCAACGTAGGCCTCGGCCATGGCTTCGACTGTCTCGTGCGGAGCCGTCTTGCCATCTGCGCCCAGAGCCTGGATAGCGACAAAGGGCCGATGACAGCCAATGCGTTTGGCGATCTCGCTGAAGCGCAAGACGTTCCCGCCGGCACCATGAACGCAATAGAACGGCGTTCCGTCGGTTCCGTTGCCAGCCATCTCGACCAGATGGGCCCGAGCGTGGTCGCGGTCGGGGCGACGAATGTTAGCTACCAGGGCCCTCGGAGTTGAGTGCTCAAGAAGGTCGGGTAGCACCACATCGGCCCCAAAGGCCTTGCCAATTCTCGAAACAAGGCGCAGCGCAAGCAGCGAATGCCCGCCTGAGTCGAAGAAGTCAGAAGCCGCGTGAATTCGAGGGCCAAGCAACCCCCGCCATATCTCGACCATCGCTTGTTCGTCGGGGTTCTTCGCTTCGACGACAACGTCACTAGCTGCATCGTCGGCTTCGAACAGCTCAATAAGAGCGCGGCGGTCGGTCTTTCCGTTCGGCGTAGTCGGAACCTCGTCGAGGACGACGATTCTCGACGGGATCATGTACAGCGGCAACATCGTCCGTGCGTTGGCCCGAATGGCTTCAACCAGGGCATCAGAATCGGTGCATGCGTCGGCGGCTCTTACAAACAGCACCAGACGCCGATCGGCGGCAAGCGCACCTTCGATGGCCACAGCAACACACGAACTAAGACCAGGTGTCGACTCGAGAGTGGCCTCGACGTCGCCGAGTTCGAGCCGGTTGCCGCGGATCTTTATCTGGTGATCGGTCCGGCCGTGGTACTCGAGATAACCGCCAGGCAGCCAGCGACCCAAATCGCCGGTGTTGTACAACCTCTCGTCAGGTCGAAATGGATGATCGAAGAAACACTCCGCGGTGAGGTCTGGACGCTGCCAATACCCAATAGCAAGCCCGACGCCTGACACGTGAATCCGGCCAATCGCGCCCTCAGGCAACAGGCGCATGTGGCTATCAAGGACATAAACCCGTTGGTTACGAATCGGTTTGCCGATCGGGAACGTATTCGAGACCACCCCATCGCGTGCGTCGTATGTGGTCGCATCGACTGTGGCCTCAGACATCCCGTAGAAATTGAGAGGCACCACATGGGGAAGCTCGGCCACTACTCGTTCGACCAATTCGGCCGAGACACCCTCGCCGCTGAGGGTGAGAGTTTTCAAAGCCGACAGCCGTTCGGCCAAGTCAGGCATGCTGTCGAGCAGAGCCTCGACAAACGATGGGGTGAGGACAATTCGTCGAATCGCGTGGCGTTCGAGAACAGCGACCAACCCAACACCGTCATTGGCCACATCTTCAGGAATCAATAGTACCGGGGCGCCGCCCAACAAACCGCCCCAAAGCTCCCACAGATGGTCTGCATAGTTGAGTGTCACTTTGTGGGCGACAACCTCGTCTGGTTCGAACGGATAAGCATCCCACTGCCAGCGGCAGCGGCTCAGCACTCCAGCGTGGTGCCCCATGACTCCTTTGGGCACACCAGTCGACCCCGATGTGTAGGTGATGTACAACAGGCCGCGGTGTTCGGGTGCGTTCGCAGAAGCGGACGTAACGATCGGGTCGGCGTGGCCGCCAAGTTCGTCTATGTCGACAATCCCTGGGTGGTCGAGTCGATCAGTGGTTCTTTCGTGCACCAGTACGGTTTTCATACCGACGTCGTCGAGAATCAATTCGAGCCGTCCCGTCGGATAGATCGGATCAAGCGGAACGTACGCAGCTCCGGCCTTTACAATTCCAAGAACTGCCGCCACCGACTCACCGCAGCGGTGCATGCAAATTCCAACCGGTTCACCCTCCGATACGCCGAGTGCCCGTAGACCTTCAGCGACCACAGCGGCTCTGGAGTCGAGTTCGTCGCGGGTCCACGAATCGGTGCCGTCGATTAGAGCAATTGCTGTCGGGTCGGCGTCGACCTGGCGCTGCCACACCTCAGCCAAGGTTTCGTCTGGCTCGGCCGCGTCGGTCTGGTTCCATTCGGTGAGCTGCCGGTCACGATCTGCTGCGCTAAGAATGTCGTGCCGACCTGGAACAAGACGAGCATCGGCGGCTAGTGCTTCGAGAGTTGAAACAAAGTGGTTGGCCATCCGAAGAACTGCCTGTTCTCCGAAGCGTGACCCGTCGTACAACAGGATCAGATCGAGGGTCGCGCCAACGCCCACCATCAGCGTGAGCGGATAGTGACTTTGTTCGACCACCTGTTTGGCTTCGAGAGTTACCCGATGTTTGGTGGTTCGCTCTGGCCAATTCTCGAACACCAGAACCGAGTCGAACATCTCGACCCCTGAGGGCAGTTGCGTTCGACGTTGCACCTCGGCGAGAGAGACATGCTGATCAGTTAACAGATCGAGCTGTTGGTCGTGGATGTCGGCCAACCAATCGCCCAGCGACCTATCGGCGGGAACCTGCAACCGCATGGGCAAGGTGGCAAGGAACATTCCGACCATTTCGTCGATGCCAATCACTTCAGCTGGACGGCCAGACATGGTTACGCCGAAGGTGACGTCGTCGGAGTCGCTGTAGCGGGCCAACGTCATGGCCCAGGCTGCCTGCACCATGGTGTTGACGGTGACACGGTGATCCCGCGCCGCGGCGGCAACCTGGTCCGTTGTTGCTGTCGAGACGGGCACATCGATTCGTTTGCGCTCGAATTCCTTGGCGCCGGTTCCACCGGGAAGATCGACGGTCGTAACCTCGGCGAGGTCGCCGACGAGGCTGTCCCACCGGTCCATAGATATTGATTGCTGCTTGATCCACTGGATGTGCCGCTTAAACAGCGGTGCTGGCGCCTCGAGTTCGGCGCCATCTAGCAAGGTCAAGAGTTCGTCGACTACTACACCAACGGACCAGCCATCAACGAGAATATGGTGGAAGTTCCAGATGAGGTGAAGCCCACCGTCGGGGAGGGTCGCGACCGTAACCCGGGTCAGTGGAGCCCGGCTGAGGTCGATGCCGGCTGCCCTTTCGGCTGCTGCGAGCTCGTCGAGGGTGGCCCTCTGGGTAGCTGGATTTGTAGCGTCGACGGCGACGACCGCGACCTCTACGTCGACGTGTTTGCGAACAACTTGCAACGGTTGGTCGAGGCCCTGCCAGACAATGATCGAACGAAGCGCCGAATGGCGGTTTACAACGGTCTGCCACGCGGCGCTCATCTGGTCGACGGTGACATCGCCAACAACGTTGGCCCGGTACTGCTCGAAATAGAGCTCCGGGTCGTTGTCTCTAAGTACGTGATACAAGATTCCGGCTTGTGCCGGAGCTAGTGGGTAGATGTCAGCTACGTTTTCCATCGCCCGCCCGTCTCGTGTTTCGCTCAGTTGTTCGGAGCCGCTGCCAAAATGGATGGGGCAGCCACCCCGCCCGCGCCTCTGATACGCCAAAGGAGTCTGTAAGTGAACACAGATAATGGTGCTCGCTCACGCGATGTGGTCGTTCCAATGCTCTGTACCGATCTATCTTCGCTCTTTGTGGCTGGCACGCCAAATGAGTCCCAAGCGGTAGAGGTCGGCCCTGTGGTCGTCTACTCAACTAGCGGTGCCGGAGCCATCGATTCCCAACTTGTCTTCCCCGCCGAGACCGAATCCGTCGCCAAAGCCATCGAAGGGCGTCAGCGGGCCTTTCAACACGGCCGGGCCTGCGCCCGGATGGGCCTACGGAGGCTCGGCCTGGCCGACGCCCCGATCGTACGCCGGCAGGATCGTTCGCCCGCGTTTTCAGACGGCGTAACTGGGTCGATAACCCATACCAATGGCTTTGTGGCCGCCGCAGTTGCACAGCTGGTCGGGCATGCCTACATCGGAATCGACGCCGAACGTCTAGAACGAACAGGGCCCGATGTCAGTCGGCGAATCCTCAATACCCTTGAGCATCAACGCGTCGACGGCCTCCCAGAACCTCAGCGCAGTCGGACGATAATGGCCATCTTCTCGGCCAAAGAAGCGCTGTACAAGGCCCAACACCAATTCACTCGGTCCTGGCTGGGTTTCGAAGACGTTGAGGCTGTCGCCGTCGTTGGCGGTTGGGAAATGGGCCCAGCCACCAACTACGCCGCCCAGACAACGATTCGGTGGCCAGCCCAAATTCGACAACACTTCACAGACGGCCTCGTAGTCTCAGCAGCCGTCTGCGCCAAGAAGACCTAAACCTCTACTGTCACCGCCGCGGCCTACGGCCGCTGACCGGGGTTTCACCCTCACAGCACATCCACTGGGTTCGAGCGAAATCCCGAAAACCCACCACTGTCACCGGCATCTGGTTGCCCGCAGCCGTTTCCCGGTGACAGTGGTGGTCTTAGCTGTTTCGGGCCGATCAGTCGAAAACAATGACGTTGCGCCTGGCTTCGCCAGCATTTACCGACCGGATGGCTTCGTTGATGTCGGTTAGGGGGTACTTCGCGGTAATCAGTTCGTCGAGCATGAGGCGACCGTTGTGATACATATCGACCAAGGCCGCAATATCGGCCCGGGGGCGGGCGCTACCCATCTTCGAGCCGAGAATTCGTTGATTAGCGGTGCCAAGCCCCGTTACGTGGAGGGGAGTCATCTCGCCAACAGGGGGCAAGCCGACGACCACAACGGCACCGCCGCCGCCGATGAATGTCAGCGCCTGCGACACCGCAGCGGAAACTCCAACGGTTACGAAGACGTAATCGGCTCCGTACCCGCCGGTGAGCGCCCGGATCTGATCGGCAGCGTCGTCGGCGTCGCCCCTTACCGTGTGCGTAGCACCGAAGGCCTTGGCATCGTCGAGTTTCGTATCGAGGAGGTCGACGCCGATGATCGCCCTCGCACCAGACGCAGCCGCACCCTGGATGCTGTTGAGGCCAACGCCCCCGCAGCCGATGACAACGACGTAGCTGCCGGCTTCGACCTTGGCGGTGTTGGTAACCGCTCCGAAACCAGTGATGACACCACAAGACAACAGAGCCGCTGCCTCGAAGCTGATCTCGTCGCCGATGTGAGCAATCTGGCTCTCGTTTACCACCGCAGCTGATGCAAAGGCACCGGTTCGGAGGCCGCGTACCAGTGGTTCGCCGTCGGCATCGTGCAGGACGGGGTCTTCGTCACCGACGAACTCGGCACTGCAAGCTACGGGTAAGCCTCGCTCGCATGACCGACACCTTCCGCAAAATCGAATTAGGTGTACGGCCACACGGTCGCCGGTTGCAAACCCAGCCACATTCGAACCGACCTGGCGCACCACTCCCGATGCTTCGTGTCCGAACACCGAAGGGAGAGCGCCACCCCACAAGCCCTCGGCAAAACTGATGTCGCTATGACAAACAGCGCACGCTTTGATGTCGACGAGAACCTCGTTCGACCGCGGTTTGCTGACGAAGATGTTCTCGATTGTCATGGGTTCGCCAAACTCGCGACACACCGCTGCTGTCGCCGCTACGGCCCCTGCCTGACTCGAATCAACCATACGGACAACCCTTCGTAGAATTCGTGAAACAGATCGTGACGAGATACTGCCACGGCAACTTCCCAGACAGAAACCTGACCTGAGGCCGTCCGGGTGTCAGAATTGACAACTGTGAGCGAAATCGATACTGAAACCGACTCCCAATGGCTCGACGACAACGACCTCGAAACCGTCCGCGCCCGTGTCCCAATGGTTTATGTCGAGGCCGTTCCGGTCAGACTCGACGAACTTGGCCAAGTCACCCACGTCGGCCTTTTGTTGCGCGCCATGCCAGACGGCACGATCTCTAGAGCCCTTGTATCTGGGCGGGTAATGTGGGGTGAGACCATCCGCGAGGCGCTGATGCGCAACCTCGACAAAGACCTTGGCCCCCAGGCCTTCCCAAGGTTACCGGCCTCTCCGACCCCGTTCACCGTCGCCGAGTACATGCCCGACCCAGCCCAAACTGGGTTCCACGATCCGCGCCAGCACTCGGTGAACCTCGCCTATGTAGTACCAATCGAAGGCGAGGCCTCGCCATCGCAAGAGGTGCTCGACTTCGCTTGGCTAACGACTGACGAAGCCGCTGGTATCGCAGTGTCCAATGAGATGACTGGCGGCCAGGATCGCATCGTGCGCCGGGCTCTAGGGTTTGTCGGGCGACTTCCCTAGCGATGACGGTCGAGTCGCCGGCAGGCCTGGCGGCCCTCGATTTGTTGCGGCCGATCTGCTTAGCGTTGCCGGAAGTCAACGAACGCCCAAGCCACATGACGCCGACCTTCTTCATTCGCGACAAAAAGGTCTTGTGCCACTTATGGGAAGACCACCATGGCGACGGCGAACTGGGAATGTGGTGCCCAGCCCCACCAGGAGTGCAGGCCGACGTGGTCGAGCGCGAACCCGACCGCTTCTACGTGCCCAAGTATGTCGGACATCGGGGCTGGATTGGTATGCGTCTCAACATCGACCCGGACTGGGACGAAGTCGCGGCCGTCGTCGACGATGCCTACAGAGTGGCAGCCCCCAAAACTCTGGTAAAGATCCTCGACCAACGTTAGACCGACAGTATCGAGGACGTTGAGAAGGTGCTGCGCAGGTCCGATGATGAGCACCTTTGGGAAGACCCGCTTCACCGTGCTTCGGAGACCTAGCAACGACGGGTTACGAAGCGAACGTCGTGAATCTCAACCCGATCTCATCCCACCAAACTTCCAAATCAACCGAGTTCTCGTCGTTTTGTCGCACCAGATCCTCCGGCGAAACTCCCGCTATGACCACACCAGACTGACACTGCAGTGGCGAGGACAGCAGAGTTATCGCACACGATACAACAGCGTCGTCTGGGAGCCGCGGGGCTTCGGGAGGAGACGACGTGAACCGAGTGATGTTAGCCAAGAGTCGCAACGTAAGGATGTTCGGTTCTTGGCCTGACAGAGACCGCCGGAGCACGTCCCAACCCGCGGGCCACGACTCTTGTGTCGGAAAACCCTCGGGTAGCTCAACCTCGGCTGCTGCGACTTCCAGTGTCGTTCCAGTTTGGTTGGCCTGTTCAGTGGCCGCCGGAGTCACGTCTTGGCAGGCGGCTAGTGCGAGCAAGCTCATCACGACTGCGACAAGTCCTGAGCGACGCCTACACGAGCACCATCGTGGGATCACTAACCTCGGACCTTCGGTTGGGATTGTTGCTGTACAACTCGTAGCGAAGCCCGGTGCGACCAACATTGGACCGAC
Source organism: uncultured Acidimicrobiales bacterium (assembly GCA_964569385.1). Classification (GTDB taxonomy): domain Bacteria; phylum Actinomycetota; class Acidimicrobiia; order Acidimicrobiales; family Poriferisodalaceae; genus JAADHX01. The sequence goes on from CAZMUM010000011.1 coordinate 65,374, forward strand.
ACCGCCGCGGGGTGTACGCGGAGTTGTATAGGTAAAGCTAGCCCTTCCCAGTAGCCGCGAACGCGTCTGCACGACTTCGACTCCGCGGCCCGCCTCGGCGACTTCGCGGCCCAGATCAACGACAGCCAGCTTCTCATCAGATACGTTCCTTGCCATGGCGGTCCCTTTCCTCGGGATCGATCTAGGCCAGCCGACACTTGCCATCCGGCAGGCAACCGGCGGGGAGACCGCCGCTCCCCTCACATCAGCAGCATCTGGCCAACGTTAGACAAACACCGCCATACCCGGGAAGGACCCCAATGCACGACCTAGTCATTCGTAATGGTCAGCTAGTCGATGGCACCGGGAGTGCTTCGGTACATAACGTCGACATCGCCATCGATGGCTCAATCGTTACCAAGATCGAACCTGCGGGTGCCATCGGGACCGGCCGGCGCGAGATCGACGCCTCCGACATGATTGTCACCCCCGGTTTTGTCGATATTCACACTCACTACGACGGCCAGGCCACCTGGGACCCAAACCTTGAGCCATCCTCTCCCCATGGCGTCACTACCGTTGTCATGGGGAACTGCGGGGTCGGGTTTGCCCCAGCCGACCCCGAACGGCACGAGTGGTTGATAGAACTAATGGAGGGCGTCGAAGACATTCCCGGAGCGGCTCTAAGCGAGGGCCTCACCTGGGACTGGGAGACGTTTCCTGAATATCTCGATGCCCTCGAGCGGCGCGAGTTCGCGGTTGATGTCGCCGCGATGGTGGCCCACGGTCCAGTAAGGGCATACGTCATGGGCGATCGCGGCGCCAACAACGAACCTGCCACCTCCGACGACATTGCCCAGATGGCCGAAATCGTGGCCGAAGCTGTCGAAGCCGGCGCCATGGGTTTCTCGACCAGCCGAACCATCGCCCACCGGGCCATGAACGGCGAGCCAGTTCCCGGAACATTCGCCACCGAAGACGAACTATTCGGCCTCGGACGAGCGCTTCAGCGAGTTGGTAAGGGCCTCTTCGAGGTCGCACCGGCTGGAGTTGCTGGCGAAGACATCGTCAAACCTCATGCCGAGATGGAGTGGATGATCCGTCTGGCCAAAGACATCGAGCGGCCGGTTACGTGGCTCATGCTCCAGAACCTTGTTGCCCCAGACGACTGGCGCGAGTTTATGGCACTGTCGGCCAAAGCCCAGGCCGAAGGCCACAGCGTGATACCACAAGTTGCGGGACGGCCGTTCGGCGTGTTGCTTGGGCTTCAGGGGCGTCACCGATTCCGCGACTGCCCTTCGTTCGCGGCGATTATCGATCTCAGCGTCGGCGACCAAGCAGACGCCATGCGCGACCCCGAGCTGCGCCAGCGCCTCATCAGCGAGTCGCGCGATCAAGAGATCGAACTTGGCGCCACGAATCCCATCGCAGCCATCTTTCTGAGCGCTCACGACCGCACGTATGTGTTGGGTAACCCGGTGAGCTACGAACCCGACGCCGCCGACTCCATCGCCGGACGAGCCGCAGCCGCCCAGCACGACGTCCTCGATGAGTACTACGACCGACTGCTCGACGACGATGGAAGAGCGTTCCTGCTCATGACTTTCCTCGGCTACAGCCACGGCAACGGCGACGCGCTCTACGAGATGCTCAATCACCCTGCGGCCGTGCTCGGATTGGCCGACGGTGGAGCGCATTCGAACTTCATATGCGATGCATCTACACCCACGTGGATGCTCACTCACTGGGCCCGCGACCGCTCGACGGGGCCCCGTATCGCACTCGAGAAGGTCGTGAAGAAGATGACATCGGACACGGCCCAATTGTTCGGATTCGCCGATCGAGGTGTGGTTGCGGTAGGCAAACGAGCCGACCTAAACATCATCGATTTTGAGAACCTTCGCCTCGAACCGCCGAAACTCGTACACGACCTGCCTGCGTCTGGAAGTCGGCTGTTACAGGACGCGACCGGATACCGGGCAACCATCGTGGCCGGCAAGGTCACGCGCGAGTTCGACCAATTCACCGGCGAGCTACCCGGGCGCCTCGTCCGGAGCTAGGCGTGACCACTGCCGCCACGACCAACTCGGCCAGGGTGCACGGCTCTCGTATGGGTCCGGCGGATTACTTCCGTGGCCTAAGGAGTGTTGGCCGTAAGGAACTCCCGCACCGCGGCCCGACCCGCCTCGACGGCAGGACCTTCCTTCCAATCGTTAACCAAGATCGCACCAGGAATGATCGCGGCGGCTTCAACCGAAGTAGCCGATGGGTGGAAGTTGTCTGAGCCCTCTAGCACCAGAACCGGCGTTTCGAATCCAGCTACGACATCGCGCGAAGCGTTCGGGTTAAACATGAAGTCGCTACCGAACATGTTCGACCGGAACGACTCCCACTCGCCTTCTGAGACGTCGGGGTGGTCGGCGCGTTTGACCGCAGCCCAGTCGTCGAAGAGTTCGAAAAAGGTGCCGCGATTGTTGTCAAGCCCGATGGGTTGGAACATAACTCCGCAGGTAACCCGCTCGGGCACGGCGGCAATCATGCCTGCGACGTACGGTCCACCGATGCACATCCCGGCCATGTGGAAGCTGTCGTATCCCAGGTAGTCCATAAGCGCGAGCTGGTCGCTCGTGTAGGTGTGCCACCCATCGCCGCCAGAGATCGGGGCCGTCGACGCGCCTGCGTTGCGCTGGTCCATGCTTACCACGGTGAACTCGTCGGACAGCTCGACCACGGGGTTCCATGGTGCGGCTGACCACTTTTCGCGAGCCGACCAGAGGCCGCCGGGCGCGATGAGCAGGACCGGAAACCCGCTGCCGTTGACTTCGTAAGAAATTTTGTTGCCGTCGTCTTCGAAAATTGACATGTGGTACAGAGTACGGGCGCGTGCCACCGATATCGAGCCTCTAGATGGCAGGCTCGCGCCGCGACTGAGGGTCGTACCACCAAACCACTACCCTCAATGTAGTGAAGACAAAGGCATACCTGGGAACGGCGCTAATCTGTGACGGTACAGAGCCGCGCGCTGGAATCTGCCAATAGGCGCTAGCCGTCGGGCGCGGGCGCCATCATGGCCCGAGCCGGTAGCACTGCCACGCGTCCTCGACGCCTTTGAGGACGTGCTCGCCGGCGTCATTGAAGGTGTGGGCCGAGCCGACACAGAGGTCGCGCACGGTGCGCGATGCCATGGTCTCGCCCGAACCCGCGAGTCCCGAAACCCGGGCAGCGATGTGAACGCCCATGCCCGCGATGTCGCCGTCAGAGCGCAGCTCGATCTCACCGGTGTGCAGGCCTGCCCGAATCGGCAAGCCGATGTTGGCGATCTCGGTGTGGAGTGCCGCGGCGCACGCGACGGCACGGCTAGGACCGTCGAAGGTCGCCACCAGCCCGTCGCCCGTTGTCTTTATGACCCGGCCCTGGTGATCCTCCACCACTCGGGCAGCCGCGATGTCGTGGAGTTCGAGCGCGGTGGTCCACGCATCGTCACCTCGGGCAGCAGCGGTGCCAGTGGAGTCGACAATGTCGGTGAACAGCACCGTGGCGAGCCGACGTTCGGTCGCTGCGGAATCGACGGTCACCGGCTCTGGTTCGGCCTCGAGGCGCCGGCGCACAGCAGCGAGCATTTCCGGGCTCGGCTCGAGCGTGAAGTGGTCGTTACCCTCCATCTCAATCAACTCCGCGCCGGGAATGTGCTCAGCCAGGTATCGGCCGCCTTCGATGGGGCACACCCGGTCGCCCGTGCAGTGCAACACCGTGGTCGGTACGCGCACAGACGGAAGTAGCGACCGTACATCGACCTCGTACATCGACTCCCAGATCAGCCGCGCAGCTGCCGGACTGGTGTTCTGGGGCAGCGAGGCCATGAGGTCATAGAAGCCGGGCTGCGCGGCCAGTCCGGGAGCCCAGAGGTCCCAGAACCACTCCATGGCTTCGCGATCTCCAGCAGCTGACGCCACGACCCGGTCGACAAACCGGCTGTACTCGGCGAGAGACTCGGGCCGGCCGTACGGATAGTCGCGACGACGCATAAACGATGGATACGTGCCGTACAGAGTCAGCGACAGCACCCGCTCTGGATGGGTGGCGGCGAAGAGAATCGAGAGAGGTCCACCCTCGGATGCTCCGTAGAGGTGAGCGGCGTCAATGTCCGCGTGATCCATGATCGCCCGAATGTCGTCCATCCGCTCTTCGAACGAGAAGTCCGCTCCCACATCGGACGCTCCCGTCCCGCGTTTGTCATACACGGTGATCCGAGCGTCATCGACCAGGTGGCTCGCCCATCCCCACGTAGTTTCCGAGGTGATTGTGGCGCTCGCCGTCCAAACGACATCGGGGCCGGCCCCTGCCGTCCGATAGGCGAGGTGGACCCCGCCGTTGTTGGCATACCGAATCGGTGGAAGGTCGCGCATGTGGTTCTCATATCATTTGACAGATGTGGCGGCGCGGCGTGTTCGTCGCAGGACTCGTCACCGACTACGTCGACCACTACAACACTGTGAGATTATGCCGCTTTGGATGCAGTGTCGTGATCGGCGACCGAGTCGGGGTTGGTGGCGGCGTCGGTTGGAGAAGGTCTTTGATCCCGAATCAGGGTTGTTGACCGAAGCCGGCTGTCGTCGAGTGTGGACCGAATCGGAGACAGGTCTACGGTTCGCCGAATTTATATGAAACCGACGAAAATCAGGCTCGTTTTCACGATTGTTCATAACAATCAAGTTGGCACATCGATGCAGGGGCGGCCAACATCGTGCCATGGCCTACATAAACGATCGGGTTGTCCACGACGCCGATGCCCACATCATGGAGACCCCCGACTGGCTCCGCGACCACGCCGATCCTGCGATCCGTGAGCGCCTAGATCGGCCCGGGTACGCCAACGAGCTACGCCAGATGGGCGACAATGCGGCCCAGCTAGCCGACATAAGCACGGCGTTCGCCATGATCGTCGACAAACACAACACCGACGATTTCAAGGCGACAGCGGCTCGCGACGTGATGCTGTTGAAGAACTTCGCCGCACCAGGGTCGTTCATTGCAGAGGATCGACCCGCGGTGCTCGACGCAATCGGCGTGCAGTCTCAGCTTGTGTTCAATACCTTCCACAACGCCAAGCTTTACGAGTGGGAACACAGCGGAGATCTCGACCTCGCCTACGGGTCGGCACGAGCCCACAACCGGGCCATCACCGAATTTTGTTCGGTCGACGAGCGCCTGCTCACCACCTGTTACGTGCCGCTTGTCGACATCGATCTCGCCGCCGAGATAGCGGGCGAGAGCATCGACATGGGTGCGAGCTCGCTGCTAATCGCATCTGGATGCCCAGATGGTCACTCGCCGAGTCATATTGGCCTCGACCGGGTTTGGGCCCAGGCCCAGGAGGCCGGGATTCCAATCGTGACTCACGTTGGCGGTACCGCTGAGCTTCTCGACCCCAACTACTTCAATAACGGGCTACCGATACCGGCCGACTTCCATGGTGGCGCCGAGAGTTTCCGCTCCGTCGATTACATGGCTATCCCCCACCAGCCGATGACCACCATGGCCACGCTCATCTTCGACGGTGTGCTCGAACGATTCCCAGACCTCAAATGGGGCATCATCGAACAAGGCTGCATATGGGTACCGTCGTGGATGAAGCAGATGGAATCGGCCTTCGACGCGTTCAGCCGCCACGAAGAACGGCTTCAGAACCTCTCGATGAGGCCGAGCCAATACGTAGAGCGCCAGGTTCGGGTCACGCCGTATCCCACAGAAGACATCGGCTGGGTGACCGACCAGATCGGGCCGGACGTCTTGCTGTTCAACACCGATTATCCCCACGTTGAGGGGGGCCGGCGCCCCTTCGAACGTTTCGAAGCCAGCCTCGGCGACGCTTCCGAAGACGTCCGCGACAAGTTCTACGCCGCCAACATGGTCGACCTGATGGGCGCCGCCATGCCCTCCCCCGCCTAGACCCGCACTTCGGGGCGCATAACCCACCGCTAAGGGCACAAACCCTGCCAATGCCTTTCCGCGTGCCCACAGCCCACCGCGTTATTGTGGGGGCGATGTCGCTTGAGCTTGTGCCCCACCACCGATTTACGGCGCCTACAGGGCCAGTTCTGATTGTGGTCGCCGATGGGGTTGGGCTGGCTGCCGACACGGCAAGCAACGCTGTTACCCAGGCGGCAACGCCAACGCTCGACCGATTGTACGCATCGGCTCACTTTACGACGCTGCTAGCCCACGGACCTGCTGTTGGGCTTCCGTCAGAACACGATATGGGCAACAGCGAAGTCGGTCACAACGCCCTCGGTGCCGGCCGGATCTTTACTCAGGGGGCCAAGCTCGTCGGCGAAGCGATCAAATCGGGGTCGATATTCGAAACTGCGACCTGGAACTCCGTCATCGAACACGCCACGAGCGGCACACTCCACCTCATCGGGCTGCACTCAGACGGAAACGTCCACTCACACACCGACCACCTGTATGCGCTCATGCACCGAGCCCAACAACACGGCGTCACCCGCATTCGGCTGCACATATTGCACGACGGTCGCGATGTTGATCCGCGGTCCGCGCTCACCTACATAGCCGAAACCGAGTCGGTTCTAGCCGATCTCCGAACCCAAGGCGTCGACGCGGTGATCGCGTCCGGTGGTGGGCGGATGACCATCACCATGGACCGATACGGTGCCGACTGGGCCATGGTCGAACGGGGCTATATGGCCCACACCCACGGCATCGGCCGCCCCTTCGCCTCAGCGTCAGAAGCAGTCGAAACCATGTACGCCGAATCAGACCAAGGCGATCAGTACCTCGGCGAGTTTGTCGTCGTCCACGACGACGGCGACCCCGTCGGCAAGATGGCCGATGGCGACGCGGTGGTGTTGTTCAACTTCCGAGGCGATCGGGCTATCGAAATCAGCCAGGCCTACGAAGACCCAACTTTCGCCAACTTCGATCGCGGCCCACACCCTGACGTCCTCTTCGCAGGGATGCTCCAATATGACGGCGACCTGAAGGTGCCCCACAACTACCTAGTTGAGCCGCCATCGATCGACCGCGTCTCTGGTGAGTTCTTGTGCGCCATGGGGATCAACAGCTTCGCCGTGAGCGAAACCCAGAAATTCGGTCACGTCACCTATTTCTGGAACGGCAACCGCAGCGGCTACCTGTGCGAGGACCTCGAGACTTACGTCGAAATCCCGTCTGACAACGTCGAGTTCGACACGGCCCCGGCCATGAAGCTGCGAGAGATCACCGAAACCACGGTCGAGCTTCTTCGGTCAGGCGACTACCGAACCGGCCGCATCAACTTCCCAAACGGCGACATGGTCGGACACACCGGCAATCTCAAGGCAACCGTAGAGGCCATACAAGTACTCGATAGTTGCCTCGAAAGGCTGCTGGAAACCATCGAAGACATCGGCGGAACGTTGGTGTTCACAGCCGACCACGGAAACGCCGACATCATGTACACCGAGGCCCGAGACGGCACAGTCACGCCAAAAACCAGCCACACCCTTAGCCCGGTGCCTTTCGTCATCTACAGCCCGGCCGCGGCGGGCCAATACCGACTCGCACCACCAGATCGAGCCGGGCTCGCCAACGTGGCGGCCACAGTCTTTAACCTGCTTGGGTATGAGGCTCCACACGACTACGCGCCATCCCTTATCGAATACGTCGACTAACTAGCTGGCGACAAACGGGTTCTTGTAGGTGTCGAGGTAGGTGATCTCGCTTACCGGTGGACGGCTAGCTGGCTTGAAATCGGTGCCTTTCGTGTAGGCGACCGGGAGCAGCGCACACTGGGTCATGTGGTCGGGAATGCCCAACAACTCGGCCGCTTCGGCTTCTAGACCAAGGTGGAGGGTGGTCAAACACGTGCCAAGACCCCGTGACCGCAGCGCTAGCTGAAAACTCCATACCGCCGGCAGGATCGAACCCATCAGCCCGGCTGCGTTTCCGGTCGTGCCGTCGACGCGGCCCGCAATGAGTGGAATGACGAGCACCGGGCACTCAGCCAAATGTTCGGCGAGATACTGGGCCGAGTTAAGAACGCGCGACGTTTGGGTACCGGACTCGGTGGTCTCGGCCGCGGCCTTGAGATACTCGCCACCAACGCGCATGTACATTTCGGCCAAGGCGTCCTTTTTGGCTTGGTCGCGAATGACGAGCCAACGCCAGCCTTGGGTGTTTGAGCCTGTAGGCGCTTGTACTGCGAGCTGTAAACACTCGAGCAGCACGTCGTCGGACACCTCGCGTTCGAAGTCAAGGCGCTTGCGCACCGCCCTGGTAGTGGAGAGCAGTGCATCGGTCTGGCTGAGATCGAAATCCATGTTCTTGTTCCTCTGGGTTGTTCGTAGTTTGCCCGGTTAACCGGTAACTGGTGTGAGTCCGGCAGCGCGGATTCCGGCTACCGCGGCAATCTCGTCGTTGTCGGAGTTGTCGCCGCTGACCCCGACGACACCGATGTGGGCGCCATCTTCGTCGGCCACGATCACACCACCTGGCACCGGAATGAGGGTGCCACCAAGGGCCGCGGTCGCCGCGGCGACGAACGAAGGAGCGACTTCGGCCCTAGCCATTACAGCTCGCGACCCAATGCCGAGACTCAACGCACCCCGAGCCTTGCCGTTGGCGATGTCGAATCGGCCAAACGACGCCCCGTCTTGACGCTCGAACGCCAGCGGATGGCCGCCGGCATCGAGCACCAGTACCGCAAGCGGTTGCATCTCGGCCACTTCGCCGGCGGCAAGCGCCGAGCTGATAATCGTTCTGGCCTGGGCAATCGAAAGGCTCACTGAGTCTCCCCTGTTGTGGTTTGTACGGCTCGTTTTCGCTCGGTCCGTCGAGCGTGCAGTATCGGCTCCGTATAACCAGACGGTTGTTCGGCGCCGCTGAACACGAGATCGGTAGCGCCACAATAGGCCTCACCGTCGAAGCTTGGCGCCATTGGTTCATACACGGGATCGTCGGCGTTCTGAGCGTCGACAACCCCAGCCATGCGCTCGAAGGTTTCGCGCACCATGGCCTGGGTCACGACGCCGTGATTCAGCCAGTTGGCGATGTGCTGGCTCGAAATTCGACAGGTAGCCCGGTCTTCCATGAGACCAACATCGTGGATGTCTGGCACCTTCGAACAACCAATGCCCTGATCGACCCAACGAACGACGTAGCCAAGGATTCCCTGGGCGTTGTTGTCGAGTTCGGCCTGAACCTCGTCGGCGCTCCATGAGGGGTTTGGCTCGATCGGGATTACTAAGAGGTCGTCGATGTTTGCTCGCGGTCCGCCCGCGGCAAGCTCGGCCTGAACGTCAGCGACCGACACCTGGTGGTAATGCGTTGCGTGCAGTGTTGCCGCGGTTGGTGATGGCACCCAGGCACAGGTGGCACCAGCTAGCGGATGGCCAATCTTGGTGGCCAGCATGTCCTGCATGAGGTCGGGCGCTGCCCACATGCCTTTGCCAATCTGGGCTCGGCCTGACAACCCGCAGGCCAGACCAACGTCGACGTTCCAGTCTTCGTACGCTGAGATCCAACGCTGAGCCTTCATCTCGGATTTGCGCACCATCGCACCGGCGTGCATCGACGTGTGCATTTCGTCGCCGGTACGGTCGAGGAAGCCGGTGTTGATGAAAACGATCCGATCTTTGACCGCCCTAATACACTCGGCCAAGTTAAGAGAAGTTCGGCGTTCTTCGTCCATGACGCCCACCTTGATGGTGTTACGTTCGAGGCCGAGCAAGTCCTCGACCCTGCCAAAGAGTTCATTTGTGAACGCGGCTTCGTCAGGACCATGCATCTTGGGTTTCACGATGTAGATCGATCCGGTCCGGCTGTTCAAGCCGTGCATTGCGCCAAGGCTGGTAAACACCGCATCGAGAATCCCTTCCGGAACTTCTAAACCGTCAGCGTTGAGAATGGCCGGCGTGGTCATGAGATGACCAACGTTTCTGACCAACATGAGGGCCCGACCAGGCAGGTTCACCTCCATCGCAGCGCCACTAGCACTGCGGAACTGCCGATCTGATACCAAGCGGCGAGTAGATGTCTTGCCGGCCTTAGTTATCTCGGTGGCGAGAGTCCCGGCCATTAGCCCAAACCAATTGCGATAGGTCAGAACCTTGTCGGCGGCATCGACGGCAGCGACGGAGTCTTCGCAGTCCATGATGCAGGTAATGGCGGACTCGAGAACGATGTCGGCTACGCCGGCAGCATCGGTGGCACCAACGGGGTGAGACGCGTCGATGACTATCTCGATGTGAATTCTGTGGCGCTGAAGCAGAACCGAGGTCGGGGCTGAAGGCTCACCGAGGTAGCCGACTAGGCCAGCGGGTTTGACAAGCCCGGTCGTGGTGCCGTCGGCTAGGCGAACCATCAGTGAGCCGCCAACCATGTGGTAGCCAACACTGTCGAGGTGGGAGGCGCCCACCAGCGGCGCCGCATCATCGAGAATCCGCCGCGCTGCGGCAACGACCTTTGCGCCCCGATCTTGGTCGTATGGCCCCGCAGGAGGGCTGGTGCCCAGAGCATCGGTTCCGTACAGGGCGTCGTACAACGAACCCCAACGGGCGTTGGCGGCGTTGATAGCGTAACGAGCGTTCATGACCGGAACGACCAGCTGGGGGCCCGCAATCGCGGCAATCTCAGGGTCGACGCCCTCGGTTGTGATCTGGAATGCATCGCCTTCTGGCACCAGGTAGCCAAGGTCATATAGGAACGTCTTGTATTCGGCGGCGTCGTGCCCAACTTGGGCCCGCTCAAGGTGCCACCCGTCGATCGCGGCCTGCATCTCGGTTCGCACTGCGAGCAGATGTTGGTTCCGCGGCGTCAGGTCGGACAACAGAGCCGCTAGTTCGGCCCAGAACTCGTCGACCTGCAAATCGGTGCCAGGCAGTGCTTCGTCCTCGACGAACGCCACCAACTCCGAATCCACTTGCAACCGCGCTCGGTCAAGTCTGGACATCAAGACGTTCTCCAGTGAGTGCAGCATCGACTAGCTGCATTGGATGATAGGCACGAACACCGGCTCCAGCCAGATGCATCGAACAGCCCGGATTCGCACTAGCGACAACGTCGGGTCCGGCGCGGTCTATCGAGGCAACCTTTCGATCTCGAATCTGACCAGCCAGCACAGGTTCTTGCAGCGAGTAGGCACCGCCAGCCCCGCAGCACAGCCCTTCATCGTCGAGTTCGATCAGACTCCGAATGTGCGGCGTCAGAACGGTGCGCGTTGCCTCGTGGACCTTCTGCACATGCCTGAGGTGGCAAGGGTCTTGAATCGCGACGACCACGTCCAGCGGCTCGACAACAGGCAGTCTGTCGAGGTACTTGGCTAAGAACTCCTGCGAGTCATACACCCTGGCCGAGAATTCGGCTGCTGCCTCGGTGCCAAGAATGCGGCCATAGTCCTTCATGGCCGCGCTACAGCCAGCGGAATTGACCACGATCGGAGCATCGCCAGCGAGGGCCTTGATCAGCTGCTCGGCGAGACGGCGAGTGGTTGACGTCAGACCTGCGTGAAGTTGCAAAGCGCCGCAGCATGGCGCCAAGTCTGCGGTTGGGGTGACGCCGAAACCAGCGGCTTCGAGGTTGCGTTGGGTTGCGAAGTGCACATCGCGTTGCCACACGTCCATGACGCAGCCGGTGAACATGAGCACATCACTGCCAGACGTAGTGTGAGGTTTCCGGCGAATGGGGAGGTCGGCCAGAAGACCCAGCCGCTTCGGGGTGAGCTTAGATTTGTTGATCAATCCCAGAGCCGAGGATCCGGTCCGCAGCAGTGTTGGGTTGCCGAGCGGGGCGAGACCAGCCCGCAACCATCGAGGCGCTCCATTGCCGTTCTCGGATAGCTTTTCTCGGGCCGCTTCCATCATGTGTCCATAGGGCACACCGCTCGGGCACGCCGGTTCGCAACCGCGACATTGCACGCACGTGTCGAACGATTCGAGCACTTCGGGGGTGACCGATGCGTCGTTGGATTGGACCTCGCGCATCAAGGCGATGCGGCCACGAGGCGAATAGATCTCCTCGCCTGTCACCCTGTAGGTGGGGCAAAACGGGAGACACAGGCCGCATTGCACGCACTTGTTGAGGTCGTCGGCGTCGATGTTCAGGTCCATAGACACCGACCAGGGTTAAAACGGCGGTCTGGGTCGAAAATGTCCTTCATTCGTTTGGCTACCACCGACGCCCCCCGGTCTAGGGGCCGCTTCGGTTGGGCAGCCGAAGCCCAGGTCGTGCCAACCCCAACACTGGCTACAAACGGCGCCAACACACACTGTCGAAAAACTTGTGATGGGCTAAGGCGCCACCGGTGTGCTGGCAAGTCTGGCGGACCCTCGCAGACGACGAAGTCGCCAATCGAGGCCAACATAGCGGTTTCCGCGACGACGTCCGCCTCGTGCCCTTCGAGGTGGGCCCACGTGGTTGTTCCATCCCACAGCACCGCCGACGGATGCAATAGCGCCGCGAAAACCTTGACGGGATCGGCTTCGTCGGCGCTCAACCAGATGGACTTCGGCGGAATTGGATTGGTACGAAGGATGACCTCGGCAATGCAACCGAGAGTTCCGAGCGAACCGGTGATGAGCTTGGGAAGGTTGAACCCTGTGACGTTCTTCACTACGGGGCCGCCGCCGGTGACTAGCTCGCCATCAGCATTAACGAAACGAACTTGCAGCACTGCGTCTCGCACCGATCCCCGGCCAACGCGGTCGAGGCAGTTCTCTCCAACCGCAACCGCACCACCAACCGTGCCACCCCGTTCGGGCAGCGAAGTGCGCTGTCCAGTGCCAGCTAGTTCGTCGTGTAAATCGGCGACCATAGTTCCGGCCCGGACGGTGACGAGCATCTCCTCTGGCTCGTGTTTGACCACTCCGATTGGAGCCGAGATGGTGCGAACGCCGCTCGCTAGCTCACCACCGACGGACCAGCGGGAGTGTGATCCAGCAACGGTAACTGCGCCTTCGCTGCCGACAAGAGACGCAAAGTCGTGTAGGACCGGATCGTCGGTAAAGAGGGTGAAGCGCGCCATCAGCCCCACACACCCTTCGGCACTGCTTTCAGGGCCGCAATATCGGCACACGAGTGCGCCGACGGTATGACCTTGCCTGGGTTCTGACGGCAATACGGATCGAACGCCTTACGGAGCTGCTCTTGGGCTTTGAGGTCGTGGGGGCCGAACATCTGGTCCATATAGGGCTGCTTCTCGACCCCCACGCCATGTTCGCCAGACAGCACACCACCAGCGGCAAGGGATGCAGCGACGATCTCGGCGCCGGCGGCATGAACTCGGTCGAGCACACCGTCGTCGCGGCCATCGAACACGATCAGCGGGTGCAGGTTGCCATCGCCGGCGTGGAACACGTTCATGATCATTAGGTCGTACCGATCGGCGATTTCGTAGATCTGTTGCAAAACCTCGGCCAGCTTGGCTCGTGGTACCACGGTGTCATGCAGGTAATAGTCGGGAGCCAACTGTGCGATGGCGCCAAATGCGGTCTTTCGACCCTTCCACAACAACTCACGTTCTTGGGTTGTGGCGGCGGTGCGAACGTTCGTGGCGCCGTTGGCCAGCCCGATTGCTTCGATCTGGGCCGCGTCGATGGCCACCCCGCCGCCAAGTCCCTCGATCTCCACCAGCAGCACTGCCGCGGCATCGCGGGGGTAGCCGGCGCCTACGAAGTTCTCGACCGCAGTAGTTATGCGCTGGTCCATCACTTCCATGGCCGCCGGTACGACGCCGGCCGCGATGACTGCACTCACAGTATTGGCGGCATCGGCCACAGCCTCATACGACAGCAGCAGGGTTGCAACGACTGGCGGGTTCTTGGTGAGTCGAACGGCAATGCGGGTGGCAATTCCGAGCATCCCTTCGCTGCCGACGAACGCACCGCGGAGATCGTAACCGTCGGGTTCGTCCTCAAGCCCGCCCAGTACCGCAATCGAACCGTCGGACAAGACGACTTCGATCGCCAAGACATGGGCGTCGGTCACTCCATAGGCCAGACAGTGGGGCCCTCCCGCGTTGTTGGCCACATTCCCGCCAATGGTGCAAACCTGCTGGCTCGATGGGTCGGGCGCATAGTGGAACCCCATGGGCTTGAGGTGTCTGGTCAGATCGAGGTTGATAACTCCCGGCTCGACCCACGCCACCATGTTCACCACGTCTACCTCGACTATCCGGGTCATTCGGCCCGTCGACACAACTACCGGCGCACCGAGAGGGATCGCGCCGCCAGCAAGGCCAGTGCCTGCACCTCGCGGCACAATCGCTCGGCCATGAGCCGCGGCTATCCGCACCACTGCCTGGGCCTCGGAGGTGTCCTTTGGATAACAGACCGGTCCCGACACACCACCGTCGAAAACCGAGGCATCGCGTGCGTGAAGCATGAGGCTGGCCGCGTCGTCGCGCACGTGGGTAGCTCCGAGCGCGTCTCTCAATTCGGTGATCAGAGGATCGGTTCGAGCCCGGCGGGAGAACAACTTCACGATGCATAGGTTGCCACGCTCGCGCCGGGGAGCCACATAACAGTTTTGTGCCTGTAAGAATCGTGGGGATGAAGCCCACTCAAATGTTCGAAACGTTCCGATCGGTAGTGCGATTTAGGGCCCCAGAACTTGATGCCGTCGAACGAAGGCTTCGTTTCGCGGCCAACGTCGACGATCTTCGCCGCATCGCCAAGCGCCGACTACCGGGCGGGGTGTTCGACTACATCGATGGTGCGGCCGAAGACGAACGAACCTATGCCCGCAACGTCGCTGGTTTCGCCGATATTGGCTTTCGTCCTGCCGTTCTACGAGATGTGTCAGACCTCGACCCGAGCACATCGCTACTCGGTCGCCAGGTGCGCTTCCCCTTGGTGTTGGCCCCAACCGGATTCACCCGAATAGCGAGCTCACAGGGCGAGCTCGCGGTGGCCAGGGCCGCCAATCGGGCCGGGCTCCCTTACGGCCTATCGACCCTCAGCACCAGAAGTATCGAAGAAGTGGCGGCCGTTTCCACTGGCGACAAGTGGTTTCAGGTTTATGTGTGGAAGGACCGCGGCCTCGTAACCGAGATGCTCGACCGGGCTAAGGCGGCCGACTATTCGACGATCATGATCACCGTCGATACCGCCATGCTTGGCCGTCGTGAGCGCGACGTGCGCCGAGGTTTCGCGCTTCCGCCCAAGATTGGTGTCGAAACCATCATCGATGGAGCAATGCACCCAGCTTGGACGTGGGATTTCATCAACGCCGAACCCATCGAGTTCGCCAACGTAAAGGGACACAGCGTTGGCGACGGATCCGACCCGGTTTCGCTTTCGGAGTACATCAACAACCAGTTCGATCCGGCCCTTTCGTGGAACGACATCGACTGGTTCAAGGGGCATTGGCCTGGCAAGATCGTGTTGAAGGGTGTGCAGTCGGTTGCCGATGCGAAGGCCGCCGCCGAACATGGCGTCGATGCAGTGATGTTGTCGAACCACGGCGGCCGTCAACTCGACGACTCTCCTGCCCCGATCGATCTACTGCCCGCCGTCGTAGAAGCCGTCGGTGGTCGTGACGAACGGAGCATCGACGTCATCGTCGATGGTGGCGTGAGGCGAGGCTCTGACGTGGTTAAGGCAATGGCGATCGGGGCATCGGCATGCTCGATCGGGCGTCCGTATCTGTACGCGCTCGGCGCGGGCGGCGAACGCGGCGTCGACCACCTTCTAACGATGTTCGACGATGGCATCAGGCGCACAATGGCTTTGCTTGGTGCCCGTTCGATCGATGAACTGACGCCAGAACTTGTGTCTATACGGCGTAGGACGGATTAGCGGCAGTATCTGCCGGTGAGCTGGTGTCGCCTTTCGAAATGCCCACGATCCGACAGATCGCAAGGGCGAGGTCGGCTCGGTTCATGGTGTAGATGTGGAAGTCGCTGATGCCATGTTCGGCAAGGTGGCGAATTTGTTCGGCCGCTACCGTCGCGGCTATCAGGGGCTGCACCTCTGGCGTGTCGTCGAGGCCCTCAAACAGCCCTGGCATCCACGCGGGGATCTTCGTCCCGCAGCGGCCCGCGAAACCAGACATGCCTTCGAAGTTGGTCACCGGCATGATTCCGGGAACGATCGGTTGCTCGATACCAGCAGCACGAGCGGTGTCGTGAAGCGCGAGGAAGGCTTGGTTGTCGAAGAAGAACTGGGTAAGCGCACGATCGGCCCCGGCATCGAACTTCGCCCGCAGATTATCGAGGTCTGACTTCGCCGATTGAGCCTTGGGGTGCACCTCTGGGTAGGCCGCCACCGAGATATCCCAGGTCGAGCCATCAGGCCGGTTGCGGATGCCGGCTACTAGTTCGGCGGCCGTTCGGTAGCCGTCTGGCCTGGTGCCGTCGGTTTCGCCAGCTGGTGGATCTCCGCGTAAAGCCACGATCCGACGCACGCCGGTGGCCGCGTATGTGTCGATTACCTCGTGTACTTCTTGTTTCGACGCCCCAACACATGTCAGGTGCCCTGCGACATCGAGGTCGGTGGTGTCGGTGATGCCACGGATGGTGTTGAGCGTACGGTCCTGGGTTGTTCCGCCCGCGCCGTAGGTGACGCTCACAAACGTCGGCGAAATCGGCGCGATCCGACCGACAGTGCGCAGCAGATTCTCGGCACCCTTGTCGGTGTTGGCTGGGAAGAACTCGAGCGAAACGTTGAGGCCGGACCGTAGCGGGGTGGCAGGCCACGGTCGGCGCTGCAACCGTTCGGTCATCTCGTCACGGAGTTCTTGGTTCACTCGGTCGGGTCGGCGAGCTTTCTTGGAGTTGTTTGGCCCGGTCATGAGGCCACCTCAAAGTTGTTGGCTGGTGATGAATTCGATTCGGTGCCTATCGGTGCTGTTGTTGCCAGGCTTGGCCAACGAACAGCGGTCCAAAGAACCGTGGTTAAGGAGTCGGGGCCGGCCTTGGGACCGTTTAGGTAACTGATCGACTCTCGATCCAGATCGGCATCTTGGAACCAAGAGTTGACCTCGTCGTCGTCGAACCCGAGCCGTCGGTGGGCGTAGTCTGAGCGAAGAAACTCGAAGTGGTGCAGCTGATAGTCGACTACCAGCATGCGACCGCCAGGCTTCAGGGTTCGGGCCGTTTGGGCGATGGCATCGGCTGGGTCGTCGAGGAAATGCAGCACGTGGTGAAGCACCGCCACATCGAAGCTCCCAGCCGGAAGGTCGAGGTCATATACGTCGGCGTGGCGAACCCGGCAGTGCGAAAGGCCCTCGGCATCGAGGTTCGCTCTGGCCACGTTGAGCATCGGCCGCGACTGATCGATGCCGAGACCACGATCGATACGGTCGGCGAACACCTCGAGTATCCGGCCAGTGCCGGTACCAATATCGAGCAGATTGCCGATTCTTTGGCTCTGAACCGCTTCGAGAAGCGCCGCCTCGACGTCTTCATCGGCCACATGACGGAACCGAATTTGGTCCCAGTTGGTGGCAATCCGCGAGAAGTAGGCCTCGGCCTCGGCCGCTCTGTCCTCTCGCACCGCGCTCAGACGTTCGAGATCTCTAGCGATGGCAGGGTGGGCGTCGTCGATGAGCGTTTTCACCACATCGAGCAGATCTCGACCGAGGCCAGTGGCGGCGGGTCGGTAGAAAGCGCTGGTGCCTTCGGCGTGACGTTCAAGAACCCCTGCATCACAAAGCAGCCGAAGATGTCTGCTGGTGCGGGGCTGACTCTGACCGATGACCCGGCACAGTTCGCCCACGGTCAGCTCGATGCGCGCCAAAACAGAAACGATCCGTAGCCGGCTCGGTTCCCCGACTGCCTTCAGTGCATCCACAAGTTGATCCATATGTTCATAAGGATATATTGATATAGAACTATGTCAAGCCTCACTCCGGAACCGGACTCAGGCACACGGCCGAAAGCTATCCTGACAGCCCTAGGTCGGCGAGGGTTCTTGCATAACGCCAAGCCCCGTACGGCAAGGGCCGGGCCCAGACTGGTCGAACGTTCGCCGCCGCGGCCGGAAACCAGGCGAGTTCGCACCCTGCGCCGGTCGCTGATCGGCACCGCACGCCGCCAAGTCCGGCGCCGTGCACCTCTGCGCCAATGGCCTGGGTGATGTCACGTTGAATCGGGACGCCGTCACGAGCGAGCGGGTGACCCGAATCCAAGCCCGCTGCCGCTAGGCCAGCGCTCGTAAAGACATCGGCTGCTTGTTGGCGCTCTGGGAGTTTGGCTGCTGCCAACATAATCGGTGCGTCGTCACCGAGATCATCAGGCTCGATCCCGCGACCCACGAAGAGGTGTCGTACCTGCGCATGCGCGGTGGCGAGGTCTTCGTTCAGATAGAGCGTTGGCCACGAGGTAGGAGGGTTCCAGCGCCCGCCACGCTGCTGGGCAAACGTGGTATCGAATGGGTCTTCGTAGTGGGGTTGGGTCAATCGCAACCACGTGTGGGCCGACGGCAAAGCGTGGGTGATCACGGAGCGACGCGAGATAAGTCGAATGTGTCGCGTAACTCGGCTTGGAGGCTCGTGAACTCGCCCGCGAGAGCAAGTTCGAGCCGAGTTCTCCCGCCGAGGACTGCCACTGGACGCCTGACGACTGCGGCGATTCGGTCGCGTTTGATCCACCGATCCAGCAGATCGGTGGCTTGGCAGAGCGCGACAACCTGGTCTCGGCGGCCCGCAGGCGGACCCTCGGCCATCCACTTGGCAGCTGCCTGACGACTGACTCCGAACATTCGACCGATCTGGGCTGTCGACACATCCCACAACTGTGCCGTTCGGCGAAGAGGACTTGCGGTTAGATCGTGGTCCAGCAAGTCAATCAGCTGCCGCAGTGCATCAGGGTCCTCTTGGGTGCGAGAGAGTACCTCCGCCGCCAGTTCATCGATGTTCACCATGGCCCACACAATAGCGCAACCACTTGTCAACCGCAATCAATCGTCAACTAGGTAGCACCACAAGCACTATGGCACCAGCGCCCTGTCAAACCTCGACCTGACCCTGTTGCGTAGCCAACGCCTGGCCTTCTCGACCACGAGATAGACAACAGGGAACGCCAGCAGGACAGTTACCGTCGAGCTGAGCAGCCCGCCGATCAGCGTAAAGCTGAGCGCTTCCCAGAACGGGTCTGATAGTGCGAGCGGCAGTAATCCAGCGATGGTGGTCACGGTCGTGGCTACGAGAGGCCTAGCCCGCTTAGCCACCGCCTCGCCAATGGCCTCAGCCGGAATGAGGCCGCGGCGGCGCGCCTGGTTGGCTGCGTCGATCAGCAGAATCGTGTTGTTGACCACCACGCCGATCAGGGCAATGAACCCGACCATCACAAAGAAGCTCAACGAGTTGTCACTCCACAACAGGATGGAGAACACTCCGAGGAAGCTGAACGGGATCGCCAAGAAGATCAGCGCTGGTTGCACCACCGACCTAAACTGGGTGATAAGCAGCAACGCCATCAGCCCCAGCGCAACCACGAACGCCTGACCAAGCGATGCGAAGTCGTCCTGGTTGTCGGACTCTTGGCCGAAATCGAAGGCCAGGGCCTCTGCGCCGAGGCCACGATCGACCAGGCTGGGTGCGAATAGATTCCTAACGAGGTCCTCGGTCGCGGTGAGGTTGCTAGTTGTGTCGTCGGTCGTGAAGCTGGCCGCTACTTCGATGATGCGCCCGCCGTCAGTTCGGCTCACCTGCCCAGATGTCGACACGAACGTGTCGGCCACGAAAGTCTGATCGCCGTTCTTGTCGAGTTCGACTCCCTTTATCCCCGCTGCGATCTCGGCGGCCAGGATTTCTCCGGCCTCGACCTGATCCGGCGAAACCGAGATCTGAACCGTAAATGGGAAGTCGTCCACCGGAGGACCGTTCTCGAGGGGACTCACAGATATGCGAACTCCCGGGATCTCGGCCATGCTCGCTTCGAGCTGACCGGCATAATCTGGCGAAGTCGTCGAACGGTCGTCGAAGTGAACTAGGTCGATGATCGAGAAGAGCCCACGCTCATTGCCGAACAGGTACTGCGACCGAACAAGGTCGTCGCCGAGTACGGCCAACACTGCAGCATCGATCTCGACCGCTGTTTGTTGGGCCGATTCGATCGTGGTGTTGGGGTCGAAGTCGACAGACAGCTGAATTCCGTTGCTGTCCTTGGTGGGCGGGAAGATGTTGAACCCGACCCTAGATGCAACTCCGAACGAGGCCGCTATCGAAACAACCGCCGCGGCCAACAGACCGCCCCCGACCAGCCAGCCCTTCGCTCCATTGCCCGCCGGGTACATCGCTAGCCGACCCAGGGCATCGGCGGCCCGACGCTCGGCTCTGACTATCGGATTCGATGCCGGCGGTCCGGCCAGTAGAAGCTTTCGAGATATCGCCGGAATGAAGGTGATCGAGAACACGAACGACAACAAGAGGGTGATGATCACCGTTGCCGGAATGGCCCTAATGAACTCGCCAAGCACTCCCCCGACAAACAACATCGGGGTAAACACCAGAACGGTTGTCAGCGTGCCTGCCATTGAGGCAGACCCAACGTGTTGGGTCGCCACGGCAACTACCGCAACCGGATCATCGGCCTCGTCGCGGCTTGAGTCGATCGATTCGCTGATGACGATCGCATCATCTACGAGCAACCCCAGCGTCAGAATCAGCCCAAACATTGTGATGGTGTTAAGTGAATATCCGGCCACCCACAGGCCAACCAGGGCCGCCGACATCACCGTGGCCATGAACATTGCGGTTATAACCGCCACGCGCCAGCCGATGAGAGCCAGGCTTACCAGGGCAACCGCGATCAGACCTGTCAAAAGGCTGCCGCTAAGCCCGCTGATTTGACTGCGGATCTCTGGGGCGAAGTCAGCGGTCACCTCGGCGCTGAGGCCATTTGGCAACTGTGCAGAAGCAAGGGTCGCGTGAACCGAATCGCTGAACTCGAGCACATCTTGGTCCGCGGCCCCTGACCGAACCAGACCAACGGTTATGGCCTCCTGGAACTCCGTTGAGCCCTCGTAGGCCACCCGGGTAAATCGGGTCCGCCGAGTCTCCTCGGCCCCGGTTGCGGGGTTTGTGCCCTCGGTCAGCAGCTCTCGGACGCTGGCTACCTCGATGTCTGGCGACTCGGCCATGTGGGCTGCCAGTTCGGCCGCCGCGGCTTGAAGGACATCGGGCGAGGTGCCTGGCGGCCCACTAACCGCGATGAGAACGTCGAACAATTCGACGAACTTGGTGGCGTCGAGTGGGCGCACAGTGACTACCGCCGCTGGTGGCAGCAGCACCTGCTCGATGGCGGCGCTGAGACGGTCGGCGCCATCGCCCGAAGTAACGGCGCCGTCAAACTCGACCACGAGCGCGAACGAGTTCGCTCTGGCGAAGCTCAACACGCTCTCTACATTGGCGACGTCTGAGAATGCAACTTGCAGAGGGACCGTTACATCTTGGTCGACGGCATCGACGTCTCCGGCAAAAAAGGTGCCGTCCACAACAACGATCGGCAAGTTGACGGGAGGGAATCCCTCCCGAGCAAGCCCCGAAAACCAGGCGAACGCACCAACCACGACCACCGCGCCCCAGACAACAAACGTGAGCTTCCAGTGTCTGGCCGAACTGCGGGCCAGTTTGGCTACGAAGGATCGAACCTCGGTTGACTCACGACCAGTAGCACTATTCGTCTGCGTCACTCACCGCCGCCTAGACCCTGACGACCATCGACCCAAGCCATGAACTTAGCCGTATCCCAGGTGTTGACCACAAGCTCACGAGGGGCCCAGCCCCGCTGCGCTGTAAGCACCCCGTACTCCATGCGACCAAGCTCCGAAACGTGATGGCTATCGGTGTTGATCACGAGTTTCACGCCACGATCGACGGCCTTGCGCACAACGTCGGAAGCCGCATCGAGGCGCTGAAGTGCACCGTTCACCTCGAGGGCCACATCGAACGTTGCCAGCGCCTCGAGCACCACATCAACATCGAACTCGATGCCTGGGCGGCGACCGATGTAACGGCCAGACAAGTGCCCAATCGAATTGACCGTTGGGTCTGAGATGGCCGCGATGAGCCGCTTGGTTTGATCGAGAGGCGACTGGTCGTAGTGCGAGTGCACCGACGCCACGGTGTAGTCGAACAAGGCCCTGAAATCGGGCTCGTAGTCGAGGCCGCCACTGGCCCCAATGTTGAGTTCGCACCCCCACAGAAGAACAATGTCTGGATGATCGGCCTGAACCCGCGCAATGTGTTCGCGGTGTTCGAGCATTTCCTCGGCCGTCGATCCGTTAATGGCCAGATCGATGCCATGATCGGTGATGGCCAGGTACTTGTATCCGGCATCGACTCCGACCTGCACCATATCTTCGACGCTCGATCGGCCATCGCCAGAGCGGTCGGTGTGATAGTGAAGATCGCCGACCATGTGGGCCCGCTGCACCAGCTCAGGCAGGCCATCACCACCAGCGGCATCGATTTCGCCGGTGGCCTCACGCAGCGGTGGCGGAATGAACTCAAGGTCGAGCGCCTCGTAGATGTCGCGTTCGGCAACCGAAGCGACGATCGGTCGGTCGGCATCTTGTGGCTCGGCACCAAAGAGGCCGTACTCGTTGAGTAGCCAGCCTCGGTCGAGGGCTCGCTGTCGCAGCTCGATGTTATGGGCCTTCGACCCGGTGAAGTAGAGCGTCGCGGCGCCAAATTGTTCTGGCGTCACGACCCGAACATCGACCTGGAGCCCGGTGGGAGTAAGGAACGATGTCTTTGTTTTGCCGTTGACGACGATGTCGTCGGCCTCAGGATGACGGACCACCGCGGCCATTACGGCTTGGCCGTCATTCGAGGCGACCGTAATATCGATATCGCCGATGGTTTCGGAGAAACGGCGAAGACTGCCGCAGTACATTGCTTGCTCGACTTCTGGCAAACTCTCGAGGAACTCCACCAGCCGCAGTGCCAGAGGCAACGCGTCACCAATCGGAGTTCGCCGATCCTTCCCAGAAAGGCCAAGCCGTTCGATCGACTTGGCGATCTTGGCCTCGCTCGTGGCGCCCAGGCCCGGCAAGGTGCGTAGCTGTTCGGCCGCTATAGCGGCCTTTAGCGACTCGACGTCTTCGATTCCGAGCTTGGCCCTCATGATCTTCAGAGTCTTGGGCCCAACACCAGGGATACGACTGAGCTCGACGATCGAGAACGGAAACTCGTTTCTCAACACCTGAAGCTTGGTGACTTCACCAGTGTCGACATATTCGCGGATCTTGCTGGCCGTGGCCTTGCCGACACCCTTGATCTTGACCAGCTCGGTGGCCGTCAACGCGGTAACGTCTCGACCATCGGCTTCTAGCCCGAGGCGAGCGTTCTCATAGGCCCTCACCTTGAACGACTGCGGGCTTTCTTCGGCCAACGTTGTGAGAGTCACCAGTTCGGACAGCATCTCCATGACGTCTCTGTTCGAAATCATGGCCAAACTCTACGGCCGAACTTCGTTCGCCCTGTCGATGCCGGCGCAAAGTTCGAATCCTGGCTACCAGACCGGCGAATGACTTCCGAGAGCGGTAGAAGGTCGATCCCATTGCATGTCGATGCCCTCGATCGAAGCTGGCGGTTTCAAGCGCCTGCCAAGGCCCCACGGCGTAACCTCAGGATCGCCGTTGTAGTCTGCGGCGGCTAGCGGCTCTAACTCAGAGTCGAACGAGCCCGCCGGTCCGTCGGTTAACAATTTGGCCGTTCTGGCCAGCGAACACTTGGCAATGACGCCCTGGCCCGTGATGACACGACGCCGAAGCCCTCGTATCGCTGCCGCGGCCAGAAGGTAGCCGGCGCCATGGTCGAGCGCCTGTACAGGCAGCGGATTTGGGGTGTCGGTTCGTGCAATCAACATGCCCTGGTGAGCGATGCCAGAGCTCATCTGCACCAGGCTGTCGTAACCACGCCGGCCAGCCCAGGGACCCGACCAGCCGTAGGCATCGAGCGACACGTCGATTAGTCCGGGCCTGAGCATCTGACAACGTTCGGCCGTAAGCCCAAGACGGTCTAGGGCGTCGGGCCGGTAACCGTGGATAAACACGTCCGACGACGCAACTAGACCCTCGAACACGGTCAAGTCGGTACGGTTCATAAGGTCGAGCCTGGCACACCTCTTGCCGAGCGTTACCTCTGGCACGACGTTGTCTTCTTCCCATCCTGGAGGGTCGATCCGCAGCACTTCGGCACCCCACCCGGCCAGGAACCGAGTAGCAATCGGGCCGGCCAAGACCCTGGTGAGATCGAGAACTCTGAGACCAGCCAGCGGCCTATCGGAACGCCGGTCGTTAGACCCAACTGAGTCTCTGAGCGTCGACAGTGACCCGTCGGCCCAGGCAACTAGAGGCTCGGCGGCCACCGATTGACCCGCAACGTGATCTCGCCATTGTTCAACAGAACGCATTTCGGCAGAACAGCCGTTTGCGTCAGCGATCGCGGCCTCAAGATCGGCTCCGGTCCAGCGCTGCACTGCTTGGGCCACGGCGTCTCGATTGCCGTCTGCTGTCAATACTTCTAGAGCGGCAACACGATGGTGTGGAGCATTGGTGTGCAGTCTGATCCAACCGTCGGACGTCTCGTACAGACCGGCCACCGAGTCCCAGGTCGGGGCTCGCTCCCACCCAATGGGATCGAGGGACCATCCGAACCAGTACGAAGCCATTCGTTGGTCAACTGCTGAGTCGCGCCCCGCCAACGCCGCTACTTCGCTCGTGGCTGCCGCAATGGCTACCGAGGCCAGTTCGGTCACCGAAAACGCAGATGCCCACTCGCCAGCACCGCTAATGGCGGCGCGGTTGGCGCCAGGGCCACCAGCAAGCGCGTCGAGAGAACGGTCGACCTCGTCTCGCATGTCTGAGTCGTCGATGCCCATGTTTGGGTCCTGCTCTATTGGGGTGCTTCTCCATCTTGGCACCGCGGCGACGATGGTCGACAATGGGGCCATGGAAATCATTCTGACTGGTACAGGCTCGCCACTGCCAGACCCAAACCGGGCTGGGCCTTCAACTCTCGTCAAAGCCGCCGAGACCCGCATCCTCGTCGATGCTGGCCGCGGAGTTGTGATGCGACTTGCCGGGGCTTCGACCATGCCAAATCAACTGTCGGCGGTTCTCATAACCCACCTTCACAGCGATCACATCTGTGCCCTCGGCGACGTGGTCACAACGCAGTGGGTGATGTCGCAGGGCAATGCGTCGCTATCGATCCATGGGCCTAAGGGAACCGCACAATATGTCAACCGGGTGCTCGCAAGCCTCGAGCCCGACATCGGCTACCGGATTGCGCATCACGACATGCTCAGAAATGGCCCGATCGTCGAAGTCACCGAACACGACGGCGGAGACTACTTCACAGTTGGCGATGTCGAAATCGAGTGTGCTCACACCGAACATGCCCCGGTAGCGCCAACTCTCGGGTATCGACTGGCGCATCGAGAGGTAGTGGCTGCCGTCGCCGGCGACACGATTCCGTGCGAGGGGTTAACCAAACTTGTGGAAGACGCCGACGTCTACGTGCAGACCGTCATCCGCGACGACATCGTTCGTAGCATCCCTAGCGCCATGCTTCAGGACATTGTCGACTATCACTCCACCGTCGGCCAAGCTGGTCAGACCGCGGCCGCTGGTCGAGTGCGGACCCTGGTTCTGACGCACATGGTGCCGCCACCGAACCCCGACCAATACGGCGAATGGCAGGCAATCGCGGCCAAACACTTCGACGGTGAGATCGTCATCGGCGATGACCTAACAACCATCAACGCTGGCTGACCGAACAGCGTGTCACGGCAATTCGGCCGCGTACCTCTCCACCAGCCGCGACTGGGCACCAACCTCTGGGCCCGCCATCGGCCTACTGGCGCCTACCACTTCTAAGGCATCAGCGGCAGACAACCCCAGAGCGATCAAGACCATGGTTGCGGTGGTGCCGGTGCGGCCGATGCCAGCCGCGCAATGGACGAGAACTTTGCGGCCGTTGGTCACTCGCCGCACTATCTCACCGACCAAATCGTGGGCTTCTTCGAGGGTTGGTACGTGAAGATCTGGAATCGGATGCCATATAACGCGTTCGCTATCGCTGGCGTCAAGCCAAACAACGTACTCGGGGTATCGATCCTCAAGCTCGTGTCGTTCGTTGAGGCACACCACCGTGTCGGAATCGTTGGCCCTTACAAGGGCGGCATCGACATCGGGGCCGATCGCATGTTTGCCACACAACCAGAGCTCGCCGCTCGCGTCTGGCAGCGGAACCTGATCGATTCCGCCATCGAATGATCTTGGACCGTACTTCTTCACGCCCTCAGAGTGCCAGATCTGTGAGACAACGACGGCAGATGGTTACGGTGGACCCATGACCGCTCTCAAACTAGGTTCGATCCAACACGTCAGCATCAACGTTTCGAACCTCGAACAGTCCCTGGTGTTTTACGAACAAACCCTTGGGTTGAGCCGTCTCGCCCGCCCCGCTCTCAGCGTCGAGGGCGCCTGGCTTGGGGTCGGGTCGAGCGAGTTGCACCTGATAGTTGTCGAAGGTTCTACGCCGGCACCAGGCCAACATTTTGCCTTCGGAGTAGTCGACCTCGACGCAACACGGAGCTCCTTGATGGACGCCGGAATCCAGGTGTCGGATCCAACCTCGCTGGCGAACGGCGCTAGTCAGGCGTTCTTCTCGGACCCCGATGGCAACCTGCTCGAAATTAACCAGCCAGCCCCATAGACGACTGACGCGAGAAGAGTTCTCCCAGCATGGGCCTGAAATCGTCGATGGTCATTGAGTCGTACCCAGGGTCGAAACAGTTCTGGTCGTACTCCTGGCAGAACCAAACACAGTCTTCGTAATACTCAGCCGCGGCGAACTCGTCGCGTGCGTCTCGGTTGCCGCCAAGGTGGTGAAAGTAGTAGTACCCCTGGAACAGACCGTGGTGCTTGACAACCCAATGGGTTCGCTCGTCGACGTACGGTTCGAGCAATGTTGCCGCGGCTGCGCTGTGATTTTCGGGCGCAAAGCAGTCGGCCACATCGTGAAGCAGGGCGCCAACGACCATATCGATCGATTCGTCATTGCGGTGGGCCCTGGTTGCGGCCTGCAGGGAGTGGTCGTAGCGATCGATCTGATAACCCAACCTGGTGCCCCGCATCATCTCGAGCATCGATATCAGGTTGCCAACCAGATTGCCCCGAAGATGGACGTTCTCGGCAGGAGCAAGCATCTCATAGTCGGCCTGGGTGCCATCGGCCATCTGGGTCCAAGAAACGGTGCGCATGTCCCTAATTGTCCCACGTCGTCCGAACTCGACCGCAGCGCGCGACCGACTTAGGTCGATGACCTACAGCTAGGTCGACGACCTAACAGCTCTCCGCTTGCAAC
>CAZMUM010000011.1:92767-117819 GCA_964569385.1 uncultured Acidimicrobiales bacterium
CTTAGGTCGATGACCTACAGCTAGGTCGACGACCTAACAGCTCTCCGCTTGCAACTATGATCACAAGGGTGGGCGCACCTCCTCGGTCAGAAACGTCAAGAAGACACTCAGAGGTTCTAGCCGTTGCCCGTAAGACGCTGCTCGATCACGGCCCCGACGGGTTCGTCATGAGGCGAATCGCCGATCGAGCTGGAATGAAGCTCGGAAACCTTCAGTACTACTTCGCGACCCGAGACGACTTGCTTGACGCCATTCTGCGGGCAGAACATTCCGCTGATTTCGTACAGATTTCAGCCGAGACCGAGGTCGACGCGATCATCGAAGCGTTGGTTGGGCGTTTCGCCGATCCAAACCCCAGTGTGTACGCGCTCGTTGGGGCCCTCGCGGCACATAATCGCCAACTCATGACCGCCTGGGCCGAGGTCCACGAACAGATCTACGGCGCCATATCGGGCCTGATCCAACGTTTCGACTCTTCGGTCACGCCGAGTCAGGCCCGTATTCGTGCGATCCTTGTCATGGCCCTGATCGAAGGCGCCCCGACGCAGGTGTATCGCTCCACCGGGGCTACTAGCGCTGCGGTGATGACGCCTCGGATCGCGGCGGCGGCTCGGGCCATCGCCAAGTCGGGCTAGTCGGTGGCCCCAGCTGAGCGGTATGTCTGCAACGGCCGGTGAACCGTCAGCAGGCGGGCCTTGAACCCGAAGCTCTCGAAGAAGTTCTTGGTAGCCCGGTTGCCTGGCAACGCCAGGGCATCGATGCCCACACAGTTGCGAGCCTCGCACCATGGGATAACAAGGTCGATAATGCTCTCGGCCACACCGACCTCGCGGGCCCCTTCGAGCACGTGTAGGTCTTCGATGACACCCAGGGCCTCACCAGAACGCATCAGCTCGGCCCGTACCGCGGCATAACCAACCACCACATCGTCGATTGTTCCGACAAGCACCAAATGGTCTGGGTCGGTTAGCGCTTCGCGCAGGCTCAGCTCGAACGGTGCCGACCGGGTCTCGCGTACTGCCCAGATAGGCCCGCCTCTGGCGTCGCGTTGTTCGTCGAGCCCTTGCTGGGCGATATCGATGATGGCACCCAAATCGTCGACAACAGCCTCGCGAGCTGAAACCTCTGGGCCGTTCTTGACGGCAACTCCGGCCACGCTCGCCCGACCTAGCTCTTGTCGCGGGCGTCGAGCTGGTCGAGTTTTCCGAGGATCGTACGCCGGCCGCGACCAGCCGTCTCGTGGGCCCGGATAAGGTCGCGCTCGACGGCCGAGATGTTGGCGAGAGCGGGAATGATCTGAACCGCAGGAAGTCCGTCGTAGTCGTCGATGGCCAAATCGGAGTCGTCCGGTGCTGGCGCTGAGGGGGCTGGATCTTGTTGGGCGGCTTCGCCGGGTTCGACTGTATTGTCGGGGTCGACTTGGGCCCCAGCGAACTTGCGGCCGGTGTTAGCGAAGCTGTCGATACCTGCCTCAACCTTCTTGCGGCCGGTCTTTACGGCGAACTCGCCAATCATGCGGGCGGCGGGAGCCTGGGCGCCTAGACGATCGCGTCCGAGTTGGGCCAGTTCTGGCATCTTCTCCCAGAACTCGATAGTTGCACCTAACGGCGCGAATACGAAGAGGTCGAGGGCCTGATCGATGGGGTTTCGTTGAGTCGACACCCAGTAAGCCTACCGATGCCACAGAGCGGAGCCTTGACGAAGCGACCCGACTACACAGAGCGGAGCCTTGACGAAGCGACCCGACTACACAGAGCGGAGCCTTGACGAAGCGACCCGACTATCCAGAGCGGCGTTGTTCGGCCCGTCGTTCGGCTTCGAGTCTGCCGGTGCCGCCGTCGGTCATGTCCATGAAACGGAACAGTTCGGCTAGGGCATGGTGTCCGGCCACGCTGCCGATCTGGCGGTACATCTCTTGGGCGATCCGCCGATATGCCGGATGACCAGCTGGCGCCGAACGCAGTTCGAGAGTGTGCATGGCCGAGCGCACGTTGAGCTGCATTGCATAACGAATCCGGAATGCCATCGAAACCGCGTATGGAGCGTGATTTGGGAAGTCTTTGCTGAGATCGTCATGGAGCGCTGCGGAACGGTCCATAACCCGGTTGAAGGCTTCGCCGTATCCGGCCACGTCGATACTTTCGGGGCGCACAAAGCCGTGATGCGGTGTGAGGCTCTGCCATTCGATTGTAAGCATCCGGTGTCGCTGGAGGTCTCGAAAGGCGCCGTAGTCGCTGACAATGTCGAACCTGTAGTCGGTTCGTTCGAGCGCCCGACCGGGTCGATGCCGACGATTGGTCCGCTCGCCGGCATAGGCCCGAACAATCGACTGGCGTTGGTCGGCCGACATCTGGCGAACCTTGCCGATCAGGGTGCGTTCGGGAAGGTTCGAGTAGCTATACAACATGGCCGCTAGGACCTTGTCTTCGCCTTCAGGATCCCAGTCGATGAGGTCTACGTCTGGGCTCCCATCGACGGGGTCTGGGGCTGAAACATCGCCAAGAAGTTCCGCCGTTATTTCCTGCATCGACTCACGGTTGTCGGTGAAGTACTGCGACCAAACGCCACCACGTTCTGCAATGTCGACGCGGCGCAGGAACGACGGAATGACCTTACGTAGTTCGGTGAGCATCATGTCGGCATAGGCCCGAGCCTCGGGTAGAGCACTGGCTCGCATACGGAGCAGCAGGCCCTCGTATGCCTGTCCGGAGCCATAGATACCAACGTTCGACAATGAAGCGGCCGGAAGCATGCCCCGAATGGAGTCCAATGACTTAGCTTTCACCGTTTGCCGGTGTGCGAAATCGCCAACGCCGTCTGGTTTGGGGTTGTTGGCCTTGAAGAATTCGAGCATCGGGCCGGTCAGCTCGGCGTAGGAATCGAAGATTCGGTCCATATCGCCCACATAACGCGTACCCATCGACGATGCCAGCAGCTCCGGGTCACGGAAGTACCGATAGCGCCCATCTAGTCGGTTGTCGTAGGACAGATATCGAGTCGACTGCTCGAGGTACGACATGAGCCGGCCTCGTTCGAGGATCTTGGTGAGCAGGTTCGAAGACTGCTCACACGCCAGGTGGACACCGCCAAGCTGGGCCACCGAGTCGTCGCCGTATTCGACGAACACCTTTTGATATAACTCGTCGGCTCGCTCCAGCCCGACTGTCGCATCAACTGACTGGTCACCCTCGATATCGAGATCGCCCACAAACTCATCGAGAAAGAGGCGCCGAAGGCTCTTATGGGTGCGGGAGTAGCGAGCGAACAGCGCGCCCTTCACTACCTCAGGAAGGTTGACCAGCGCGAATACAGGCTGGTCGAGGTTGGTGAAGTATCGACGCAGAACATCCTGTTCATCTGCGCTGAACTCTTCGGTCGCGTACACGTTCATCCGTTGGCAGATGGTACGAGCCAAACGGGCCTACCAGTGGGACCGCTCACAGCGTTCCATCCGCCACGTTTCGTGGCTTCAACCCCAAGTTTCGCCAACCTGTGCCTAAAACCGCGGTTGGGACCGCAGTTTTAGGCACAGGTTGCGGTTAAGGGACTTGGTCGATCCCCATTAGGCGACGACGATTAGGGCGTCGGGTTCGACGGCGACGGTCATGGTGCGAACCTGGCGATGGACAACGCCGTCGAGGTAGACGTCGAGGGGCGGGTCGAACTCGGTTTGGTATGCCTTGAGCCGCCTGGTCTCAATGCCAGGGTGGGGAACGTGGCCGCCCGTTGGGAGCCGACGTTTGGCCTTCCAGCGGTCGGTAAGCGATAGGTTGCTGTCGAAAAGGTCGAGGCGGCCGTCGTTTGGGTGAGACCGAGTGGCGACGTCCCAGTCGCCAAGAAACTCACTGTTCATTAACCCAAGAATCCGACCTCTGGCCCAACCGCTGCGGGCCACTAGGTGGCTCACGAACCAATGGATCGTGCCGTCGAGAAGCACCCGGCCCACGTCGACGGGGGCAACGAGAGCCTCGCTGGCCAGTCGGTCGGCTCCCCCGCTAGATGCACCCATAGTGCGCCACAACGACCCGCCGGTAAGCCCGACGGGGCCCATAGGCGCTTCGGAGGTGCGTTGACCGCGCCGGGCCTGGCACAGTTTCACAACGATCGAACCAAGTTCCTCGTCGGAGCCCGCGATCGGAGCCCCATCAGGCAGTGAGCCAAGAGCTCCCCACTCTTGGCCAGCTTTGATGGTCATGACGTGATCCGGTTCGCCGCGGCCACCAGCCCGCGGTCGAGGGCGCTCTGAGCATCCCTGGCTGCGGCTGCGGTTGCCGAAATCGGCGTGATCGAGGCGATCTGGCGTAGAAGGTCGACGAGCTGACGAATCTGTCTGACAAAGTCGCCTCCGGACAACTCTTCGGTTTCGAGCAGTTCGCTGAGTTCGATCCCGAGCGCCCAAGCGTGGGCTGCGGCCAGGAACCCGGCGTCGGGCTCTGGCGCCTCGGGCTGACCGTGACGGCGTTGGGCCGCACCAATCCGCCTCGACACGCCCCGAAGATCGCCAACGCGGCCCCTAGTCAGGTCGTCGGGAAACCACGAGTCTGGTGGTGTACCGCCGCCGCGATGTTCATATGTCATCGAAGAGGCCACGCCCGCCAGTCTGGCCGGGTCGAGGTCGTCGAACACGCCCGAAATTACGGCTTCGGTCACCCAAAGATCGTTTTCGTGGAACACCCGTCGCAACATCTCGCCACCAGCGGTAAGCGACCAGCCTTCGACATACCCAAGCTCGCGGAGCACATCGACCACCGCGCGAAGAGCATGACCAAGCCCGTCGGCAGCAGAGTCGAGTTGGTGTTCAATTCGTTCGACGTCGGTGCGAGCCTGCTGGAAACGTTGGTGGTCCACATGCCACATGTCGAGGTCGATGTCTGGCGCCACATCGACCTCCGATTCGTCTTGGGGTTCGTGTTGGGATTCGGCCTTGATCAGTTTCTCGGTTAGCCGCAATGCCGTAGCTGCCCGCTTCTGGAAGTCTCGGCGTTCGGGTCGGTATGGCGTTGGTAGATCGATCTTGTCGGTTACGTCTGGCACAACAGCGAGGTCTGAGGCGCCGATCATCATCGTCTTGCCCCTCGAGTTGACCACACGAAGACGTGCACCCAGATTCCTTCGCTGCGAAACACCCAGAACCAGCAAAAGGTCGCCCTTGCGGCGTCGGTCGTCGCTTAGAACCATGCCCGGTTTCATTCGGCTAAGGGCGCGCTCGATAACCCGAGGGCTGTCCTGGTGAGCAGAGTTCGGCGAGGTGGGTCGCGGGTTAGTTGCGGAGCGTTTGGGCGGCGGGTCCGTCGTGCCGTAGGTGTCGAGTAAGCCAGCGCCTCGTTCGTCGAACTGTTGGCGAATTCTGCCCAACTCCCTGGTTAGCCCCACAATTTGTCTGTCAGCCTGAAACTGGGCGAACGATTGTTGAAGTAAGTCGATTGCGCCTTCCTCGGTGCGGGTAGCGACGAGGTTGGCGGCCATGTTGAAGGTGGGCCGGAACACCGACCTAAGCGCATAGTCCTTGCTGCCAGCCAGCCTGGCCACCTCGGCGAACTCGACCCAGGGCGACCACATCGTGTACGCGTAACCGATTTCGTCGATACCGCGACGCCCGGCCCGGCCCGTTAGCTGGGCAAAATCGCCAGGAGTCAGCATCACGTGACCCTCGCCTCGAAATCGGCTTAGCTGTTCGATGACCACAGATCGAGCGGGCATGTTTACCCCGAGAGCCAACGTTTCGGTGGCGAAAACGGCGTGTAACAGCCCGGCTTGAAAGCACTCCTCGACAGCTTCTTTGAATGGCGGGACCATCCCGGCGTGGTGCGCAGCAAGGCCTGCTTGTAACCCCTGAAGGAACTGTTGGTAGTCGAGGGCAGCCAGGTCCTGGCTGCTCAGCTGTTTCGTGTGGTCGCCCGCAATGGCTGCTGCCCGCTGGGCTTCGGCGGGATCCAAGAACCCGATACCGCCGCCCAGACATTGAGCTACGGCGTCTTCGCACCCCTGCCGACTAAAGATGAAAAAGATCGCTGGCAGCCTGTCCTTGGCGTCAAGATGACGGACAACGTCGGTTCGGCGCGGCCGAGCCAACCGTTTGCGTCCGCCCTTACGCGAACCACCAGAAGGCCCGCGGCTGTTGGCGTGTTTGGCGATGAATCGACCGGTTTCGGGCCGGGGCGCGTCGCCTTTCAGCGTGGCCATGTCGACCAGCTCGCGCTTAACCCGATCAGCTACGAGGAATCGTTGCTGAAGTTCGACTGGCCTGGTGGTCTCCACCACGCAGCGACAAGACCCTCGAATGGTGGCGATCCACTCGGCCAGCTCGTGGGCATTCGAAACCGTGGCCGACAACCCGACAAGGCGAACGTTCTCAGGCGTCTGAATTATGACCTCTTCCCAGACTGGCCCCCGGTACGTGTCCTGGAGGTAATGAACCTCATCGAGGACCACCGTGCCAAGGCGGCCGAGAGCAGGCGCGGCGGCATAGATCATGTTTCGCAGAACCTCGGTGGTCATCACGACCACTTCTGCATCGGGGCGGACGACGTTGTCGCCGGTCAGCAGACCAACCGTGTCGGTACCGAGCTGACGCTGAAGGTCGCTGAACTTTTGGTTCGACAAGGCCTTGATTGGGGTGGTGTAGAACACCCGTTGTTTGGCGGCAAGGGCCCGGTCGATGGCGTAGTCGGCGACGAGTGTCTTTCCGCTCGAGGTGGGCGCGGCGACAAGCACATTCTCGCCTTCATCGATGGCATCGAAGGCAGCCAACTGGAAGTCATCTGGTGCGAACAGCAGCCCGCTAACGAAACTGGATCGACCACCTGCTGACGATTTCACTTGTTATCGTTACGCATCCACGAAGGCAGACGATCCTTAAGACTGCGGGTCTCTGGCCGGCGATTACGAGTCAGGAAGTAGCCAATCACGATGCTGGCTTCGTAAAAGACATACAACGGGACCGATAACGCAGCCAGGGTGATGGGGTCGCCGGTTGGGGTGATTACGGCCGCCAAGATGACAATTCCGACAATGGCAAATCGGCGGGCTCCAGCTAACGCTTTGTAGTCGACGATTCCGGCCAGCTGCATAAAGATGAGCAGGATCGGGAACTCGAAACCAATGCCGAAACTCAACATCAAGAATGCGATGAGGTTGAAGTACTCGGCCGGGCCGAACAACGGGTCGATGTTGGGGCCGCCTACATCGATGAAGAACTCGAGAGCACGGGGGAAGGTCCAGTAACCAAGCGCCACCCCCGTCGCAAACAAGATAACGGCGGCTACTACGAACGGAATGGCCCAACGCTTCTCGCCAGGCTTCAGAGCAGGCGTTACGAAGCGCCACAGCTGCCAGAGCACGACTGGCATCGCCAACGCAACCCCACCCATGAATCCGACCGTCAGCCTGGTTCGAAAGCCCTCGATGGGGTCACGTATGTACAACGAACAAGTCTCGTCTGGGCGAATATCGGCCAGAACCTTGCAATAGGGACCAAGAAAGAACTCCGAGACGGCATCCCAGAATCCGATCACTACGGCGGCGCCAAGGCCAATGGCGATAAACGACCGGATCAACCTGGTGCGAAGCTCGCCAAGGTGATCCCAGAAGGTCAGGCCCTCGGCTCGAGGGGTTTCGGTTTCGACCTCGGTCATGAGGTCGGGCCCGAGGGTTCGTCGGCAAGTGGCTCCTCAGCCGGTGTCTCGTCGGCAGCTAGCTCGTCGGCTGGCATCTCGTCGGCTGGCATCTCGTCGGCTGGGCGATTGTCGGCAGGTATCTTGTTGCCAGACGCCTTGGCGTCATCGCCGTCCGGCCTAAAGGCATCATTCTTGGTCGACGGGGCCGGCCTTATGATCTCGGCCATTGGCTCGGTAACCATCTTGGCTGTGTCGGTGACCATGCCGGTGGTCTCGTTGACCACGCTGTTGATCTCGCGCTGGACTGACCCAGTGACGTCTTTGAACTGGCGATACATCTTGCCTGCGGTTCGTAGAGCCTCGGGGAGTCGCTGAGGACCTAGTGCGATAAGGGCTACGAGCGCCACAATTATGATCTCGGTGCTCGAGATGCTCATGGCAACGAGGGTACGTCGTCGGCATCGAGTTGTTGGGGCCGCCCCTGCCGCCACCACCGGCCCATGAGGCGCGCTGATGTGGATGTCGCGCGCCACGGTCCGCCGATTGAGCTCGCAGCCACCCCGAGGCGACCAAGCACGATGTCGAAGCCGCCTTGTTCGATCGACACTATCGATAACACCTCGCCGGCCTCAGCCAGCGCCGACTCAGTTTCGGCGGCAAGTGATCGAACCACCACAACCTGCTTGGCAATGGCGATGGCCCCGATCACCAAGGCAATAGCTGGGCCAAACCACAAGACAGACATCGGTTACAAGTGTAAGGCGTCTCAAAACGAGCGAGACACCCCCGAGTAGATCTCAAGGGTGCCGCCTGCGCTCAATCGATTGGAAGCTCTCGCCTCAGGATACGTTCTTGACCAACTCCGCCAGTGCTTCCATGACATTTGCTTCGTCATGCAATTGAGCATGAAAATCGAGCAGGTCGTCATGAGTGAACGGTAGGCCCACCGGTCGCTCCAGCAACTCGGCTGGGAGCGTCCACACCACTACTCTCACTCCCGACGCCGTAAGCAGGTCGACTATATGTTGTTCTGCGGGCTTAATCACTTGTGCCTGACATAACGGACACGAGAACGTGTACGTACCGGAGTTGTCGTCGGCACATACGCGCACGATGACATCATCGGTTGTTAGTTCGACATCTGCACATGTGGGGCAGCTCGCCCGGATTTTCGCCATGTGGCTCCTTGGTGCTTGCCTCGATCCATCGGACCTCTTGGCCGCCGCGTTAAGGACATGACAAGTGACATCTACAGACTTTTTGTAGGCCATGATGGAGTAATGCAGCAACGGCATGCCTCACTGCGGAGGCCACCAATTGGTTTCGGACATCGTGGCGCTAAGGCCCATGCGCCCGAGAACACTCTCGAAGGCTTTGCTTTGGCGCTCAAACTTGGCGCCACCGGCCTGGAGAGCGACGTTTGGGTCACCGCAGATGGTCACGTAATTCTCGATCACGATGGTGTCGTACGCCGTGGCCTGTTCGGTTTCTTGAAACGGCCAGTTAGCGAAGTTCGCCGTAGCGAACTTCCAGATCACATTCCAACGCTGGCCGAACTGCTCGACGCCTGCGGCACCGACTACGAGTTATCGCTCGATGTTAAGGACGCCGCAACCGTTCGGGAGACAATTCGCGTGGCTCGAGAGGCCGGAATCGAACAACGAATGTGGTTGTGTTACCCGCAATGGGAGGTAGTCGCGTCGTGGCGCGACCTCACGTCGG
This sequence comes from uncultured Acidimicrobiales bacterium, assembly GCA_964569385.1. Lineage (GTDB taxonomy): Bacteria > Actinomycetota > Acidimicrobiia > Acidimicrobiales > Poriferisodalaceae > JAADHX01. The sequence continues at coordinate 102,106 of CAZMUM010000011.1, forward strand.
CCAAACTTGTCGACTCCACTCGGTACTCACGGATGCGTGAGGGCCCCGAACGCCGAGCCGCAGCCCTTGCCAACGCGGGAATCGACGCCATCAATATGCATCACTCTGATTGGTCTGGCGGCCTATGCACCCTCTTTCACCGGTTCGACCGATATTGCCTTGGCTGGGATGCCCAACTCGAACGCGTTATCGGCGAACTTGTGGCCATGGGTCTCGATGGGGTGTACAGCGATCATGTCGACCGGTTAATGAACGTGATCGACTCAACCAGCGAACCCGAGCCGACCTAGAGGCGCTGCGGGCTCAGCTAGAGCGAACCGATCGACTTTGGTGGCCAAACCACCAGGAACGCCTTACCGACGAGTAGCTCTTGTTCGACCGGCCCAAATATTCGGCTATCGGTAGAGTTGTTGCGGTTATCGCCCATTACGAACATGTGGCCTTCTGGCACCTCTGTGCGCGGCAAGTTCGTGGTCACATCGCCATGGTCGACGTACGGCTCCTCGATGGCAACACCATTTAGGAAGACCTGTCCATCGATTGCCTCGATCGTGTCTCCTGGCAGTCCGATGACGCGCTTGATGAACTCCTCGACACCCGAATCAGTACGAGGCGCGGCGGGAGGGCGGTGGAAGACCACGACGTCGCCCCGCGAAAGATCGCCATAGTCGTAGCTAATCTTGTTGACAAGAACGCGATCGCCAACCTGAAGCGTTTGTTCCATCGAGCCAGTAGGAATGAAGAAAGCCTGGAACAGGAAGGTTTTTATCAACAGGGCGGCAATCAGCGCACCAATTATTACGGCGCCCCACTCGAGAGCCTGTCGAAGAGCCGAACGGGTGGTGAGCTCGGCGGCGTCGTCGACGAAGACATCGGCCTCTAGACCGTCCCACTCGGGAAGGACATCAAAGGCCGACGGTGCGGCGCTACGGGTCGAGTCGGTGGCCGTCACGTGAGAGCGACACTACCGGAGCTCGATTGAGATTCCGCGGCAGACATAGTCACTTCGTGAACAGTCGGCCAGCACTCGGTGTGCAATAGGGTGCGCAACGGTTCACGATCCACACATTTGCCTTGCTTTGCTGGCCGCGGCGCCCAACGCAGCAAGCGCGCCTGTGTCGGCACGCAACGATCGGCCCATGGTGGCAACCTCTAGCCCTTGGGCCACCATCGATGCCGCTACGTCGACTGGCTCGGTGACTAGAGCGACGTCGGCGAGGCCTGAGTCGCTCGCGAAGCGGTCGACGGCATCGCGCATTGTTGGGTTTGCCACCGGGACAACGTGGCTACGAGCGAAGAGGCCGAGCAGGGTTCTGGTGTGGTGCGAGAGTCCGACGTGACGTTCGCGTTCTTCGGCGGACGACCATCTGATTGCCAATACTGTTCGAGCGCCGAGTGCTGCCAGCAAATCGAGATGTCCGACAAGATCGATGCCGCTGAACGACAGGCCATCGGCTGTGCCTACGTGGCCCGGTCCTGGCCCAACAATCACGACGCCGGCACCGCCATGGACACACGCGGCAACTGCTGATGGCACGGTGACAGCCTCGTACTCGGCTCCAAAGGCCTGCCCGGCGCTAGCCGTCGGGCCGATTAACCCAAGATCGCGGCATTGGGCCACAAGGTCTGACAGCGCCATCGGCAAGGCCGCACTGTCGGTCATCACATAACCAACAGTTGGCCCAGCGTCAGCTGAGATCGCGGCGGCCAACGCCCCTACGTGGCTATGCAGTTGGCAGCCAACCACAACGGTGCCGGCGACGAGCGAACGAACGTCGTGGGGAGCAGTGTCGGCACAGGGGCCGTCGTCGGTGTCCCACGTACCGGAGTCGAGTTGAGCCGATGTGTACCTGGCCTTCATGATGTGGCCAGCGCCTGGCACCTTGATGCTGCGGTTGGCCAGGTTCCAATGCACGACGTCGTAGCTGCCAGTCCCGAGGCTCCGGTCGACCGCAGTGGTGTTAACCACGACCGTCTCACCGACGTGTACAGGGCCGACTACCTCAGTTAATACATAGGCGGGTCTCCCGGCCACCACAACTCGCTGGAGGCCCGCCCGTTGTTGGGTGACAGCCTCGACTACTCCTGTAGCGAAGCGAGGCATGTCAGAGGCTCTCGATGAGTTTGTCTACTCGGTCGTCGTAGGCCTTGAACGGGTCCTTGCACAACACAGTGCGTTGGGCCTGGTCGTTGAGCTTTAGGTGCACCCAGTCGACGGTGTAGTCCCGTTTGTGTTCCTTGGCTTTGCGAATGAACTCGCCCCGCAGCCGCGCCCTAGTTGTTTCGGGGGGGTGCTCGACGGCGTGTTCGATATCAGCGTCTGTGCACATACGCTCCACCGCGCCGTTTTCTTGCAGCAGATAGAACAGGCCTCTGTCCTGGTTGACGTCGTGATACTGAAGGTCGATTAGTTGAATCTTGGCATCGCCGAGCTCGAGACCATGTTTGGCTCGGTAGCGCTCGATCAGACGGTACTTGATGACCCAATCGATCTCGCGGTCGAGGCTCAGTGGGTCGTGTTCGATACGAGACATGCAGTGTTCCCACATACCTAGCGCCACGACCTCGTCTGGCTGAAGATCGTGGTTCTCGGCGTACCGCAGCGCTCGATTCAGGTACTCGGACTGAATCTCAAAAGCAGATGCCTCACGACCGTTTGCAAGCCTGACTTTTCGGGTGCAGGTGATGTCGTGACTTATCTCGCGAATAGCCCGAATTGGATTCTCGAGAGTTAGATCGCGCAGTACAACCGATGGATCCTCAAGCATCCGCAGCAGAATCGATGTGGCCCCCACCTTCAGGAATGCCGTGTACTCAGACATGCTCGAGTCGCCAACTATCACGTGAAGCCTGCGGTGTCGTTCGGCGTCGGCGTGCGGTTCGTCGCGAGTGTTGATTATTGGGCGCGAGCGGGTCGTTGCACTCGAGACGCCCTCCCAGATGTGTTCGGCCCGCTGGGCGATTGAGTAGCTGGCACCGCGCGCTCCGACGAGAATCTTGCCGGCGCCGGCATATATCTGGCGGCTGACAAAGAACGGAATGAGCACCTCGGCGTACTGGCTGAAATCGTCGGTGCGAGTCGTCATGTAGTTCTCGTGGCAGCCATAGGAGTTGCCGGCCGAGTCGGTGTTGTTCTTGAACAGGTGAATTGTGCCCTTGATGCCTTCCTCGTTTAGACGTTCTTCTGCGTTCACAACGAGTTGTTCCAAGATGCGTTCGCCAGCGCGATCGGCGGTTACAACGTCGAGGACCTTGTCGCACTCCGGGGTGGCATATTCGGGATGACTACCAACATCGAGGTATAGCCGAGCTCCGTTGGCCAAGAACACGTTCGAGCTTCGGCCCCAAGACACGACGCGTCGGAACAAGTAACGAGCCACCTCGTCTGGGCTAAGGCGACGTTGACCTCGCTGCGTACAGGTGATGCCGTACTCGTTCTCGATCCCGTAGATGCGGCGTTCCATCGGTTGCACGGTACCTGAGCGCGACCAGTGGCGGGTGGTCAGCCCGCTAGACGCACTACGTCGACGAGCCGATCACTCATCTCCACGACCAGTGGTGCGACCTCGGAAACGGCATCGCCGAACAGATGCAGGCCCCCATCAGCCCTGGCCATCATGTATCCGCCGCCGCCAGGTGACCTTGATCCGCCGATCACAGTTCCACGGTCGGTCTTACCCGTGGCGGATCCGTAGAACTTGGCGTCACCAAAGGCGAACACTCCGCCGTCGGCAGCAAACAACCAAAGACCCGCGCCGCTGTTGGTGGTGTCAGCACCGACGATTGGCTGGTCGAGCACAAGGCCACCGAGCGAACCCACGAACTCGGCGTCACCGAAAGCAAAAACGCCACCGTCGGCGCCAATAAGCCAGTATCCCTGGCCAGAAGGCGTCGAAACAATGTCGACAATCTGACCGCGGAGGCTCAACGATCTGAGATCGCCTCTGAATATTGCATCGCCACCGGCATCGACGGTTCCCGATTCACGGGCCACCAAATAGCCTTCGCCCGACGGGCTCGCCACAATCGCTCTAATCGGATCGGTGGGGTCAGAGGTCGTTTGTGCAACCCCAAAAGAAGCGTCGTTCAACGCCGACGACAGTTCGGCGCTGGGGTCGGCCAGGACAACGCTGCCGTTCTTGAGGACTAGCCACACACTTGTCAGTCCGTTGTTGGGGCCAATGGCGACCACCTGGCTCGACGGCGCCCAGATCTGCTTGGAGAAGTCGGTCCCGAGCACAACTATCGAGCCATTGGCTGCGGCCACAACAATCGAGCCCGCACCAAGCTCGACGACGGGTGCGGTCATAGCTGTGGGTGCGGTCGTAGCTGTGGGTGCGAGAACGACAACAGCGGTGGTGGAAGCTGTCGATGTCGCCGTCGCCGCGCCACCAGCTACCGACGATCGTGGTTCGATTCGAACCGAAACGGTAGCGGTCTCGCATCGCTCAGGAGCCTCGACGCATATTTCGTAACGACCGATGAGCCCGCTCCGAGCGCCGAGCAACGTTCGCACGGACAATCTGGCCCCTGTGCCGCTTACGAGCACGCCTCGGGGCAGGTCGATCTCGATGAATCGCATTGTGTACGGCCGATCGCCCAACTGATCGTTGGCCAACAGGTCGACGGTTACCAGATCGGCTTCCGGTAGTGAAAGGAGGTCGTCTCCAACCCCAAAAGCGTGGAGTTCTACCGAGCCGGAATCGCAACGCTCGAACCTTGAAGTCCCGACCTGATCAACTGGGTGTATGGCACACACCGTGTCTGGAACATTGTCGAACGCAGATTCCACGATTGGGCGGCGCACGCTCTGGCCGCCTTCGACCTCGAGCCCAAGAGTTACCTCGACGCCTCCGTCGAGGGCGACATCATCGGTGCCGTTCAAACCACATGAGCCATCGCCGTCGATGTTCGCACCAAGACTGAGCGCTGGTATCAAAAGCTGGCACCCAGCACTACCGGACTCATCGCCAACAATCGACGAGCCGATCACAAGCAAAGAACGCACCGACAGATTCGCACCAGACTGGGCTGAGTTACCGGCGAGCGTTGAATGCTCTATGCGGACGATCGCTCCTGGCCCACGGTCGACGTCGAGCCCACCGCCACTTCCAGCGACGTTGTCGGCAATCGTGGTGTTCAGAATCGCTACCGACGAACCCTGCTCGGCGTGAACGCCGCCGCCGGCACCGTTTGGTCCGACCACGTTGTTGTCGAAGCTGGAGCCAACAAGGTTCGTCTCGCCCCGAGTCAGCATGCCACCACCACGCGCACCTGTCTGAAGAGCGCTGTTGGCAGTTATCCGCGATGCCTCGACCCGGATCTCGCCGGCCGAACTAGTAAAGATCCCGCCGCCACCCGTTCCGTTGCTCCTATTGGAGTCAATACGAACCGACGTCAGTGTTATGACCTCGCCGAGCTCGCGGTTGCCGACGAGATACAGGCCGCCTCCAGCCCCACCGGCGGAGTTTCCTGTAACCACAGAACGCGTTATGGCCAACCCACCCTTGTGGTTGATAGCGCCGCCAGCACCAACCAGACCAGCCGTATTGGCCTCAAATAGACTGTCATCGACAGTGAGCCTGCCTTCGGAATAGATGGCGCCGCCGCCACCACCTCTCGCTAGGAATGCAGACAGTTCGATGCTTCGCGACTCGTTAGCCAAGAACGATGTGTTCGAGACATCGAGGCTGCCGTCGACAAACACTGCGCCACCTCCGGCAGAGGAGGCGGCTGCAACATTGGCCTCAAACAAGTCTCCTAACAGACGAACGGATGCATCACCGCCGCCAAAGATCGCGCCTCCACGCCCGAAGTCCGTCCGATTCTGCGCCAGCCGTGAGCCGAGCACGGTCGCTTCGCGACCGTTTCCGACATAGATCGCGCCGCCGTCATAGGCAGCCAAGTTGTCGACGAGCGTAGAGTCAGAAATCCATATGTCTTCGAGGGTATGGACCGCACCGCCGGTGCCTTCTGCGGTCGCTCCGTTTGTCAGTGCCGAGTTCTGCGTTAGCACGCTCGTCACTATGGCGACGTCGCCGGTGGCAAAGATCGCACCGCCGCGTCCGCCAAGAGCGGCGCTTCGATGAATCCGCGATTCGATGAGCGAAACCACCTGACCTCGAACGGCACCGCCGTCGGAACTAGCCCGACCTCCAACGAGTACTAGGTCGTACAAGACGAGGGTGCCACCGCCGGGGGCGTCGATCAGTCGATCCATGGGGCACGGGCCCGCAGCCGGCGAAATTGTCGCGCCGCCGCCGCGCAAGATGAGGGTGTTTCGCCCCACAAAGTCGAGGTCGCCTGAGGCGTTTTCGTCTTCGTCCTCGCCACAGATCAAACGATGGACATCGCCGGGAATTAGATCGATCGCGACCGTCCCACGGTACAGAGCCGCGGCGCTGAAGGCTTCTCGGAGGGAGAGCTGCCTGTCAGCGTTGGAAACAATGTCGTCAACAGTGGTGACGGTCAGAACTACGTCGGGTTTCGGTAGATGCTTCGGAGCGTCGAAGCTGCTGCTTGCTCGCACTGAAGTTGCGCCAACAAACAGGGCGCCCAACGCGACAGACAGCATAAGAAGAGGTCGGATGCGACGCCCCAAATGAGGCACCGAAGTTACTGGGCGCACGGGACCTCCTCGATCCGCGTATGCCAGTCGACTCCAACTCTGAACGGATAATCAGTTAACCAAGAGCATCGCTTCTACTGCATCGTCGTCAAGGCGGTGGAATGCACGACGGCCATTGCCTCGGTCGAGGGTCGCGACCTCAAGCTCGGCGGCGCCCAACGTTCGATCGGGCCCGGCGAGCGCAGAAGCAGCGAGTTTGAGAGCATCTTGAAGAGCCATGGCCTCTGACCAGCCAGCTTGCAGACGCTCAGTTATTGCGCTGCTGTCGCCCCCAATAGCTGCAATGTCGGTTTCGTCCATCACGGTTCCATCGAACATGAGGTGAAACAGCTGATCGTCGCTGGGTAAATCGCCGATTTCGGCAAGGAGAATCTCGACTTCCAACGGTTTGTGTTCGTGGGTGAACACTTGGCCCATTATCTGGGCGTACTGGTTGGCGAGCGACCGGGCGTCGACGTCTTCTCTGGAGTAGACGAAACCCTTCTGGTCGGCATGGCGAACACCCGCTATTCGCAGCTGATCGAATTCGTTGTAACGGCCAACGCCACCAAAGGCGATTCGGTCGTAGATCTCGCTGACTTTGCGCAGAGTCGCGCTGGTGTTCTCGGCCACAAACACGATGCCTTCGACGTAGCGCATTCCGACCAGGGCGCGGCCCTTGGCAATTCCCTTACGGGCAAAGTCGGCTTTGTCTTGGACTAGTTGTTCTGGAGGTACATAAAATCCGGGCATACCCATGGCTACACACCCCCATATTGAGTGGAGAGGTTGGCGGTGAGCGCTGCCACCCTGACGGCTAGTTCGGCGTCGTCGACGCGAGCGAACCCATCTTCGGTGATTTTGGCCACGACCGGGTAGATGCCTCGAATCGGGTCAGGGCCGCCAGTAGCGGAATCTTCGTCGGCGGCGTGCCACAAAGCACTCAAAGCCAGATCGATAGCCGCACCTGTGGCCATTGCGTCGGAGAACCCGAGCTTCAGGACCGTTGACGCATGCAGACTTCCCGAGCCGGTGCTCGCATAGTCGCGTTCTTCGTACCGACCGCCGGTTATGTCGAATTGGTAGAGGCGGCCAAGTTCTCGGCGGCGGTCGTATCCGGCGAACACGGGTACCACAGCCAGGCCTTGCATGGCCGCCGGCAGGTTCGAGCGGATCATCCCGCTTAGTTGGTTGGCTTTGCCGTCGAGGCTGAGTTCTTTGCCTTCGACCTTTTCGTAGTGTTCGAGCTGAACCTGAAAGATCTTGACCATCTCGATAGCGGGCCCGGCGGCTCCGGCGATGGCTACGCCGGAAAACCGGTCGGCTTCGAACACTTTCTCGATGGTGCGGTGGCTGATGAGGTGGCCGCTAGTGGCACGCCTATCGCCTGCCATCACCACGCCGTCGGCAGTACGCAGGGCCAGAACTGTGGTGGCGTGGCCTGCATCAAATTGACCTGGAAGTTCGCGAACAATACTGCGGCCGGTGCGGTCGAGAAGTTTCACGAAGTCTGGCCCTGGATCGTCGCCAGGGTCGAACGTTGGCATAGACATGGAGGTTATTGGCCGCCCTTTTGTACGTAGTTCTTGACGAACTCTTCGGCATTAGTTTCGAGAACATCGTCGATCTCGTCGAGAAGGTCGTCGATGTCGGCCTTGAGCTCGGCACCAGTTTCTGAGGATGTGGGTGTCTCGTGCACCACTTCGTCGTCGCTACGCGGTGCGGGGCGGCGAATTTGTTCACGTTCTGCCATGAGCGTCTCTCCGATCTGCAAGGTGGGGAACTATTGGGTCGTCGGTACGACTTGGGGCTCCGCGGGGCCAGCGATGACCCAATATTGACTTAGTCGTCACGCGCCGAGCTGATCAAGTAGTTCTTCTGCTGTGTCGCACTGATCCAATACGTTACCGACATAGGCCTCAGTACCGCGCAACGGTTCGAGGGTCGGCACTCGTCGAAGCGCATCAGTGCCGACGTCGAACACGATGGAGTCCCAGTTTGCGGCCACCACCTGGTCCTTGTACTTCTGAAGACAACGACCCCTGAAGTAGGCCCGAGTGCGGGGCGGCGGATTGTCGATTGCAAACTCGACCTCGGCGTCGGTTACCACCCGTTGCATACCCAGGCGCGAGAATAGGTTCTTGGCTGGCCGTAGGTCGTGGAACTGAAGGTCGAGCCCGCGCACCCTCGGATCGTCCCATTCGAGGTTGTGGCGGTCGCGGAAGCCTTCGATCAGACGAAGCTTGGCAATCCACTCGATCCGATCGGCCAGGCTCATCAGGTCAGTTTCGAGCCCGCTGAGAACATCTTCCCAGCGCATCAAGATGTCTTGCCCAATATCGTCGCCTCCGACGGCATCGAAACCATGGTCTTCGCCGTACTTACGGGCCAAGTCGAGATACTCCCATTGAACCTCCAGGGCCGACATTGTGCCCCCGGACACCATCTCGTAGACATTGCTGAGCGAAATGTCGTAGCTAACCTCGCGCATGGCCGAGACCGGCGAGCGGAAAACCAGGTCTCTTGGCAGGACATTGTCGTCGATCATGGCCAGAACAATGGACGCTGTGCCAATCTTGAGGTAAGTAGCAACCTCTGACTGGGTGGCGTCTCCCGCTATCACATGAAAGCGGCGGTATTTGCGCGGGTTGGCGTGCGGCTCGTCGCGAGTATTGACGATGGGCCGCTTCAGGGTTGTTTCGAGCCCAACCTCTTCTTCGAAGAAATCGGCCCGCTGTGTCATCTGAAACGGCACATCTTCGATAGTTAGCCCTGGCGCCTCGGAGCCAACCTTGCCACTGCCGATGAACATTTGCCTGGTGATAAAGAACGGCGTGATGTGCTCGACGATGCGACCGAATGGTGTTTGACGGTCGAGCAGATAGTTCTCGTGGGTGCCGTAACTATTGCCCTTGCCATCAGAGTTGTTCTTGTGAACCACCAACTCCTGGTTCTGAGGCAGCAGCCGGTTGGCGATCTCCATTGAGGCCTGAAGTATGCGTTCTGAGGCAACGTCGTAGATGACAGCGTCTCGAGCGTCGAAACATTCAGGCGATGACATCTCAGGGTGGGCATGATCGACGTAGTACCGAGCACCGTTGGTGAGCACAGCGTTAATCAGGTGGCTGTCGATCACCGGTGCCAAAGCGTCGTAGTCGTTTACACCCCTGGCATCGACGTCGGGGGATTCGTCTTCGAAGTCCCAGTCGACTCTGCCGTTGAGACGCTCATTGACATAGGCGTTGATGAGCATCGACGATGCCGACACCGGATTGGAGTCGGCATCGGGGTTCTGGTGGAGAATCCCGAACTCAGTTTCGATACCGCAAACCTTGTGAACAGCCAAGACAAACCAGGGTACCGAGCGCTATCTAGGTTCGCCGCTACCGAGCCAGGTTATGGTGCAGGTCTGAATCTAGAGACAGTCGAACATGACGCTGAACAAGAGCTCAGTGTCTGCTTCTGGCAATTCGTCGTTCTCGCTCGCATTAGCCATACGGTTGAGTTGATCTCGGTCGGCACCGTCGAACAATCCGTCGACCACACAAGCTGCGACGTCGTCGGTAAGGGTGTCATCTTCGGTAAGAGCCTCGATAAGTTCGGAGCGAAGATCTTCATCAGAGAGATCCGCGGCGTCGGTCGAGCAGCCAGCTACAAAAAGAGCCGCCGCCAGCACAACTGCACCAATACGCGCTACACGGCGATGGTTGGAGGTACGGCTGGACACAACTTTGGACATCTCAGCAAGATATCAACCCAAACGGGAGTGATCCATCCCGTTTCACACCAAGAACAGCCAAGTTCCATTTTACACGGTCTCGTCGAGGTCCAGCATTCGCCTGAATACCGCTACGTATCGCTCAGCCAGCTGGTCTTCGGTCCAACCCAGTATCTCGATGAAGGGCGAGGGTGGCTGTATCGCGGCAAGTACTGCGGCCGACAGAGTCAACAGCGCGAACGCGACATCGGTTTCGTCGCGGTCGACCAAGAGCGCTAACGGTTTGACCACCGCGGCCAGGATCTCGCGATCGGTGCGTTGACGGGCCGACGCCAGCCTTGGGTTAGACACTTGAACCCTGAACATCGACAACGAGCGGGCACTGCTACGGGCCCGGTCGGCCAAATACCCCCGGCAAATAGCATTGAGAAGTTCATCCTGAGGGAGTTCGGACCAAGACGACCGATTGGCAAGCGACATCGCTGCGTCGCGACGGCTACGAAGCCAGCGTTCGTGGACCTCGTCGAGTAGCGCATCCTTGGTGCTGAAACGGCGGTAGAACGATGAGGGCGACACATCGGCGGCGAGACAGATGTCCTCAACCGTGAGCGTGTCCCAGTCGCGGCCATCGAGGGCGTCCTCGGCAGCCAACACGACTCGTTCGAATACGGCCCTGCTTCTGGCCTGAGAGCCTTGATCTACTCTGAGTCGATGCGCCACGGCCCGACAGTGTAGATGCCAGCAGAGTTCTCGTAGAGTTCCGCTCGTGGACTCTTCTTCTCCGATCGCCATACGACGTATTCGTGCCGACGATGCCCCTGCTCTTCGTCAGATACGGCTGAGGGCCCTCGAACTCGATCCGGCTGCATTCGCGGCTTCACTCACTGAGAATCGGGCCCGCCCTGAATCACACTGGAACAACAGAGCGTCAGAGTCGGGTAGCAGCGACAACAAAGCAGAGTTCTTAGCTCTCGATTCCAGCGGCACGGCAGTAGGCCTTGTCGGCGCGCTCCGGATTGAAAACCACCGCGATGTCGCTGAGCTAGTCGCTATGTGGGTCGAACCGGCCCTTCGTGGGAGCGGCGTCGCCGCCGCGATGGTCGACGCCGCTCTCGACTGGTGCAACAGCGTCGGCGTGTCGGTGGTTGAGCTTTGGGTGGCTCCAGGAAACAATAGGGCCGCGAGGTTGTACGAGCGCTGCGGGTTCACCCAAGGGGCGCCGCGTGAAGGAGCCGCACAGTACGACGAGTGCTACACCTACCTCTCGCTTGATCTTGGCGAAGCTGCCCGGTGACATTGCCTCCAGCGCTAACGGTCATGCTCCACTGAAAACGTGAAGAAACAGCAGGAGCCGATCTCAAACCTGCTGAACGGTGTCAAGGTGAGTAGTTCCAAGGGGTGTGTTAACGCCGTCGAGGCCTTTGAAATTGATGGACTGAGCCACATTTGGTGTAGCTCACGTCCTCAACTTGGCGTCGCGAAAGACAGGTCGCCTTGTCGGAACGCATCCCCGGTTGCGTCAAGACCACTAACCGCGCGGCCAACACGAATCCACTCACGCGCTGTAGCGGCACAGACATCGAGACGCTCAGCGATCCAGTTCGCAGCCGTTGGCGGCCCGTCAGCAATCCAGATCGGCCGATCAGCAAACGCAACCGACTCGCCGACCAGACGCCAGTGCAGACTGGTCAATTGGCCACCAAACGAGACCAATGACTCGGCCCACTTACGCTCAACATCGAGCTCAGCAGGGTCAGAATGTGTGGCCCGACGGTCGCAGTGGAGCCGCTGATGCGGCGAAGCTGACCGTGGACTGGTTTGTAAGATGAGTATCCCCCGAAGGAATCAGTTATCTCTCTTCATCAACGGGGTAAGTCGATTGCACTAGTCGTGCTGTAGGCACGACCCTACACAGGGGGTGTGACATCTAACTTCTTGTTGGGTCCTCGACTTGTGTTGGGGGCTTGTCCATAGGGTGCGTTGTGCCTGGTTTGTTTGGTTCGGCTTGGATGTGGGACCGGAGCGGGTTTCGGCTCGACTCCTTAAGGGTGATTGTTGATCATTCGAACTCGACCTGCGCTTGTGAATACCTGTTTAGGAACTCGACGGCTGGCTATGTGCCAGACCTCTGTTTTGTGATGTCCGTATTTCTCACTCCCTTTTGGACCTAAGCGCACTGGCTCGTAACTGACGGCCTGGGCGTTCACATACGCGATTGGGAGAAATAACATGGCAGAGGTTCGGTTAGGGATCGATGTGGCCTGCACGGCTAAACATCAGGCCTCGTTGGCTGATGAGACAGGACGGTTTTTGTGGCAGGGATGGAAGTTTCGGACATCGTCGGTGGAGTTGGAAGCTCTTTGGGCCAAGATCCCTGACGGTGTCGATGTTGTTGTGGTGATGGAACCGACCCGGAACGCGTGGGTGCCGTTGGCGGCATGGTTGCGAGCTAGAGGCGCTCGGGTGTCGGTCGTTCCTCCCGAGCAGTCTTCGGATCTTCGTGACTATTTCAACAAGCACACCAAGACCGACCGGTTGGACTCCAAGATGCTTGCTCGGATGCCGATGCTGCACCCTGAGGGTCTTCGCGAGATGGATGATCTCGGGCCGGCTGAACCGTTGAAGCGGGCGGTGAGGCATCGTTCAGCGCTTCAAGAACGCCGGTTGGGATGCACTATGCGTCTGGATGCTTTGTTGGAGCTGATGGGCCCACATTGGTTGGGGGTGTTCGGCAAGGTGTCATATAACAAGTCTGCTGTTGCTGTACTCGAGCGTTACGCGAATCCCCATGCGCTCAACAAATTGGGCCGTTCTCGACTCACGAAACTATTGATCCGCGTGTCTCGTGGAGCGTTCCGCCAAGACAAAGCTGACGAGCTGCTCCAGGCAGCTGCTGAGACCTTAAAGATATGGCAAGCGGGTGGCCTTGACTTCGAAGAGCTCGCCGATGACATCGCTATCGAGGTTCGCCTCATCAAGCACCTTGACAGTGAAATCATCGCGCTTGATGACCGGTCTGCTCATCTCTATGAGGAAAAGGACCCGAACGGGATAATCCGCTCAGCGCCCGGGGTTGGCCCAACACTGGCAGCCGGAATCCTTGGCCGCTTCGGTGATCTGAACCGGTTCCACAGCCTCGCTGCTGTCCGAGCCTTCACAGGACTAGTCCCCCAGATCGATCAGTCCGGCATCGTCAACGTCCATCAAGGCATAACCAAAAAGGGTGACCCAGGACTGCGACTCAACCTGTTCCTCGCTGCCGATTTCGCCCGCAAGATCGACCCGACTCTCGCAGCGCGTTACCACCGACTATTCATCGAGCAAGGCAAACACCACAACTCGGCAATCTGCACCATCGCCGCAGTGCTCGCCACCCGAATAGCCGCCTGCTGGCGTAACGGCCAACACTACGAACTCCGCGACATCGACGGGCGCCTAATCACCGAAGCTGAAGGCAAAGAAATCTGTGCCACCCGCTACAAAATCGACCCAGCAACCCGAGCCTCACGACGCAACAACACCCAAACCAAAACCCTCAAACAAAGGGCGAGCCGGGACAGAAAGGAGTCACAAAGCGCTCCAGTCACCGACCCGCCCCAACAACAGCCTACAAAAGCCGCCTAACACCCCAAACCCCCTTGACAACAGTTAGGAACTCATCGAGATTCCACGCCAGGCAACCACTCACAGTCACCAACTCGAGGTCATCGATCCCAGGCGACCGCTCATGGTGTGATTGACGCAACGGTGAGATAATGAATGTGTGGTTATCCCTTGCGTGGGTGACCGCTAAAAAGTCAAGGAGGTGAATTCAACTGGGTGGCACTCACCGGTCGGGTGTTGTCGATCAGAGTCCGTTACGAGCGGGTTCTGATCTCCAGGCACCGTCCCGGCAAGTGCGGGCCACCTCTCAGATCAAGGAGAAACAAGAGATGGCTAACACCATATTGTCTGATTCGGCGCGCCCTGTCACGGGCGGGGTCGATACTCACAAGGATGTTCACGTCGCTGCGGTGGTTGATCACCTCGGCGCTGAACTCGGAACGAAGTCGTTCTCGACAACTACGGTCGGCTACACCGATCTCGCTGGCTGGCTCACAACCTACGGGCCCCTCAGCCGGGTAGGAGTTGAGGGGACCGGGTCATGGGGTGCAGAGCTGACCCGCGAACTGTGCAGGCGTGGCATTGAGGTTGTGGAGATCAACCGACCCAACCGCCAAGCCCGTCGCCGTACCGGCAAATCTGACCCGCTCGACGCCATCGCTGCAGCACGAGCCGCCCTCAGCGGGGTTCACGCAGGCCAACCCAAATCATCTGACGGCCCAGTCGAGGCGATCCGGATGCTGCGTGTGGCTCGCAGCTCAGCAATCAAGGCACGCACCCAGACCATGAACCAGATCCGAGCCATCCTCGACCCCGCACCCAACCAAGTGCGGGACCGTTACCGAACCCTCACCCCGGTCCGGCTGATCAAAGCCATCACTCGTACACGCCCCGACCTAGGCCGTGTCAACGAACCAGCCGTCGCAGCAGCAATCACACTGCGGACTCTGGGCCGCCGCTGGCAGTTCCTCACTACCCAAATCAACGATCTCAACAACCACCTCGACACCCTGATGGCCACGACTGCGCCGAACCTGATAGCTCTGATCGGTGTCGGCACAGACACCGCCGCCGCCTTGCTAATCGCCGCTGGTGACAACCCGGACCGCCTCGGTTCTGAAGCATCGTTCGCTGCGCTTTGTGGTGTCAACCCGCTGCCAGCATCATCGGGGCGTACTCAACGGCACCGACTCAATCGGGCCGGGAACCGCGACGCCAACTCTGCGCTCTGGCGCATCGTGCTCTCTCGTATGTCTCACGATGACCGAACCCGGACCTATGTGCAACGGCGCAGCACCGAAGGGCTCTCCAAACGCGAAATCATTCGCTGCCTGAAACGCTACGTCGCCCGAGAGATCTACCCAATCATGCTCAACGACCTCGCCAACTGACCAACGTTCTCGGGGTGGTCTGACCCCTGACGCAACCAGACCGCCACGGCGTGTCCTTCTGCGGAACCGTCGACCACCCCGAACCACCCGCTGACCGGGATGACCTTATAGGAGCTCGAAACCGCCCAACGTGACCTGTCACCGTTCCGTCTCCCGGACCCAGCACCACCAAACCCAAAACAAACACTTGACACATAGGTTCCTCTGTGTTTGTCAAGCAGCAATTTCGGCGATGTCGATGGTGGCATTGCGGCTTTGTTCATCTCTGATCATGAGCCGCCAGATGTGCGACGCGAGCCGGCGTTTGAGGCATCGCATGGCTTCATTGCGGGTCTTGCCCTCGCCGGTCTCAATGGGTATCCCCTCAAAGTGTGGAGACTTCAGCTATGAGGAGA
>CAZMUM010000012.1:0-110231 GCA_964569385.1 uncultured Acidimicrobiales bacterium
TTGTGGACCCAGCGCTCGGCACATGAAGGCTGACGATGTCGGCGCCGGCGAGAAGCTCGGCCCGGCTGTCGACTAGCTGAATGCCAATGGAGCGAATCCGCTGGGTCACTGCGCTGGTGCGGTCAGCCTTACGCATGGCCACCACAGTGAGGCCAAATGCCTTGGCCCGTGCTGCGACCGCTAGGCCAATCTCGCCAAGACCAACAATGGCCAGTTTCTTTCCGTAAAGCCCGTCGGCGGTGGTGTATTTGGACTTGTTCCACTGCCCGGCCCGAAGATCGGCCACTCCGTCGGCGATGTGGCGATCAATGGCCAACAGCAGCGCAAAGGTGAGCTCAGCAACCGCAATCGCGTTTCGACCAGGAACGTTCGACACGTAAACGCCTCGAGCCGATGCCGTGCTCTTGTCGATGTTGTCGGTGCCTGCGCCAGCTCTAACGATCAGGCCGAGGCGGCTAGCCGACTCGATGGCTTCTGCGGTTACCTTGGTGCTACGGACGACTAGAACGTCGACATCGTCCATGGCCTCGGGGAGATCTCCAGCGCTTAGGGCTGGTAAGACATCGACCTCGTGGCCGGCATCTTTTAGGGGTTGGAGGCCCGATTCTTCGACAGAATCGGCGAACAAAATGCGCATCTCGTGGTCCTTGGCCAAGCCCGAGGATGACCAATGTGGTCCGCGGGGTGGGATGTGACAACCACCAACGCTATCAGCCTCGGCGCCGCCGTCGGCGAGGGGTTCGCTCGGTACCACCATCGGCGCCTGATGGGGTGGCGGCAACGAAGTCGACCTCTGGAACCGGCAGTGTGCCGTCGAGAACGCCGCGCATGTGCGCAATATGTTCTGGGCCGCTTCCACAGCAGCCGCCGATGACCCGAACTCCGGCAGTCCTTAGGCGGTGTGCGTGGGCACCCATGATCTCGGGAGTGCCGCTGTAGTGAAGTTCGGCTCCGACCCACTGGGGAATTCCGGCGTTGCCTTTGGACACTACGAGCACGTCGGGGTCGGCGGCTCGCATCTGGGCCACCGCGGCTTCGGTGTCTTGGAGGTTGTTGCCGCAGTTGGCGCCCACGGCGGCAAGATCGTAACGAGCCAACCGTTCTACAATGTTGGCCCCGGTTACACCCATCATGGTGCGGCCGGCCGTGTCGAAGCTAAACGTGGCAACGATCGCAAGATCGGTGACGGTACGAATGCCCTCGATAGCTGCTTCGACCTCTTCGAGCGAACTCATTGTTTCGATCCAGATGAGGTCGGCACCGCCTTCGGCGAGCCCTTTGGCCTGTTCGGCGAAGGCAAAGGCTGCGGTTTGCGGGGTCATTGAACCCATTGGTTCCAGGAGTTCGCCCGATGGGCCCATCGACCCAGCGACAAGCACCCGCCGGTCGGCGCTGTCGGCGGCGATTCGACCGTTTCGGGCCGCTGCGGAGTTGATCTTGACTACTTGATCGTCGAGCTTGTGCAGCTTCAGACGAAAGCTGGTGCCGCCAAAGGAGTTGGTTAGAACAATGTCGGAGCCAGCTTCGATGTAACGGCGGTGAATATCGACAATGGCATCGGGGCTGTCGAGGTTCATTCGTTCGGGAGCATCGCCAGCTTCGAGGTCGGTGGCGAACAACTGGGTTCCCATAGCGCCGTCAACTACCAGCACGTCGCGTTCGGCTAGCAATTCGCGTAGACAATCCATAAATACTCCATCGGCTGTTGAGCGGTGCAGACCACCACATTGTGCCCGATTTCTCGGGGGGCGCGCTGGTGGTTTACCGTTCGTTCTATGAAAGTCGGAATCATGTTCGCCAACTCGGTGTTTCCCGACGCCGAAGCGGCCCAGTTTGCACGAGCGGCTGAGGCGGCCGGGTTCGAGTCGCTTTGGACTGTTGAACACGTGGTATTTCCTGCCAACTACGGATCGACCTACCCATACGACGCGTCTGGCAAGATGCCGGCGCACCCTGGTTCGAAGTTGCCAGACCCGCTGATCTGGTTGGCGTGGGTTGGAGCGGCCACGTCCACGATCAAGCTGGCCACAGGCATCGTCATCTTGCCCCAGCGCAATCCGGTCATCTTGGCCAAACAGCTGGCCACCCTCGACTACATGTCCGGTGGTCGGGTCGAGTTCGGAATAGGCGTTGGCTGGCTCCGCGAGGAGTTCGACGCCTTGGGCGTGCCGTGGGAGCGCCGAGGCGAACGAGCCGACGAGTACGTCGCCGCGATGCGCACCTTATGGTCCGGCGAACTGTGTTCGTTCGAAGGCGAGTTTACTTCGTTCAGCGATGTTGCCTCCAACCCGAAACCGATCAACGGAACTATCCCGATAGTGGTTGGCGGTCATTCGCCTGCTGCGGCTCGGCGAGCTGGTCGTCTCGGCGATGGGTTCTTCCCAGGCAAGGGCAACATTGCCGAACTCACCGACATTGTTCGGCAGTCTGCCGCCGACGCCGGGCGCGACCCCGAAGCTATCGAGGTCACCTTTGGGCATCCAGGGGTGCTAGGTGACGACCCCGCGGCTGCATTCGAAGAACTAGCCGACGCCGGTGTGTCTCGTACGATTGTGCCCTCGCTGGTGTTTCACGGCAACTTCGCCGAAACTTTGCCCGAGTGGGGCGCCAAGCTTGGTTTGGGTTAGCCAAAGGCGGCTAGCCGATCGGCGGCTAGGCACGTTTAACAGCGTCGACGCGGCACTGTTGCGTTGACGGATCGGACCGCCTCGATCGTGATCCGAGGCCTCGCGTTCGTCCAGAACATTGGCCGAAGACACTACGAACTGGGCGTCGAAACCAGCCCTAAACGTCTACGTGTTGCAGCCGCACTCGACGAACTCATCGAAGCGATCTGAACCAAACGCCACAGCGAAACCACTGAGGCGCGCCCGTCGATCGACTAACGCAACGGTGCCACCATTAGCAAGATGACACCGCTGGCCGATCGCGGGCTAGGCGGCCGGGGTCTTAGTGAGTCTGGCGGTTTCACTGATCTGCAGGCCCAGAGCATCGGCGATCTCGCACAGACGGACAAGGCTCGCTGTCGCATACCCATTGGCTTCATACCGTTGGATCTGTTGCTCCGCGATCCCAAGCTGTTCAGCGAGACGGCGCTGGGACCAGCCCCGAGCGATCCTCGCTTGGATCAACAACGTAGACACGCCACCAAGACCGTCCGCCACGAACGAGGTCGTCTCACCAGATCGCAGCTGCTCATACTCGTCGACCTCGACAACCAGATCCTCGATCTGAGCGAGGGCGGCGTCGAGCTGTAACTGGTGAAGTTTACGATCATCAGCGTCAGCCAGCCCGGCTTCGAGATTGGCCGCCGCGGTGCGGAACTGTGCGAGCAGAGCCTTGGTGTTTCGGTATTGCACGTCGTTGGTGATCATGGCTTCTTCGCTTTCAGTTCGAGGACAATGATTCCTTTACGGTTCCCGCTGCGGTCCCGTTGAAAGAACTCGGCGAACCTTAGACCGCTGGCTGATTCGGTCCAGTCCGGTAACAACTCGCCGCCGAAACGTTGCTTCTGGGCTAGTCGCCCGTCGCTAAGATCAAAGAAGATCGGATCGAGCCGCTCAGTATCGACACCATCGGGATCCCACACGGCATCGAAATCGCCCGGCTCGTCCTTAGCGGTAACGAAACTGCCGTTCAACCAAACACGGCGACAACCGACTTCGCCCAACAACTCGAGCGCCTCGCCGAGCCCATCAAGTTGACGCCGTCGCACCTGATTCCACCCGAAACGGTCCAACACATCATCCCACGACGCCGCATGCTCGCCCGGAGGCAACAACCCAGAATCTGGCTCAAACAACGGAACTGACACACCACAACTATAACGTTGTGGTACTCGGAAAGCTATCTAAACCGGCACTGAAGCTCCCAGCTACCGTTGCGTTGACGGATCAGGTAGTAGAGAGACCGTGTTCCGGCGAATCGCCTTGACCCTGTTGAGGCCGCTTCGTTTGCCTGATATCGGTTCCCGTCCGAGGTGATCTTGTTGGCGGTGCGCTGATACCTCAGCTATGGCCTGTCCCGACGTCGAGGGGTTCCTCGCCGAGCGCGGCATCGACGTCGACCAGGTCTCCATCTAGCGCTGGGTACAACACTTCACACCGATGCACATCAACGCAACTCGGCCTTGCCGTGGGTGGCAGATGGTTCGTTGACGCAACGGTCCCCTCCGCGAACGTCACCCGGTCGCTGACGCCAGTCTCCTCGGCCGACACTCGACCGATCTCAAGGTGTCGACCGACCGGGTCGACGGCGATTACGTTGAGGTTGAAGCGTCGGGCGATCTCGATCGCTTCTTCTCCTTCGGCGCATCCGACATCGACGATCTCTTCTGCGGGCAATGCGCTGAGCGTCTCAGCGAGCAAGTCGAGAAGCCTGGCAGGCCCTGTCGGGTTCAAGCTCTCGTCAAGCCGTCGCTGAAACGCTTCCTCAATCCGAGGGAAGTCATCATAGGAATCGGCCATCGAGATTTCGTTCGACATGTCACCAGTATCGCCGACAAGCCTTGATCGGGCGGAAGGCTTGTCGGAGGGAGGACTTGAACTCCTCTCCCCCGACGGCATCCAGCGTCGTCTAGAGTTAAGCAGCGTCCCTGAGCGGCCTCTAGCGACCAGCCAATCCGCTCCGTACCGCTCGTTGCCGCTCCAGGGTGCCAAATGCCATTAGCAAACCATTAGCACGGCGACACCCCTGCTGCTGGTTCAGGCGACTTCGGGAAACCTGCGGATTGCTTCGCGAATGACCTCGCTGGTGGTCGTGTCGGTTGATTCAGCCCTGGCCTCAATCGCGGCCCGCAGCTCGGGATCGATGCGAACCGGGACTACATCGGCCGGACCCGATGCCATCGCCGGACGTCCACACCATCGCGTGAATCACGAGCTGGACCGAGTTGTCGAGGTCGAGCCAGATGACCTCCATGAAGTTGCCAGCCGGGTCGGGGTCGATCGCGAGAACTTTGGGCGGATCAGCGTCGGGATCGAGTTCCGTGACGGTGATGGCGTGGTCGATCGCGTGCAAGATCGCCAGCTCGTGGTAGCCGTGCTTGAACGCTGACCGATGGAACTCCACATCGCTTTATCGTAAGACGAAAAGGACACAATAGGAAGCCCGAACACGCTCCATCCAAAATGGTGCCCGGTCAAACGCTCATCGCCGCGAAGACACCGTGGCCCGGTCAATCGAGCCCAGCTACCGAGGCGTTGCACTACCCAGCTTGGACGTAGCCGGGTGAGTCAGGATTACACGTCCGAGGGGACGCGGTCCAGCGTGCGCTCCATCATGTCACCCACCAGATGCCGTTTGGGCTTGTAACACAGGCCACCACCGACAGCATGCTCAAGTTCGAAACTGCGCCCACGGGGGCACTGATACTCCTACGTCAATGCGGCGAGGTCTTTGAGCAGGATGGGGCGGAGTCGTCGGGCTTATGGGTGCCCATATTTGGCCGGGCCCATTGTCAGCAAGTCTGTTATCGACTGGACTGATATCGGGCTGTCGTTTGGGTGCCTCCGACATCGAGTGGCTAGGCGCAAAGCCGCAGGTCAACCTATACAGATGAGTTTTCGGCACCCATACGCTAAATGAGAACACCGAGGTTGCGGATGGGCTCGCTCAGAGATGCGTACGAGCAGGGGTTAGCCCCAGAGTAAGGCGTTCACGATCCAACTGCGGGTGTCGGCGGGGTCGATGACGTCGTCGATTTCGAACACGCTGGCGAAGTTGAGGGCTTTGCCGATGGTGTACATGCGGTCGACCATTGTTTGATAGGCGGCTGCTCGTTCTTCTGGGTCGTCGATGGCGTCGAGTTCGTTGCGGTACCCAAGCTGCACCGCACCTTCGAGGCCCATCCCACCAAACTCTCCCGTTGGCCAAGACACCGTGAACATTGGTGCCTTGAACGAGCCTCCAGCCATGGCTTGGGCTCCGAGGCCATAACCCTTACGAAGCACAATGGTGCAGAACGGCACATCAAGCGAGGCTCCGGCAATGAACATGCGTGAGGCATGACGCACGGTCCCTGACTTCTCAGCCTCGGGACCGACCATGATTCCCGGCGTGTCGCAAAGAAACACGACGGGCATGCCAAAGGTGCTGCACAGCCGCATGAAGCGACTGGCCTTGTTGGCCCCGTCGCTGTCGATGGCGCCAGCCAGATGCGCCGGGTCGTTGGCGATAACGCCAACCGCTCGACCCTCGATGCGGGCCAAACTTGTGACCATTCCTGGCCCAAAACCTGCACCAAGCTCCAGCACGCTGTCGGTGTCGGCCAAGGCGGCGACTACGTCTCGGACGCTATAGATACGTAGACGGTTTTCGGGAATGATGTGACGGAGCAGGCGTTGATCGGTGGCCTCCCACGTTGGTAGCGAACCCTGGAAGAACCCCAGGTACTTCTGGGCCGCAACCACGGCCTCTTCATCGTCGTCGACAAGAATGTCGATAACGCCGTTGTCGTACTGATCGGCTGTTGGGCCGACCTCCGACGGATGGAAAGTGCCGAGGCCGCCGCCTTCGATCATGGCCGGTCCGCCCATACCGAGGTTCGAACCTATTGTGGAGATGATGACGTCGCACATGCCAATCAGCGCCGCGTTGCCAGCAAAGCAGTAGCCGGTATTTATGCCAACCAAAGGGACTCGTCCGCTGAGTTTCGCGAAATACCAAAAGGCCAGGCAATCAAGGCCGGCTACCCCAACTCCGTCGGTGTCGCCTGGTCGGCCTCCTCCGCCCTCAGCGAACACCACCATTGGTAGGTTCCAACGCTCGGCCAGCTCGAAAAGTCGGTCCTTCTTACGGTGGTTCTGGGTTCCCTGGGTTCCGGCCAGAACCGTGTAGTCGTACGTCATCACCGCCACTCTGGCGTCGTCGAAATTATCGGCGCCGATGGTGCCAATGCCGCCGACGAGACCATCGCCAGGGGTTTTCTCGATCAGTTCGGCCACAGACCTTCGCTTACGCTGCGCGGCCAACACCAGGGGTCCGTATTCGACAAAGGATCCATCGTCGAGCAGGTCGGAAACGTTCTCCCTGGCAGTCCGCCGACCAAGCTTGCGGCGCTTCGCAACCGCTTCCTGGCGGTGTGAGTCGAGCCCCGCGTCATGACGTTGCACGACCTCGGCGAGGTCTGGGCGCACTTGATCTGGATCAGTCGCTTCCCCAGCCGAAACCGGTTCGGTCGCGGCTGGGTCGACATCGACAGGCTCGAGCAACACCAACATCTGGCCTTGCTCGACGCTGTCACCGGCAGCGGCCCGCACCTCGGTAACGACGCCGGACGCCGGTGCGAGTACCAGACGTTCCATCTTCATGGCTTCGATCACTGCAACTTGGGCCCCGCCCACGACCTCGTCGCCGACCTCGACCGCTACAGATACAACGATTCCCACGGTCGGCGCGGCGACGGGCAGGCCCGAAGTCGGCATGTCCTGGAGGTGGGTTGGGCCAGTGCTGGCGGGCGCTAGGCGATCCAAGTTCTGTTCGAGGTGCTGGGTGCTGTGAAGCGCCGAGGTGATGCCGTTGGTGGCCAGGTTACGAAGTAGGTCCAGCGAGGTATCGACGCCGGTCACTGCTGTTTCGGCGAGCGCTTGGGTTATCCGCGAATCGATGCGCGCCGTGGGCGCGGTGACGATGAGCTTGGCGAGCAGCGAGTCGTAGGCCGCTCCGACTACGCTCCCCTGCTCGACCCCGGACTCGATGCGGATGCCGGGACCGGTCGCGAACCTGATCTCGGCGATGGTGCCAATACTCGGCGTGACGTTGGCGTGTTTGTCGATGCGTTCGGCGTTGATGCGTAGCTGAACCGATGTGATGTTCGGCCTTGGCGCCGGTGTTCCGTCGAGGCCGAGTTCGGTGAGCGTGGCCCCAGCGGCGATTGCGAGCTGTAGCTCGACGAGATCAAGGCCTAGCAGTTCTTCGGTGATGGTGTGCTCGACCTGGATGCGAGCGTTGGCCTCGATGAATAGGGCCAGACCGTCGTCGTCGACAAGAAACTCGAACGTCCCGAGGCTCTTGTACCCAACGGCATCGGCAAGCCTGGTGGCAGCCAGATGGATATTGGTCCGAGTGGCGTCGGTGATAACCGCCGGTGCGATCTCGACCAGCTTCTGGCGACGTCGCTGAATGCTGCAATCGCGATCGCCAAGAACCGTCGAAGTCACCCCATCGCCGATGACCTGCACCTCGATATGGCGGACGTCGGTCAGGTGCTCCTCAACAAGGACTCGGCCATCGCCGAACGAGAGCAGGGCCTCGGAGCGGCAACGACCTATGGCGTCGGCCATGTCGTCAGGGTTGTCGACTACCTCCATGCCACGACCGCCACCACCCGCTGCGGCCTTAACAATGACGGGGCGGCCGAGATCGCGGGCGAACTCGGTGGCCACGACGGCGTCGACAACGTCGCTAGTGCCAGCGGGCGTGGCGATTCCGAGCTCGGCGGCGAGTGCGCGCGATCGAACCTTGTCGCCGAACAGGGCCAGAACCTCGGCACTCGGACCCACAAAGGTGATGCCAGCGGCGGTGCAGGCATCGGCCAACGCCGGGTTTTCACTCAAGAAGCCGTATCCGGGGTGCAAGTACTGAGCTCGGGTACTGCGGCAGGCCGAGACGACGGCCTCGATGTCGAGATAGGCGCCAGACCCTCTTCCCGGTAGCTGCTGAACAACGTCGGCGTGTCGCGTGTGGAGCGAATCTATGTCGTCGGCGGGAGCCACGGCCACGGTGCGGATGGCCCCGGCGCTGCGCAGAATTCGGATGGCGATTTCGCCTCGATTAGCTACGAGCAGTGTGTCGCTGTTCATGGAAGCTGACCATAGGCGTCGTCAGTAGTCGAGGCCTCGTTTTGCGGCAATTCCGGCTTCGTATGCGTGTTTGATCGACCGCATTTCGGTGGCGGTGTCGGCGATTTCGATCAGGGCGTCGCTTGCGTTTCGGCCAGTACAGATAATGCTGACGTTCTTGGGGCGATCCCGGATGGTGCTAAGAACATCGTCGACATCGATCCAGCCCCAGTTCATGGGGTAGGTGACCTCGTCGAGAATCACCAGCTGATGGTCGCCGGTGTTGATGACCAGTTTGGCCTGTTCCCACGCTTTGACCGCGATGGCCTCATCGACGGAAAGGTCGTCGGAATCCCAGGTGAAACCCTCGCCGAGTGCCCACCAATCGACTCCTAGTTGGCGGCCCACCTTTTCTTCGCCGACGGACCACTCGCCGCTCTTGAGGTACTGCACCACAGCGACACTCCAACCCCTGGCGATAGCGCGGCACATGACTCCGAACGCGGCGCTGCTTTTGCCTTTGCCATCGCCGGTGTTGACCAACACCAAAGACTTTGCGTTGCGAAGTTTCGGACGAGGGTCGGCTTCTGGCGGTGTTTCAGGGTCGTTCATCGGGCACAGCTCCATGTTGGATATCGCTCAGCTTCGGGATGACGACCGGGCCGTCGCCAAGGTCAAGTATCTCGACTCTGGCACCGTAGGTGTCGAATAGTCGTTGCGGGGTCAGGACTTCGGCCGCATCACCGTCAGCCACGATTGTTCCATTATCGAGCATGAGTAACCGGTCGCCGTATCGCCCGGCAATCGTAAGGTCGTGCTGGGTTGCGATAATGGTCACCCCATGCTCGGCTCGCACGGCCCCGAGCAGATCAAGCAGCTCCTGCTGGTGGCCAAGATCGAGCCCGGTGGTCGGTTCATCAAGCAATAATATGGGCGCTTCTTGCACCATCACCCTTGCGAGTGCCGCACGTTGGGCCTCGCCACCCGAAACCGATGCGATAGTGCGCTCCGCCAAGGCGACCAGATCGAACCGATCGAGCATTGTGGCTACCCGATCCATGTCTGGCGCGCCTGGTGCGCCGAACAGGCCGTGATGGGGTGTGCGGCCCAACAAGACGTAGTCGAGCACCGTCATTCCTGGAGGCAAAACAGGGTGCTGAGCGAGGTAGCCAACCGTCCGGGCCCAGGTTTGGCGATCTTGGGTGGTCGCACCGCCGCTGCCCGAAATCTGGCCGTCGTGGGCGATTAGGCCACCGAGCGCCCGCAGCAGCGTGGACTTACCTGCGCCGTTCGGGCCAATGATCGTGGACCAACCGCCAGCATCGAAATCGAGACTGAGCTGATGAACAATTTCGGTTCGGCCAAGGGTGACCGATACGTCGTGCAGCCGTAGCGCTGTGCTCACCACAACACCCTGCTCACCACAACTCTTTGCGGGTCGTGCGCAACACCAGGGCAAAGAATGGAGCGCCCACGAACGCGGTGACGGCGCCAACCGGTAGTTCGGCTGGGCTGATGATCGTCCTGGCCATGAAGTCGGTCATGACCAGGAACCCGCCTCCGACTATTGCCGAAAGCGGTAGAACGATGCGGTTTGACGATCCGGCTGTGAGGCGTACGGCGTGAGGGACCACGATGCCAACGAAGCCGATCAGGCCCGCGACAGACACCGTTGCTGCTGCTCCGAGCGACGCTACGGTCACAACAATCAGCCGTATGCGCCCAGGGTCGATTCCGAGGCTTCTGGCCTCTTCGTCGCCAATCGACAACACGTCGAGGGCCCTCGCATATCGAAGCAGAATGGCCGTGCAGATGATCACGTACGGCAACAGCAGCTTGACCTCAACCCAGCCGCTAGTTGAGATGCGCCCAAGGAGCCACGTGTAGACCTCTTGCACCACGTCGATGTTGCGTTGCAGAAGATATGTCTGGGCGGCGGTGAAGAAGCTGGCAACCGCTACCCCAGACAGGATCAACGTGACCGTTGTTCGCCCGGCCGCGCTGCCGATTGCCAACGCCGAGGCCATGGCGATCAGGCCTCCAACGAACGCCGCCAGGGGCACAGGGTCGATGAACCCGGCCGCGTCGCCCCAACCATTGACAATGGCGAGGGTCGCTCCAAGCCCGGCGCCGGCGGCGATGCCAAGAAGGAACGGGTCGGCGAGAGGGTTGCGAAAAGCGCCCTGATATGCCGCGCCGCTGATCGAAAGCATCGAGCCAACCAGCAACCCAAGTACCACGCGCGGCATACGAACGTCGGAGATCACCGATCTACGGATCGGGCTCAGTCCGCTGTCGACGTTGATGAACGGCAACGAATTGAAGACCTCGAGCGCGACCCGTCCAGGCGCAACATCGACCGGGCCAAAAGAAAGAGCGACCACTACCGCCACGAGGGTCGACACAATCGAGCCGAGATACCAACCGACTGTGACCCTCGCGGGGAGTAGGTGCATTTTGGTTCTAGCCGATGGGCTCATAGGCGTTGGCCGCCTCGACGACCTGGCGGGCGAAGTCGACCACACGCGGCCCCCACCGCGACACGATGTCATCGTTGAGCTCGACAATTCGGCCATTGACCACTGCGCTCATGGCTTCCCAGCCTGGCCGAGCGGTCACCGTGGCCGCGGTTTGGCCGTAGCCAATGGTGTCGGCCAAGAAGATTATGTCTGGGTCTGAGTCGATGATGAACTCTTCGTTGAGTAGTGGGAACCCGAACTGCGATCCATCTTCGTCGGCGGGGTCGGCGATGTTGACCATTGCGGCCAGACCGTAGATGTTGCCAACAAATGTGGAAGACGTGGCCGAGTAGTACTCGGTGCCGACCTCGTGAAAGTAGGTGAGCGCAACGTCGCGGGCCACAGCCGAAGCTGCGATCTCGTCGATATCGGACCGCATCTGGGCCACGAGGTTGGCGGCTCCGTCGATTTGGCCGGTCAAGGTGCCGAGGTCGGCGATCTGGGCGTAGATCCCTTCGAAGTCGGCAGGCGGTAAGTGGTTCACAACCTGCACACCAGCGCCTTCGAGGCCACTGGTGATGTCGTCGGCTCCGCCCTGCCAGACTAATAAGTCGGGTTCGAACGCCAGGATCGCCTCGAGGTTCGGTGCAAAACCACTCAAATCGGTGACCGGTGCCTCTTCTGGGTAATAGCTGAACTCGTCGACCGCTATCACTTGCTCACCGGCTCCGATAGCAAACAGCAGCTCGGTCGAACTAGGCGACAACGAGATGATGCGACTCGGAAATTCGGGCTCCGGGTCCGCTTCAGGCTCTGCTACCGCAGCAGCTGTAGTCGTGGCCGCCTCGGTGGTTGTCGTGGGATCAGCTTCGGTCGTAGTCGTAGCTTCAGCTTCAGATTCAGCAGCGATGCTGCTGCTGGCTGTGGTGTCGCTGGCTGGAGTGTCGCTGTCGCCGCAGGCTGCTGCTATTAGGCCAATGGCAACGACTAACGCGAACACTTTTGATCTGTGGGTCACTTTTTCTCCGATCGCCGAGGTGGTGGTCGGCGACTCGAAGTTCTCGAGACCGAACCGGGCCCTTCCTCGAGGGGTGCATGGTTCTCTCAGCAGAATTCGACCGGACTCGCCGCCGTTGTGGCGACATAACCGTTGCGGGACAGTGCCGGACTCAAACCGGACTTCGTCTCTTACCGAGAAGGAACGCCAGCGTAGCGGTTCGCTCGATCAAACACCGACCTCATCGCGAAGTACGATCGAATGTGGACAACGCCCGGAAGTCTCGACAGGTGGCGCGTGTGCACTTGTTCAAAACCCGATACGCCGTCGGTTTGCACCCTTAACAAATAGTCGGCATCGCCTGAGATGAGATGGCAACCAACGATCTCGCGCACCTCGCCGGCAGCCTGTTCAAACGCATGAAGAACGTCTTCACGCTGGCTCTCGAGCCTGACCTCGACAAACACGGTCGTAGCCTGCCCCAGTGCGGCGGGAGCTATGGTGGCGTGATAGCCGGTGATCACCCCAGTCTCCTCGAGGCGTCTGACCCTTCGTAAGGTGGCCGAAGGCGAGAGGTTGATCCGGGTCGCGAGCTCGGAGTTGGTCAGCCGTCCATCTCGCTGAAGGGCCGTGATGATGGCAGTGTCGGTCGCTTCAAGATCGTGCATGGTGGATTATGTCGTCATCACTCAGAATCGCACAACTATTGTGCGTTTGGGCTCAAGTATCGGCCAATACTGGTGGGATATGCCGTTCCGTGAAGCGTATTCTCAGAATATGGATGTAGGGGTACCGACCGAGATCAAGAGCGATGAGCGTCGAGTGGGGCTCGTACCGTCGAGCGTTCGCGAGCTTGTGGCTCACGGCCATGGCGTCATTGTTCAGTCAGGTGCGGGCCTTGGAGTCGGCTCGACAGACAACATGTACGTCGATGCTGGCGCCGAGATCGTCGGGTCTGCCGTCGACGTGTTTAGTGCCGCCGACATGATTGTTAAGGTCAAAGAACCGGAGGCGGGCGAGATCGCAATGCTCCGCGAGGGCCAGATCCTGTTCACTTATCTTCACCTTGCCCCCGACATACCCCAAACCGAGGGTCTCGTGGCCTCTGGCGCTACCGCCATCGCCTACGAAACCGTGACCGACGAATCTGGCGGTCTCCCGCTGCTCACGCCAATGTCGCAGGTCGCGGGCCGACTGTCGGTTCAAGCTGGAGCTTGGTGTCTCGAATCGGCCCACGGCGGTTCTGGGGTGCTGCTTGGCGGCGTGCCTGGGGTGGCGTCGGCCAGGGTAGTCGTCATTGGTGGTGGCGTCGTCGGGCTGAACGCCATCGAGATGGCCATCGGACTTGGTGCCCAGGTGACCGTGCTCGATCGCAACCTTGCGGTGCTGGAGCGCTTGGCCCACCGCTTCGGCGCATCGCTCGAGACTGTGTTTTCGACCCGAGCGGCCCTCGAAGAACTTGTTATCGACGCTGATCTTGTTATTGGTGCCGTTCTGGTGGCCGGCGCCGAGGCTCCCAAACTGGTGAGTCGTGAGCTTGTGTCGCGAATGAGGGCCGGATCGGTGATGGTCGATGTCGCTATCGACCAGGGCGGGTGTTTCGCCACGTCCCACGCGACCACCCACGCCGACCCCACTTACGTTGTCGACGATGTGGTGCACTATTGCGTGGCCAATATGCCAGGAGCCGTGCCTCGTACCTCAACCGCCGCGCTCAACAACGTCACCTTGCCTTACGCCATTGAGCTTGCCGACAACGGGTTGTCCGCCCTCACCGCCGATCCCGGTTTCCTCGCCGGACTAAACGTGCATAATGGCATCGTGACAAACGAGGCCGTTGCCGTAGCCCAAGGGCTCGAGTGGTCGTCGCCTGAGGTCGCTTTGGGCTGATGCCCGATGCGGTTATGCTCGCCATCGCGGGTCGTGAAGTCAGGGTTTCGAACCCGGACAAGGTCTTTTTCTCGAAGCGGGGCGAGACAAAACTCGACCTAATCAACTATTACCTGTCCATCAGCGAAGCAGTCATGAACACCTTGGGCGGTCGGGCTACGCTCCTTCAGCGATTTCCCGATGGCGCTGGTGGCAAGAACTTCTTCCAGAAGCGGGTGCCTAAGGGGTCACCAGAGTGGTTGCGCACCACCACGGTCTTGACGCCGAACGGCACACCCTCGAACGCCCTAGTGCTCCACGACATGGCCCATGTGGCTTGGGCGGTGCAAATGGGCTGCCTCGGCTTTCACCCTTGGCCGTTCCAGGCCGCTTCGCCCGAGGTCGCCGACGAACTTCGCATCGACCTCGACCCTCAGCCTGGCACCACCTTCGATGTGGCCCGTACCGCAGCGGGTCATGTGAAAGACCTATTCGACGAACTCGACTTGGTGGCTTTCATCAAAACCACGGGCAGCCGCGGGCTCCACATATACGTGCCCCTGCTCCCCCAGTGGGACTCGACCGAAGTTCGTCAGGCTGCGGTCGCTATTGCCCGCGAGCTCGAACGGCGGCACCCAGACATCTTGACGGCGGCGTGGTGGAAAGAAGAACGCGGCGAGCGAATCTTCGTCGACTACAACCAGAACGCCCCCCACAAAACGGTGTTTGGTGCGTGGTGCGCTCGGCCGCGGGTCGGGGCCCAGGTATCGACACCGATTCACTGGGGTGAGGTCGACACTATCGATCCGAACAGCCTCACCATGGCCACGGTTCCGGATCGTGTGACCAGCGAAGGCGACCCATGGGCCGGTTATCTGGGCAGTCCGCAGTCGATCGAGGTGCCGCTCAAGTGGTTCTGGCGCGACATCGACGATGGCCTCACGGATGCACCGTGGCCGCCCGTGTACCCGAAAATGCCCCTCGAACCGCCCCGGGTTCCTCCGAGCCGAGCCGCTACCGCTGCCGAGCCGCCCGATACCGCTCAATAAGGGCATTCGTCGAAGCGTCGTGGGTCAGGTTTGCCTCGTCAGCCACAATTTCGGCGGCGATGGCAGTAGCCAGAACCTTCCCAAGCTCGACCCCCCACTGGTCGAAGCTGTTGATGCCCCACACCGTGCCCTGCGTGAAAACCTTGTGTTCGTAGAACGCGATTAACTGGCCAAGCACCGACGGCGTGAGGGCGTCGGCCATGATCACGGTGCTCGGCCGATTGCCAGGGAACGAACGATGGGGTTCGTCGGACGCCTTTCCAAAGGCGAGTGCTTCGGCCTGGGCGAACATGTTGGCCATCAACAGGTCGTGCTGCGATGCGTCGTCGCCTCGACGAAGATCGGCGGCCGGGCGCGTGAACCCTATGAAGTCGCTCGGTATGACTGTCGTACCCTGGTGAATCAGCTGGTAGAACGCGTGCTGGCCATTGGTGCCGGGTTCGCCCCAAACCACGGGCCCGGTGTCGTAGTCGACGGCCGATCCGTCGAGGCGCATCTGCTTTCCGTTGCTCTCCATATCGAGTTGCTGGAGGTAGGCCGGGAAGCGGTCGAGGTACTGGCTGTAGGGCAGCACGGCGAGCGACGGCATGTTTAAGAAGTTGCGATTCCAGATGCCGATTAGGCCAGCCATCACCGGCCCGTTGTGGTGGAAAGGAGCGGTGGCCATATGGTCATCTATGAGGTGAAAGCCGTCGAGCATCTCGCGGAACCGCTCGGGACCGATGGCGATCATGAGGCTTAGCCCAATGGCACTGTCAAGTGAGTAGCGGCCTCCGACCCAATCCCAGAAGCCGAACATGTTCTTGGTGTCGATGCCGAATTGAGCCACCTTCTCGGCGTTGGTCGATAGCGCCGCAAAGTGATTCGAAACAGCAGCGTCGTCGCCAAGGGTGTCAAGTAGCCACGTTCGGGCCGCGGTTGCGTTCGAAATCGTCTCGACGGTTGTAAACGTCTTGGACGCCACCAGAAATAGGGTGGTCTCAGGGTCGAGGCCTTTAAGTGCCGCCAGTAGGTGCGTCGGATCGACGTTGGACACGAAGCGGCACTCGATGTGGGGGTGATGGAACTCGCCGAGCGCCCGATAGGCCATGTAGGGGCCAAGGTCGGAGCCGCCGATGCCGATGTTGACCACGGTTGCGATGCGTTTCCCGGTGAAACCGGTCCACTCGCCGTTGCGTACTCGATTGGCCATCGAGCCCATTGCGTCGAGCACACCGTGAACATCGGCCGAGACATCTTGGCCATCGACCCGGCGGTTCTGGTTGGCCGGTTCGCGCAAGGCCGTGTGGAGAACAGCGCGGTCCTCACTCGAGTTGATGTGCACACCTTCGCGCATCTCGGCGAAACGACGTCCGACCCCGGCCGTTTCGGCCAGATTCGTCAACATCTGCACTGTGAGCGTGTCGACCAACTGCTTCGACATGTCGATAGTCAGGTCTCCGGCGCTTATGGTTAGAGCCGCCACTCGATCTGGTTCGTTTTCGAATAGGGCACGAAGTGTGGGTTGGCTGTTTCGGGCCTGCTGCTTGAGAGCGAGCCAGGCTTCCGATGACGAGATTGAGTTAGACACGCCTCCGAACGTAGCGCGATCTAAGGTGGGCCCGCGTCAGACAATCGACTTGTTCCAATCACCGGAGCTAGCCGCGGTATCGGCGCAACGCGCCACTGCAAGGGATCTACGCCTCCGAACTGATTCGCGATCCGGTGGCGATGGCGAGCAGCGCTACTGGCAGCATCCAGGCCAGGGCGATCCGGATGTCGCCGACGAACTCGCCGAGCGCGCCGACCGCTGGTTGAGCCGCTGCGGTCATCAGGCCCGACACCCCGAAGACCACACCGGTAGCCGCACCGGTCTGAGTCGACGGCACCTGCTGACTTGCCAGAGCCAAGCCCACGGGGAAGAGGCTGAATGAGAAGAACGAGATTCCGGCAATGGCAAGGAGCGAAACCGCACCGCTCGAGATCGCAAAGATGGCCACGCAGGCTGTAATCGCTGAAGTTGAGAGCAGGAAGACGTTACGGCCGCCGATTCGATCGAACGCCCACCCGCCGAGCGGCTGAGCGACGGCGCCACCCACCAGGATCAACGTCAGCATCAGCCCGGCACGAGTTTCGGTCCAATCCTCGTCGACCAGCATCTTCACGAAGAATGTGACAAAACTGCGGCCAACGATGTTGACCATGCCAAACGCGACGGCTACGAGAATGAGCTGCCGCGACAGTGCCCCGCGGAGCGTTACGCCAGGGGCCGGTGTCGTTTCGTCCAGCCTGGCTTGCAACACGACCGCAGCGACTAGCAGCGGTACCGCAATCAGTGCCATGGCGATTCGCCAGTCGAAGGCGGCCACGAGCAGCACCGCTACGGCTGGCGCGAGAAAGTGGCCGGCGGAGCCACCCCAGCCGTGAATTCCGAGCATGCGACCGCGTTGTTTCGGGTGCGCGATCACGATGAACGCGTTGGCCTGGGGATGATAGGTGGCGGCCCCGAGTCCGCACAGCAGACTGACCGCGACGATGAACCAAAACGTAGGAGCTATGGCCATCGCCAGAAAGCCCGCTGCTCCGACCGCGAACCCGGTCACCAGCACGAACCGTCGCCGTCCCAACCGGTCGGCCGTGTTTCCGATGAGCGGTTGCAGCACGCCTGAGAGCAGAATGAAAGCGAACGAAAGTATGCCGAGTTCGGTGTAGTTGAGGTCGAACTCGTCAGCAACGAATGGCAGGAACGCTGGCAGGATCGTCGAATAGAGGTCGTTGATCAGGTGCACCCCGACTAGGGTCACCATGATCGACTTCGGCGCTGTTCGGGCCGCGTCGGCAGACCTCCGGCGAGTGCTGCCGTCGTCGACGGGCCTCAACTATCCAGCTCCGCTGGACGGGTCAGCGAGATCAGGCTCGACGTGCCTGGGGCAACGTCGGGCCATGGGCGATCGAAAGAGAAGCGGGCGATCGCCGCCGTGGTCATCAGTTTCCCGTCGCCGGTTCGTGTTGCTGAGTCTGCCGAGAGGCACTGGACCAGACTATCAAACCCCGGATTGTGACCACAGATGAGAACGCGCGGCTCGGTCTGCTCTCGAACCGCGGCCGACGACACACCGCGATCGGGTTCGAGGTCGTAGGAATCTAGCCACGCTGTCATCATGTTGGCGACCCGCTGACCGCGCCTCGAAAGGGGTCGGTCGAAGTCCGGCAGCGAGGATGAACCCCAGTCGGACTTTGCGTGTCGCATAATCAAGAGCTCGACCATTCGCACATGGTTCCACACGCTCGCGCTGCGCAACAACGCCCTCTCGAGCCCGTAGACGTGACAGAGAGCGAAGGATGACCCGATCGGATGGCGCATGAGATTCGATTTAAGGTGGCAGGTGTCAGAGAATCGAGTTGTTCTAATCACCGGAGCGAGCCGTGGTATCGGCGCGGCGACAGCGAAGCTGGCCGCGAAGCGAGGCTGGGACGTTGCGCTCAACTACCTGTCGAACGCCGATGCGGCCGATTCGGTAGCGGCTTCGTGTCGATCCGAAGGTGTCGATGTTCTCGTGGTTCGCGCCGACGTTGCCGACGAGGTGGCGGTTGTTGAGATGTTCGTCGAGGTCGCTGAGCACTTCGGTCGGCTCGATGCTCTGGTCAACAACGCGGCCATCCTCGGCGTTCAAGGAACGTTCGACAGCTTCGACGGCGACCGTCTCCGGGCGGTAGTGAATACGAACGTGTTGGGAGCCATGTATGTGGCCAGGGAAGCACTGCGGCTCATGATTTCGGCCCAGTCTGGTGTGATCGTCAATGTCGGGTCGCGGGCCTCGACTATTGGTTCGGCGAACGAATACGTCGACTACGCCGCCACCAAGGGTGCCATGGACACCCTGACGACTGGCCTCTCGGTCGAAGCTGGGCCCCACGGCATACGGGTCAACTGTGTGCGACCTGGCCTAATCCGGACCGACATGCACGCATCTGGTGGCGAACCCGGTCGGGTCGATCGTCTTGAGAGTGTTGTCCCCATGCGTAGAGGCGGCAAAGCCGGCGAGGTGGCCGCCGCCATCGTGTGGCTCATGTCTGACGAAGCAAGTTATGTGTCTGGAGCGATGATCGACGTCTCTGGCGGCCGTTAGGTTGGCTGCGGCCAGGCCATGGCCAAAATGCCGTCGTGACCGACCGATACTTTGGCGCCTGACTGGTGTACCGGTTCGCCGGTGACCCGCACCGCGACTTTAGTGTCACCGACACGGATCCCGTATCGAGTGTCGTGGCCGTAGTACTCGATGGTTTCGACGACGGCGTCGCCTCCGGCGCTAACGGTGAGGTTCTCTGGCCGAACCAGCACGTCTACCGGCCCGGTTAGTGAACTTACGATTGGTACCCGACCTATACCGGTTTCGGCATAGGAAGCTCCGGCGTCTCCTGAGATCACATTGGCGTCGCCCACAAACTTTCCGACCCACGGCGATGCTGGGGTTAGATATAACTCCGACGGTGTTCCGTGTTGTTCGAGGATGCCGGCTCGCAACACTGCGACCCGATCGCCCATGACGAAGGCTTCGTCCTGGTCATGGGTCACAAAAACTGCGGTAACGCCGACCTCGCGCAAGAGGCTGCGAACTTCGACTCGCAGCGTGACTCGCAAAGCAACATCGAGGCCCGAGAATGGTTCGTCTAACAACAATACCTTCGGTGCCGGGGCGAGGGCTCTAGCCAAGGCCACCCGCTGTTGCTGTCCGCCTGATAGCTGAGTCGGCATACGCTCGCCGAGCCCTTCTAGGCCGACGAGTTCGAGCATTTCGTCGGGACGGGTGCCGCTGCGTTCGGATTTCGGAAGCCCGAAGGCAACGTTCTTGCTGACGTTCAGGTGCGGAAAGAGTGCGCCATCCTGGAAAACCATGCCGATGCCGCGCCGTTCTGGTGGTGTCCAAACCGACGGACCCGATATTGGAGCGCCGGCAACCGAAACCAAGCCCCCGGTTGGCCGCTCGAGCCCCGCAATACAGCGAAGGAGCGTGGTCTTACCGCAGCCGCTTGGGCCAAGCAGCGACACGACCTCGCCCGGCGCAACCGAAAGCGACACATCGTGAAGAATCTCGGCGTCGCCGTAACTAGCGCAAAGCGCGTCGACAGAGAGGGATCGACCGTGGTCGCTCGCTGGAGGCTCCGAAGACATGGGTTAGAGCGTACCGATTATGCGGCTGTTCGAGATCAGCCTCACGGGTAGATCAGCTCGACGTGTCGTCCCGATGTGGCGGCGAGTCGCCCGAGGTCGTCGTGGTCTGAGGTGACGATCTCGTCACCGTCTTGGCTGAGGAGGATGACGGCTGCGTCGACCACATCGGACATTCCTGCTGCGCCGAGCAACCGTCCGGCTTCTTTACCCATGAGCTCGTCGATGGGTCGGATGTCGATACCCGCCAGAGCCTGCGAGAGGCGGGCTTGGCGGGGTCCTCCTCGCCAAACCTGGCCAAGGACGGCACCGTGTGTCAGTGGCAATTCGCCGTCGACTTGTGCAGCCTTCAAACGAACCCACATCTGACGCTCGTTCCGCTCGATGGCAATGAGCGCCCCGGTGTCAAGAACGAGGCTCACGCTGACTGAGCCGCGTCGTCGGCAGTGAGCCGTTGTCCCCGAACGACCGTTGCTCGTTCACGGTCGAGCCGCCTCTGCGTCTCGATTTCGGTGGCCGTGATCTGGCCGAACTCATCCTCGAAGTCGGCGATAGCTTCTGCTAAGAGCCGGAGTTTGTGATCGCGGTGAACCTTCTCCTCGAGTGCCGCGTTGACCCAACCACTCACCGAATCCACCTCGCCAGACGCGACCGCTTCCTGACCTGCTCGAACTAGCTTCGGATCGACGGTGACGGTCAACCGCTGCTTTTTGCTGCTCATATACCTATTGTAACAAAAGTATGCGTATCCGCATACTTAGTACTGCCGCTGCACCGCACCGACAGCAACCTCGGGTTCTCGGACGCCGCGGGTGTTAGCTGCGGCAGGCTTCTAGCCGTGCCGGTAGCTGGAGCAGCTGTTCGTCATCGAGGTTGGCGAAGCTGAATCGCACCATTGACTCGTCGGTGCTGGTGAACGCCGTTCCCGGAATGGCGAGCACGTCTTGTTCGATGATCAGACGCTCGACGGCGTCGTTAGATCCAAAAAATCGCGATGGGGCCTTGACCCAGCCGAAATAGGCACCTGACGACACGAGCCTGAACCCGCCCGGGGCGGTGGCCATCAGCTCGACGAAGGTTCGTTCGCGCTCCTGTACCTGCTGTCGTTGCTCGGCTCGCCACTCTTGGGCATGTAACAACCCGGCGATGGCTGCCTCCTGACCGATTCGAGGGGCACAGATGGCCACACAATCGAGCAGTTTCATGATCTCGTTTAGCAGTGCTGGCGAACCTACGACGGCCCCGACCCGATACCCAGGCAAAGCCAGATCCTTCGAGAAGCTGTGGAGGGTCACGACTTGGTCGCGCCAGTTGGGACGCGAGTACAGCGCATGCGATCGCTCGGTGGTTGGACGGAACGAGCGGTAGGTTTCGTCGAGAATCAGCACGATGTTTCGTTCTGCGGCGAGGTCGGCGAGGCTCTCCAACTCCGTTGCCGAGATGGTGGTACCCGTGGGGTTTCCGGGGCTGACGATCACCATAAAGCGGGTTCGGTCGGTGATGGCGGCCGCGAATCGGTCTGGTGTGTGAGGGCCAGCGATCGGTACCGCGACGGTACCGTCGAGGCGGAGCCACATGTCGTGGTTGAAGTAGAAGGGTTCCTGGATGAGGGCTACGTCGCCAGGTTCGGCAAGCGCCGAGGCCGTCAGGCAAAAGGCCTGATTGCAACCGGCGGTTATCAATACGTCGTCGGCGCAGACACCGTCGGTGCGATGGTCGGTCCGCAACTCGGTTGCGAATGCGTCGCGAAGAGTAGGCAATCCTTCTTGTGGGCAATATTGGGCCCCTGACGTGCTTCTGGCGATATCGGCGATGTGGTCAACCACAACCGGGGCCGGCGGATGGCTCGGCGCGGCTTGCGACATGTTGAGCAGCTCTTGGCGCCCGCTTCGTTTGTCGACTAGTGCTAGGGCAACGCCAATGGGCGAGTCGATTTGCGAGAGAGTTCTTGGGTTCAGCTTCACAGTTCAATAGTGTCTCGGTTATGCGCGCAGTTCAGGTTTCTCATATTGGCGGTCCCGAAGTCCTTGAAGTGGTCGATATAGCCGACCCGACGGCCGGTCCTGGTCAGGTTGTAGTCGATGTCGCAGCAGCAGGAGTGAACTTCATCGATACTTACTGGCGCTCTGGTCTGTACCCGCTGCCGTTACCGTTTGTCGACGGTGCCGAGGCCGCAGGAGTAGTGAGCGAGGTTGGGGCCGGCGTCAACGATCTGGCCGTCGGCGACCGAGTGGCGTGGGCGTCGGGTATGGGCTCATACGCCGAGCGCGTGGCGATCGATTCGTCCGCCACAGTGCCAGTACCTGATGGTGTCGACCTCGAAACCGCCGCCGCGACGATGCTTCAAGGCCTCACTGCTCACTACCTTGCTGTGTCAACTCACGAGCTGAACGAGGGCGATCGTTGCCTTGTTCATGCAGCTGCGGGCGGGGTTGGGGCGCTGCTGGTGCAGATTGCAAAGATGCGTGGGGCTGAGGTGTTCGCCACGGTCGGGTCGGCCGAAAAGGTTGAAATCGCTGCCGCGGCTGGTGCTGATCATGTCATCAACTATCGCGACCACGATTTCGCCGATGCAGTCACCGAATTGATCGGGCCAAACGCCGTCGACGTGGTCTACGACGGAGTCGGGGCCAGCACGTTCGACGCTTCGATTCGTCTGCTACGGCCCCGCGGCACGATGGTGACCTTCGGTAACGCGTCTGGGCCCGTCGACCCAGTATCGCCGTTGTTGCTGAACAGCCTGGGTTCACTGTTCTTGACTAGGCCAAAGCTGAACGACTACATAGCCACACCTGCCGAGTTGAAGGCCAGAACCGATGACCTGTTCGGCTGGATAGCCGACGGCAGCCTGAAGGTACGAGTCGGAGCCCGATACAGCCTGGCCGACGCCGCCGATGCGCACCGTGATCTCGAATCGCGCTCCACCATTGGCAAACTTCTGCTGATTCCGTAGAGGCCGAGCCATAGGCGAACGCCGTGGCCTGAGCGGCCCGGTGAGAGCGCAGCGAACCAAGAGCGGAAAGTAGTCCCGGACAAACACCCGACGCGCCTACTGCCTAACCCCGTTTAGCCGTCGACCACCGCCTGGAGGTCTGACCACAGCCGCTCGACGTGCACCCGTTCGGTTTGCTCGGCGCCGATTGATACCCGCACCATGGCCTGGCCATCGAGCAGGTCTTGGGTGACCAACGCCCGCCCAGAGTCGTTGAGCTGTTTTACCCACGCGGTTGTGTAGTCGTCGAACGAAAATGCAGGCTGGCTCCGTACAGACTCGCGTGGCATATGGCGCAAACACACCGTCTGAAGATTGACCGCAGCGACTACGTCCCAACCATCAGCGGCCTCGGCCTTGGCCGCTAGCCATCTCGCATTTTCGACGTCGCGGCGTAGGCGAGCGCGGATAGCCTCGGTTCCGTCGAGTCGAAACTGCATCCACATCTTCATGGCTCTGAACTTGCGGCCGAGCGGTATGCCCCAATCTCGATACTGGGTGATGGCCTCAGGGTCGGCGGTCGCGTTCGGATCTCGAATGTAGGTGGCGTCGACCGCCATCATCGACGTGAGACGTCTTGGATCGCGTACGTACAACAGCGAACAGTCGAACACGGTGCCAAGCCATTTGTGCGGGTTTACCGAGATCGAGTCAGCCTCAGCGACGCCTTCGAACATCGGGGCGAACTCTGGAAGCATCGCCGCGGCGCCAGCCATGGCGGCATCGACGTGCAGCCACAGATCGAACTCGGCGGCGATGGCTGCCAACTCAGGAATAGGATCGACCGCGGTGGTTCCGGTTGTACCGACGGTGGCCACGATGGCAGCCGGACACAGCCCGGCGGCTGCATCTAGTTCGATAAGGCCACGAAGCGCCGCGGGGTCGAGGCTGTGGTCGGCCCTGGTCGGGACGTAACGAAGGCGCTCGGCCGTGACGCCTGCAGCCATAGCTGCTCGTTGCACCGAGGTATTGGCGGTTTCGCCGCAATAGATCACGATTTCGGGTGCCGACGCAGCTTCAGAGCGGGCCGCGAGCATGGCCAAGAAACAGCCAGTGGAAGCGGTGTCTTGGATCGAACCCTTCCACGGGGCCTTCAGATCGAGGAAATCTCCGAACCAACCACAGACGACCTCCTCCATCTCGGTGAGGGCAGGCCCGGCCTCCCAGGAGAGCCCGAGGCCTCCCAACCCACCGGCCACAAGGTCGCCGAGCACCGATGACAGCGAGGCATTAGCAGGAAACCAGGCGAAAAACGAGGGGTGCTGCCACAAAGTCATGCCCGGAACGACCACTCGGTCGAGATCGGCCACGATGGCGGCCAGTGGTTCGGGCTGTGCAGGTGGTTTAGCCGAGAGTTGCGACTTCACCCAGCCAGGCGCGACCTGTGATCGCACCGGATGGTCGGCTAACGACGCCCGGTAGTCGGCGATCCAGTCGACCATTTGATGTCCGGCATTGCGGAATTCTTCTGGTGTCATCTGTGCATGGTCGCACGTCTTTGGGTCGAGTTAGCTACCATCGTCTGGATTAGATCCATTTTGGAGGGATTAACCAATGCGCAACTCAAAGTTGATGCGGCTAATGGCCGCACTACTCGTTTTGTCTCTAGTGGCCGCAGCCTGCGGTGACTCAGAGGGCGACGATACAGCCGGCGAGACGCCGGCGAGCACCACGACCGAAGCTCCCATGACCGAGGAGGAGATGGCCGCCATGGACGACGACGAGATGACCGAGGAGGAGATGGCCGCCATGGACGACGACGAGATGACCGAGGAGGAGATGGCCGCCATGGACGACGACATGGACGAAGATATGGATGACGACATGGACGAGGACATGTTCGTTGCTCCCGCAATCACCATTGGCTACCTGCTTCCGCAAACAGGCGGCCTTTCGGTAATCGTCGACGCCCTCGTCAAGCCTCTCGAGATGCTTCAGGCCGAGGTCACCGCCTTTGGTAACGAGGTAACTCTTGTTCCTGGCGATTCGGGCACCGACCCCAACGTCGCATCGGCATCTGCTGATCAGCTCATCAACGACAACGTCGCCGCCATCATGGGTGCCGCTGGCTCGGCTCAGACTGTGGCCGTGCTCGACAAGGTCACCGATTCACAGATTGTTCTGTGCTCGGGTTCCAACACTGGCGCCTCGCTTTCCGACGCTGACGACGACGGCTACTACTTCCGTACCGCCCCGTCCGACGTTCTTCAGGGTCCTGCTCTTGCCGACCTCATCACCGACGACGGCGCCACCAGCGTCGGCATCGTGTACCGCAACGACGAATATGGGGCCGGTTTCGAACAAGTCCTTGTTGCGGGACTTGAAGCCAACGGTATCGAGGTTGGCGCTTCGGTTGCATATGACCCAGAGGCCACTTCGTTCGATGCTGAAGCCGGCGAACTTGCTGCCGCAGCAATCGACGCTGTTGTGGTCATCTCCTTCGCTGAAGGCGCTCAGTTGTTCCAGGCCATGATCGAAGCCGGCGTTGGTCCAGCTGACATTGCCACCTACGGCACTGATGGACTCAAGGACACCGTTAGCGCCGAGGCTGTCGATCCAGGCAACCCTGCCGTTCTCGAGGGTCTGCGTGGCACCTCGCCATCAGCGGCTCCGGCCAACGGTGAGGCGACCTTCATCGATCGTTTCGCTGAGTTTGCCCCTGATTCTCCAGTGATCTTCTCCGGTCAGTTCTACGACTGCATGATGATCACCCTGCTGGCCTCAGCAATTTCGGGCTCGGCCGACCCTGCTGTGTTCGTCGATGAGATTAACGGCGTAACCAGTGGTGGAACCACTTGCAGTAGCTACGAGGACTGCATCCATATCATCGCTGGTGGTGGCGACATCGACTACGAAGGTGCCTCTGGCCCCCTCGAGTTCGGTGAAAATGGTGAGCCGACGGTCGGAACGTACGACTTGTACGAGTTCGACGCTGAAGGCAACGCCAATACATTCGACCAGATCGTTCTTGGCGA
Organism: uncultured Acidimicrobiales bacterium; assembly: GCA_964569385.1. Taxonomy (GTDB): domain Bacteria; phylum Actinomycetota; class Acidimicrobiia; order Acidimicrobiales; family Poriferisodalaceae; genus JAADHX01. The sequence continues at coordinate 26,271 of CAZMUM010000012.1, forward strand.
ATAGAACTACCCACTAGGCCCCAGAGAACAGGCCTGACTCTCCCGCGGGAGAGTCAGGCCTGTTCGCGTTTTGGCTGAGCCCGTTAGTCGCGTCCGAGGGTGCCTAGGTAGAGATCGATGACCTTGGGGTCGACGAGCAACTCGGCGCCAGACCCGGTGTAGGCGTTGGCGCCCTGATCGAGCACGTAGGCCCGGTCGCAGATCTGTAGACAACGCCTAGCGTTCTGTTCGACCATGATGACCGACACGCCAGCGTCGGCGATGTCTCGCACCCTGGCAAACACGAGCGCTTGATTGGCCGGTGAAAGCCCAGCTGAAGGTTCGTCGAGCAATATCACCGTGGGATCCATCATCAACGCCCGGCCCATCGCAACCATTTGGCGTTCGCCGCCCGACAAGAGTCCAGCCCTCTGGCCGGAGCGTTCGGACAAAATGGGGAAAAGCTCGGCTACCGCGGCTAGGCGCTCGGTCCAGCGCTTTGGGGCCAGGTAGAGCCCCATTCGGAGGTTCTCTTCGATCGTTAACGAAGGGAATACGTTCTCGCGCTGCGGTACATAACCGACGCCCAATCCGACCATCTCGTGGGCGCTCAGGCCGGCAATGTCGTTGCCGCTGAGCACAACGGAGCCAGACCTCACTTCGACGAGGCCAAAGAGGGCCTTGAGGAGGGTCGACTTCCCGGCCCCGTTGGGCCCAATGATGCCGACAAGTTCGCCGTCGGCAAGGGTGAAATCGACGCCGGTGAGGATGTCGACGCCAGGTAGGTACCCAGCAACGACGCTGTTCGCTTCGAGCAGGGTCATATGGCGCCACCTAGATAGGCCGAGATAACGATCTCGTTCTGGGCCACTGCGGACGGTGGTCCCTCAGCGATCACTTTGCCCTCGCCGAGGACCACGACCCAGTCGGAGATTTCCTGTACGACGTCCATGTCGTGTTCGACAAAGACTACGGTTCGGCCATCGACGTCGCGCAACGCCACGATGTGTTCGAGCAGCGACTGGGTGAGGGCCGGGTTGACGCCTGCCATTGGTTCGTCGAGCATGACGACATCGGGGTCGACCATGAGCGCTCTCGCAATCTCGAGCAGCTTGCGTTGGCCTCCAGACAACGTGCCGGCGTACTCGTGCGTCATGTGGGTCATGCCGAACCGTTCGACCAGAGCCGTTGCCTTGTCCCGAACTTCGGCCTCCCGAGCTTTCCAGCCGCCGAACACAGCCCCAATGAGGGTTTCTCCCCGGTGGTTCGGGGCTGCGGTCATCACATTTTCGAGCACGGTGAGGCGAGCCAGCGATTTCGTAAGCTGAAACGTTCGAACTAAACCCTTGCGCGCCACTTTGTAAGCGGGTACGCCGACGATGGTGGCGCCGTCGAAAGCGAACGTGCCGGCGTCGATGTCATCGAACCCGGTCAGCAAGTTGAACAGCGTGGTTTTACCCGCGCCGTTTGGGCCGATGAGGCTGGTGATCGAACCGCGCTCGATCTCAAGGTGATCGACATCGACCGCGTGGAGGCCGCCAAAGGTGCGGCGGAGGCCCGAGATCACAAGAACTGGGTCGGGTTTTGCGACACCTGGTGTGGGTGCCAGGCTGTCAACGGTCATCGATCAACAACTCCTCACGCGATCCGAAGATGCCCTGGGGTCTGAGGGTCATGAGGGCCATTAGCCCTATCCCGACCATCACGAGCTTGACTTGTTGTGCGCCGGTGGCGTCGAGCAGATTGCCAAACCAGCCTGCTTGTTCGGCCTCGCGCATGAATCCGTCGAAGAAGAAAAATAGGAACTGGAACATGATGGCGCCGATTACCGGGCCCCACACGGTGCCAGCCCCGCCGAGTATGACGATTACATAAAGGAAGAACCCGACCCGCGGCAAGAACGAGTCGGAGATGACGTTCTGCTGCTCGATCGAGATCAAGATCCCGCCGAGGGCGCCGAGCGAGCCTCCTACGAGTAGCGACTGCATCTTGTACAGGTATACGTTCTTGCCGAGCGCTCTGGCTGCGTCCTCGTCTTCGCGGATGGCCCGTAGAACCCGACCCCACGGACTGGCAACTAATCGCCCAAGAAGCAGGGCCGACAACACCACAACGCCCCAGCCCACGATCATCACCCAGAGCTGACGGCCGGTAAACGCGAAGTCGCCAAAACCGTACTGAGCGGCCGACGTTAGCGGGTTGAGGTCGAAGAAGTCGCCTGCGAACCCTTGGATGCCAAACACCGACTTCGTTACGGGGTCAGCCCACCCCGATCTGACCACTAGACGAAGGATTTCCGAGGCCGAGATGGTGACGATGGCCAGGTAGTCGGACCTAAGCCTCAACGTCGGTGCCCCAAGCACGATCCCGAAAGCGGCGGCGGCCAAAAGTCCAACAATGATGCCGACCCATAGGTTCGATCCGGCTTCGACGCTAATGGCGGTGCCGTATGCCCCAATAAGCATGAAGCCGATGTGGCCGAAGTTCAGAAGCCCGGCGTAGCCGAACTGAAGGTTTAGTCCGAGTCCGGCCAACGCGAAGGCCGCCGCAACCGGGCCAATCGAGGCCGTCGACGCGTCGATGAAGATCTCGGCCCAATTCATCCCAGTCGCGCCTTTGTGCCCAACAGGCCCTGGGGCCTTACGAGCAGCATGAGCACCAAGATGCCGAGCGCAACCGCGTTCTTGAGTTCGTTGCTAATCCAGAAGGTGCTCAACTCGACGGACAGGCCAATGATGAAGCCCCCGAGCATGGCGCCATACGCTGTGCCGAGCCCGCCAAGCACAACCGCGGCAAAGATGAGCAGCAGCAGACGAAAACCCATGTTCCACTGCACCGCTTCGGACAATCCGAAATAGACACCGCCAAGCCCGGCAAGACCTGAACCCATGATCCACGTGACCAAGATGACCCGGTTCACGTCGATCCCAGACGATTCGGCGAGGTCCTTGTTGTCTGAGACCGCTCTTAGGGCAATCCCGGTTCGGGTTTTTTGCAAGAACAGCCCTACCGCGCCAAGGATGGCCAGCGACGACAGGATGATGAAAACGTTCTTAGGCACTGTTTCGATGCCAAGGAACGATTTCTCCTGCTGTACTGCGTAGTCGATGTAGGTCTTGGGTTCACCTCCGAAGATGACCAGGATGACGTTGCGAATCGCAAAGCTGAGGCCAATGGAGATCACAAGCATCGCGATCGTTCCACTCTTGCGCCGACGAAGAGGGGCCCACAGCACCTTTTCCTGAAGGCCACCGAAGGCCGCGAGAATCAAAACCGTCGGCAACACAACCACCACGAGCCCAAGGCCAGGGCCCGCCGAGGAGGCATGAAGAAAGAACGCCACGACTGCGCCGAGCGTGACCATCTCTCCGTGAGCAAAGTTGACTAGCTGGGTGACTCCAAAGATGAGCGATAGCCCCACCGCTGCCATCGCGATGATGCCGCCAAGTTTCAGTCCAAGAACCGTCAGATCTACCAGTTGTTTTGTGGTGCTTACCGTGGAGGTCAGGCCAGGACCGAGCCGAAAGCGCACTGTTTTGTCTTGACCACTTCTGACCCGAACCTCTGCTAGCTCTGCGGTGCCGTTTTCGGCAAGTTCCACGCCGCCTGGTAATGATTCGAGGTCGAGTCGTACCACGTAGGTTCCGGCGTCTGGGACAGGTTGTGACCAGGTGCCGTCGGCCCCGCTGGTAGCCACACCTAACGTTTCGCCGTCGAGTTCGACTGTGACCTCGGCGCCCTCGACAGGTGTGCGGTCGTCGCCATCGACGACCTCCATCGTTCCGCCGATTGTGGCCTCCTCGGCACCAGCCGACGACCCCATAAGCAGAGTTAGCAGAACCGTCGCAAAGACGAAGCCGACCGCAGCGACCATGCGTGTCGCTCGAATGCCAAACATCTGGGGTGACGTTAGCCGATAGTTACCTGACTAAGTGTTGTGCCACGATGCGGTACCGTTCCGCATCGTGGCACAACACTTGTCACAGATTGAGTTAGTGTCACGAAAACTCGTGTTGGAAGAAGAAGCCATGACTGACGAAGAGCCAGAGATCGATCTCGGGGCCCTGAACGACGAAGATCTCACGGCTCAGATGCATGACGATCTCTACGATGGCCTTGCTGAAGAGTTGGTCGAGGGCACTCACATCTTGCTCGGGCGAAACTGGTCGGCCGATCGGGTGCTCAATGATGCCTTGGTCGCAGGCATGCGCGTTGTTGGTATCGACTTCCGCGACGGGATCTTGTTTGTGCCCGAGGTTCTACTAGCAGCTAACTCTATGAAGGCCGCCATGGCTATCCTGCGGCCTTTGTTGGCCGAAACCGGTGTCGAACCGGTGGGCACCGTTGTCATTGGCACCGTTAAGGGCGATATCCACGACATTGGTAAGAACCTGGTGTCGATGATGCTCGAGGGTGCTGGTTTCGAAGTGTTCGACTTGGGGATTAACACCGACGTCGACGAGTTCTTGGCCGCTATCGAAGAGCACAAGCCCGATATTTTGGGTATGTCGGCGCTTCTCACTACGACGATGCCGTATATGAAGGTCGTTATCGACACCCTTAAGGAGAAAGGCCTGCGCGACCAGTACATCGTGTTGGTTGGCGGTGCGCCACTCAACCAGGAGTTTGGCGATGCCGTCGGTGCCGATGCCTACTGCCGCGATGCCGCCGTTGCTGCCGAGACTGCGACCGCTTTGATTCAAGCTCGTCGCGCCAGCGCGGCCTGAGTGAGCCGCAGACGGCGCGGTGGTGGGCCCACAATCACCACTATCTACTGGCGCGACATTCCGGCTCAGGTCAACGGAGCCGCTGACGATGTCAAGGTTCAGAGAATCCTGCCGCAACGATTCCACACCGCGATCGACCGGGCCGCAATGGTGGCCAATAAGGCCGACACCGACGGATATGTCGAGCAGTGGCGCAAAAGCTTGACCTCGCTCGACGATGGCATCGACATAACAGAAGCAACCCTCGCCGCCGAGGCGAACCTTCTCCACGAATTCTCAGAAGCGGTACTTGGCCTGTACGTCAAGAGCGGCGGCTGGAACCCAGACTCACCCACACAGGACCCCTCATGACCGAAACAGTCATCAGTTCAGCGACCAAAGAGGTCGTAATCGGCTTCGATCGCCCGTTCGTCATGATTGGCGAGCGCATCAACCCCACTGGCCGCAAGCTGCTGGCCAAGGAGATGAAAGAAGGCGACTTCAGCCGCGTCGAAGCCGATGCTTTGGCCCAAGTTGAGGCCGGAGCCCAGATGCTCGATGTCAATGCCGGTATTCCGCTCGCAGACGAGCCCGCGTTGTTGGCCAGGGCCATCGAACTTGTGCAGTCGGTTACCGACGTTCCGCTAAGCATCGACTCCTCGATAATCGAAGCCCTCGAAGCCGGTATAGCGGTCTACAAAGGCAAACCCCTCATCAATTCTGTCACCGGCGAGACCGAGGTTATGGAGCGGATTTTGCCCCTCGTGGCCAAACACGGCGCGGCGGTGGTGGCGATCTCGAACGACGAAACTGGCATAAGCGAGGATCCCGATGTTCGGTTCGAGGTGGCAAAGAAGATCGTCTTGGCCGCCAACGACTACGGCATTCCAACCGCCGACGTCGTGGTTGATCCACTCGTCATGCCGATCGGAGCGATGGGCACGGCTGGTCAACAGGTTTTCAGACTGGTCAGGCGCCTGCGCGACGAGCTAAAGGTCAACACCACTTGTGGGGCCTCAAATGTCAGCTTCGGTTTGCCAAACCGTCACGCCATAACCGGCACTTATCTGGCGATGGCGATTGGCGCGGGCATGACTTCAGCCATCATGAGCCCACTTCACCCCGAGGTAAAGACGGCCATCATGGCCGCCGATGTTCTTGCCGGCCACGACAAGGATTGTGCTGCCTGGATCAAGGACAATCGCGACCCTAATGCGCCCGGTGGGGCCAGGGCTCGCCGAACAGGTGGACGACGTCGCGGCTAACTCTCACCGAATCGTTTTCACCCCGAGTGGGCTCAATGGCGCCGTTTCCGATGGTGAGACGGTGCTTGAGGTGTCGCGCCGCCTAGGCGTCGACCTCGATTCGGTCTGTGGCGGTCGCGGCATCTGCGGACGGTGCCAAGTGGTGCACTCGGTTGGTTCGTTCGCGAAGTGGGCGATCGATAGTCAACAAGACCATCTTTCGGCCTGGGGCGACCTCGAAGCCGGCTACAAGGGCAAGCGCGAGATCGGCTCTGGTCGCCGCCTCGGCTGTTCGGCCCGAATCTGTGGCGACGTCGTCATCGACGTTCCGCCGGATTCCCAGATCCACAAACAGGTCATCCGCAAGTCTGTCGATGTAGGCGATCTTGTTCTCGACCCCGTGACAACACTGCATTTCGTCGGTGACGTAGCCCAACTACGGCAAACCCTCGCCGACAACTGGAGCCTCGACGAGGTCGAAGTAGGTATTGAGCTGCCCGTATCGGGGGCAGTAACCGTGGCTGTTCGCGACCAAACCGAGATTGTGGCTGCTTGGCCCGGTTTCGTCGACAAGATCGTCGGCTTTGCTGTCGACATTGGGTCGACAACCATCGCTGGTCACCTCTGCGACCTCGCCACTGGTGAGGTGTTGGCAACCGCTGGCCAGATGAACCCTCAAATCCGCTTCGGCGAAGATCTCATGAGCCGGGTCAGTTATGTGATGATGAACCCCGGTGGCGAAGTCGAACTAACCAATGCTGTCCGCACGACGATCGACAAGATGCTTGGCGAGGTGGTGGCTGAGGCCGGCCTAGATCGGTCGGCGGTGATCGATATGACCCTTGTCGGAAACCCGGTAATGCACCACTTCGTTCTGGGCTACGACACCACCCCACTTGGCCAGGCTCCGTTCACGCTCGCGACCGACGTGGCCGAACACCGAATGGCGGCCGAACTCGACATCGACGCGCCTAACGCTCGGGTTTACATCGGTCCTTGCATCGCTGGCCACGTCGGTGCCGACACCGCGGCGGCCATCCTGTCCGAAGGGCCGCACCGATCATCAGTTGTGCAACTACTGGTCGACGTTGGCACGAATGCCGAGATTGTTCTTGGCAACAGCGACCAGCTATTCGCCGCTTCGAGCCCAACTGGCCCCGCCTTCGAAGGAGCCCAGATTAGCGCTGGCCAGCGAGCTACCGCTGGAGCAATCGAAAGGGTTCGTATCGACCCGGCCACACTCGAGCCACGGGTCAGGGTAATCGGAAGCGATATCTGGAGCGATGAGCCTGGTTTCGCAGAAGCCGTGGCCAGCACTGGTGTCACCGGAATCTGCGGATCAGGCATCATCGAAGTGCTCAGCGAACTTGTCACCGCCGGAGCGATCGACCAGGCAGGCAACATTGTCAGTGATCATGGCTCGGGTTCGGATCGTATCGTCGCTGACGGGCGCACTTTCAGCTACGTGCTGTACCGAACCACAGATGCCCAAATAGCCGTCGTCCAGAACGATGTGCGAGCTATTCAGCTGGCTAAGGCCGCGCTAAAGGCCGGTATCGACCTGCTCTTGGAGCACGCAGAGCTCGATTCACCCGACGAAATCAGGCTCGCTGGAGCGTTCGGTGCTCACATCGACCCGGCCCACGCCATGGTTCTCGGCCTGATCCCAGAGATGGACATCGACCTTGTGCGTGCCGTGGGCAACTCAGCTGGAAGCGGCGCCGTTCGAGCGCTCCTGTCCGGCCAAGAACGAGCCGAGATGGAGCAGACCGTTCGTGGCGTCGTCAAGATCGAGACTGCCATCGAGCCCCGGTTTCAAGATCTATTCATAGAAGCGCTGGCCTTTCCACGTTCACCAAGAGCTGGCGGCGCGGCCACCGGTCGTCGCCGACGTCGGAGCGGTAAACGCCGAACAGAGACCGACAGCGATGCCTGACGTTCAGTCACCAAGCGCGGCCGGGCCACGACGCCGTAGCGGCGGACGCGCAGCGCGGCAGGCCCTTAGGGCAGCCAGCAGCGAGGTCACGCAGCCATACCTGAAACGAACCCTGCCCCCAATCGAGGTTCTCAGTGAGGCCGACGCCACTCTGTTAGAAGACAACGCCGAGACGATCCTTGCCGAGGTCGGTATCGCGTTTCAGGGCTTCCCCGAGGCTCTCGATCTGTGGCACAGCGCCGGGGCGAGAGTCGATGGCGACGTCGTCTTCTTCCCCAAGGGCCTGTGCCGCGAGATTGTTCAGTCGGCACCGAGTGAGTTCACCCAGCACGCCAGGAATCCGGAACGCTCGGTGCAAATCGGCGGCAACAACACGGTGTTTGCCCCCAACTACGGATCGCCGTTCGTTACCGACCTCGACCAAGGTAGGCGTTACGGCACCATCGAAGACTTCGAGAACATCGTCAAACTTGTTTACCAACTCCCCCACCTTCATCACTCCGGTGGAACAGTGTGCGAACCGGTAGATGTTCCGACAAACAAACGCCACCTCGACATGGTCTATGCGCACCTTCGCTACAGCGACAAGCCGCTGATGGGTTCGGTAACCGCAGCTGAGAGGGCTGTCGATTCAATTGAGCTGTGCCGTATCGCGTTCGGAGGCGATCTCGGAGATCGAACGGTGCTCACCTCGCTAATCAACGCGTCGTCGCCCCTTAGCTGGGACGCCACCATGCTCGGGGCCGCAACCGAATACGCCAAAGCGAACCAGGCCTGCATCATTTCGCCATTCATACTAGCCGGCGCGATGTCGCCGGTAACTGTGGCCGGGCTCGCGGCCCAGGCGCTCGCCGAAGCGCTGTCAGGGATGGCATATACCCAGCTGGTCAGGCCAGGATCGCCCGTCATCTTTGGCACGTTCGCCACGTCGATGTCGATGGCAACCGGAGCACCAACGTTTGGTACACCAGAAGCAAGCATGGCCATCTACGTCATGGCCCAACTAGCCAGGCGCACTGGGTTGCCGTTTCGTTCGGGTGGAATGTTCACCGCGTCGAAGGTTCCAGACAGCCAGGCCGCATACGAGTCGGCCTCGACCATCATCCCGACCGTGCAAGCAGGAACGAACTTTGTACTTCACGCCGCGGGTTGGATTGAGGGTGGCCTTGCGATCAGCATGGAGAAGCTCGTCATGGACGCCGACCAGCTTGGGATGATGGGTGTCTTAACTGGCAATATCGACGTGAGCGAAAACGGCCAGGCTATGGACGCCTTCATGACCAACGAGCGGGGCCAGCACTTTCTGGGTTCGGCGCACACGCTAAAGAACTTCGAGACTGCCTTCGTACGATCGTCAGTGGCCGACAACGACAGTTATGAGGCCTGGCTCGAGAACGGCTCGTTGACTGCTGCTCAGCGGGCCAACATCACTTGGAAGAAGATGCTCGACGACTACGTCGAACCAGCGCTCGACCCCGCCATCATTGACGAGATGGACGCGTACATCGCCAAACGTAAGGCCGAGATGCCCGATGGAATCGGTTGAGGTAGTCGACGGCCCCATAACCTGGCATCTGGAACGAGCTTTCTTTGCCTCGAACTGGACGTGCATCTGGGGCAGGGGCTGTTGTGGAATCGAAGAGGTGAGCGCCCCGGACCTGCACCGTGGCTGTTGTTCGGTTGGCGCCCAAATGGCCGACGCCGAAGAGGGCATGCACATCTCGGCCGTCGCGGCCATGCTGGATCCTGACCGCTTTCAGTTTCACGCTGAGGCCGAGACTGATGGCGTGTTTCGAGACGAAGCGAACTCGGCGACGGCCATCGTCGATGGTGCGTGCATCTTCTTGAACCGTCCCGAGTTCGCGGGCGGCAAAGGGTGCGCATTGCACTTGGGTGCCGTCGACGATGACGAGTCGCCCATCGGCTACAAACCCCTGGTGTGCTGGCAAGTGCCGATGTTGATTTCCGAAACCAACCGCGACGATGGCCGAACCGAGGTGACTATTCGTCGATCGACTCGGGCCGACTGGGGCCCAGGCGGCGAAACCATGGCTTGGTGGTGCACAGACGTTGACAACCCGGACGCCTTCGTTGGCGAAGTGGCAGCCGTCGATGCGTTGTCCGACGAGCTTCGACACTTAATGGGCGATCGTGTCTATGAGTCTGCGAGGTCCGAGCTACTGGGCGATGACTAGGCGACAACCACAGCAACGACACCGGCTAGAACTGCGCCAAGCCCAAGAATCTGGATCGGGCGCACTGTGTCGCCAAACGCCATCCGTCCAACCACGACGGTGACGGCGGGGAACATCGCCGCGGTTACCACTGTCGAGGTCGTGTCGAAGCTGAGCCCGACCAGGTAAGAAATGGTGCTTAGCCCGCCGAAGATTCCGGCCAGTACGGCTTTGGTTCGAAGACCGCTTGGCGCGGTCAGCGGCACGTTTGCCCGCATCGCGATCGGCACCATAAGCGCAAAGGCAACCATGCGTTGGGAGACTCCTGGCCAAGCCCCGGCATCGCTGTCGACAGAGATCATCACTGTTAGAGCGAACCCGTAGGAGCAGCCAGATGCCACCGCCCAGATCGCTCCGGCGCGAACGGCATCGGCTTTGGCTCGCCCGCCGGTGACCATGAGGAGTCCGACAAGGGCCACGACTGCGCCGGTCGCGGCCCCAGACGTGACTGTTGCGCCGGTGGAGGTTGCATAAACGAAGGGAATCACCGACATCAGCGCGGCGACGGTAGGCCCGACCACGGCGGCTCCGGCCCGACCGAGGCCTACATAGTAAGTGACCAGGCCTGCGCCCATCCCGAAGCCCGAAAGCCCGCCAAGCGCGACATCTCTCAGCGTGAACTGACTCGATACGAACACAACAGCTGCGAGGCTTGAGAAGATCGCAACGAACTGCAATGAGGCAGCAACCGTGATGAAACTGCTCTTCTGAGAGACTCGGCGGCCGTACAAATCGCCGAAGCCGACTCCGAGCGCACTTAGCGTGCCAAACAGGGCACCCATGGTTAGTTGCCTGGCACCGGCCTGATTGTTTTGCCGAGCTCATGGTGACCCGGCAGGTTGGTATGGCTGTCTCTAGTTTGCCTCGCCGCGGCCAACAAGTCGGACCGCATGGGCGCCACTTTGCCCACACACTGGTCCACGTGGAGCAGCAGTGACTCCTGAGTCGCGGCCCTTTGGCCCGATGAGTCGAACAACTCGTGCCACAGATGTACTCGTTTGGCATCTACACCAATGACCGTAGTGAGAACCTTGAGCGGCTCGCCCAACCGAAGTTCTTTCTCGTAGGCGATTGCGGTATCGACGGTGTAAAAGGTGCCTGCGGTATCAGCCCGATACTTCGCGCTGAACCCGATGGCTTCCAACAGAGCATCACTGGCCTCGCCGAACGCGACGCCGTAGTAGCCCTCGCTCATATGGTTGTTGTAGTCGATCCACTCGGGAGGGACGGTTGTGCTCAACGTCTCGATGGGCCCGGTCGCGCTTTGATTCACGATGGGGCAGACTACTGCGATGTCGGTACTGCTTGGGGCCCTAGGAAGCCTCCTCATCGGCACAAGCGATCTGTTTGGGCGGCGGTCGTCTGGACAGTCATCGCCGATGGCAACGGTGCTCGTTTCGTTCGGGGCTGGTGCCATCGTCGCGGCCGGGCTGGCCATAACGTTCGGCCATTCGCCGAAGCTTGTCGATCTGGGCCTCGGTGCCGCATCGGGGTTAGCCGCAGGTGTGGCCCTTTGGGCCATTTACCAGGCGTTCGTGCTGACGTCGGTAGGAGTAGCGGCACCAATAGCAGCGGTGGTCAGCGGTGTCATTCCGGTGGTCTTGGACAGTGTCACCGGGGCACCGCCCTCAGATATGGCGACTATCGGGATTGTTATTGGTTTGGTGAGCCTGATCCTCGCGGCGTGGTCGCCTGGCACGGCCGATCTAAACAGAGGTATCGCATTGGCCGCATTCGCCGGCCTAGCGTTTGCTGCGATGTTGTTGCTCGGCGCCGAGACGTCGGCCGAATCGGGGTTATGGCCCCTTGTGGCCCAGCGGTCGGTGGCAGCCATGTTGATCGCCGTGTCTGGGGCAGCTCTAGGCCGCGAACTTCTGCCAAGGGAGGCATCGGTAAAACGAACGGCCGCGATCGGTGGAGTGTTCGGCACCCTCGGAGTGGGCGCCATCTTCATTGGCTTCCAGAGGGCAACAACGGCAACCGTCGGTGCCGTGGCAGTGGCCGGTTCGATGTACCCGGCTGTAACAGTGGCCCTGCGCTGGATGTTCGACGGTGAGCGGCTTAGGTGGTGGCAGGCAGTTGGCCTCGCTGGGTCACTGGTGGGCGTCGCCCTGATCGCCGGTGGCTGATCGGGAACGATGCAGCCGGTCGCAGGCGTTAGAGGCGAGGCTGCACGTATTCCCAGCCGAAGCGGCCCTTAACGCACAGATGCCCTGCGGTAACTGAATGATCGGCGGGGCTAGTGACCTTAATGATTCTGTTGTCCTGAACATGAAGCTCGAGGTTGCAGCCCACTCCGCAATACGAGCACACGGTGCGGCTTACGTGCTGATCGTCTGGCCGCCAATTCTTGGCGACCCTTAGATCGAACTCAGTGGTGAACTGAAGGGCACCGGTTGGGCACACTGCTACGCAGTTTCCGCAGTACACGCAGGCCGAATCTGGCAGCGGTTCGTCGTATTCGGTCGAGATTCGAGCGTTGAAACCCCGACCAGACACGGCGATGGCAAAGGTGTGCTGAGCATCGTCGCCGCAAGCCTCTACGCACTTGTAACAAAGAATGCACTTGTCGTAGTCGCGTACATAGAGGTCGTCTTCGCGTTTGAAGGCCACGTCGACAGTTTCGGCGTCATGGCCATAACGTGACGGGTCGGCGCCGTACTCGGCGGCCCAATCGCTCATGTCGCGGTCGTGAGCAATGTCGCGGGCTTGGCTCATGTCGACCCCAGAACCAAGGAACTCGAGCACCATCTTGCGGCTATGGCGCACTCGTTCCGAATCGGTGTGGACCACCATTCCTTCTTCGGCTGGTCGCGAGCAACTGGGTACAAGGGTGCGATTTCCGTCGACCTCAACCACACATACCCGGCAGACATTGACCGGCGTCAGATTGTCGGCGTAGCACAGCGTCGGGGTATCGACGCCGGCCGATCGGCAACCGTCGAGGATGGTTTCGCCTTCGTCGAGCTCGACCGGGTTGCCATCGATGGTGATGTGAACAGCGGTCATGAGGCACCTCCGATTAGTCCAAGCCGAATCGCCGACTGCACCGCTCCCGACGCGGTATGGCCGAGGCCACAAATCGAGGCGTCTTGCATGGCCATGGCCATCTCGTCGATCAGCGCCACCTTGGAATCGGCTAGATGCCCACCGGCCAACAAGGGTAGGAGCACCTCATGTTGGCGCACCACACCGACTCGACACGGAACACATTGCCCGCAGGTTTCGTTGCGGAAGAACTCGGCGATTCTCAACACCACAGCCGTCATGTCGGCGTCGGTGTTGAACACCATCACAACACCCGACCCGAGGCTGGTGCCGCGTTCGCGTGAGTCCTCGAGCGTTAACGCCATATCGAGGTGGGCAGCATCAACGAACGATCCTGCGGCTCCGCCCATCAGGATGGCTCTGAGGTCGCCAAGCACTCCCCCGGCCAGATCGAGTAGCTCCGACAGTGTTGTGCCAAACGGAACCTCATAGAGCCCGGGTCTTGCGACCGAGCCCGAAAGGCAGAACAGCTTCATTCCCGGCGACCGTTCGGTGCCGGTAGATCGGTAGGTGTCGAGGCCTACATCGATCAGATCAAGGACGTTGATGAGGGTCTCTGGGTTGTTAACCGCAGTCGGCTCGCCGAATAGGCCATGAGTGGTGGGAAACGGCGGTTTGTTTCGAGGCTCGCCGCGGAAGCCCTCGATCGAGTTGAACAGCGCTGTTTCTTCGCCGCAGATGTACGCGCCAGCGCCCCGACGAATTTCGATGTCGAAGGTTTGGCCGGACTTGCAAACGTTCGGGCCAAGGAAGTCGTGCTCTCTAGCCTGGTCGATAGCATTCTTGAGCCGTTCGGTCGCTAATGGGTACTCGCCGCGAATGTAGATCCAACCCGTCTCGGCCCCGGTGGCAATAGCGGCGATGGTTAGGGCCTCAATGAGCGCAAAGGGGTCGCTTTCCATGACGATTCGATCTTTGAACGTGCCCGGTTCTGACTCATCGGCGTTGGCCACGACATGGGCGCTGCGACCAGCCGAGACCTCGTCCCGCACCGCGCTCCATTTGACTCCTGTGGGGAATGCCGCGCCCCCTCGGCCCGACAGCCCTGAAGCCTTGACCAGGTCGATCAGGGCAACGTGGCCCATCTCGATGGCTCTTTGAAGTGCTGTGTACCCGCCGTGTGCGACGTAGGAATCGATGCTAGTCGGGTCGGCGTGACCGATACGTTTGAGGAGGCGCAGAGACTTGTCGCCGTGTTGGGGAAGCACGGTGCCAACTTGGCTGTCGGCATCAACACGGTCGGGGCCGCGTCGGCCCTGGATGAACGTAGCTGGGGCCCGCTCGCACTGACCGAGGCACGGACCCCGGTGCACCTTTGTGCCGACGCTCTCGAGTTCGACCGCAAGCGCTTCGGCGCCGTTGACCTGGCAGGGCCCATCAACGCAGACGTGAGTAACGGGCTGATCGTGGCCAGGGTCGGTGGTGCGGAACAGCTCGTAGAAAGTGGCCACGCCGTAAGCCTCGGCGGGAGGCACCTGAAGTCGTTCGCACACATGATTCAGCCCCCCAGGACTGATCCAGCCGGCCTCGTTCTGAAGTGCATGAAGTGCAGGCTGTAGCAGCGTCCGCATTGCATGCCTTGTGCGGGTACCGCCACGCACGATGTTCGGGTACTCCCGAACCGACGCTGCGGTCTCGGTACCAAGAACAGCGTCGACAGCGGCACGTTCGGTGTCTGTTGCTTGTTTGTCGGAGATGTAGATATCGGCCATCTCAGCCGACCTTCTCGACTCGGCCGACCTTCTCAACGCGGATCGCGGCAGCCTTGAACTCAGCGGTTCCGGATCGCTCGTCGTAGGCGTCGTTGGTTAACACGTTCAAATCGACCAGTTCTGGGAAGTGGAAGGTAGTGAAGGTAAGACCCTCCACGAGGTTGGGTTGTATACGCACGCCCATTTCAACGCTGCCCCTTGGCGAGAACACCCGAACCATGTCGCCGTCGACGATTCCTAGCCTGGCCGCGTCGATTGGATGCATGTCGAGTTCGTCGCCATAACGAATCGGTGAGTTGAAGCCGCCAGACTGAACGCCAGTGTTGTACGAGTCGAGGGCCCGGCCTGTGGTCAGCCGAAGCGGGAACTCGTCAGTCAGCTCCTCGATGGGCCCCTGGTGGGCCAGTATCGAGAACGGTGCCCGCGGCTTGCCGCCGAGGTCGTCCTCTCGTAGCCAACCGTGCAAGAACGGTGAGCCCGGATGATCGAGCGTCGGGCATGGCCATTGGAGCCCGCCCGCCGCGTCGAGCCGCTCATACGTCATGCCGAGGTGCATGGGTGATAGGGCCCGCAGCTCGTCCCATAGGTCCTCTGGAGTTGGGTTGCCCCAGTCGTAGCCGAGTCTTCGAGCCAATTCGCCGATGATATCGATGTCGTCGCGGCAACCTTCGGGCGCCTCGACGGCCTTGTGACATACCTGCACGCGACGTTCCGACGACGTCACTGTGCCATCGCTCTCGGCCCACGCCACCGAGGCCGGAAACACTACGTCGGCCAGTTCGGCGGTCCGGGTCAGGAAGATGTCCTGGACAATCAGACAATCGAGCCCAGAAAGCAGCTTTCGAGCGTGCTCGATGTTGGCCTCGGAGTCGGCAGGGTTCTCGCCAACGATGTAGACACAGGTGAGTTCGCCGGTTTCCATGGCTTCGAACATGTGGGTCAGGTGGATACCTGGGGTCGGATTGAGCTCGACGCCATACATGGCTGAAAACTTGGCCATGGCGGCCTCGTCGGTGATGTCCTGGAACCCTGGGAACTTGTTCGGCAACGCGCCCATGTCTCCGCCGCCCTGAACGTTGTTCTGGCCCCGCAGCGGAACCAGCCCGCTGCCCCACTTGCCGATGTGGCCCGTTAGCAGCGATAGGTTGCACAAAGCGAGAACATTGTCGACGGCGTTGTGGTGTTCGGTTATACCAAGCGTCCACAGGATTTGGGCTTTGTCGGCGGTGGCGTAGGCGTGGGCCATCTCGCGAATGACTTCTGCGGGCACACCGGTGAGGGCCTCGCCATGTTCGAGGGTGTAGGTCGCCACCTCAGCTCGGTAGTGGTCAAATCCGACGGTCGAGTGTTCGATAAATCCGCTGTCGACCAGGCCGGCGTTGATGATTTCGTTGCCGATCGTGTTTGCCAGCGCTACATCAGACCCGAGTTCGAGCCCAACCCACACGTCGGCAAACTTGGCGCTTGACGTTCGGCGAGGATCAACGACAAACATCTCCGCACCGTTGTCGAGACCCTTTAGAAGGTGATGAAAGTAGATCGGGTGGGCTTCGCGCGCGTTTGAACCCCACAAAAAGATGACGTCGGTCTCCTCGATCTCGGTGTAGGACGAGGTTCCGCCACCTGCACCAAACACTGTCGCCAGACCGACGACGCTAGGAGCGTGTCAGGTTCGGTTGCATGAGTCGATGTTGTTCGACCCCATGGCGACCCGAATGAACTTCTGGGCCGCGTAGTTCATTTCGTTGGTCGCCTTGGAGCAGCTGAACATGCCAAACGCTTGGGGGCCTGCAGCCTTAGCCGTTCGTAGGCCCTCTACGGCCCGGTCCAGGGCCTCTTCCCATGAGGCCGGACGCAGCTGTCCGTTCTCTCGAATCAACGGCGTCGTGAGCCGCTGGCGGGGCTGATGTTGGCGTCGTTTGCGACGCTCCATCGTTGATGTCAATTTTGGATCCTTGGTAACACCAGCGACGCTGCTGGCAGTGGAGGCTCGTTGCCCAAGTCCCCCTTGGGCGCCATGCTGGATCGTACTTCACATAACCCACCCTGCCCGCCAAACCGGGTGACTAAACTCAACAGCCATGCGTTGGTCGAAACTCTTTGTTCCCACACTCCGCGATGCGCCGGCCGATGCCGAAGCCGCGAGCCACAAACTCCTCGTACGAGGTGGGTTCATGCGTCAGCTGCACGCCGGGCACTACTCGATGCTCACCCTAGGTATGAGGGTGCATTCGAAAGTTGCCGCCATAGTTCGCTCCGAGATGGATGGCATTGGTGCTCAGGAGTTTCAACTTCCGACCATGCACCCGCTGGGTCTGTGGCACAAGTCGGGCCGTTCTGAAGTTATGGGCGACGAAATGTTCCGCCTCGAAGACCGCAAAGGCGCCGATCTGGCGTTAGGCGTCACAGAAGAAGAGGTCTTTACGACCCTGGCTCTCGAGCTCAACTCCTACAAGCAGCTGCCGCAGCATTGGTACCAGATTCACACTAAGTTTCGCGACGAACCGCGCCCTAAGAGCGGCCTACTGCGAGTGCGCGAGTTCACCATGAAGGACTCATACAGCTTCGACATCGACGAAGCTGGCCTCGATGCCTCGTTCGACCTCCACTATCACGCCTACGTCCGGATCTTTACTCGATTGGGGCTCTCAGCTATGCCCGTTGAGGCATCTTCTGGGACTATGGGGGGCACCCAGAGCATCGAGTTCATGGTGCCCTCTCCCGCTGGTGAAGACGATGTGGTGCGTTGTCTTAGCTGCGACTACGCGGCCAACCTCGAACGCGCAGTGTCGGTGATACCTTCAGAGGTCGACGAAGTCGGCCCAGACGCACCGGTTCGTTTTGCCACGCCTGGGGTGCGAACCATCGCCGCGCTTGAAGAGATCGAGGGTGGAGTACCCGCTACGCGTCAGATCAAGACAATGGTCATGGTTCTAGACGACGAAGTCACCCTGGCCTTGCTTAGGGGCGACCACCAACTCAACGTCCAGAAGTTGCAAGATGCCACTGGTGCCGTCGAGGTAAGGGCCGCTACCCCAGAAGAGGCGTTGGCGGCTATGGGTGCGAACCCAGGGAGCCTCGGCGCTGTTGGCGTCGAACTTCGGGTCATAGCGGATCCGGCATTGGCCGGCCGTACCAACATGGCAACCGGCGCCAACGACGACGATTGGCACCTCAGCGGTGTTGATGTGGCCCGTGATATTTCGGTTTCGGAATTTACTGAGTTACGTGAAGTAGCTGCTGGCGAACGTTGCCCGAAATGCGGAACACCGGTCGAGATAATTCGTTGCATCGAGTCTGGGCACATCTTCAAACTCGGCCGCAAGTTCACCGAGGCCTTCGAGGCCAAAGTCCTTGATCCCAACGGCAAAACCCAACACATGATCATGGGGTCATACGGCATTGGTATCGACCGAGCGGTAGCGACGATTGTCGAGAGATACCACGACGACCGAGGGATCGTGTGGCCAGTAGCCGTTGCTCCATTCGAGGCCGTGATCACCATCGCCAGCATGAAAGACGAGGCGGCGGTTGCTGCGGCCGAGAAGATCTACGCCGATCTAGGGGCGGCTGGGGTCGACGTTGTTATCGACGACCGAAAGGCTCGGCCTGGCGTGAAGTTCGCCGATGCGGAGCTAGTCGGCATTCCGTTTAGGATCACGATCGGTAAGGCGCTGGCCGACGGTGAGGTCGAAATCACCCGCCGAGCCGGCCAGATCACAGAGCGCGTCGCGGTCGATTCTGCCGTGAGCTGGGTGGTTGCCGCGATCGTTGCTGCCCGCTAGGCAACGCTTTGGTCCACGATGCGGAACAGCCGTTAGACTGTTCCGCATGTCGGTACAGTCGGTCGAGCGGTCCTTCGCAATACTGCGGGCCCTCGGTCGGGGCCCCATGGGCGTAACCGAGCTAGCCGACGATGTTGGCCTGGCCAAGAGCACTGTTTCGCGCCTGCTTGGCTCGTTAGAGGCTGAGGGTGCCGTAGAGCAGGTGGCGGCCGGCGGCCAGTATCAGGTTGGCGAGGCGTTAGCCGAACTCGGTGCGGCCCATCGTGGGGCGAGCAGTCTTACGGCGCTGGCAAGACCGATCTTGGCCGAACTGGTCGAACAGACCGGCGAGGCCGCCGGACTGTCGATTGTCGACGGCTACTCAATGTTGTACCTGACCCAAGTCGAGGCGCCTGGCGAAATTCAGGTCCGCGACTGGACGGGCGAAACCGCTCCGATTCACTCAGTCCCGTCTGGGATAGTGGCCATGGCCCAGATGCCTCGTCGGCGCCTGCGGGAGCTACTAAGCCGCGACCTCGAGGTCTGCACCCCGAACACTGTGCTCGACTTTGATTTGCTGGCCGATCGATGCGTGCAGGCCAGGAGCCTCGGCTATGCCTGGGGCCATGAGGAGTTCGTCGTCGGCATCACCTCGGTCGCAGCACCGGTGATTGGTGCCGGGGGCGACGTTACTGCCGCCATTCATGTGGAAGGTCCGACCTACCGGTTCCCTAACCCTGATCAGCTACACGACCTTGGCCTGTTGCTGGCCGATGCTTCTGACCGCCTAGCCGAAATTCTGCAGCATTAGCGGGCCTACGCGAGTGCGAACTCCTACTGACGGTACTGTTCGGCGATATGGCGGTAGCGATCGACGTTGACGAGCTAAGGGAACGGCCCGCGCACTTCGTGCCGCATCTCAACGACGCTGAAAAGGTACAAGCAGTTGAGGTTCTGCAAGCTCATCATGAGCGTGCGGTGCTCAAGCTGACCAACTCAGCGGGGGCGACCCGTTTCTTGAAACTCGACTCCAGCGAGTCCAGGCACCGGCACGAAGTATCGGGACTCGGGCATCTCGCTTCTAAAGCGATGGCACCGGAGGTAGTTTTTTCTAACCCAAACCGTGATGGGCTCGCGGTGTTAGTGCTGGCCGAGGCCCATGGGCAACCGCTATCGACCAGGTCAAGCCAAACTGACTGGGCAGCAGCGGCGCGAAGCCTCGTCGACATGAACGTGATCGAGGTCAACACCGTCGGCGACACTGGCGTCGGGAACTGGTCCGCGTATCTTGCTGGTCTCGCTGAGTATGCCGATGGTTCGGACCTTGTCTCTCGCGCCATAGGAGGCAGTATCCAATCGATAGTCGATGATCTGGCCGGCTTCGAACCAGGCTCGGCTGGGCTGGGCTTCATCCATGGAGATGCCCAGCCCGGTCACTTCTTTGTCGATGGCGGGCGTATCCAAGCGATCGACCTCGCCGACTGGACCGTAGGCGACATTGCCTTCGATCTGGCGGTGCTGACGCTCGACGAAACCAATCGACTCGACGATCTCGTCCTGATCCTCGACCCGAGTAACCGCCGTCAAGTGGTAGCCCGAGTAAAACTGTACTGGATGCTGCGGTTAGCAACTGAAATTCGGTGGTTCGACGAACACGATTTCGACCCGACGCAGCTTCTCGACCGCCTTGGCTCAATGACATCGGGTAGGCGGCAACCCCGATAGTGTCCGCCCAGTGATCTCCGACGTCGTGACCCTTAGCGAGGCTGAGCGGGCAGCCCTTCAGCGACGCACTCTGTGGGTTCTATTCTCGGGCACAATCCCTGCTGGTGCCGCAACGTCTGGTGCGTTCGCCGCGGCGGCCACTTTAGGCGAACAGCTCACTGGCAGTGACGCCCTCGGCACCCTCGCCGCGGCTTGTATGACCGTCGGTGGGGCGCTGGCAACGGTGCCCATCTCGCGCTTATCGAGCAGCCGCGGCCGCCGACCCGCGCTCCGAGCAGCATGGGCCATAAGCGGCGTGGGGGCATTCGTCGCCTTTATAGCCGCCATCACCTCTACATACGCACTTCTGCTGCCTGGTCTCATTGCGTTTGGCGCAGGCAACGCCGGCACTCTTTCGGCTCGCTTCGCCGCCGCCGACCTTGCCACCGAGAACCAGCGCGCCCGCGCTATCGGAATGCTCGTGTGGGGCGGAACGTTCGGCTCAGTATTTGGCCCGCTCCTCGCCCTCGGCCCGGCGAGCGCTGCGGCCAGGGCCCTCGGGCTCCGCGAGCTGGCAGGTCCGTTCATCATGGCCACACTTTTGTTTGCCGTCGCGTCGTTGGCCATGGATCGAGGTCTGCGCCCAGACCCCTTGGTGGCCGCAGGAGGCCTCGGCCGCGCCGGCGACAGGGCCACACTCGCTGAGTCGTTCGCCAAGCTATGGCAACGGCCACCGGCCCGTCTGGCCGTGGGGGCGATGGTTGTCGGCCAGTTTGTGATGGCTGGCATCATGGTCGCCACGCCTCTTCACATGAAAGATGGCGGCCAGGAGATCAGGATCGTCGGATTCGTGATCTCGGTTCACATCATCGGCATGTACATGTTTGCCCCGATCGTGGGCCGAATTGTCGATGCGATGGGGCCACGGCTAACTATCGCGGCGGGTGGATTCATCCTCTTGGTCGGTGCCGAACTTTCCGGCCGCACCGTAGCCGAAGATCGCACCGGGATATTTGTCGGTCTATTCCTGGTTGGGCTCGGCTGGAGTTTCGGAATCATCGCGGCGAGCTCTTTGCTGACCGCAACCTTCTCGCCGACAGAACGGGTCGTCGTGCAAGGTGCCGCAGACTTGGCGATGACAGCTGCGGGCGCAGCGGCAGGCCTCTTGTCTGGAGTGGTCCTCGCCCTACTAGGTTTCCGCGACCTTGGCCGCTACGGAGCCATAGTTGCTGGAACGTTAGCTGTGGTTGCGTTAGCGTCGCTTGTCTCAGAACGACGACTGAAGCCTGTCGCCTGATCGGGGACAACTGGCTTGAGTTTGGGGGATCAAACTATGGGGGTAGACAGTGCTGAGATCGGAACCCCGGACCACTATCGCTATCCATGGGATGAGCCGAACGCAGTGCAGTTGCGGGGAGACTTTGTTCATGTCGAGTGGCTAGATGGTGTGGCGCTGGATGCCTATTCTCTTTGGCTCTACGAAAACGACCCTGCTTCGGCGCTCGAACCCGTCAGCCGCGAGTGCACCATCGTTCCGTCGTCGTTGCCCGCCCCCAACTGCATTGTGCGAGCTTCGATTACCGACACCGGTTCGGTCCGTGTTGAGTGGTCGAGCGGTGGCAGCGCTGAGTTTCACCCGGGCTGGTTGAGACACGTCGCCGGAGGCGCTCATGGGCCCGGTGCATTTCTCGAGCCGCGCGAAGCCTGGACGGCTGCCTCGCTCCCAGAGCCCCCAACTTCTTCTCTTTGCGCGCCTATCGACTCCGTAGCCGGCACGGCCGCGGCAGTCGAATGGCTAGAAAACCTCGGCCGCTACGGGCTTGGTCGGCTGCGTGGCATCGGCTCCGATGCTGATGCCCTAGTCGCCCTTATGAAAGAGGTGGGGCCCATTCGAGGTTCGAACTTTGGCGATGTGTTCACCGTGGAGGCCATCATCGAGCCAGACTCCACTGCCAACACGGGTCTCGAACTCACTGCCCATACCGACCTTCCAACCCGCGAGACCCCACCAGGGTTTCAGTTCCTGCACTGCATCGAGAATGGTGTCGCTGGAGGTCTTTCGTACATGACAGACGGACTCGCAATAATCGACCACCTGCGAGTCGCACACGGCGATGCGTACTTGGCGCTGAGCGAGCTCGACTGGATCTGGTTCAATCGCCAGGCCAACAACGATCACCGTTGGACCGGTCCGGTAATCGATCACGGAGGGCGGGGCTCGCCGACGACGATTCGAGCCTTCTACCCGGTCCGAAGTTTTCCGGCTATGGCCACCACCGACGTACCGCGCGCCTATGAGGCTCTACGCTTATTTCACCGCCTCGCCGACGATCCCGCTTTCAGGATCGAATTTCGGTTCGAACCCGGCGATGTCATTGGGTTCGACAACCGTCAGGTATTGCACGGCCGCAGCGGTTTCGACTCCGGCGGTCGGCGGGTACTGCGTGGTTGTTATGTCGACCGAGACGACGTGCTTTCGACCATGCGGGTGAATGCCCGTCGAGCTCAACCTGGAACCAAAACATGAGTGTTTTCATTACCTGCGCTGTCACCGGAAGCGGCGACACGGCCGCCAAATCCGACAAGGTTCCAGTCACCCCCGCCCAGATAGCCGACGATTGTGTCGCTGCGGCCCTGGCCGGGGCCGCAATAGTGCATGTTCACGTCCGCGACCCCGACACCGGCGCGCCGGTGCGAAACGTCGGCTACTACGAAGAGGTGGCCGAACGGGTCAGAGCCAACTCGGTCGACGTTGTCCTTAACCTCACTGCCGGCATGGGTGGCGATCTGGTCATCGGCTCAGCCGAACAGCCCCTCCCCCTCGATGATCGTGGCACTGACATGGTCGGTGCCACCGAACGGCTGGCCCACGTAGCCAGCATTCGACCCGAAATTTGCACCATCGACTGTGGTTCGATGAACTTTGGTGAGGGCGACTACGTCATGACCAACACAACATCGGTGCTTCATGCGATGGCCGCCCAAATAACGGCTCTCGGCGTCCGCCCCGAGATGGAAGTGTTCGACACCGGCCACCTTTGGCAAGCCAAAAGCCTGGTCGAGGCCGGTCTCATTGACAACCCGGCCATGGTGCAGCTCTGTATGGGCATTCCGTGGGGTGCTCCCCCGGACTTGAACACGTTCATGGCCATGGTCAACAACATTCCAACCGACTGGACGTTCACCGCGTTTTCGATCGGCCGCCAGCAGATGCGCTATGTAGCCCTTGCGGCGCTCGCCGGTGGAAACGTACGCGTCGGGCTCGAGGACAATCTGTACCTCGGCAAGGGCCACAAGGCCACAAACGCCGAACTCGTGCACCACGCCGCCAAGATACTGACCAACCTCGACTTCGGGGTCGCCTCCGCCGCCGAGGTCCGCGAGCGACTCGGGCTCACCAGTGGCTGAGGTCGCGGTCGTTGGTTGCGGCGTCATCGGCGCCGCTTGGTCGGCTCGGCTACGTCTAAATGGACTCGACGTCAGAGTTTGCGATCCGTCTCCTGACGCATCGCGGATTCTCGACGAAGTTCTCGCCAACGCGACCGCAGCCTGGGCCGATCTCGGGTTGTCCGTCGGCATGCTCGGTGAGCTCACGATGAGTGCCAGTATCGCCGAGGCCGTCGCCGGAGTTCGCTGGGTTCAAGAGTGTGTGCCAGAACGACTTGTCACCAAACACTCGGTGCTGGCGGCGATCGACGACGCCGCCGAACCAACGACCGTTATCGCATCGTCGACCTCTGGTTTCAAGCCAACCGAGTTGGCTAGCCCGCTATCGCACCCGGATCGTCTAATTGTTGGACATCCATTCAACCCGGTATATCTCTTGCCCCTCATCGAGGTGGTCGGCGGCGAGAAGACGTCGACGGCCACGATCGATACCGCCATGGACTTCTACCGCGGCTTGGGGATGCACCCGCTCCATGTGAGGGTCGAGATCGATGCGTTCATAGCCGATCGTTTGCTCGAAGCGGTCTGGCGCGAGGCCTTGTGGCTCGTGAACGACGACGTTGCAACCACCGAGGAGATCGACGACGCTATCCGTTACGGATTTGGTCTGCGTTGGGCCCAGATGGGCTTGTTCGAGACCTATCGAATCGCCGGTGGCGAGGGTGGAATGGCCCATTTTATGGGCCAGTTCGGCGAGGCGCTTAGTTGGCCGTGGACCAAACTGACGGACGTGCCAGAACTCACCGACGAACTAATTGCCAAGATTTCAGCACAATCCGACGAACAGTCAGGGCACCTCAACTTGAGGCAGCTCGAACGTCACCGAGACCAGAACCTAGCCGCCATATTGCGGGCGTTGGAGGCGAATCGGTGGGGTGCTGGGAAAACCCTAGCCGAGCAGCGCTCGCGTTCGGATCGATCGGCTAACCGTCAGCTCTAAATATCTCGATGCGGTTGTCCAGATCGATCAGCCTGGCTGCCAACGAAGACACGTCGCTACGGCTTGTGTCTGTAACCGCAAAGTAACGAACGAACAGCGTCCAAGCATCTTCGTCGTTGCGGCTCAACTCGAGGAGATCGTCGATCAAGTCACCATTGTTGACGAAGTTGAGTTCGTTGATCAAGATTGCCGCGGCATCGTCGAACTCTTCGCTAGAGATACCGCCGCTGGCTATGTCGGCGAGTTCGGCGAGCACGCGATCGTGTACTTCATCGAGGCGGTCCGGGTCGCCGTCAACTGTTACGAAGAGCTCAAGCCCGGGTTGGTCGGGGTCACTCACCGAGATGAAGGCTGAACCTCCGTTGTATGACGCACCTAGTTCCTCGCGAATCGTCGAAAAGAAACGGTGGCCCAGAATCGATTCGAGCAACAACGCCCCGGCCCGATCTTGTTCGCTTGGTACTCCTTCGAGCGTGAACAACAGGTCGAAGCCCGCGCTGGCCGCGTCTTCGCCCGCCGACACCGTTGCCGACAAGATCCCTGACGGCTGGGTATCGGTGTAGTCGACCCACGTGTCGTCGGTGCCGGGTGGCAGCGTTGCCAGGTAGGCCTCGGCGAGCTCGACAATTGTGTCGAGATCAATATCGCCAGCAATTGCGACAACGAGGTCGTCCACCTGGCCAAACCGCTGACGATATAGATCTAGAGCAACGTCTGAGTCAGTGTCCTCGATCACGCTGGCTGGCACGTAGAGGTCGCGATAGCCGTTGTCGCCGTAGCGAAGATCGATCAACGCTGAGAACGCGGTTCCTTGTGGGTCGGTTGCGTAGTAGTTCTCAGAACGCCTAGCCTGCTCGAGGGCATCGCGCCAGGCCACATCGTCGATTCGCGGCTCGGTGACGAACAGATGGAAGAGCTGGAACATGGCTTCGACATCATCGACACCGGCGCTAGCGGCGAACCCTTCCTCAAGTCGAGTAAGAAACGGCGTCACCGAGACAACAGATCCAGACAATGCCGTTTCTAGGTCGACAACGTCTAGGTCGCCCACACCACTGGCCGCAGCAGCCTCGACCGCGGCAACAGCCAAGGGTGCAATATCGGCCGAGAGCAGTGAGTAGCCGCCTTCTGACAAAGCGAGCAGCGACACCTGGGCTTCGGCGATGTCGGAGTCGGTGAACATCACGACTACGCCATTCGCGAGCGTGATCTTGGTGGCCTCGACGCCTTGGCTGTCGATGGACTCGATCGAGACTGCCGCGATGGCCTCGGGCCGCTCCATTAGATCCTGGCCTGGCGCGACGTTGCTCACCGCAAGTGCTGATGTCGCGTCGGCTTCGATTCCGCTGGCCACCGCGGCCTCAAGCTCCTCCAGGTCGACGTCGGCTGGGTCATTGCCAACCGCAAAGACCAGTGGAGCCGAGCGGCTCATAACGTATCGGTAGTGATTGGTGAGGTCGTCGACGTTGAGATCATCGAGCACCGCTAGGAGCCTGTCGGCTGTCGCTGCGACCGTATCGAACTCGGCGCCTTCGAGAAAGTGGTTTACAAGGCTGCCGGCAATGGTTGCGTCCTGACGGCTTCCGACTGATGCCACTGATTGCTCGAGGCCAGCCACATACTCGGCTGCGATCTGATCGAACAGCGCCGCGTCGAAACCGTTTACCAACAAGCCGTTGAGCTCTGCGAGAACCTGTTCGGTGGCTAGAATTTGGTCATCGCCGCCAAAGTTGAACCCGAATAGTCGTCGCTGCCTTACCATCTCGAAGGTTCCGCCGAATGGCTGGGCCACGTCGATGGTTCCTCTTGAAGCTGCGTTGTCTAGGTGCAGCGCCAGCATGTCATTGATGAGGTCTTCAATCAGCCGTAGACGCTCGCCGCCAACAGTGGCTGGGTCCCAGTGCGGAAGCGGGAAGTCGAGTGAGATGCGTGGCTCAGGCCCTTCTGGGTGGGTGACAACACCGACGATCGGTTCGGTGATGTCTGGGAGGTCGCGATCGACGCTGTCGAGATCGCCGGCGCCCGGAGCCAAGTCAGAGAACTCACTTCTGACTAACTCCTCGAGGGTTTCGACATCGATGTCCCCAACCGCCACTACGGCCATGTTGTCTGGCCGGTACCACTTCTCGTACAGGGCGCGAAGTCGATCGGCTGTGGTGGTCTCGGCCTGCTCGACGGTGCCCGACACCTCTCGGCCAGAGTACGGAGAGTTCGAGAGATAGGCAGCAAGGATCGGCTTGTTGATCACTCCGCCGGCACTTTCGTCGCGGAGGCGAAGTTCCTCTCTGACGACACCGCGCTCCTCGATAACGTCGTCAGGCTCAATTGCGGCCGCCGACATCCATTCGCGGACGATGTCGAAGGCGGTCGCCACCGCAGCTGGGTCCGAGGTCGGGAGCGACAACTGGTAGATGGTCTCGTCGAACCAAGTGGATGCGTTTATGTCTGGCCCGATCGTCATGCCGAAGCCGCGGAGTGCGTCGTCGAGGGTCAGCTTGGGGAACTGCTCGGTGCCGTTGAACAACATGTGTTCAAGAAAGTGGGCCGACCCAGCGTCGGGCACTGCTTGTTGGAGTGAGCCAACGTCGACGGCAAGCCTTAGCTCGAGTTTTCCACCAGGTGAGTCATTCGATGCAACAAAGTACGTCAACCCGTTGTCGAGTACACCCGTGCGTACCGCCGGATCGAGCGGGATCGGTGTGGAATCTGGGTTTGGCACGCTGAAATCGAGTCGGGGATCTCCCGTTGGGTCGGTGGTAACGGGCGCCGGGGCCGTGGTGGTCGCGGCCGCTGTTGTGCTGGTCGACGTAGCGGTAGCCGGCTCGGTTGTAGACGGCGTCGATGAGTCGTCGCCTCCGCTACAGCTTGCAGCTATCAGAGCCGTTGCAAGCAATGCTGCTGACACTGCTCGTCGCGAAGAATAGGAGGTCGAGTTAGATCGTTGTGCTTCCACACTGTTCCTCATCGGCAGAGGCTTGCACATCACCAAGGGCAACGTGGCGCGCCGATTTGGCTAAGAAAGCACCATCGGCCCGGTACTGTCGGACTAGTGCAGATCCCGGTAAGAATTGCCACCTCGCTCAAGACAACGGTCGCTCCCGGAACACTGTTGGCGATGGGCTACAGCACCGTTGTGCTGGTCTCGACTCCCTTCCTTATTCCTGGAGTAATCGACGACTACAACGTCAGCCTAGGCACCGCCTCGCTGGTCTCGGTTTGTCAGCTGGGCGGATTTGTTGTCGGCTCGTTTTTTGCTGGCCGCGGGCTACAGCCAAAGGCGTCGATTCTACGAATCTCGCTGGTGCTCTCGGTCGTGGCCAACTTGGTGTCGGCGGCGGTGCCGACCTGGCCACTGCTTCTTGGCGCGCGCTCGGTGTCTGGTTTGGCACTCGGCCTTATTGCCTGGTTCGGGTGGTCCCAAGCGTTTGGTAGTTCCGCCAAGAGTGCCGACATCGCTGTTGTCGGACCTCTCATCGGTGTTGTCGCGGCTCCGGCGCTTGCCATAGCCGTCGAGATGGGAGGTTTACGAGCCCTGTTCCTGATGCTGGCCGGTCTCGCCGTGGTTCCACTGTTCTGGATTCGTGAGTCCGACGTGTCGGCGGTGGCTCGATCAAAGACAGCTCGGCGAAGCAAAGCTGTTCCGGCCGCGAGAGTTCTGCTCGGAGCCCTGTTCTTGTTCACTCTCGGCGGGTCGGGAGTGTTTCAGTTCGTTATTGTCGTCGGAGCCGCGGAGTTGGGGCTCACAACGGCCACTATGTCGATTGCTTTTAGCCTGAACGCGCTTGCCGGGATCCCCGCGGCACGGTGGCCACTCGACCGTCGAGGCATCCCAGGCCCATGGATGGTGGCAACCGCATGCATGGCCTTAACCGTCGGGATGGCGTGGTCGCCGTGGCTGTTCGGTGCGGCCATCGTTATCTGGGGATTCACGTTCTGGATGGCTATTCCAGGCGTCTTCGCCGTTCTGGCTGCCAAATCGGCATATCCCGAACAGCGGGCCGGAGATGCTCAGGCCATCATGGCGGCCGGGCGGGTTGTCGGGCCTCTTCTGGGCGGGCTGGTTCTCGAAGCGTTCGGAAACGAAGTATTTGGCGTTCTGGGTTTCGTCACAATGGCCAGTGCCGGCCTGGCCGTGACCCTCATTCGACTGTTCGCCGAACCTCGGGCCGACCTGGAATAGCCTAGGACAATGGCACCTCCTCCCTTGCAGCTTCGTTTCTTGCAGTCGGCGGCCAAGGTCAGCCAGCTTCCAGCGTCTAGGGCCGAGGTTGCCCTCGTCGGACGGTCCAACGTTGGCAAGTCGTCGCTCTTGAACTCCCTTGCGAACCGCAAGGGCCTGGCCAGAACTTCCAAGGCTCCAGGGGCCACCAAACTTCTGAACATCTTCGAACTAGAAACTCACCCTGGTAGCTGGCTCGTTGATCTGCCCGGGTACGGATACGCGAAAGTGTCAGCCAACGAGCGGCAGCGTTGGCGCCACATGATCGAGCAATACCTGACCGAACGAGAAGCGTTGGTAGCGGTGCTGATGCTCATCGATGGTGAAGTCGGACCTACGCGTCTCGACATCGAAACGCAGGCCTGGTTGCATCACCTTGGAGTGCCAATCCTCTACGTGGCCACGAAACACGACAAGGTAAAGGCCTCGAAGCGCCAGAGCCGCAAGAAAGACGTGTTGGCCAAGCTCGGCGTTAGCTCCGGAGTGTCATGGGTATCGGCGCACAAAGGTGTAGGCCTGCCCGAATTGCGGGGCCGCATACTCGACACACTCGTTGGTGATGGACCACGCGTTAGCGATTAGGTTCGCGGCGTTAGCCGCCGACCACAGGTCGGCCGAAAGCGGAATGTTTGCTGGGTGGCGAACCATTGACAGCAGCCTTGACCTGCCCGTTTACGAGGCTTTCGCCTTCGACATCGAGCGGTTTGGACATGTCTGAGTTTTGTGAAGCTTCTTGAGCAAGGAGCTGATCGACAATGTCGCGAAGCGCCTCGGGGTCATTACCCCAGGTCAGCGCATACATGTCGGAGCTAACCCGTTCGAACTCGGCGTCGCTCGCAGCGGCGGCACCCGACAAAAAGTCGACTAATCGCCGTCTTAAGTCGCGCTCGGGCGGAGCCTTCACCATAAATGCTCGCCCAAAGCGAAGACTCGAAACCATGTCGCCGAAATCGTCAAAGGACTCGGGCTCGAACATCTCCATCGGTACAGCCTGTCACACCTTCACTCAGAGTGAAATACCCCAAATTCCTGCAACCAGTGTCGAGGATCGTTGTCCCGACCCCAATCCTCGACACTGGTTGCGGAATTATTGGGAGAGGCCCTTGCGGTTCTTAACCTCGGCGATGATGGCTGGAACGATCTCGAACAAGTCGGCTATGACGGCGTGACCAGATTTGGCGACCAGGTTGGCCTCTTTGTCGATGTTCACGGCGATTACGTTCTTCGAACCCATGGCTCCAACCCAGTGTTGGGTAGCGCCAGAGATTCCGCAGGCCAAGTAACACTCCGGTGCGATTCGAGTGCCGGTTTGACCCACTTGGTCGGCGTGGTTGCGCCAGCCGTTGTTGGTTGCGGCGCGAGAGCAGCCAACTTTGCCGCCGAGGAGGTCGGCCAACTCTTCGAGCATTTCGAAGTTCTCGGCATTGTTCATAGCTCGACCACCAGACACAACGAAACGCGCGGTGCCCAACGTGACTCCGGCTTCGGTGACGGTGCGACCCTTGATGACGGTTGCAGATAGTGCCGCGTCGAGATCGACGGTGAAGGCCTGCACCGCCGACTCGGCACCATCGACCTTGGCCGGTTCCCACAAGTGGTGGGCGAACGAAAACAGCTTCACCGCGCCATCGAGCGTCGAGTCTTCGAGGAGCGAGCCGCCCCATTGTTGGCGAGTTAGGCGCCATGGTCCGTCGCTAGGTTCGACGGCAACAACATTGGCCGAGAATGGTAGGCCTCTCTGAGCCCCGATCATCGCTAGAACTTCGTTGCCCCGATCCGTTCCACAGGCCACGACGGCGGCCGGACTCGTTGAGTCGATCAGCTGACCAACAGCCACTGCATAGGCCTCTGCGCCAAAATCTGGGATCACCGCGTGGTCGATGGTGTAAACGAGGCTCGCGCCATAGCCGGCGACTTCGGACGCGACCGAAGCGCCTTGTGGTCCCAACACCACGATGTCGACATCGGTCGACACCTGTCGGGCCGCAGTGATGGCTTCGAGGGTGCCAACCGGGACCTTGCCCTGGTTGTGCTCGCCGATGACTAGGAGCTTCAAACCGCTCATGCGTGATCTCCCATCAGCCCGAATTCTTCGAGGAGATCGACCACAGCCACCGCAGCCGCGGCAGGCTCGACCGGCAACAATACGGTTTCGTTGCCGGTCTCGATGGGACGATGAAGTCGTTGCTTGACCAACCCGCCCTCGGCAGCATCGAGCTCGACGGAGTTGATCGTCGCCTTACGGGACGTTAGTCGTCCTCTCATAGTTGGATACCGTGGCAAGTTGATGCCTTCTTTGATGCCTAAAACACATGGGAGCGAAAGCTCATATACCTCAAATCCACCGTCGACATCGCGGTTGGCTGTCACTGTTCCCGCATCCAATTTGATGCCCTTTATGCCGTTAACGATTGGCCGACCGAGTGCGTGAGCCACCCGGATGCCGACTTGGAATCCAGCGGAGTCAGCAGACTCGTTGCCGAAGAGGATTAGGTCGAATTCGCCGCTCTCGGCCTCGGCAGCCTGGATCGCTTCGGTGATGATCGACGCGGTCCGCTGTGGGTCGAGCGAGCGGGCGTCGGTCCGAACAAGGATGAAATCGGTGCCGCCAACAGACGCGGCATAGCGGAGTTGCTCTTCGGCCTCAGCTGGACCGACTGTCAGCACAACTACGTCGCCTCCTTCGCGCTCGTGAATCTGTACGGCCTCTTCGAGCGCGCATTCTTCGTGGGGGCTGGTGGTGAACCCCAGATGGGCGGTGTCGACTTCTTGGGCGTCGTCGGTGATGTTGATCTTGGCACCCGGTGCAGGCACCCGTTTGACACAAACCAATGTGCGCATGACTCCTCTAGGCCTTCATCCGGGAATCGGACGGATCGAACGTCGCGAGGTTTGCGCCCGTGGCAACAACGGTGACCGGGTAAGTTTCGTACTGATACATCGTGAGCAGCTTGGTGCCGACTTCGCAGTGTGTGATCGGCAGGTAGGCCATCGCGAGGTAGGAACCGTTCGATGGTGCGTTGCCAGCCGTATTGACCCGGCTCACCCGGCCCTTGGCGTCGACAATCCGTTCGCCGTCGAGGGTGAGCACCGGCTCGTTACCAGCACCCATCGGGAACCGCTCGTATCCGGCCTCGCACGTCAGATCGGTGTACTCGAGAATGCACAGTTGGGCTACTGGCTCGGCCGCTCGAGCCGCGAGATATGCCTCTTTGCCTATAAAATCAGCGGCCTTAACCTTGGGGCGGGCTAGCCCAGCTTCGACGGGTGTGTAGTCGTCCTCAAGTTCGGCACCCATTAGGCGGTAGCCCTTCTCGAGACGACCGGTCGTGCCGTAGACCCCAGCGCCGACAGGGCGTAGATCGAAGTTGTCGCCGGCAGCGTACAGCGCATCCCAAAGCGCCAAACCGTGCGATGCCTCGGCGTAGATCTCGAAGCCGGAGTCGCCCACGTATGAGATCCGAAACATGTCAACGGGAATCCCATCGAGAAGATGGCTCTGAACTCGCCCATAACCAAAGGCAACTTGGCTGAGATCGGACTCGGTGAGGGTCGTCAACATGTCGATCGCCTTCGGGCCCCAAACACCATAAGTAACGGTGCCGTTGGTGCGGTTCTCGAACTGCACGGTGCCGTCGCCAGGCATGTTGTGACGGAACCAGTACTCGTCACGACCACCATCGAACGCGCCGGTGACGATGCGATAGCGGTCTGGGGCCAGCCGCATGACTGTGAGGTCGGATCGAAAACCGCCCGATGAGTTCAGCACAGGGGTGTAGACCGAGCGTCCAACCGCGACATCGACCTTGTTGACCACTATCGACTCCAGGTAAGGGACCACACCGGGGCCAAACACTTCGAACACCTGGAACGGTGCCAAGTCGATGAGGCCAACATGCTCGCGCAGATGCAAGTGTTCTGCGGTGGTGATGGGGCTCCACCAGCGAGCATCCCACTCGTGGCTACGGTCGGCCTTTACGTCATAACGCTCGACAAGATCGGCGTTGGACTCGTACCAGTGAGGGCGTTCCCAGCCGCCAGCCTCGAAGTAAACGGCACCAAGATCGTCGGTACGAGCCTTGGCCGGGCCGGTGGTGACATTGCGACGGCTCTCCCACTGCTCGCGGGGGTGGACGATGCCGTATGTCTTGTTGAAGTGTTCGTTGCAGCGGGCCTCGATGTGGTGAACGTTGCGCTGCTGTGGGTAGAAACGGTTGATGTCAGCACCGTGCGGGTCGGTGACGTGGGGGTAGCCGTTGGTCATCCACTCGGCGATGAGTTTGCCGACGCCAGGGCCCTCCTTGATCCATACCGCGGCCGCCGACCAAAGGTTCTCGACCTCAGTGATCGGGCCAAGGACTGGGTTGGCGTCAGGTGTGAGCGACAGCAGCCCATTGATGGCATACCGGATCTCACCGTCGCCGAGGAAGTCCATGAGCTCGATGGCTTCTTCCATCTGCTGGTCGAAGTCTTCTTCGGTGAACGGCATCTCGGTAGGTGTCATGGCCGCTTCTTCGTTGGACGGGATGTCTTCAACCCGATGAAGAATCGGCCTGTGGGCATAGGAGCCAACCTCCATCGAGCCAGCGGTCTGGCGTTCGTAGCAGAATGTGTCCATGTCGCGAACGATTGGGTAGGCCAACTCTTGGTTTGTCTCGACCAACATGTCGAATGGCCCAACGTCGGCCATTTGATGCACCGCTGGGGTGAGCGGGATCGTGCCACCAGCCATCTCGGCAAGTTTTGGGCTCCACACACCAGTGGCGATCACGACAGTGTCGGTGCCGATGGTGCCTTTGTCGGTCACTACAGATGCGACCTTGGGAAGGTTCTTGCCAGGCTCAGTGGTGATGTCTTGGACTTCGGTGTTGGCAAACACCTGAAGAACCCCGGCCGCTTGGGCCTTCTTGCGCATGATGGTGCCGGTCTCGAGCGAATCGACAACCGAAACCGATGGTGTGTAGAAACCGCCGATGATGATGTCTTCGTTGATGAACGGAACCATCTCTTTGATCTCAGCTGGCGTCATCAGTGTGGCCGGAATACCCCAGGCTTTGGCTGATGTCATGCGCCGTTTGAACTCTTCGAGGCGTTCGGGGGTGCGCGCCACTTCGAGACCACCACAAGTGTTCTGCATGCCCATTTCTTCGTACTGTTGCATCGAGTCGAGGGTTAGATCGACGATCTCTTTGTTGTGATCGACAGGAAAGAGGAAGTTCGAGGCATGGCCCGTCGAGCCACCAGGGTTCGGCAACGGGCCCTTGTCGAGCAGCACGATGTCGGTCCAGCCCATGTCGGCCAAATGGCCCACGAGGCAGTTGCCCACAATTCCGGCTCCGATGACGACGCAGTTGGCCCTGGTTGGGAAGTCGCTCACTGGACAGGCTCCTCTGGTTCTGAAGATGTGGTCGACGGATGATATATCAGCTTCTAAAGTGTGACAAGCATGTCAGGCATCGACACCCCAGTAACGAGCGAACCCAAGTCGTTGCGCGACGAGGCTTATCAGCGCCTACGGCAAATGATCGTGCTGCTCGAGTTTGCCCCCGGCGACGTACTTCGCGAAGACGATCTGAAGGAGCGGCTTGGTATTGGTCGGACCCCAATCCGTGAAGCTCTACAGAGGCTCGAGCGCGAACACTTCGTGACCGTAATCCCCCGGCGGGGCATGTTCGTGGCCGGTATCGAGGTGTCGGAGTTGTCGATGTTGTTCGAAACCCGAACCGTTTTAGAACCTTATGCGGCGCGGCTCGCGGCGCGCCGCGGCCAAGACGACCACTGGTCGGCCATGCAGGTCGCTTTAGAGCGCACGACCGACCCAACGCTCGACCGCGTCGATCAACTAGCGCTTGACCGCACCTGCCACGAGATCATGTGGAGCGCCGCCCGAAACCGCTTTCTGATCGACACCCTCGACATGTTGTATGCACAGAGCGACCGGCTCTGGCATCTATACCTCGCCGATGTGGCCGACATGGCTGTGGCCGTTGCCGAACACCTAGCGATTCTTGACGCGCTTCGTGATGGCGATGCAGATCGGTCGGCCGAACTAGTCGAGGCCCATGTGCGGTCGTTCGACAAACAGGTCCGCGAGGCCGTGACCGCCCACCTGGAGTCTCCCCTGGCTGGTGGTTGATCCACACTTCAAGATGAGTAGTGCCAAGGGGTGTGCTAGCACGCCGAGCCCCCGAAATTGATGAGCTGAGCCACATTTGGTGTGGCCCATGACATCATCTCGGCGTAAACCTCGATCCGCTGTTTATTGGTCGATCTCGGCGTAAACCTCGATCTCGACGCACATTCTGGGGTCGATGAGTTTGCTCACCTCGACCAACGTCGCGGCCGGTTTGATGTGGCCGAACATAGCCGAGTGCGCCTTGGCGATGAGTGCCATATCGTCGATGTTGGTCACATAGGTGACGGTGCGGACAACCGATTCTGGTCCCGTGCCAGCCTCGGCTAATGCCTGGGCGATGATCCCAAGGGCCGACTCGGCTTGCTCGAAGGCATCGGTACCATCGAGACAGTCCATCGCGGCACAGGTGCCGGCCACGTGGACGGTGTTGTTGACGCGCACCGCGCGGCAGTAGCCGAAGACGGCCTCATAGGGCGACCCTGATGAAATGTTCTGTCTAGCCATGTCGGCCTCCTAGGCGCTGGCTGCACTGGTTAAGGGCTCAGCTAGTAGGCGCGCTTAGATGTACTCGACGCGCAGCTCCCGACCCAAGGCTCGGGCTATGTGAGTGAGATCGGCGACGTCGGAAGTCATGACTGTGTCGCCATAGCGGAGCGCGCATCGAACCACAGAGGCGTCAACAACGTCGCTAGTTGCTGCCTTGGCGCATGCGACACCCGCCAAACGGGCCTCTCGCTCATCGAGCGGCTCGATGATGCAACCCACCAAGGCTCTGGACAGTGAAGCCTGCGGCCCGCCCCTCCAGACCTGAGCAAGTACACCCGCAGTCACTCGTGGGGCAATGCGGCGCTGAAGGTTCTGCTCGTGTATGGCAGCTGCGCGTCTCTCGCCACGTTCGAGGGCGATGAGCATCCCTGCGTCATATGATACGCCGGTCATCCGATGCCATGCTTGTCGAGAATGGCATCGGCCTCAGCGATTTCTTCATCGGTGAAGGCTCCGTGTTCGGCTTCCCACTCGGCCATCGCCGCCAAGCCAGCCTCTATTCTTAGCGCGTGGGCCGCGGCTTCGTTGAGCCAGGCCGACAGACTGACGCCTTCGACTTCTGCCGCGCTCTTAGCCGCTTGGGCAACTTCCTCACTAAGGGCGACGGACAATTTCATAACGGGCATAGCAGTCATAGTACTACCAACTTCCTACCGGGTGCAAACAGCTTGGGGAGGTTCGTTCTCGCAACCCTACTGACCCCCTGTGACAGGCAACGGTGGTTCAGCCTGCCGATCCGACTTGGCGACCCGCAGCTGGCTCGTTTCGCATGGCCACGAAGAACCAGACACCTGCTGCGGCCACGATTCCCGCAGCCACTCGCAGCGCAACGGCTATCGATGTCGCGTCGCTCAACCAGCCAAGTAGAAACGGCCCGGCGATGAACCCGACGTCACCAGCTGAGCGGTACAGGGCTATGCCCATACCGCGCATGTGTTTGGGAGTGATCGATGCAGCAAACGCGGCCGGAGCGGGGCCAGCGGTACCGGTCCCGAGCGACATCAGTAGGTTGCCGCCAACAAAGGCCAGTGCCGTTGGAGCCGATGCGACCGTCAGGACACCAATTCCAGCCATCACCCCCGAGAACAGCATTACTTGACGGCGTCCGATGTTGTCGGCGGCCCACGCCGAGGGCATCAACGTCACGAGCGTTATTGCGCCAGTCAGAGTGAACATCAACCCGATTTGGGCCGGACCCCAATCGAGGGCGCGATCGGCGCGCAAGGGAATCAGGACGCCCCTAGTTCCGGCTCGGGTCATGAAGATCGTCATTGTGGTCAGGGCCAGAGCCAGGAACCGTTTGTCGAACAACAGATCCCGAATGCCGAAGGCTGACTCGGGAGCACCGATGGCGTGCTCTTCGTCGAGTTCGTCGCCGTTGGGTCGGGTTTCGGGTAGTCGGATCGCGGAATAGACCGCAGCAACTATCGCGAGCGCACCCACAACGTGAAACGGTGCCGCCAGCCCATAGCGAGACGCAATCAGGCCGCCGATACCAGGGCCAAGAGCGACGCCGAGGCTAAGGGCCCACTGGTTTGTGGCCACAAACTTGGTGAGCTGATCGGGCCTGGCGATATCGATCAGATACACCAGGGCTGCACTCATGTAGATCGCCGATCCCGCACCGGCTACGAAACGCCAGGCGAGTAGCGTCCAGATGTCGCCGGCGAGACCAGAACCGACCATCCCAACAGACGTGACGATGGGCCCGCCAACCAGCAGGAATCTGCGTCCGTATCGGTCGGCGATCATGCCAGCCGGAACGTTCACTATCAGCCTGGCGACGGCGAATGTGGTGAGCGTCAGTCCCACCATTGAGGTGCTGACCCCAAAATCCTCGGCGAACAGCGGGAGTGTTGGAGATACGACGCCTTGGCCGACCATCACCAGAAACGTCGAGCCACAAAGGGCCAGCAACTTCTCGTTGTCACGAAGTCGCTGAACGGTTTTGGCCATGTGAGCACAGTCTGGAGGGCGAACCGCCGCTTTAGCCAGTCGATTCTCCAAGTTTCTATCCCGAATGGCGGTAACAATGGCTCGATGTGTTCCACGATGTGGACCTGTGCCGTATGGTGGAATCCCCTCGTAGGATTCAGTCGTGGCACAACGAGGTGCCGCCACCAAACCGAAGCGGAACACACCTGATGAGCTTTCCAAGCGACCTCGACATCGCCCAGGCTGCGACCCTGCGTCCTTTGGACGAGATTGCCGAAAACGCCGGCATCCCCACAGAGATGCTCGAAACTTACGGCGTTGGTTCAGCCAAGATCAGCCTCGATGCCATTGAGGCCATGGCCGATCGCCCGAAGGCAAAGTACGTCGTTGTTTCGGCGATCACGCCCACACCGCTCGGTGAAGGCAAGACCACAACTACTGTCGGGCTCGGCCAGGCTTTTCAGTACATTGGTAGCTCGGCCACGATCGCCATCCGGCAGCCTTCGATGGGCCCGACGTTCGGTATCAAGGGCGGTGCCGCTGGTGGCGGTTACAGCCAGGTCGTGCCAATGGAGCTGTTCAACCTCCACCTCACCGGCGACATGCACGCTGTTACCGCGGCCCACAACTTGTGTTCAGCGGTGCTCGACGCGCATCTCTTCCACGGCAACGAACTCGCCATCGACATGTACAACATCACCTGGCGTCGCGTCCTCGACGTCAACGATCGTGCGTTGCGTAACATTACGATTGGTCTTGGTGGACGACTCGACGGAGTACCGCGCGAAACCGGCTTCGATATAACCGCGGCGTCTGAGGTC
Organism: uncultured Acidimicrobiales bacterium; assembly: GCA_964569385.1. GTDB lineage: Bacteria > Actinomycetota > Acidimicrobiia > Acidimicrobiales > Poriferisodalaceae > JAADHX01. The sequence continues at coordinate 64,642 of CAZMUM010000012.1, forward strand.
ATGGCCGCGCTGGCGTTGTGCACCTCCTTGCAGGACCTCCGCGAACGCCTCGGCCGCATAGTTGTTGGTTACACCAAGGCAGGCACGCCGGTTACGGCCGAGGAGCTAAAGGTCGCCGGCGCTATGGCCGTAATTCTCAAAGAAGCCATCAAGCCGAACCTCATGCAAACCCTTGAGGGCACCGCGGCTCTCGTTCACACCGGTCCATTCGGAAACATCGCTACCGGTAACAGCTCGATTGTGGCCGACCGCATTGGTATCCACACCGCCGAATTCCTCCTCACCGAGGCTGGTTTCGGTGCCGATATGGGCGCCGAGCGGTTCTTCAACATAAAGTGCCGTTACTCGGGTATCGCACCCGACGCGGCGGTGTTGGTGGCAACGGTCCGTGGTCTGAAGTCGCACTCTGGCAACTACAAGATCGTCGCTGGTAAACCGCTCCCCGAAGACCTTCTGAAGGCCAACCCCGACGATGTGCATTCCGGCGGCGACAACCTACGTAAACAACTTGAAAATATGCAGATACACGGCGTTACACCCGTTGTGGCGATCAACGTATTTCCCGGCGACCACGACGAGGACATCGCGGCAATCTCTGAGATCGCCGAAGAATACGGTGCTCGTTCGGCCACCAGCACTCACTTCAGCGACGGCGGCAGGGGCGCGACCGAGTTGGCCGAGGCCATCCGCGAGGCGTCAGCTGAGGAGAGCAAGTTCCAGCTTCTCTACCCAGCCGAGGCATCGCTCAAGGACAAGATCCATGCCGTTGCCACCAAGGTGTACGGCGCCGACGGCGTTTCCTACACCGCGGCCGCCAACAAGCAGCTCGCCACCTACACCAAGGCCGGATTCGACAACCTTCCGGTGTGTATCGCCAAAACCCACCTTTCGATCTCGTCTGACCCGAAGCTGAAGGGTGCTCCGACTGGTTGGACGCTTCCCGTACGCGAGGTGAGGGCGTCGGTTGGTGCCGGCTTCGTATACCCAATATGTGGCGACATGCGCACCATGCCAGGCCTTGGTGCCAACCCGGCAGCGCACCACATCGACATCGACGCCGACGGCAACATTGTCGGGCTCAGCTAAGGCCTCCCGATGTCGTTCCTGAAGTCAGTGTTTGGTCGTGGCGTAGATTCCAACGACACGGTTGAGTCCGCCGCGGCTATCGCCCACCGTCGCAAACTCTCTGCCAATCTCACATTCGAGGTCGTCCCGCTCAAGAGCCTTGAGTCGGCCCGCGAACATCTGCCAGTCGGGGCGACAGTCTCGGTCACGTGCTCGCCGGTCAAGGGAATAGATGCAACCAAACGGCTCACCGAGACCTTTCTCGAGGCCGGTTTCGATGCTGTCCCCCACATCGCGGCCCGCATGGTCAGAGACCGGGTACAGACCAAGGAGCTTGCGCTCTGGTTTCGCGACGTCGGGGTGAACAAGGTCTTCGTTGTCGGCGGCGATGCTGAGGAGCCCGGCGAATATTTCGACGCGGTTCTGTTCTTGTCCGACCTGCTCGATACCGACCATGGCCTGTCCGCTATCGGCGTCGCCGCGTATCCAGATGGGCACTCCTACATATCCGACGCAGATCTCTCGAAGGCTTTGCACACCAAGCAACGGCTGTTGTCCGATGCTGGCGTGACGAGCTGGTGCAGCACACAAATGTGTTTCGACACCGACACCATCGAGTCATGGCTGCGGGCCGAGCGAGCGGCGGGGCTCACACTTCCAGTGCACCTCGGCGTTGCTGGTGTTGTCGATAAGACCAAGCTCATCAGCATGGGCGCACGGCTCGGCATTGGCCAGTCGCTCAACTACTTCAAGAAGAACAAGGCCGCTATCGCCAAGATGCTCACGTCGCCAGCTTACGATCCGAACGATCTTCTGATTCCGTTGAGCGAAGCCAACCTCGAACTCGGGGTTGAAGCAGTACACATGTTTACCTTCAACCAAGTTCAGGCCACCGAGGCGTGGCGCCAGGAGAACCTCTAACCCATGACAGATCCGTCAACCGCCGAAGTTCAGCACACCGAGGGCGGCGCAGTCCTCATGAACGGCAACCGTTTGCGAGACGAGATTGTGGCCGAGTTGGCGGTCGAGATGGAGCGACTGGGCAGCCCCGACGTGTGCTTGGCCACCGTTCTGGTTGGTGACGACAAACCTTCGCGTCTGTACGTCAAGTCGAAGCACAAGAAAGCCCAGCAGGCCGGGATGTTGTCGCGCCACGTCGAGTTGGGCGCCGACGCGACCCAAGCCGAGGTCGAGACAGTGGTTGGAGAGCTGGCCGACGATCCTTCAGTGCACGGAATCTTGGTGCAGCTTCCGCTGCCCGATGGGCTCGACCCAGAGCCGGTACTCGATCTGGTTCCGCCTGAGAAAGACGTCGATGGCCTAACTGAGAGGTCCATGGGCCGCCTCGTTCGAGGCAAACCAGGCTTGGTGCCCTGTACTCCCCTTGGCGTCATGCGCCTGCTGGAGCGGTATGGCATCAAGACATCGGGCAAAACTGCGGTAGTCATCGGTCGATCGACGTTGGTGGGTCTGCCGCAGGTTCTGCTGCTTGGCCGAAAGGGCGTCGACACCACCGTCACCTTGGCCCATAGCCGTACCGCGGACCTCGTAGAGACGTGCAAGAACGCCGACATCATCGTGGCCGCGGCGGGAATAGCGAAGCTGATCGGCGCCGATCATGTGAAGCCAGGCGCGACCGTTATCGACGTGGGTGTGTCTCGTACCGCTGACGGCATTCAAGGCGATGTCGATTTCGATGCCGTTCAGTCCATCGCCGGGGCGATCACGCCGATGCCAGGCGGCACCGGCCCGATGACAATTGCGTGCCTGCTGCAAAACACCCTGACCGCCGCCCGGTTGCAAGGCATGGTCGAAGGCTGAGCCCCGAGTAGCAGCGCAGTCGAAGACTGAGCCCGCTAATCGGCTGGGATGGTCTGAAGCGAGGCGATGATGCCAAGAGCTTCGGTGACAGCGCCCTCGAAGGCCGACTCGTCTGACGATTCCGCAGCTACAACCACGACACCGTCGGGACTGTCGATGACCCAGAAACGAGTGAATGATCCTTTGCGGTACTCATTGTCGCGCCCCGGTTTGTCGCTCCACTTGAACCCCAATGTGTTCGGGCTGTCCGGGGCCGTGTCGAACTCGCGGATCGGGTAGACAGACTCTGCCGTGACTTCTACTTCGATGGCTTCGGCGGCTGTATCGGCGAGCAAAGCCTCGACGACGGCATCGGAGGTGGCCAGGGGGTTGCCGTCGAGATCGCTTGTTACCTTGAACATGTAGATCCCGGAGTTGGTGCGCTGAAGCACGCCTACGAGGCCATCGTCTTGGCGTACGAAGCGTTCGTCCGCCAGTTCGAATGACAGGCCCGCAACGGGGAAGTTCGCTCGCCCGGGGGGAACGTCGGCTGAGACATTGTGTTCCCACAAGGGAAGTTCCGGATCGATGGGGTGAGGCTGGGCATCACCGAAGGCGAGGGTGGCCAGCACGGCCTCAGCCCGCTCGAAGAACGGTGCGCCCGCGATGCCCGCACCGAGCACGATGACGATCGGTGACTCTCCTTCGTCGATCCAGTGGATGCGAAAGTCGACGCCAGTGTCGAACGATTTTCCGCCGGTCAGGCCCGAAATCGTGCTATTGGCCACGAACCCCATGCAATAGTCGGTGCCGCACTCGAAGTCGTCTTCGACCCTGAGGTCGAACCGCACGGCAGTACGATCGCCGAGGTTCACGGTCTGGCGGTTTGTGATGGTGATGCCGTCGGCCAAGTTGTCGAGCCAGCCGTCAATGTCGTCGAGAGGCCAGCCCGTTTGGTCTTCGCGGTTCGCGTTTGGCGCGTCGGGATCAGCCAGACCGGTGGCTCGAACAAAGAGGATCTCGCGGTCACCAGGTCCGGCCGAGGCCGGATCGCCTAAGACAAAGAACCCGGGATCGATCGGGTACACGAACCACTCCTCGTCAAGGGTGAAACTGAATGGTGTGCCGAGCAGGCTCACGCTGTGGGTTCCAACTTCGACAGGACTAAACGGATAGATGATTTCGGGGGCAGCGGCGTCGAACTCGGCTGGTCCAGCTTCGATTTCGGTGGGTGCGGGCTCTTCGGGTGCGGGCTCTTCGGGTGCGGAGCTTTCTGTCGGCGTCGCCAGAGTTGTGGTGGTAGCTGGACTTTCCGGTGGCGCCGCCGTGGTGGTCGCTACTGCCGCGGTAGTGGTTGTCTGCACCGCGGCAATCGACTCCCCGTCTTGGTTCGAGCCCGCAGAGTCGTCGGAGCCGCAGGCGACCAGGCCGAGGCTCAGGCCGACGAACAGTGCGATGCTTCGACGATTGGTCATATGGAGATGGATCGACATGAATACTCCTGAGGTGTCTGCCGCTTGGCGTATCTGCCACCGACACTCTTGATATGTCCAGCCGCCACCTGAGGCTGACAGATGTCAGCCAGATCGGCCATCCGGACACTTCTATTGTGTGGAAGCAATCAACGCCACCAGACCGCCCAGAAACTCGCCTGTGACCAATCGAGAGCGCTTCACATTGCTGTATGACCGGCACTTTCAGGAAATCCTGGGCTACTGCGCTCGGCGCGTCCCGGCCCAAACAGCTCATGACGTTGTGTCCGACGTGTTCCTCGTCGTCTGGCGCAGGATCGACGAGATTCCCCCAGACACAGAGCGTGCTTGGCTGTTCAGCGTTGCCCGTGGCGTCCTGGCAAACACCCGGCGCTCAGAATCGCGTCGAGACAACCTCGTTGCCAAGCTCCGAACGTTGCGCTCGCCCACAACCGCCGAGATTGACCTCCAGGTTGTGGCATCGAGCGAAGGAGCCCTCGTCCGCAGAGCACTGACCCGCCTCAGAGCGGGTGACCAGGAGATCCTCAGGCTAGCTGCATGGGAGGAGCTCACCGGACCCGAAATGGCGATCGTGCTCGACCTGAGTCTGTCAGCGGTGCAACAGAGGCTCTCGCGAGCCAAGAAACGATTTGCCAAAGCGCTCGCCGACGCGGCGACCGATGAAGATACCGCTAGAGGAGATCGTCGATGAGCACGAATCACGAAACAGCGTTCGACCGATTACGTAAAGCAAGGCCTGTCCCCATTCAGCCAGTACCTACCCGGTCAGCAGCAGAGTTCCTCGACGACCTTGAAGACGACGCACCTGATGTGTGGTTAGTGCCTAGTCAAGCCCGCGACACCCGGCGGCCGATGCTGGTCGCCGCCATTGTCATCTTGGTCGGGGGTGTGGCCATCGGGCTCGCAGCTTCAATCAACCGCGGAAAGCCAACAGAGCCTGTCACCACAGCCACCGAAATGGCATTTGATTCCTCGGCAGCCGAACTCCCCGCCACCGGGTCGATGGTCGGAGGTCTGTACCAGACCGACAACCTCGGGACGCGTGTCTCGATGGACCTCGACGAGATCTGGTTCCTCGATCGTAATGAGGTCGGCGTCATCGAGCTTTCGGACGGGGGCACAGTTTCGATCATCAGGCCCACTGCGTTGGCGGACCCGAACCAACTTGGGGCTGATCCGACATTCACCTGGCCGACGAGCGATCTTGACGGCTGGCTGGATCGTGTTTCACCATCGATCAGATTCATCGAGGCGGACGACGCCGAACGCGACGGGCTGAGGGTGTTTGACGTACAGCCGTCCGCAGGCCTCTGTCCAGGCACAGCCGCCTGCGTCCCATTCCTCAGCACTGGAGGCACGTTCGACGTGGCCGTGGGATCGACGGATCAGACTCGCGTGTGGTGGTTCACAATGGACCCGTTCGCTCCCTTGGTCGTCGTTGCCACCGGACCAGTCTCAACGATTCAGAACGCCGACACCCTTGTGCGGTCGATGGGGTTCGGGCCAAGCGCTGCGCACCCTCTTTCCAACCTGGAGTTCTGGGAGGCTGGAATCGACGGCGACCTCCCAGCAGCCCGAATCGCCCTGCCTGCACTGGGCGGACTGGAGTTCGACCTTCCCTTCCCAGCCGCGATGCGCCAGACCGGTGACGCCGTAATTGTCGAGCTGACAGCGTTGGCACGACTGGAAGTCCTCATCGTGGATCGAGCTGCCGACGGCAGTGCGGTCGCCACCGTGGCAGATGCTACGGGGGCCCTCAATCCGCTGGTCGAGATAACCTCGGTCGGCCCGCTAGATACGGCGATGGGTGAGATGGTCGTCATCGACATCGCCAACGGTCCCACTAGCAACTCGAGCCGCGCTCTGCTCACTCCGAGCCGCGGGTTTGCCCCTGGCACAGCCACCGACAACTACGGCTGGCTGGTCCCGCGTTCAGGTCGGCTCTGGATGATCGAGGTGGACAATGGCGTGCTTCTGCTGAGCGCCGGAGTGCTCGAAGACTCAGCCCTCGACGACCCGACGATCGAGCGCAGCCTATTCGAGCTCGGAGAGGCGGTCGCTCGCACCATCGCCCTCGGAAGACGCTGAGCCCGCCTCGGACCTATCAACGGTTGAGATCGTGACGAGCCAAGATTGGTTCGAGGGCCTCCAGGTAGTCGACAAGGCAACTGGCGATCTCCCGAAGCCGGGAGGCACTGTCATCGACGTCGGCGGAGTCAGATCGTTTTGTGCAACGCTCGGCTTATGTTGGATCGTGTCCAACACCTCGATTTCCCAAGACACGAGTTTGCATGTGCACACGTTGATGGTCACACGATTCGCATCCATGACTGTCGAAGAACGCGCCAAAGCCTTCGAAGAACTCAATGAGACGGCACCACGCTGGCCATAGCCGGGATTCGGCGCAGAACGGTGACTTGACTGTTGACGATCTTCGATGGCACCTGGCGACCCGCAGATACGGAGAATCGGTGGCAAGTTCGTTGATTGGTGAGCTGAGGAGCACTGTCGACGTTGACATTGCGGTAGAGCTTGAGCTCGTGGGTCTTTCACAACTGCTTCGCGACGCTAGACAAACCGCAATGTGCTGACACACTGCCGCCCACTTTGTGGTTCGGGACCCCGAACCTGCGGGTCTCAATGGTTCAGATCGTGGCCAGCCAAGATTGGTTCGAGGGTCTCCAAGTAGTCGACCAGACGGCTGGCGATCTCCATAGCGATCTCGCTATCTTCGAGGCTGAACTCGAACCAGGCATCGGAGAGTCGGCGCCATTTGTCGGCACCGTAGAAGGTGCCGAGAGTGGCCTCGGCACCAAGCAGCTCTCTCTATGCGGGCGCCTTCTCCCGTAGAAGTTTCAGTATGGCCTCGTTCTCGAGGCGCAAGGTCGCCGCTGAGGGACCTGGTGATCTCATACACCTGGTCGAAAGGGTCGGCGTCCACATAGTCACACTACGTTGTCGAGGCTGGCACGGCGATAGACTTCGCACTTGATGACCGCTGTATCTTCTGACGATCCACCGACCGTCGTCGAAGCTGCAGCTTCTGACGACAAGAGCGAACGAGTCTTCTCAACATCGCTCGCCGTTTCGGCTGTTCGTTGCTTGCTTGCCTACATCGTCTTTCCTTGGCTGCTGCCGGCGTTCGGGCTTGCATCTGGAATTGCGCCTGGGGCTGGTATTGCCATTGGCCTAGTTGCGATCGGCTTCAACGTCTACAGCATCCGTCGTTTCCAGCGTTCCGAACATCAGTGGCGGAAATACGTCATTGCCCTAAACCTCGCAGTTATCGCCCTCCTGGGCATCCTTCTAGTAATAGACATCGTCGCTCTCTTCTAGACCACTCCTGTCACCGGGAAATGCTCACCGGCGTACGTTCCCCGGTGTCAGGAGAGATCTACCGAAGGCTCCTCGAACTCCTCGTCGGGGTCGATCACGAGAGCTCTCACCGGTTCCGGTAGCGGCTTGGGTGCGCCGTCGGCAAGCCACGAAGCGATTGCGTTGGTTGCGTCTAGGTTCGCGGCGCGGCCTAAGAACACCCGATCTGCACCCTTGCGGATGACCACCACGTTCGATGCGCTGCATAGGGCGAGGCACTCGGTTTCTGAGCTTGTTCCTCCCCCAAGCTCGGCTGCCGTACCCAGCGAGGCCAACTGTCGATCATGATCGAAGTCAGGGTGCTTGGCTGAGCCGCAGCGACCACCACGACATACCATCACGCTGAGCCTCGACCGTCGGCTCATCGTCGAGCAATCAGTTCGATTTCGACATGTGCGTCTAGGGGCAGACCGGCCACGGCCACGGTTGTGCGGGCTGGATATGGCAGCCCGAACCTAGTTTCGTAGGCTGCGTTCATTGCCGAAAAGTCGGCCATGTCGATTAGGTACACGTTGACTTTCACCACATCGGCAGGTCCGAGGTCGCCATCGGCCAGGACGGCGAATAGGTTGTCGAAGCACTGGTTGGTCTGAACGCTCACGTCGCCGTCGACCAATTTGCCTGTGGTCGAGTCGATCGGCGTCTGGCCAGAACAGAATACGAGTTCGCCTGGATCCACGACGACCGCATGGCTGTACGGGCCAACGGCGGTCGCGGTGGCGCTAGTTAGAGTGCGGCGAGTCATGGGCCCACGGTACCGACAAAGGCGCGTCTACTGAGGCGAGACACCTGGCTGGTATCTGAACCCAAGGGAGTCAACGTGGCTCGCTCGGCCAGGACAGCCTGACTCCGGCAGGGTTGGCGTCCAGGCGAATAGCGGGTCGCCTACCACTTCGTGACAAGATGCGCCGGTGGATTTCGACTTCCCCGGACCCAACGATTCGCGCCGCCACGATGTTCGCGGTTGGTTGGCCGCCAACCCCAATCCGAGTGGGCGAGAGATAGCCGAAGCTGGCTATGTGGTGCCCCACTGGCCCCGGCCATACGGCCTGTCGGCCGATCCGATGACTCAGCTGCTCATCGACGAAGAGTTTGCTGATGCACAAGTTGCGCGGCCGGCTAACGCTATCGGCATTGGCTGGGCCGCGCCCACGATCTTTCTCGCCGGAACTGATGCCCAGCGCGAACGGTATCTAATGCCTTGTCTGGCCGCCGAAGAGATTTGGTGCCAGCTGTTCTCCGAGCCAGACAGCGGGTCAGACCTAGCAAGCCTCTCGACTCGGGCCGAGCGCGATGGCGACGAATACGTCGTCAACGGGTCGAAGATCTGGTCGTCGGGGGCCCATCGAAGCCAGTTTGGAATTCTGATCGCTCGAACCAACCCTGACGCGCCTAAACATAAGGGCATCAGCTACTTCATCTGCCCGATGGATCTCCCGGGAATCTCGATGACGCCCATCATCGACATGACAACCAACCATTCGTTCAACCAAGTGTTCTTCGACGATGTGCGGATTCCTGCTTCGTTGCTGGTCGGGCAAGAAAACGACGGCTGGCGGCTTGCCAAGATGACCCTCTCTAACGAGCGTGTTTCGCTTTCGTCAGGTGGTGCTCTGTGGGGCAATGGTCCAAGCTCCGAGACGCTCCTTCGGGTGATGATCGAAGGTGGCGGGGCCACTGATCCCAGAATCCGCCAAAAGGCGGCGCGCCTTCACACCAGGGGCAAGATTCTGCACCTGCTTCAGATGAGGTCGTTAACTGCAAGGCTCAAGGGCGCGACGCCGGGCCCAGAGGCGTCGATCCAGAAGTTGCTCGCCGACGAACATGGCCAAGACATCATGGAGCTCGCCAAGGACTTGGCTGGTACTCACGGCGTGTTGAGTGGCTCGGGCCCCCAAGGGTCGATCCCGTCGAGCGAAAGTACCGCGATCGCCTCGAAGGCCAACTCCGACCGGTACGACCAGTCGATCGATCCGGTCTGGCACCACGGGTACCTATTCAGTCCTGCGCTGACCGTCGGTGGCGGTACCTTCGCTATTCAACGAAACATCATCGCCGAACACGTCCTAGGACTTCCCCGCGAACCAAACGTCGAGAAGGGCCTCACCTGGTCCGAGGCCCGTCAAGGAGCAAACAAGTGAAGAATGATGTAACCGAGATGTTCGGCATCGATGTCCCGATATTGGCATTTAGCCACTGTCGCGATGTGGTCGCAGCAGTTTCCAAGGCGGGTGGTCTTGGAGTGCTCGGCGTGGTGGCCCACTCCGATGAACAGCTCGATATCGATCTAGGTTGGATCGAGGACGAGGTCGGCGACAAACCGTACGGTGTCGACCTTATAGTGCCAGCCAAATACGCTGGCGACGAGGGTGGCGGCTACACCACCGCCGATCTTCGACAGCTTATCCCTGCTACGCACACCGATTTCATCGACGATATCCTCAAACGCTACGAAGTTCCGGAGCTGTCGGGTGGTGACAAAGTCGGGGGGTACACCCGTCGCGACGGCGCTGCGCCTTTCTCGGCCAACCGGGCCAGCAGCCAGCTCGACATCGTGTTCGGTCACACGCCAACGTTGGTTGCCAATGCGCTTGGGCCTCCCCCACAGTTCATGATCGAAAAGGCCAAAGAACACGGGCGCAAGGTCGCTGCGCTGGCCGGGAGACCAGTGCACGCCGAACGACATATTCAAGCGGGAGTCGACCTCATCATTGCCCAAGGCTCAGAAGCCGGCGGCCACACAGGCGAGATTGGGTCGATGGTTCTGATCCCGGAGATCGTCGACGCGGCTGGCGCTGTGCCGGTGCTGGGCGCCGGTGGAATTGGCCGAGGCCGTCAGATGGCAGCGGCAATGGCGTTGGGTGCCCAGGGTGTGTGGTGCGGGTCGGTGTGGCTCACCACCGAGGAAGCCGAAACTCATCCTGTCGTGAAGAAGAAGTTCCTGGCCGCCACCTCGGCGGACACGATTCGGTCACGTTCGCTCACCGGCAAACATGCGCGGATGCTCAAGTCGGCATGGACCGAAGAGTGGGAGCGCGAAGACACACCAGACCCGTTGGGTATGCCCCTTCAGCCCGTTCTCTCCGCCGAGGCCCAGGCCCGCATCAATCGAGCCGCCCATCAGGCCGGATCTGGTGCCGAGAAGTTGGCCAACTACTTCGTTGGCCAGGTTGTCGGCACGATGAATGTCTCAAAGCCTGCAGCCACGGTCGTGTACGAAATGGTCGAGGAGTTCATCGATGCAGTCGACTCGCTGACGACCACCATGGAAGCCTGAAGGTCCTTTGGGCCCGAGCGACAGATTCCCACTCGTGCAATCGATGTAGTGATGAGAAGTACTCACGACATGTGTCAGCAATGACGCCGTGCTGGACATCTCCGAGTCATAGACACACATCGAACCCGGCCTTGAGCCGAGCAAGGGGACCATCATGTATGGGCTACTAATCACATTCAACACCGAAATTCAGTTAGAAGATCTCGAAGCGCCGTTCACCGATTACGCAAACGCACTGTGCAACGTCGCTGGTCTGATATCGAAGGCCTGGATTAACGATGGGTCCACGGTGGGCGGATTCCACCTATTTGAGTCGAAGGTCGCAGCAGATGCCTACACCAGCTCGGACTTAGCTCGCGGCCTAATCGACACCGAGGGTTTCGACAACTTCGAGGTCCGCGGATTCGAAGTTCTCGGCGCGCTTAATGCAATCACTGGCATAGACCAGTCGGCGCAGGCGTTAGCCAACGCCTAACGGTCCAGCGTGGGATGACCGCGGCGACGAAAATCGCCAAGGCCACCATCAGCGACGCATGAACAATAGGGGCACCCTGGAAGCCAGCCGACGAATCGGCCATCAGACCGGTAATGAGCGGTCCGGTAACGCCACCCACCTGAGCAGCTGTGAAGAACAAAGCGCTCGCTCCGGCCATATTGACGGGCCCGACTTCGCTGTGATCCATCAGGATCAGCATCGATACGGGCACTATTACGACCCGGGCGATAGCGCTCGCGGCCAGTGGACCCGCTAACCACCAGCCACTCGCGGTCAGCAGAAGGCCAGTACCAACCGCTCCGGAACCGAGCATGACCACAAGAATCGGCACTCGACGTCCGGGTATGGCGAAGCGCGGGATGATGAGGGTGGCCATTAGGCCCATAGCCGAGCCAGCCGACGTCCAGTAGCTGGCCGCGCCGACCGATCGGCCAGGGCCTTCGTTGCTCTGCAACAGATAGACCATCCATTGGCCGAGGCCATGAGTGAACATGAACGCGACGACGGCAAGAACGAGTAGTGCCCTCACAACGGGTAAACGAACGAGGTCGGCCATTGTTGCAGGATTCGTGGCTCCGAGTTCTGAGGCCGAGCGAAGATCCCGAGATGCCCACCCCCAGAACACACCGCTCGCTGCCGCCAGCGCAGCGAAGATGAGCGTTACCGCACGCCATGAACCGCCACCGAGTACTCGCCACCGATCGGCAACCTGCGGCTCTGTGCCGACGCTAGGTAGCGGGACTAGGTCGACTTGGAATCTGCCAATCGATGGGGTTCAGCCCAGCAGCAACTAGGGCATCGTTGGTCGTCGAGAAAGGCCGCGACCCGAGGAACCCGTTGTGAGCCGATAGCGGGGATGGATGAGCCGACTCGATGATCGTATGACGAGATGTGTCGATCATGGCCTTCTTCTTGCGAGCATGGGCGCCCCAGAGGATGAACACCACCTTGTCGGGCTTACCGTTTACGATCGAGATCACCCGATCTGTGAAGACCTCCCACCCCCACCCCCGGTGGCTGGCTGCCGCGTGGGCCCTAACCGTTAACGCAGTGTTGAGCAACAACACTCCTTGACGGGCCCAACACTCCAAGTTGCCGTGATCGGGGGCGGCTAGGCCAAGGTCGGTGTTCATTTCTTTGTAGATGTTCTTCAGCGATGGCGGCGGCGGTACGCCATCCTGCACCGAGAAGCAGAGGCCGTGAGCCTGGCCGGGCCCGTGATATGGGTCTTGGCCCAGTATCACGACCCGACAATCGGCGAACGAGGTGAGGTGCAAGGCAGCAAACACATGGTCGCTAGGCGGGAATACCTGCGACACGGTTCGCTCGGCGGCGACGCGCTGTTGCAGAGTGATCCAGTAGTCCATCTCGAACTGGTCTCGTAGCAGTGGGTTCCAGTCCGTCTTTGGCACCAAAGCACAGTAGCTTTCCGACACAGCGAGGGTGACGGCCTCGGCTACCGGCTTGGCTTCTAATCGTCGTGTGATGGCTTGCGTCTGAGCTTCTTAGTCTGCCCCGAATGTCGCTTTGCTTCGAGGCGACGACGGTTCGAACCTCGCGTCTTTCGGGTTGGTACCCGCCGCTTTGGGGGAATTAGAGCGGCCCGAACCCGACCGGCCAACCGCTCGCCGGCGATGTCGCGGTTGCGTGTTTGTGAACGTTCATCGTCAACGACAACGCGAACAACACCGCCGAGCACCGAGATGAGGAGGTCGCGCTGGTATTGGTCGACTGCCTCTGAGTCTGCAATATTCCACACTAACTCGACCCTGGTGTTGGCCTTGTTGGCGTGTTGACCACCTGGACCACCAGACCTTGTGAACCGTTCGACCAGCTCGACGTCGGGGATCGTTAGCGAACTATTGACCTGAATCGACACGCCTTCAGTGTACGAATTGCGTATGCCGGTGGCACGTGATGCAGTGGAGCCTAGGTAGTGCAACCCTTCGACCCTGGAGAACACCGATGCAGTTAGATGGAGCCAATGTTCTGGTTACTGGCGCCTCTCGAGGGATTGGCGAGGCGCTGGCGTTGGCGTTCGCCGAAGAGGGCGCAAATGTTGTGGTCGCGGCCCGTAGCGAGGCTCCACTTCGTGAGGTCGCGGCAAAGATCAAGGGTCACGCGCTCGTTGTCGACCTCACCGACGACGCTCAGGTCGACACCCTGATCGAACGTGCCGAAGAACTTGTCGGAGGACTTGACGTACTTGTCAACAACGCCGGGGTCGAGACGACGCTTGGTCTAAGTGAGGAGTCCGTCGAGACCATTCGAGCCGTGACTCGGGTGAATCTCGAGGCGCCGATCCTTCTTACTCGCGCCGTGATTCCGGGCATGCACGCTCGCGGGCGCGGCCATCTGGTTTTCACATCGAGTCTTGCCGGAACGTCTGGATTTCCAGGACTAGCCACCTACGCTGGCACCAAGGCTGGGCTGACCAACTTTGCAGCGTCGATGCGCCTTGAGCTCAATGACACGAATATCGGCACCACCGTCATTGCGCCAGGTCCGGTCGACACCCGCATGTGGGCAGCGCTCGAAGACGAGCCTTACAGCGACGAGATGCTCAAGCGACTGAACCGATTCCACCTCATGCCCAAGATTTCGCCGAAGAAGCTAGCGGCCAGAACAATCAAGGCAGTGAAGGCCGATCGCCGTCATGTGAGACACCCGAGGAGGCTCTCGGTCAACTTCTGGCTGAACGAGGCGCCACGACGCATCTCTGAAGGGCTGCTAACCGGCATCAAGTTCCGGACGCCGGTTAGCCCCGACGATCTGAAGTAGCTAGCTCCGGCTGGCGGTGGGCATAGCCACCGACACGAGCCTGCTTTACACTTTGGGTGCGCCTAGTTTGGCGGGAAAACGCCCATGCCTTGAGCCTTCTCGGTCGACCAGAAGATGACCGAGATCTCTTCGATCAGGCCAAGCAGGTCGCGGCCATACTGCGGGTCCATCGACTTTTTGGCTTCGCCAGCCATACGGATGGCGCGCCAGAACACATCGTGGATCTGTGGGAACTCTTCGATATGGGCTGGAGTGAAGAAATCGGCCCAAAGCACCATGAGGTGGAGCTTTACCTGCTCGGCCAGTTCTTCTTTGACAAAGATGCAGCGAGCCCGAAACACCTCGTCGTCGGAGCCGTGGTACTTCTCAGCCGTCTTGAGAACTGACATTGCGTCGATCTTGGCCTGCGCTGGGTCATAGACGCCGCAGAACAGATCGCAGTGGGCGTGGGCCACAGCGGCACCAGAGAAGAGTTTCTGCAACATTTGTGTCTCCTTGAAGGGGTTGGTCCGCTCAGGGTACTCCAGCCACGGCCGGTCGCGCATGTGCCTACGATGTGGCCGTGGGTCTACTCAAACGATTCGTCGTCGCGGAGAAGTCGATGCTTCCCAGCATCGAGCCTGGCACCAGAATTCTGGCCGTTCGCCAGGGTGTGTTTGGGCTTCGACTTGCCAAAGTGGGCGACGTCGTTGTCTTCGTATCGCCGATTTGTTTTGAGATGTGGCTGATCAAACGGGTAGCAGGTGTCTCTGGCGACATTGTCGAGGTTGATGGCCGGAGATGGCCGGTTGGTCCCGGCGAGATGTTCGTCCTGTCTGACAACGCCAACGCAACCAAAGCCGACTCGCGCACCTTTGGCCCAGTGGTCGTTGAGGGCTCCTATCGTCGGGTAGCGACATTCGCCCAGGGTTCGCCAGGATGACTTCAGAGACCACTACTGTCACCGGGAAACGGCTGCGGAAGTACGTTTCCCGGTGACAGTAGTGGTATGGGCAGTGCTGGTGTGTTGAACGATCAGGTTTCGCAAGGGTTCGATCCACACTGGCGGAGGGCCCCATACATCTCGCTCCCAAACCTCGAATACAGCGTGACCAGCGGCGCAAAGTTGATCTAGACGCTTCTTGTCCGATGCCCGTGCCGACAGTGGGGCGTGGTATGTCTCGCTCTGAACCTCGATGACGACTCCCGACGAATGGAGAAAGTCGACGCGCCCAATCCAGTTTGCTCCGCTGACATCGACCTGGTTGGTCACGTCACCCAGTCCGTGGTCGGAAAGAACTTGCCTAACTCTCGACTCAAGCCCCGATGCTGGAGGGCAGTAGTTGAGTCCTCTTTTGTCGAGCATTCTTCGCACCCGTTGGTCTTCGGGCCGACCTCGGATTCCGAGCCGTTCGCACTGTGCAAGAAGAGTGTGCCCGTTGAGCTGGCGCTTACTCCAGGCCCTGTCGAGCCAAACCTCGACCCGGCCATCGGGGTTCTTCGCAGCCAGATCGATCAGTGTGCGTTCGGGCCTGGCAATGGGCAACCCATGAAGCTTCACAACATCGACGTCAGGAAGGTTGCGGGTGAGGTGCAGCCTCACCACCGGAGGGACATCTCTACCGTTGGATCCCCGTTCTCGACGTATATGGAATCGCGCCGGAGGTGAGGGCAGCCAGCCCCAGAGATGGGCAGCTGAGTAGTAGGCGAGATGGGCACCTGGTCCTGCCGCGAGCAGTGCGCCCGCCACGGCCGTGAACTGGGTAGTTGGGGCGCCCACAAGCTGAAACACCTGCGGAAATACGCGTCGCCACCGGCCCGACCGTGCCAGCTCGAAGCGGACCGTGGCCGAGGCAACACCCGGCTGTAACTGCCACGCAGCAACGATGCCATGTTGACGAGACGCGAGGTCGAATGCTGTAGCGGAACTTGAGGTGATCTCCATGCCCCCATTCGAGTCAGGGGGTGTGACAGTTATCGAACCCCAGGCTAGTAAGACCTTCGCGTCACCGGGAAACGTACGCCCGCAGCCGTTTCCCGGTGACAGGAGTGGTATTTGGGGTTTTGCTCGAATGTAGTGAGAGTGAAACCCCGGTTAGCGACCGTAGGCCGCGGCGCGGAGGTGGGGCTATTCGACATCTTTGGCGGGCTTGTCGCCTTTGTCGATCCACTCGTCGACGAGGGTCTTCCATGTCACCTTGAGGTGGCGTGGTGGCCTGTTGATGGCTTCGATGCCGCCCGGGGGCACGCCGTTTCGCACCGCGATGATGGCTGCGACCATCATTACAGCCAATGGAACAGCAAGCATCAGGACGAGAAGCACAATAGCTGCGAAGATACTCCGATGGACCCCCATGTGAAACCCCGTCTACGAATTGCTGTTGGCGGTATCGAACACGAAACCAACACCTTCGCGGTTGAGATGTCTGGCCTAACCGGTCTGGCGGATTTCAGCCACTTCGTGGGCGACGAGGTTTTGAGGTTCACCGGAACGCGCACACCGCTCGGCGGAATGCTCGATGAGGCCGTTTCCCTTGGTATCGACGTCGTGCCCACCTATTTTGCCAGCGCAACGCCTTCAGGCACCATCGAACGAGATGCCTACCTCACCATGAAAATGAGGCTTCTCGACGCGATCAACGCTGCAGGCAGACTCGACGCCGTTGCTCTTGAGCTTCACGGCGCGGGTGTCGTGGAAGGAATTGAAGATCTCGAGGGCGATCTGGTGGCCAGCATTCGAGCCGCCGTAGGTCCAGATGTCGTGATTGGTGCTGTTTTCGATTTGCATGGCAACCTAACCCAGTTCATGGCTGATCAGCTCGACCTCTCCTTCGGTTGTCACCTGTACCCCCATACCGATTTCTACGATCGTGGCCGCGAGCTCGTAGCGGCCATACCGCAAGTGGTCTCTCGGTTGATTACGCCGGTAACGTTTGTTCAGCAGCTGCCTCTGTTGCTTCCCGCCAGTTCCACGGATCTAGAACCCGCGGCGCTAACCAACGAGCGCTGTGCAGCCGCTGAAACCACTGACGGCGTCATTGACGCAACGTTCTTCCACGGCTTCGCCTTCACAGATATTGGCCCGACAGGTGCCTCGATTTCGGTCACCACCGACAACGATCTAGACCTAGCGCGATCGGTGGCCCGTTCGATCGGCAACGACATTTGGGAGCGGCGCGATTCGTTCTTCCCAGAAAGCATCGGCGAGCACGCAGCCATCGCCATAGCCCAAAAGCGAATGGACGAACTCGGCCGACCGGTCATAATCAGCGACACCGCCGACAACCCTGGCGGTGGCGCGCCTGGTGACGCGACGCATCTATTGCGAGCCATGATCGAAGCCGACCTTGAGCGGGCATGTTTCGGTTTCGTCTTCGACCCTGCCGCTGTTGAGCAGGCGATTGCGGCCGGGGTGGGCAACCGCGCCCAACTGGCGATCGGAGGGCACCACGACGAACTCCATGGCGCCCCGATCGACGTTGAAGCCTATGTTGTTGGCATTACCGACGGAAGGTTCGTGTACACGAACGCGATGTTGGCAGGTGTAGACGCCAACCTCGGCCCATGCGTCAGAGTACGAATCGAAGGTTCGCACGGGCCAGGGACAGGCATCGACGTGATTCTGTCTTCAGTTCGGCAACAGACCTTAGATGAAGAGATCTTTCTGCTTCATGGGATCGATGTACGCACGTACGATCTTGTGGCGTTGAAAGGCAGCTCGCACTTCAGAGCCGGTTTCACTCACCTGGCTACCGCCATTGTTGCAGCCGACACACCTGGGCTCACAACGCAACAAATCACGAACTTCGAGTACACCAACCTCGACACCGACAAGTATCCGGTCACGAACAATCTGACGCTTCCGTGGCAGAACTGCTAGTCGAGCAGCATTGGTCGGCGCCGTTCGACTGGATTGATGACCTCGACCTCGACCCCGAATCGTCATCGCTGCGGTTGGGTACTAGGCATCTTGGCGATCGGCCGTGGCTCATCGCCGACACGGCAGCCGAGTACGAACTGCGGTCGAAACTCAAACTCACCGAGGAGTTTCCCGCAGCCGTCTTCGCTGCCCTTGACCACACATGGCGGGTCGGGCAAGACGTTCTTAGTGTTGTCGAGCGTGCCGAAGGCCCAGCGATGGGGCCTGGGCTAGGAGGCCTCCCCGGCCCAGATACACACCCGTTGCTGCGAGCCGGTCTTTCGGTGCAGGAGGATCTGTGCATCATGCACAGGCGCGCCGAAGGATGGCATCTTGTTGCCGCTTCGGTACATAACCCCAGCCGGTGGCTCCTCGCCGACAAGATCGGACGTCATATCGCCGCGGTGCATGCGCCCGTAGCCGGTTACGCCAACTCGATGGCCAGCCGCGTCGATGCCCTCCTCGATGGCCTCGGAACCCACCCAGTTCTGCGGCGAAACTGGTTCATCCACGAAGATGACGTCCTCTTCCAACCTTTGGCGCCGCCCATCAGAATCGTTGACGCCGTAAACTGCGCCGAGCAGCTGACCGTGCGGTCCGAACGCCAAACGCTACGACGAGTTGGCGACCACATCGTGTTCACGATCCGGGTGCAGCGATGTCCTCTGGCGGTTCTACTGGAGCGTCGAGGCCGTGAGCTCAGGTCCTATTTAATCAGTGCGCCCGAGTCGGAACAGCGTCGTCGAGGCCTTCAACCCGAACAGATCAAGGCCCTGCGACAGCTACTCGCCTAAGTTGGGACCGGCCGCCGTCGACGGACGAAAGACGTCGAATCTTGCCGGGAGGCAACCATGAAACGAATGATTGCTGTACTAATCGGGACGGCCGTCCTAACCGCAGCGTGTAGCGCCGGCAACGTGTTTGAACTCGAAGTTGGTCAGTGTTTCAACGATCCCGACGACTTCGAGGTGGTGTCCAATGTCGAGATGCTCGATTGCTCTGAGCCTCACGACAACGAGGTCTATTACCTGTACGACATGACTCAGGACGACTTCCCTGGCGCGGCCGCAGTTCAGGATCTTGTCCAGATCGAGTGCATCGCCAAGTTCGATTCCTACGTCGGCAGCGAATATCTCACGTCATCGCTCGATATCGGGGCATTCTTTCCCACAAACGAGACATGGGATCAGGACGACCGCGAGGTCATCTGCTTTCTGTACGACCGCGAGTTCAATCAACTAACCGGTCCGGCGCAAGGCACCGCGTTGTAGCCATCGAGACGCGCCAGACTACTGTGAGGACGCTCGTCGCCGGTTGCGCTTGTCCTCATAGAGAGCGTCGTCGGCGGACTCAACCAGTGTGCCAAGATCCCCGAGGTTGTTCGCAACCGAATATCCGATGCTGATGTATGGCGTGATTCCCGTCTCATTGATCCCGGACGACTGTTCGACGCGGTTGCGGACACGCTCGGTGATTGCTGCCGCCGTGTCGACATCGCTGACGCGAGGGCAGACAACAACGAATTCGTCGCCACCCATGCGGACGGCCACATCGTCGGCGCGGATGGCTACGCCGATTCGCCTGGCAACTTGTCGTAGCACGACGTCGCCGACGGTGTGGCCGAACGTGTCGTTGATGCGTTTGAACTCGTCGAGGTCGCAGTAGAGCAGCCCAAGGGGTAGATCTTGGGCCGTGATGTTGTCGAGGACGCGGTCGAGTCCGGTTCGGTTGGCCAGACCTGTAAGTGGGTCGTGACGGGTTTGGTGCAGCAACGAGCGCCTAGCCCGCTCTTGCAGGATGGCTAGGCGAACAATGCGGCTAACGAATCGCCCGGCACCGCTGGGTGGGTCGGCGAAAAGCGCCGTGTAGGGGGTCCACCACACAATTGCGCCGGCCACATGATCGTTGTTGTCGCGAATGGGAAGCGACACAACATGGCTGACTCCGGCGGCTTTGGCTAGAGCAGACTCAACTGGGCCGAGTTCATCCACGTCGTGGATCACCGGCTCCCGCAGCTTTTCAACTCCGAGTGGCCCCCAACCATCGTAGAGCTCGGCGAGCTTGCCGTGTCCCGTTGTTGGCTCGCGGATCAAGATTAGGTCGCCGCCGATGCGCGTCGTGATGCTCGCAGCAACCGAGCCGATCTCTTCGGAAAAGTAGCTGAGTGCGGCGTGAAGGGTCGTGTCGAGGTCGGCGTCGTCGGCCAGAAGTTCGATCGTGCGATCGAGATGCTGGCGGTTCGAGATCTTCCTGAAGCTGATCATGATGCCGGCTATTGCTGGGTCGGCGAGGTGCAGTTCGACAGAGACTTCGACGGTTACGGTCCGGTGATTTCCATCGATGGCCCGGAGGAACATGCTGATGGGTTGTGTACCCATGGCGAGGGTGTCTTGGGCTTGGCTAAGGGCCGCCGACAATGCAGTTACGCAATCCTCTAGGTCTTCAGGGTGGACGCAGTCGAGCACAGGTTTGCCGTTGTACAAGGTGTCACCAAAGAAGGCGGTCGCAGCATTGTTCATCCAGATGACCGCTAGTGAATCGTCTACGAGTACGGCAATAGTGAACTTGGCGCGCTGCACCGCTGCGGCTACGCGCTCGTCGATCGAACCAAGACTCATAAACCTCTGATCGGAAATTGTGGGTGCCAACTGAGAACATCTGGATGGCTTTCCGATTTCTATTGCATCACGTTCGGTACGCTGCTTGGGCCGACACAGGAGGCATCGATGCCAGCAGTTACGAGTAACGGGATCACCATCGAGTACCAGGAGCAGGGTTCAGGCGAGCCAATGCTGCTAGTTATGGGTCTCAGTGGACAGTTGACCGATTGGCCTGATGGGCTGGTCGACCTCCTGGCCGAGCGGTATCGTGTAATCACCTTCGACAACCGCGATGTAGGCCTGAGTACCGAGTTCGACTGGACGCCACCATCGAAACTGCGGCTGTTGCTGTCGTTCATTACCCGTCGAAAGCCCAAGGCTGGATACACCGTCGACGATATGGCCAAAGACGCCGCTGGCTTACTCGCTGCCCTCGACATCGATGCCGCCCACGTAGTTGGCATGTCTATGGGTGGCATGATCGCCCAGTCTCTGGCGATCAACCACCCCAAGCTCGTGCTCTCGCTTACGTCGATCATGTCACATACCGGCGACCAGAGGAACGGCCTTCCCACCCGCAAGGTTGTGGCGGCGTTTGCTCGCATGAAAGCTCCCAGTCGCGACGACGCGGCCGAGGCCGGAACCGAGCTCTACTCGATGTTCGCCGGTTCGCTCTGGGATCGCGATGAGCACCTAGTCGGTGCCCGTTTGTCCATTGCACGGTCATGGCGCCCTGGAGGCACTGAACGTCAGGCCGTAGCCATTGCTGCGAGCCGAGATCGAACGGCGGGCCTCGCAGAGCTAAGCGTGCCCGCCCTCGTGATCCATGGGCTCCAAGACACCCTGGTCCGGCCTTCGGGCGGGCAGGCCACATGTAGGGCAATCCCAGGGTCTCGACTGCTGATGTTCAACGACATGGGCCACGATCTTCCCCGGCCGAGATGGCCAGAAATCGTGGCTTCGATCTCATCCAATGCGTCCAGGGCCTCGGTTCGCGTCAGTTAGGAAACGAAGTCGCCGACGCTAACTGGGCCCGAGCCGGTGACCGCACATCCCGTGCCGAGAATCGTGTTTCGGTGGCGGTTAATCTCGCGCAAGATGTCGAGGTCTCGTTCGGCGGGTTGGCCGTCTCGTTCGGCAGGTAGCGGGCGGGTGACCATCACGCACCGGTCAATACCCTTTAGTGCTTCGAGCTTGGCCCCTCCAGCGCTAAGTTCGCGGCCAACGAGGTCGATTTCGGTAGGGCGGTCGATGATGATGTTGCCCCTAAATCGGCGATAGTCCCAGATGCCCATCGAACCCGTCGCAAGCACTGAGACCGCAGCTTTGGCCGAGTCATGAAACGACCAACTCTGGCCCTTCCAATTGACCCACTGGCTACCTTGTTCGTCCTCGAAGTTCTCAGCAATCTCATACGTCTGCGGTTCGGCGGTGTCGGCTCGACTCACGAGCGACACAGCATGGCCGAGCCAGCTACTCAACTGTTCGTCGTTGTCGGCAACGGTGCCATCTGGGAGCAGGATCTCCACCGCATCACCGACAAGCTTGGCCGAAGCAAAGAGTAGCTCAGGTTGACGGCGGGCCGTAAGCATGTGGCCCGTTTGGGTGTCGACGATGCCCCACTGGCGATCTCCGGTGATTCCGGCCGGTCCGAGATCGGCCGACTCTAGGCGCTCGCCACCGACGGACTTGACCGCATATCGCCAGATGTCGACGATCTTGGACGGGACCGACAGGCCTGGGTTCGACTGGCCTGGGACCGACTGGGAAGTGGTCATGAGGCTGGCGTGTCGAGCGCAAGATCTCGGACATATCCGGCCTCGAGCCCAGCATCGGCCTCGGCGGCAGAGAAGTTGGCTTCGTCGCCTAACGCCGCGACCAGAATTTCGCCTGGCGAGATTGTTGTCTGGTTCCAAGTGTCGGGCTGCCACAACCCGCCCCGGCGAATCGACTTCGCGCAATGAAGGAATACTTCGTCGATCTCGATGCCAATCGCTGTTTTGGGGCGACGAAACTCGCCATCGAAGAGGTCGAGCACGTCTTGGGCGGTGGTGACGACGGCACGCCCATTGATTCGCAAGGTTTCGCCGTTGCCTGGTACGAGCAGAAGCAGCCCGACCTGGGGCGAGTCGATGATGTTGGCCAGAGTGTCGATGCGGTTGTTGCCGTTAAGGTCGGGGATGACAATCCGCCGATCGTCGACGACCTTGATGAAGCCGGGCGGCCCACCTCTTGGCGACACGTCGGCTGTACCGCGGTGGCAGTCGGTGGTGCCGACCAAAACGAACGTAGTCAGCGCGACGAAGCCACGTGAAGGCCCATCGAGTTGTGGCGTCGATTTGGCTTGAACCACCGCTGATGGCTCGCGGTACAGAGCCCGCAGGTCGGCTACGGAGCCAACCACTTCGTTGAACGGCGCAGCTGCCGCCGTCACTTGATCGTCGATCGACATAGTGCCTCTCAAAGTTGACAAAACGGAAGGGGTTGAACAATACAAGGCAGTACCGTTCGTGAGGCCCCAGTGCGTTTTTCAGCCAGGTGCGCCGCCAGACCGGAGTAAAACAGTCATGACCACATCGGATCCCAATTCGAACCTCGACTTTGTGCGCGACCTCGTGCGGGCCGACGCGGCATCTGGCCGATTCGGCGGCAGGGTGCAGACCAGGTTTCCGCCTGAGCCCAATGGGTTCCTGCATATCGGCCATGCCAAGGCGATCTGTCTCGACTTTGGTGTAGCGGCTGAGTTCGGAGGCCTCTGTAACCTCCGTTTCGACGACACCAACCCGCTAACCGAAGACGAAAACTATGTCGATGCCATCATCGACGACTTGGCTTGGCTCGGCTTCACTGCCGATGCCGTGTTCCATGCGAGCGACTACTTCGAGCAGCTCTACCAATGGGCCGAGATCTTGGTGGCCGACGGTAAGGCCTACGTCGACGACCAGGACGCCGAAACGATTTCGGCCCAGCGGGGCGGGTTTGGTCATGCTGGCACCAACAGCCCGCATCGCGACCGATCAGCGGCCGACAACCTCGATTTGTTTCGGCGCATGCGCGACGGCGAATTCGAAGACGGCTCGCGGGTCCTGCGAGCCAAAATCGACATGCAGAACAAGAACATGCAACTGCGCGACCCAGTGCTGTATCGCATCCGCCATGAGGAGCACCACCGGACCGGCGAAGACTGGGTAATTTACCCGACCTATGACTGGGCCCACGGCCAGAGCGATGCCATCGAAAGGGTCACTCATTCTCTGTGCACGCTCGAGTTTGCCGACCATAGTGCGCTCTACGACTGGTGTTTGGCTCAGCTACCTCTCGATGGCCCGGCGCCGTACCAGACCGAGATGGCCAGGCTCGAACTTAGTCACACCATCACATCGAAACGCAAGCTACGCCGACTTGTCGATGACGGCACCGTCGATGGCTGGGATGACCCTCGATTGCCCACACTTCGTGGCCTTCGCCGTCGGGGTTACCCGGCGCCGGCCATTCGAGAGTTCTGCTCGTTCATTGGGGTGGCCAAGACCAACAGCCGTCAGGCCATCGAGCTACTCGAATCATTCGTCCGTACCGAACTTAACATCAAGGCCCAGCGGCGGATGGCCGTTCTACGCCCGCTCAAACTCACCATCACTAATTGGCCAACCGACGATGCTGGAGACCCCGTTGTCGAGTACCGCGACGCCATCAACAACCCCGAGAACGCCGACGACGGTACTCGCAAGGTGTCCTTCAGCGGCACGCTGTACATCGAGCACGACGACTTCAAAGTCGATGCTCCCCGGAAATATTTCCGCCTTACGGTGGGTCGTGAGGTTCGGCTACGGGCTGGCTATTTTGTTACTTGTACTGGCTACAACACCGACGATGCCGGCAACGTGATCGAGGTTCTGTGCACCTATGACCCCGAGACGTCTGGCGGCAACGCCCCTGATGGCCGCAAGGTGAAGGCCACGATCCACTGGGTTTCCCAGCAGCATGCTGTCGACGCAACCGTTGCGTTGTATGACCGTCTGTTTAGTGCCGAGGTCCCTGGCGCCGAAACCGGCAACGAGTTCGACGATCTAAACTCGAACTCGCGCGAGGTCTTGACCAACTGCAAGCTCGAGCCTGCTTTAGCCGACACCGCCGCTGGCGAGGTAGTGCAGTTCGAACGGTTGGGCTACTTCGCGCTCGACGACGAAACACCAATGTTGTTCCACCGTACTGTTGGTTTGCGCGACGAGTGGGCCAACCTCCAGAAACGCCGGCAGAAGTAGCTGCCTAAGAGTGGGGCACTGCGTCTAACCCAGCGCCGCCGACCGCGCCGAGTTGCGTTCTCGCATCCAGTCGCCGACGGTGTTCAGGGCCAGCACGGTAATCACCAGCGCTACCGATGGGTATACGACGGGCCAGAGGTTCTGGCGCATATCGGCCCTGGCTTGGAAGATCATCTGGCCCCACGTCGCGGTTGGCGGCTGGACCGACAGGCCAAGGAACGCGAGGGTTCCTTCGAGCACCATGATGGCCGCTGCGGCCACGAACGCGAATGCAAAGATGCTTGGCATGACGTTCGGAATGATCTCTCGCACGAGGATGCGAAGGGGTTTGGTACCGATTGATCTTGCTGCTTCAACGAACTCTCGGTTTGAGACTGTGAGCGCGTTGGCTCTGGCCACCCTTGTGTATGGTGCGATGGACAACATGCCGATAACCAGTGAGATGGCGGTGAGGCTACGAGTCTCGGTGATGGCCACCATTACCAACAGGAGCACAAGGCCAGGGAAGGCCAAGATCACGTCGACGAGTGCCATGATTACGGTCTCGGTTCTGCCTCGGACGAAGCCAACCAGCGATCCCAAGAACCCGCCGATGATCGTTCCGAAGGCAACCGCCACAGCGGCGACGATTAGTGAAACGCGAGCGCCATAGACGAGGCGAGCAAAGATGTCTCGAGCCAAGTTGTCGTTGCCAAGCCAAAACTTGGTCGACGGCCCTTGGTTAGTGGCCTCGCCATCAAAAACGCCGAAAAGATGATTCGGGTCCTTGATAAACCAGAGATAGTCGGCCGTCACGGCTAAGAACACCACAACTAACAGCCAAAGGGCGCCCAAGCGGGCAGTCCATGGCATCGAACGGACTAGATCGGCGAAAGTCGGCTTAGCAGTGGGATCGGGAAGGTCCTCAACGATGAGAGTTCCGAGGGCCACATCGCCAGCATCAGATGGAACGAAAGCCGGATCCGGTGTGATGGAGTCGGTCATAGTTACCTCTTTCCAGCGCGGATGCGAGGGTCGATCGCTAGGTAAACGAAGTCGACCATCGTGTTCAGAACCACGTAGACCGTGGCAATGAATACGGTGATGCCTTGTATGACGATGTAGTCGCGGCGCAGAATCGAGTCGATGAGCTGGCGCCCAATGCCGCCCATGGCGAAAAGTTGTTCGATTACGACGGTGCCGCCGATGAGGCCGCCGAGGTTGAGTGCCACAATCGTCACAAGGCTTAGCGACGAGGGGCGCAGGGCGTGGCGGAACAAGATGTAGCCATCGCTCATGCCCTTAGCCTTGGCCGAAAGCACGTAATTTTCTTCGAGCGTCGAGATCATGTCGGACCGTACGAGTCGTGAGAACACGGCTAGGTCGATGAGCGCCAGCGAGAAGGCCGGCAGTATCACGCCTCTGATATTGCCGGTGACGCTGTCGGTAAGACGAGTCCAACCAGTTGCCGGGAACCAGCCAAGTCTTTCGGCAAATAACCAGATTACGAAGACGCCAACGACGAAGTTCGGTATCGACAATCCTATTTGTAACCCCGCGGAGATGAATTTGTCGGGGGCGCGGCCTTGCTTATAGGCCGACAAGACTCCTAGCGGGATCGCTAGTACCACGGCAAAGATGATGGCCACGGCTGCTAACTCGAGCGTGATTGGGAGACGCTCGCGCATGATGTTTATGACCGGCTGATCAGTAATGTAGGAATTGCCGAGGTCGCCGGTGGTGATGTCGCCAAGCCAACTTGCGTACTGCACGATGACGGGCCTGTTCAGACCGAGTTCTTCGCGAATCTCGGCAACACGAACTTGGTCGTTCTGGGCCTCTGGAGGAATCTTGAGGTCGACCGGGTCGCCGGGTAGAAGCTGCACCATGAAGAACGTCAGCGCAGACACGGCTAGCAACGTTGCGGCCATACGGACGAGCCGAGACAGAATCAGTTTTAGCATCGGTGACATCGAGTGGCCCTTGTGGTCGACGATTGTAGAACTTTGTTAGCTGCTGACGAGCCGGGAGGTGGAGCCATATGGCTCCACCTCCCGGACGGGTCAGGTCATGTCAGTTTCTGGATGCGTATCAGTTGGTGAAACGGACGTAGAGGTAACGAGCCTCAGAGGCCGGGTGACCAGCACCGAGGACACCGTCTGGGGTCTCCCAGCCAGCGAAGCCGGTGATCCCTTCCGATGTGGCGATCAGCGTCGCTGTATGACCAGAGAACCAGATTGGAACCTGCTCATTCAGCGTAAAGCTGACCTGCTCGTACAGTGCATAGCGCTCGTCGAAGTCGTCGGTGTTGATGGCGTCGACAAGCAGTTGGTACAGCTCTGCAGTAGCAAAGTTGGAGAAGTTGGTAGCCGAGAACGGGATACCAAGCGATTCCGCTATCTCCGGAGTAGGTGCACCAAAGGCCGGGTTCAGAGACAAGGCTGGATCGTCATCTGAACTCCAACGCCAGCAGTGAGCCTGGTGGGTACCGACAAAGCCATTTTCCAACCCAAGCGCATTGTTGATGTGCGTGGCCTGGTCGAACGCTGTTAGCTCGACGTTCACCAGATCAGTCGAGTCCCAGACAGCCTGGAGAACCTGCATGGCAGCCACCAGGGTTGGGTCTGGCGGACAACTCAGCTCGACGTCGATGTTCTCGCCCACGGCTTTGCCGTCGGAACGATCCGGATCATCAATGTACTCCTGGATGAGCGCAGTTCCGGCCGGAATATCGAAGTCGACCCAGCCATCGGCAGCCTCTTGGGAGTACCAAGGGCTATCGGGGCTGAACCACTGACGACCAGGAAGCGAAATACCGGTGCCGCCAAGGGCATCGATTACTGCATCCTGGTTGTTGAGATGGGTCAGACCCCTGCGAACCCTGACATCGTCGAATGGCGGAACAAGCACGTTGAACATGCCGCCGCCACTGTTGTTGCCCTGGAACTCGTACAGGATCAGGCCATCGGCATCGCGGGCGTCACGAATGGTGCCCTGGCGCAACGTCTGGAGCGCGTTGGTTGTGCCAGCTATCAACGACGACAGGCGGGTGCCCTCGTCGGGGATTGGGCGGAAGTTGATGCTGTCGAGATACGGCAGCTGGTTTCCATCGCGATCGCTTTGCCAGTAGTCGTCGTTGCGTACAACGGTGGTCTCGTTATCGATGTCGCGTTTAGCGATGACAAAGGGACCAGTACCAATGGGGTTGATGCTGTAACCCTCTGGATCAGCCAGTGCGGCAGCCGGTTCGAACACCATGCCAAGCGGGGCCCTGGTCAGCGAAGCCAAGAACGCCGAGTTTCCGTTGGTAAGGGTGTAGGTGACCTCAAGATCGCCCGTGGCTTCGACGGCCTCAACTCCAGCGGCCGCAACGGCCCCTGCACCAACAGCACCCTCTTGCTGCATCGGGAACATGTCGGCAATGGTCTGAGCCGTTACGGCAACCCCGTTATGGAACGAGATGCCGGGACGAAGAGTTACTACGTACTCGGTGAAGTCGGCGTTGTTTGTGACGCTTTCGGCCAACCAAGGGGTGGGCTGGAAGTCGCTGTCGATCTCGAACAACAGGTCATATATCGACCTCATCATGTTGTAACACGGCGAAGAACAGTTGTCCTCCCACGGACGGAGACCAGTGGCCTCAGCCTCAAGACCTATGGTGATCACGCCCCCGTAGGTGATCGGATCTTCTGGCGCAGTTGTTGGTGCTTGCGTGGCGCTGACGGTGGTCGGCGGTGCCGTTGTGTCGGCAGGGTCCTCCGACGTAGCGTCGTCGGTAGTAGCGGTCGGTGCGGCAGTAGTGCCTGTGGCACCGCTGTCTGCGTCGCCATCTTCGCTGTCGCCGCAGGCTGCGGCGATCATTCCGAATGCCAGCAGGAGTGCCAGCAGTTTTATCCATTTGCTTCTCATATGGTTTCCCTCCTATGAGCTCATTGAGCCCGGGAATTGTCCTTGGTTTCCTAATGTGGGCCAGCGCCCTCCGTTGCCGGCTCAGTCAGTGGCCAGTGACACCTCCACAGGTTCGACTAGTGGGTGGTGACACGCCACGAAATGGTCGTGTCCCACAGATCTGAGCTGCGGTTCCTCGGCCGAACAGATGTCGTCGGCGTAGGGGCAGCGAGTACGGAAACGGCAGCCCGACGGTGGGTTGATCGGCGATGGAAGATCGCCCTCTTCGACCATGTCAGTGTCGAGTTCGACGGTTGGGTCAGGTTCCGGAACCGAATTGAGCAATAGCGCTGTATAGGGGTGTGCAGGTCGTTCGTAGAGATCGTTGGCCTCAGAGACCTCGCACATCTTGCCTAGGTACATGACCGCAACGCGGTCGCTGATGTTCTTGACCACGGCAAGATCGTGGGCGATAAACACCAGAGTTAACCCGAATTGGGTTTTGAGATCCTGGAGCAGGTTGAGAATCTGGGCTTGGACCGAGACATCGAGCGCCGACACCGGCTCGTCGCAGATGAGCAACTTGGGGTCTGTTGACAGCGCTCTGGCGATCGAGATGCGCTGACACTGGCCACCGGAGAACTCGTGGGCGTGTTTGTCGACTGCGACTTCGGGATCGATGCCTACTTGCTCAAGTAAGCGGGCGACCGTGGGAGATCCCTTGGGGATGGCGCCGAGTCGCTCGGCGTTGGTAGTGCGGTAGATCTTCCGGCCAAACGCAGTGAGCGCAGTAAGTACGACCGCAACGATAATCGCCAGAGCCAGATTCCAGAACTGATTGGTGATGAAGAACCCGATGAGAACAATGGCTACCGAACCGGCCATCATCATCTGGGTGCGCTTGGCCTCGAGCATCGCAGGTGACTCGGTGTCTTCGCCCGAAAGACCCCACACGTCGATCGGCTCGGAAACCACCTTGCCGACCTTGCGGCGGGGGTTGAGTGACGAGATCGGATCTTGGAAGATCATCTGGATCTCGGTGCGCTTGCGACGCAGAGCTTCGCCTGACAATTCGGTTAGGTCGCCACCGCCGAGAATTACCGAACCCGAGGTAGGTGGAGGCAGCTGAATGATGGCTTTGCCCGTAGTCGACTTGCCGCAACCAGACTCGCCCACCAAACCCAAAGTCTCGCCTGGTTTGATGTCGAAGCTGATACCAGAAACTGCTTTGACAGTTGCGCCACCGCCAACTGGAAACTCGACTGTTAGGTCCTCGACCCGAAGCATGACGTCGTTTGGGTCGCGAAGATGAAGCTTGCCGGTGCCTGCCATTAGGCGCTCACCTCTTGTGCTGCCACGGACTCGTCGTGGGCCTGAATCGACACCGCTTGGGGCAGCCCTTTGGCAATGTTGGCTTCGAATGCAGCTTTGTTCTCGTCGCTACCTACTGGTAGGTGGCACCTATAGGTGTGACCGGGCCCGGCCTCAACTAGCGGCGGCAACTCGTCGAAACAGCGGTCCTGGGCGTAGGCACAACGCGGGCTAAACGCACAACCGGTTGGGGGATTGATTAGGTCTGGCGGGCGGCCCGGGATTGATGCGAGACGGGTGTGGTTACGGTGGGTTGTGCGCGGAATCGAACGTAGTAGTGCCTCGGTGTATGGCATCCGCACGTCGGAGAACAACACCGATGTGGGCGCCTTTTCGACGATTCGGCCGGCGTACATGACAGCGATTTCGTCGGTGCGACCAGCAACAACGCCCAGGTCGTGGGTGACCAACATCATGGCCATATCACGATCTTGTTGTTCGTTCGCCAGGAGATTCATGATGGAGTGTTGGACGGTTACATCGAGAGCGGTCGTGGGCTCGTCGGCCAAGAGCAGTTTGGGACCACAAGCCATGGCGATGGCGATCGACACCCGCTGACGCATACCGCCAGAGAGTTCGTGCGGGTAAGCCCGTAGACGTTTCTTGGCCTCAGGAATACGCACCTGCTTGAGTAGCTGAAGAGCAGTGTCGTTGGCCGCAGCCTTATCCATCTTGAGGTGGTGGCGAAGGTGCTCTGTGACCTGACGACCTATCCGAACCACTGGGTTAAGAGAAGTCATTGGGTCTTGGAAGACCATCGAGATTTCTTTGCCCCAATAGTTGCGCATCTCGCGGGAGCTCAGGTCGAGCAGCTCGCGGCCTTGGTAACGCACGGACCCAGAAGTGACCACGTTGCTGCCGAGGTTCAGTTTCATGATTGTGCGGGCCAGAACCGTTTTGCCTGATCCGGATTCGCCGACGATACCGATGGTCTTGCCGCGGTCGAGGCTAAAACTGACGCCATCGACGGCCCTGACGACCCCTCGCGGTGTTACGAAGTGGGTCATGAGATCGTTGACGACCAACAGAGGCTCGCTGGCGAGCGTGTCGTTAGGATTTGCAGCCTCTGCCGCCAACGGGTCCCCCTCGGTTGAAGTCTGGCCCGATCCCCAGGGCGCGATCCGCGTGACTGTAGTCACAACGACTGCGGGAACATTAGGTGCCTACGCCGGACCGGTCAAACACCAACGCGGGTCTTTTGTCAAACATCAACCGCGCTGTCACACGTCCAGAAATATTAGGTAGCGGGCGATTTGTAGAACCAGTGACTTTGGTGTAGGCGATCGTGCACCGAGGGTGTGGATCCATTCACGCGACGGCGAGCAGTGTTTCACCATCGACACCTACTTGCGTCGACACTGCTATTAGTTCGCCGAACGTCCCGGAATCAATGGGTATTGCTGTTGCTCTGGCGATTCTGGCTCTCTGTTCGGGCTGACCAGGAGTGAGCACCTCGTCGTATCCCTCGGCGGGCCCGCTGGATCGGACCCAGTCAAGAAACGAGTCGACCTCGCTTCGCAACCCAACAGGATCACCGACCGCGCCCGGTTTGATGACAATTGTCGTCATACTGTTTAATACACTGCCGTCGTCCGGATTCTTGGGCTGAAGCGTGGTTCCGCCCAGAAGTGCCGCGCCCAGTAGCTCACACACGATCGCCAGCCCGCTGCCCTTGTGTTCGCCCATTGCGACCAGCGCGCCAGGCGGCGAGCTGAACATTACGCCGGGATCGTCAGTGAGAATTCCGTCGGTACCGATGACGGTTCCGTAGGGCACCTTGACCCCCGCGTTGTTTGCCACCCTCGCTTTACCAAGAGCGATCCGACTAGTGGCCATGTCGAGAAGCACTGATGGCGAGTTGTCGGCGGCTGGAATTGCAACGCAAAACGGGTTTGTGGCGAACCGTGCATCTCGCCCCCCATGGGGGGCCACGAGAGCGTGATGACCGGCCACGTTCACGAAGTGCATCGAGATCAGGCCAGCCGCTGCTGCTTGTTCGGCCCAGTGCCCGATGCGTCCGATGTGAAAGCTGTCGCGGAGTCCGACTAACGCGAGACCGTGCTTGTTGCCCCGTTCGATGGCAATCTCCATCGTCTCGAACCCAGTCACCTGACCGAACGAACGATTGCCATCCAGAACAACGATGGACCCATCATCTCTGGCAACGCTGACATGGCCGTTGATCTTGAGGAGACCATGGCTGGCCCGGTCGACATACGTAGGCAGCATGCCAACGCCGTGACTGTCGTGGCCAGCCAAGTTGGCGCCCACAAGTTGATCGGCCACGAGTTGCTGCTCCCGCGGGTCGGAACCAAGGCCAGCTATGACCTCCATAACGAATTGGTGGAGCCGGTCTGGATGAACGTCGGTCATGGCAGCCGAAGTTACTCGCCGTGGTCAGGTCGCGGGTGCCGTTCGCCTTACATGGGTGGCCGCCCATCCCGCTAGACCCAGCGAAACAGCCATGAGAGCAGTGTGAACCGCCTTGAAAGCGGCGTCGTGGTTGGGATCGAGCAATATCCCAATGCCGCGGACCAACCACCAAATCGTTGTCCATACCGCCAGCGCCAGGGTGACTTGTCGCAACCACTGCTGCTTCGTGACAATTGCGTAGCCGAGAGCCAATCCGCCAACAATGAAAACCAGCGCGGCCGCCAACCGCCAGGTGGTGCCTGCTGTGGTGAGCTCGTCGTTGGCAAGAACATTACGAATACGCGATGCCCAGACCAACACACTCCACGCGGCCAGAGCAATGAGCGGAAGCGATCGACGCATCCCCAAACGCTACCGTCACCGCCGCGGCCTGCGGCCGCTAACCGGCTTCTCCCTCTCACTCGGTTCGAGCGACAACCCGAAGACCGCAACTGTCACCGCCGCGGCCTGCGGCCGCTAACCGGCTTCTCCCTCTCACTCGGTTCGAGCGACAACCCGAAGACCGCAACTGTCACCGCCGCGGCCTGCGGGCGTACGTTTCCCGGTGACGGGTAGGTCTTGGGCGGGCGCAGCTAGCGATGCTCGAGGAGCCAGCCGGCCGTCTCGATGTGAGGTGCGAACACGTCGGTACGTCCGGTGCCCCAGGCCACGGCATGTCCAATGGTCCAGGCGCGGGCTTGGGCCGCGTCGAGCGATAGGCCAACCACGAGTCGGTCAAATCGTCTCAGAACCAACGCCCGGCTGTGGCCGAGTTCGGTTGATCGCACGATCGGGGCGATGGCGAACTCTCTGGGACCGCTCAACGGCTTCGGATCAATCGCTAGCCACGGTTCGCGCGTTGCCGACACGATGTTGTCTGCGTGCATGTCTTGATGAACAAGAACATCGGTCGAATCGCACTCTGATGCGACCTCGGCTAACAACTCGATTGCGGCTTCGAGCAATCGCTCTTCGTAGAGTCGGCCCGATGCCTCCCACCGGCTGCGCAACGATCGAGCCCACCGTGCGGCTTCGTCGGCGACGGTGTCGAACGGCCCATCTGGCGAAACCCACAAGCGGGGCAATAGGTCGAGGTAGACATCGATGGCAGCATCGTTACCGATACTGCTCAGGTGAACCCCGGGAACGAGTCGCTCCAGCAGCATGTCGCCAGAGTCGACATCGTGTTCAAGCAAGCGAACTGCTCCGTCGCCGTTCCAAAGACTGAGCGCAATTGCTTCGTGGCGGGCCTCATCGTGGGGAAATGGCACTTTCAGTACAACGGCTGCGCCATCAGAACGCGTGGCCGGAGCTACCCAAGAAGCATGGGACCCCTCGTAGGGATGTCCTAGGTCGAGTTCCCAGCGCTCACTTGCAGTCTCTAAGAGGCGCTGGAGCGATCCCAGCCACTCACGCCCGTCGGGCCTGGCCCGAAAGTGCTCAAGCTCGGCCGGAATCGGAAAGTTCACCGTGTCGACAATACGCTCCAAGTGAGTTTGTAGCTCAAGTCCTACCTGTCACCGGGAAACGGCTGCGGGCAGCCAGATCCCGGTGACAGGAATGGTCTTGCGACCGGAGGGAGCGGCGTTTGGCGGGGCGACGTTACGGGCGGGGGGCTGTGGGGGTGAACTCGGCGTCTAGGTGTTTGACGCCGTGGATGAACGAGGCCGCCAGCACATCGGGCGGTGATGTGGCGTGAATGTCTGGCAAACGATCGAACAGCTCGCGAAACATCACTGTTATCTCTCGCCTGGCGAGATGTGCGCCCATACAGAAGTGAGGTCCTGGCCCGCCAAAACCGATATGGGGGTTGGGGTCGCGGGTGATGTCGAACTTGTACGGATCGTCGAAGACGTCTTCGTCGCGATTGGCGGCTAGGTAGTTCATGAGCACCTTCTCGCCTTTGGCGATGGGTACTCCCCCAAGTTCGGTGTCTTGTAGTGCTGTTCGCCTCATGTAGGTAACAGGACTTGCCAAGCGCACGATCTCTTCGACCGCCGTTGGCGCATAGCGTTCGTAGTCGCTTTGCCATAACGACCGCTGTTCGGGGTTGTCGGTGAGGTAGGTAAGGCCCCAGCTAATGGCGTTGCGGGTGGTCTCGTTGCCGGCTACTACCAACAAGATGAAGAAGCTGGCGATGTCGGCGTCCGACAACTTTTCGCCTTCGATCTCGGCGTTCACCAACAGCGACGTGAGGTCGTCTGATTCGGCGCCTCGCTTTGACTCGGCCACTTCGTTCATCAACTGAGCCAATTCGCCACCAGCAGTCAACAACGCAGTGATGGGATCGACACCTTCGGCGGGCGCATATTCGGGGTCGCTAATTCCAAGAATGGTGTTCGAACGTTCGAAAACGAAGTCGAGTTGCGAGTGAGGAACACCCATGAGGTCGCACACGATCTTCAAAGGAAGCTTGGCCGCCATGTCGACCACAAAGTCGACTTTGCCGCTCTCGCAGACATCGTTGATGATGCCAACCGCTTGTTCGGTGACGCCACCGTCGAGCTTGGCCAACATCCTGGGGGTGAAGCCAGCCGAAACGAGCTTGCGCAGCCGGCCATGGCGGGGATCATCCATAGAAATCATGGAACCGAAGAACTCGTTGAACTCCGG
The DNA here is from genome assembly GCA_964569385.1 of uncultured Acidimicrobiales bacterium. Lineage (GTDB taxonomy): Bacteria > Actinomycetota > Acidimicrobiia > Acidimicrobiales > Poriferisodalaceae > JAADHX01. Next base: position 99,952 of record CAZMUM010000012.1, read on the forward strand.
TGGTGTGTCGGTAACAGTGACGCCGCTAGCCGAGGACCAAACATCGGCGTTGCGCGACATGTGCAGAATCTCGGCGTGTCTCGTGGAGACGTATGCACCTGGCCCCTCGATCAAGCCAAGGAACGCAGGGTCGACCTCGTCGGGCAGCTCGGGAAACTTGATGGGAGGCTTGGTTCGCAGGTCGGCGAGGTCGGCCTCGATATCTGGCTGGCCGCGGTCCCAGAACATACCGAGCACCGGGTTCTCAAGATCGTCGACATCGACGGCATCGGCTGGAGTCAGGGTCATCGCTGGGTGCCCACTTTCAGGTCTTTGAACGGAATCCCTCTGTCGACCGAAATGTCTCTCGGTAGACCGAGCACGCGGTCGCCGATGATATTGCGCTGAATCTCGTCGGTGCCGCCTGCAATCGACGAGCTGAAGGACCCAACCGTCGCGTTCTGCATATCGGCCGCGGCATCGTCGCCAACGGTCCAGGCTTGGCTGGCGGGCCCGGCCATGTTCATCATGATCTCGCGCATCCGCCACTGGATAACAGAACCGAACAATTTGCCGAGCGAACCACCGGGCCCAGGTGTCTTGCCTGCCTTCATCTCGGCTCTGGTGCGCATCGCGACCAGCGACTTTGCAGTCTCCATCGAATAGATCTTCATTAGATCTTGTCGCACCAATGGATCCTGCAATTTGCCAGCCGCCTTGGCGATGCTGCGCAGCATGCGGTAGTTGGTCTGATTGATCTTGCCTGCGCCAATGGTGCCAATGGCCACCCGCTCGTACATGAGCATGGCGGTGGCTTGGTTCCAGCCGTTGTTGACCTCGCCAAGTAGGTCGCCGACCGGAACTCGGACGTCGTTGAAGAAAACCTCGTTGAAGTGTCTCCCACCATCGATCTGGTGAATAGGCCTGATCTCGACGCCGGGGCTATCCATCTTCAGGATGAACATCGAGATTCCGGCGTGTTTTACGGCTTCTGGATCGGTACGGGCGATTAAGACGCCGTACTCAGACACATGGGCCATGGTGGTCCAAACCTTCTGTCCGTTGAGAATGAACTCGTCGCCGTCGCGTTCGGCTTTGGTCTGCAAGCTGGCCACATCGGAGCCAGCGCCAGGCTCGGAAAACATCTGGCACCACACCGTGCGCCCTGCGATGTTGTCTGGCAGGTATTTCTTCTTCTGATCCTCGCTGCCGAAGTCGTTGAGCATTGGTTGGCACATGCCATGACTAATGACGAAGTCGCTGCTCATGAACGGGAAGTTGGCTACCTCTTCGCGAAACAGAGCGTCATGTTCGCGGGTGAGGCCGGCTCCTCCGTATTCGGTCGAGATTGTCATACCCGCTAGTCCGGCCGCAGCCAGTTCGCCCATGTAGCTCTTCTGGCCATCGAGCGTCCGAGCCAGTTCGGCGCTCGCGTGCGCAGAGAGAAAGGAGCGAACCCTGCCGCGGAACTCGTCGGTCTCGGTTTCGGTCAGACCTTCGGACATGTGCGCTCCTCATTCTGCATTGGATTCTCTACGCAGCATGACTGTATGCTACCAAACAGTCATGAGCGAAACCGTCGGCGATCTCCATCCGGGTCATGAACTCGATATGCCTCCGTGGAGACGGGTCGAGAGCACCATCATGGGCACAGCTCGCCTGATGCGAGACAGCTACAACACCGCCCTTGCGCCGCTCGATCTCAACCTAACCACCGCAAGTCTGTTGGCTTACGTTGTTGAGCAGGGGCCTTTGAGCCAGACCGCGCTCGCCGAACAGATGGCGATCGGTAGGGCTGCGGCCGGGAGTTGCGTCGACCGACTCGAACAACGCGGCCTGGTCGAACGCATGGCCAACGCCGAAGATCGCCGAGTCTGGTTAGTGGCCGCGACCCAAGCGGGAGTCGACGCCGCCGAACAGATTACGAACATCGATGTCGATCTGCGGCGACGGCTTCGCCTCGGAATCGACCGACACGAACGCCAACTACTGGCCAGTCTGTTGGTGCGCCTACAACGCAACCTGACGAGCGTGGCTCATGAGACCACCAGCGGCCAATGATCCAAATCAACGCACTAGTGCCGGCTCGGCCTCAAGTGCTCAGACATCCACCTCAACAATAGAAAACGGCGACCAACCATGAGAGACGCAGTCATAGTCGATGCAGTCAGAACCCCCGGCGGCCGACGAAACGGCATGTTGCAGGACTGGCATCCAGCCGAACTCGGCGCCCACGTTCTGAAGGCACTCGTTGAGCGCACCGGAATCGACCCGGTCATCGTCGACGACGTCATCATGGGTTGTGTTATGCAGGTTGGCGAACAGTCGCTCAACATCGGCCGCAACGCAGTGTTGACTGCCGGTTGGCCAGAAACCGTGCCAGCCACCACTGTCGACCGCCAGTGTGGGTCGAGCCAACAAGCACTTCACTTCGCCGCTCAAGGAGTGATGGCGGGGGCCTACGACGTCGTCGTAGCGGCTGGTGTTGAGGTCATGACCCGCACCCCGATGGGCGCCTCGATCGTCAAGGGTATGGGTTTCCCATTTCCACAACCGATGATGGATCGTTACAGCGATACGGGCCTGCCCGCACAGGGCATCGGCGCCGACATGATTGCCGATGAGTACGACATCACCCGTGAAGATCTCGACGCGTTTGCCTCAGAGAGCCAGGGTCGGGCGTTGCAGGCAACCGAGGAGGGACGTTTCGAGAACGAGGTCGTCCCGGTTCCGGTCACGATTGACGGCAAGACCGTAATGATGACCCGCGACGAAGGCATCCGCGAAGGCAGCACACCCGAGAAGCTGGCCACCCTTAAACCGGCGTTCCAAGAAGATGGCCGGATCACAGCAGGCAACTCGAGCCAGATCAGCGACGGCGCATCGGCTGTGCTGGTGATGAGCGCCGAAAAGGCTGCCGAGCTTGGTCTTAAACCGAGGGCCCGTTTCCACAGCTTCGCAGTAGTGGGCACCGACCCTGTCACCATGCTCAAGGGCCCAATTCCGGCCACTGAGAAGATTCTCGAACGTTCGGGGCTCAGCATGGACGACATCGACCTCTTTGAGGTCAATGAGGCGTTCGCGTCTGTGGTCTTGGCATGGCAAAAGGTTCACAACGCCGATCTCGACAAAACCAACGTAAACGGCGGCGCCATTGCACTTGGTCACCCGCTCGGTTCGTCCGGCACCAAGCTGATGACGACGTTGCTCAACGAACTTGAGCGAACTGAGGGCCGGTATGGTCTCCAAACAATGTGCGAAGGCGGCGGGCTCGCCAACGCAACCATCATCGAAAGGATTGGCGACTGATGCCACGTATGAATCTCGAGGGATCTTCCTCGATCGTTACCGGTGGTGCCTCTGGCATCGGCGAGGCTTGTGCCAGGCAACTGGCCGCACTGGGGTCGCGCGTAGTAATCGCTGATCTCAACGAAGAAAAGGGCACCGAGGTCGCTTCCGAAATTGGCGGCCTATTCGTCAAGTGCGACGTGTCCATTGTCGAAGATGCCAAGGCCGCGGTTGCCGCCGCGTCCGAAATGGGCCCACTACGGGCGCTGGTCAACTCTGCTGGTCTCGGCTACGCGGCTCGCACCATCGACCGCAACAATGTGCCGATGGACCTTGAACGGTTTGCGTTTGTGATCAAGGTGAACCTGATCGGGTCGTTCAACATGCTCAGTCAGGCCGCGTCGGCCATGGCCACCACCGATCCCCTCGACGACGATGGTGCCCGGGGCGCGGTGGTCAACATGGCGTCGGCTGCCGCGTTCGACGGTCAGATCGGCCAATGTGCATACTCGGCTTCCAAAGGCGGCATTGTGGGCATGACCCTGCCCATCGCCCGCGACTTGTCGGCTGTTGGCGTTCGGGTGAACACCATTGCCCCTGGGCTTATCGACACGCCAATCTATGGCGAGGGCGAGCAAAGCGATGCCTTTAAGGCTCACCTTGGCCAGAGCGTTCTATTCCCTAAGCGTCTTGGCTCGGCCGAAGAGCTGGCCTTTGCCGTGATGGAGTGCATCACCAATCCGTATCTGAACGCCGAAACCATCAGGCTTGATGGCGGCATTCGTATGCCACCTAAGTAGGGCGTTGCTGTGTCAGAAGAAGTAGCCGAAGAAGCGGTACTAACCGAACAACGCGGTCGGGTTCTGATCATAACTCTGAACCGGCCTGAGGCTCGCAACGCGATCAACGGCGCCCTGTCTCATGGGCTGTGGAACGCGACCAAGAGGCTCAACGAAGATTCGGGGCTGACGGCTGGCGTGCTGACCGGCAACGGCAAGGGCTTCAGCTCCGGAATGGATCTAAAGGCCTTCTCGCGAGGCGAAGATATCGGCCCGATGATGGAGTTCATCAAGGCTGGTGCCGATAAGCCCCTTATTGGAGCTATCGAGGGTTTTGCCATTGCTGGCGGTCTTGAGTTGGCGCTAACGTGTGATCTGCTTGTCGCTTCTAAGGGGGCCAAGCTTGGCATCCGCGAGGTGAAGGTCGGTCTGTTCGCCGCTGGCGGTGGGCTGATTCGGCTTCCGAGTCGCGTTGGATATTCCAAGGCCATGGAGATGGCTATCACTGGCGACAACATCAGCGCTGAGGAGGCGTTCGAGGCCGGGTTGTTGTCTGAGGTGACCGAGGTTGGTGGTGCTCTTGATGCTGCGATCGCTCTGGCTGAGCGGGTGGCCAAGAATGCTCCGTTGGCTGTTGCGGCGTCGAAGCAGATCGTGAAAGCTGCCGCTCAGGGGTTTGACGAAGATGAACTCTGGGAGTTGCAGGGCACCATGATGGGCAGGGTTTTCGGCTCTGACGATGCCAAGGAGGGCCCCCGTGCCTTCGCCGAGAAACGCGAACCAGTCTGGTCTGGTCAGTAGCGATTCAGGGAGCCCAGAGTAGTGTGTCTGGGTGGAATTGGCTCCAGGCGAACCAGAACGACTCGTGGGCCACAACTTCGTTGCCGTCGGCATCAGTGGCAACGAGCCCGGCTGCGTCTGCTGCTAGTTCCATTCCGCCGATGGCAACTGCTTCGCCGGCGTCTAGTGCTGCTAACGCAGCTTCGACTGGTACCGCGATCGCTGTGCCGTCCTCGGTGACGATCCCGAGGACGGATTCGTGCACGTCGAGGCGGTTGTCGGCGTCGCCTATGGGAAAGATTGGGCCGTCGTCGTCGCGGCCGCCGAGAGGATCGTCGCGGTAGGTGCGGCCAATGCCTCCGTCTTGAGCGACGATCTTTGTGTCTGGGTGGAGCGCTTTCCAGTCGCCCCACTTGCTGGTACGGACCGAGATCTCCTCTAACCATACGCTGGCTTCGCGTAGCGGCCCGGTAACTGCCTCGCCGGTGAAGGTGTCGAACACTGATCGGGTTTGGAGTTCGAACATGACCTTGTTGGAACGCGACAACAGGCCTGAGGTTCGTAGCTCGTAGGCACCGTCGATTAGAACGTCGTCGATTGGTTCGTCGATGAAGTAGGCCTGAGCTGAGCCGCAAAGCGTGCAGTACGGCATTGCGATGCGCCGACCGCCAATGTTCATGTTGGTCATCTCGTGGACCTCCATGATGTTTTTGGGAAACGCGACGGCCTCGCCGTTGATCTCGACGCCGAACACGATGGCGTCGTCGGCGTACCACGCTCCCCCGGCGGCATCGGTTAAGGCCGGGTCGTTCAGTGCTGGGATGCAGCCGCGCGGACACAACGAGTCGGCCTCGTCGATGGGCCGGTCGTCGATCAGTACTCCGCCCCAAGAAACCCAACGCCAGTCGATGGTCGCATCCGGGTCGTCGAAGAATGGTGCCCAGCCCGGTTCGACCAGCTCGAACAGCTGCGATTTCCAGTCGACGTATCCGGGGGGCGCAGGCAAGTCCCAGGCGATTAGATGATCGGTCGATTCGCCCCACGCCGAGCGGCTGTCGGGTAGGTCGATGCCGGCGAGCGACTCCCAGGTTGCGATTAGTTCGTCTTGCAGGGGTCCGGGGCCCGTGAATCGAAGAGTGTCGGTTAGCAACCAGGCGATCCTGGCGTCGTTGGCTTCGGCTACGACGCTCAGTGCCTCGAAATCGGTCTCGCCGGTGAACGACGCAAATAGACGGTCTAAGGCTGCTCCGGCCTCTTGGGAGATGGGCCCAGTCGGAACGTCGGGAGCAGGGCCAAACCGTTCTGAGGTGCGGTTTATGGCGGGTTCGGCTAGTTCGGGCCGATTGCTCGACTCTTCAACGCCAGAGTCAGGGACGGTGCTCGACTCTCCGGCGGGAGGTTCAGAGACGGAGGTTGATTCTCCGGCGGGAGAGTCGGAGCTACTGCAACCAGCAAGAAGAACCAGCGCCGAAAACAGGACGATGAACACGGAAGAACGCATGTTGAATCTCACCACACCGCGGCCTCGGCGGTGGGTCGGCGCAGCCGAGTTCAGCGATCGTTCAGGTTTTAGTCGAGTTGTTCGTGCAGGAAGGTGATCACCTGAGGCCATAGTTCGGCGGCTAAGGCGGCGTCGTGGCTTCCCATGGGGTTGGTCTCGTTCATGAAAGCGTGGTTGGCCTCGTGGACGGTGATCTCAACGTCTTTACCCATGGCTTTAAGCCGGGTGCCAAGGTCACGGGCGGCATCGGGTGCGAAGAAGTCGTCAGGGTTAGCCATGTGCCCTCTGACGGCGGCGGTGAGACCTGACCAATCGGGTTCGGCTTCGCCCTGGGGGAAGCCGTAGAAGGGAACAGCAGCTTTGATGGCATCGCCGCGGCTGGCGGCGAGAAGGAACGCAAGCAGACCGCCCATACAGAACCCAACGACGCCGATGCCGTCTCCCGAGGTCGCCTCGTGAGATTGGAGGTAGTCGACCGCGCCGCTCATGTCCTTGGCCGCTCGTTCCGGCGGTAGTTCGGTCATGAGCTGGCCGGCTTTGTCCATCTCGTCGTGGCCGGCTAGTTCGCCGTGATAAAGGTCGGGCGCAAGAGCGACGAATCCGGCCGCGGCCAACATGTTGGCAACGCCCTTCATCTGGTCGTTTAGACCCCACCACTCTTGGATCACGATCAGACCCGGACCGGTTCCGTTCTCGGGCAGAGCTAGATGCCCCCGAGCATTGGTTCCGTTGCTTGCAAAGGTCACCATTTCGGCCATGGCCCGATCATAGGAGTTCAGGTCCGCAGCAGTACAGTCGAGTTTGTGATGGGGTCGAGACGATGAACCAAGCTATGTCCATCAGTGAGGCGGCCAAGGCCTGGCAACAACAGGGTTGGGTGCTCATCCCCGGGCTTGTTCCGACCAGCGTGATCGACGCCGCAGTATCTGATCTCTGGAGCATTTACCCGACGCCAAAGGAGTTTCATGACCGCGACAATCCCAAACGCCAAGCATTTCTGGAGTCGAAACCAGCAGCGTCGGGAAGCGCAGATACCGGCTCCGACGGACCGGCGTTTCGCGAAGAACAGTTTGCTGGGCACAGGAAGTTTCCGTTCTCGACCGGTCCTGACCTGAATCGACTGGTTTTGGACGAGCGCGTTCTGGAGTTTGCCCAAGACGCTTTGGGCTCGTACGACATTCGGCTATACCAAGCCGGGTTGTGGGCGAAGTACGCCGGTGCCGCAAACTATTCCCAGCCCTTTCATGTCGACGGTAATCACTCGGTTGTTCCCGCTCGCTCCGAGCCAGGCTGGTGGCATTTAGAAGGGTTCCTGTATCTCAACGATGTCGACGAGAACAACGGTGCGCCAGAGCTTTTGCCTAGCCATGACTCCCCCTCGCTCGATGCGGTGTCGGCTGCCGGACCGCGGGGTTCGTTCCTGGCCTATCGTGGCGATGTGTGGCACAGGGCGGTAGATCTGATCGATCCCGAGTCGGCTCGGTTCGTGCTGATCATGTGCTTCAAGTTGCCAGGCCAAGACTGGATCGGCTGCGACTCGATATCTGAAATGGTCGACCACTGGCGTTTCGCCTCGATCGTTGCTGAATCGAGCCCCCTCCAACTAGCAGCGCTTGGCGTTCCGCTTCCTGGGCACGATTTCTGGACTTTCGACGGTGTTGAGGATCTGGCCGAGAAGTACCCAGGTTTAGACGTCGAACCCTGGCGCTTTGCGTTAGGCCTCGATTGGACGTTGTAACAATAGTGTAACTTCGGAGTCTCAGTGAGGATTGTAACAATATAGTTACTCCCGCTGAACTGTTGTCGATGTAACACTATTGTTACGCAGCGCCTACCGGGGACCACGATGGCCCAATACCAGATTCGATCGCCTGAAGACCTCGGTGCCGTAGTTGCCGATAGGAGACAGATGCGCGGCCTTAGCCAGTTTGAACTTGCTCGGACGGCCGATCTCTCACGCGTATACCTGGCCCAGATCGAGGCCGGCAGGTCAAGTTCGGTTGTAAGACATACATTCCGTCTGTTGCGGCGTCTTGGTGCGACCATCTCCGTCAGCTTCGAAGATGATGATTGATCGTCCATCAAGGTTGACCGTCTGGCTCAACGAACGACCAGTTGCCGACGTCGTCGATACCAAACGCGGGCTTCGACTCAGCTATCGGCCCAGCATCGTCCAAGAGTACGGCGGCCGCGCTCTTATCTCTTGTTCGCTACCCGTGCATCGACGCGCCGTCGATGCCACCAACTTCTTCGACGGTCTTCTACCCGAGGGGCAATTCCGCGCAGCACTCGCGGCCAATGCCTCGCTGAGTGCAGCAGACACCTACGGTCTACTCGCTCGATATGGGCGCGACGTTGCCGGTGCTCTGGTGCTTGTCGACGCGGCCCAAGACCTCGCAGCGCGTTCTGGAAGTGTGGAGCCCCTCGATCACGCTGCCCTCGAGTCAGAGGTTGCCGCTTTACCGACCCAACCGCTTGGCATCCACGAAGACTCCGAGTTCTCCATCGCAGGAATGCAGAACAAGCTGCTGCTTGTGCGACTTGACGACGGTAGCTGGGGTCGACCTGTCGGGGGAACGCCGTCGACCCACATCCTAAAACTCGACAGCCAAACCCACCCTGGCATAGTTGCTGCCGAAGCCGACGCGATGAACCTCGCCTGCGCGGTTGGACTGACCACGGCAACCGTGGATCTGTATCCGGTTGCTGGGATCGACTGCATCATTGTTGAACGCTTCGATCGCCAAATCGTTGATGGACTAGTACGTCGTGTTCATCAAGAGGATGCATGCCAGGCCCTCGGTCTTTCGCCGGACAGGAAGTACGAGCTGCCAGGCCGTGGTGTCTACCGAGGCGGTGGTGGCCCTGCGTTCGCCCAGATCGCTGCGATTCTCGACAAATACGCGGCAGATCAGGTCGCCGAACTCGAAACGTTGGCCAAGGTAGCGGCCTTCACCGCGATCATTGGCAATTCCGACGCCCACGGCAAGAACCTGGCGTTCCTTTATGACGAACACGGCCAAGTAACCCTCGCGCCGCTTTATGACACCGTGCCAACCGTGATGTTTCCGAGGCTCAAGAACGAAGCGGCCATGACTATCGGCGGCACGGTGGATCTGAAAGCTGTCAACTCGGCGTCTATCCGGCAAGAGGCGAGCCTCTGGCACTTCGACCCAAGCCGAGCAGTGCAAGCAGCTAGCGACTTGGCTGCGGCCTTGGTCGCGGCCATCGAGACAACCACCATCGACCCTGATGGCGCCTTCGCTTCTCTCGTACGGTCACATTGTGCCCGATTCGCCGTTGCAGACTGATTGCGGACTCGTTTGCCAAACGGGTCTGTTCGAGTGTTACCCGTTCGATGTGCCCGTTCGATGTTTGCGAACCTACTGGACTGCTTCGGCCTCTGTTCCAGGAAGCCGCCGGCTGGAGTCCGCCATCCACAGATCGTCGACTGTCACGCAGAGTCGGGTCGCGAGAGTGTCCAGGACCGGGTTCATGATCGCGCCTTGGAACTAGTCACTTACACGACGCAGGACGAGACACAACGGCGGTTTTGTTGGGTTTGGTTGTAGAGAAACGAACATTCGTTTGATATACTCGATACATGTATTCAACGGGGAACACAACAACCGATAGCCGTCTAAACGCTACGCCGGTCGACCTTGACGTTCAGGCTGCCGTCGAGGCCCTCCAGATCGCTATCGGAGCGGTTCTTGATGTCGGTTTGTTGCCCGATACCGCCGATGAGGCGAATGTTCTGTTGGAAGCGTTGGAGACGGTGTCGCGTCGGGTTGAGGCTGGCCATGTCGAGTTGATGGACCGTATCGATTGCAAGAATCTGTGGACCACTGACGGGATGTTGTCGGCTAAGACGATGGTCCGCCATCGCACCGGGGTTTCTTCTGCCGAGGCCGGTGCCCGATTGAAGGTCGTGAAGTGTTGTAGGCGTATGC
>CAZMUM010000013.1:0-30152 GCA_964569385.1 uncultured Acidimicrobiales bacterium
TTCGTGAGGGTGGGCGCACTGTCGGCGCCGGCCGCGTCACCAAAATCCTCAAGTAGGCTGGTTCCAGATGGCTGCTAACTCACAGAAGATTCGAATCCGGCTCAAGGCCTATGATCACAACGTGATCGATCAGTCCACGGCCAAGATCGTCGAGACGGTTCTTCGTACCCAAGCAAAGATCCGAGGCCCTATACCTTTGCCAACCGAGAAGCACCGTTACACGGTCATTCGGTCGCCGCACAAGTACAAGGACTCCCGAGAGCACTTCGAAATGCGCATCCACAAGCGCCTTATCGACATTGTCGAACCAACACCCAAGACGGTCGATTCGCTTCAGCGTCTCGAGCTCCCGGCTGGTGTTGACATTGAAATCAAGATCCAACAGAGCTAGTTAGATATTCGTGTCGCTCAGGGGTTGTGGAGCCCCACCGCGAGCGCTACTATCTGAGATTCGTGCGCAGCACCCTGCTGCAAACAATTGACGTCCTTGTAGGCCCGGCCGTGTTCAACGGCCGCAAAGGGAACCACGAGGCAAAACCGAACCAACGCTCCGCCGGCCACGCCTGCGGAGCGTTCGCGTGGAAGCACCGCCGTCCCTACTCGACGGTGGGAAGACACCGAAGAGGAAGACGCCTCCAATGGCGAAAAAGGCGATCGTTGCCGAAAAAGTCGGCATGACCCAGCTATGGGACGACGACAACCGTGTCGTACCCGTAACAATGCTGCGCGTCTCACCGTGCCGAATCGTGCAGATCAAAACCAACGAGAACGACGGCTACACCGCTTTGCAGGTCACTTATGGCCAAGCTCGCGTCAATAGTCTCACCAAGCCTGAAGCTGGCCACTTCGCCAAAGCTGGCGTCGAAGCCGGTTCACGACTGGTTGAGCTACGGGTCGACGATGTTAGCGATTACGAGGTTGGTCAAGCACTAGATGCTGGCCTACTCGAAGCTGGTGACAAGATCGATGTGACTGCCGTGTCCAAAGGCAAGGGCTTTGCCGGAACCATGAAGCGTCACAACTTCTCTGGTCAAAAGGCGAGCCATGGTGTGCATCGAGTACACCGCAAGCCCGGTGCCATCGGTATGTGCGCCACACCGGCCCGTGTTTTCAAAGGCACCCGGATGTCTGGCCGAATGGGCGCCACCAAGGTGACCACTCAGAACCTGACAGTTGTGCGTGCCGATGCCGACCAAGAGATCATTCTGGTCAAGGGCTCGGTGCCTGGTCCTAAGGGCGCCGTAGTAGTTATCCGCGACGCGGTGAAGGGTTAACAACAATGTCTGTCACCCTTAAAGTCACCACCCAGACAGGCGCCGACGCAGGCACAGTCGATGTCGACGACGAGCTCTTCGGCGTCGAGCCCAACATCGCAGTACTTCATCAGGTTGTTACGGCCCAGCTCGCGTCGAGACGTCGCGGTACCCATTCCACCAAGACCCGTTCTGAAGTTCGTGGAGGCGGAGCCAAACCGTTCCGCCAGAAGGGCACCGGTCGTGCTCGTCAGGGCACAAGTCGAGCCCCGCAGATGCGTGGCGGTGGCGTAGTCCACGGTCCGCGCCCACGTAGTTACGCCCAGAAGGTCAACAAGAAGGTCATCCGTAAGGCCCTTGCCGGCGCACTGTCTGACCGAGTTCAATCCGAGCGGTTGCTTGTTGTCGATGCCTGGTCATTCGATGCGCCCAAGACCAAAGATGCCGCAGCCGTCATATCGGCCCTCGAGCTATCGGGCCGCGTTGTCATCGTCATCAACGACGAAGACGACACCGCAGCCCGCAGCTTCCGCAACATTCCAGGCGTGCAGCTGCTTCAGGGCAGTGAACTCAACGCATATGACATTCTGTGCAGCGACTGGCTTGTATTCACCACTGCCACACTTCCTGGAGGTGAGTCGTGAAAGACGCACGCGACGTTGTAATCGCTCCTGTAGTTTCGGAGAAGAGCTACGCCCTTCTCGAAGACAACGTGTACACGTTCCTTGTTCACCCATCGGCTTCAAAACCCGAAATCAAGGATGCCATCGAGTCGATTTTCGAAGTGACAGTCACCAGAGTGAACACACTCAACCGCAAGGGCAAGCGGATCCGTAATCGCCGTTCGCTTAGCTACGGGCAGCGTCCCGACACTAAGCGGGCCATCGTCTCCCTCGCTGAGGGCGACTCAATCGATCTGTTCGGAGCCTGAGATGGGTATTCGCACCCGTAAACCCACATCGCCTGGCCGTCGTTTCCAGACTGTCTCTGACTTCGCCGAGCTTACGACCGACCGGCCCGAGAAGTCGTTGCTGGCGAAGAAGACTCGCAGCGGTGGTCGCAACAACTACGGCCGTAAGACTTCGCGTCACCGCGGCGGCGGCCATAAGCAGCGTTATCGCATCATCGACTTTCGCCGCAACAAAGACGATGTGCCAGCCAAGGTCGCAACGATCGAATACGACCCGAACCGCAACTGCCGCATAGCGCTCTTGCACTACCTAGATGGAGAGAAGCGCTACATCCTTGCTCCGCTTGGTCTCGATGTTGGCGACACAGTCGTAAGCGGCCAACGCTCCGATATCAAGCCAGGTAACTCGCTGCCGTTGCGATACATCCCGGTTGGAGCCGTTGTTCACAACGTCGAACTCAAGCCAGGTGGCGGTGGCCAGCTCGGCCGTAGCGCTGGCACTTCGATCCAGCTCGTCGCCAAAGAAGGAGCGTACGCAACGCTTCGTTTGCCTAGCACCGAGATGCGCCGTGTACCCATGGACTGCCGGGCGAGCATCGGCGAGGTCGGTAACGCAGAGGCCGACCTCATCAAGATCGGTAAGGCCGGTCGTAACCGCTGGAAGGGCGTTCGCCCTCAGACTCGCGGCGTGGCCATGAACCCAGTCGACCACCCCCATGGTGGTGGCGAGGGCAAGACCTCGGGCGGTCGTCACCCAGTGTCGCCGTGGGGTCAGCCAGAAAAGCGCACTCGTAACCGTAAGAAGAAGTCCAACGACATGATCGTTCGCCGGCGTCGTACGCGCGGCGCCCGGAGGTAGGGCATGCCACGCAGCCTCAAGAAGGGCCCATTCGTCGACGACCATCTTCTGAAGAAGGTCGACGCACTCAACGAGACGGGCGACAAGAAGGTCATCAAGACCTGGTCGCGCCGCTCAACCATCATCCCCGACATGATCGGTCATACCATTGCCGTTCACGATGGTCGCAAACATGTACCGGTCTACGTGACCGAGTCCATGGTCGGGCACAAGCTCGGCGAGTTCGCACCGACGCGAACCTTTAAGTTCCATGCCGGCCAAGAGCGTCAGGGTCGCCGATGAGCACCATCGACCTCGTCGAGGTTGCAGGAGCGCGTGCCACCCACCGCTTTGCTCGGATGTCGGCTTCGAAGGTTCGTGTTGTGTTGAACCTGATCCGCGACACCGACGTGGACGATGCGCGCGACATTCTTCGCTTCAGCGAACGTGGTGCCTCCAATGTCGTGGCGAAGGTGTTGGCGTCGGCCATCGCTAATGCATCGCACAACGAGGGCCTCGACGAGAACGAGCTCTACATCGCCGAATGTTTCGCCGACGAGGGACCAACACTCAAGCGCTGGCGGCCCCGAGCCCGCGGTCGCGCCACTCGAATTTTCAAGCGCACCTGTCACATCACCGTCGTGGTAGCTCAACTAGACGACGAAGACCTCGACGTCCGACAGCAGGCCGAAGCCGCGGCGGGCACAACATCTGGCGCAAGTCGGCCCGACCGACGGGCTCGTGTTGCCGCCAGCCAAGCTGCCGATACCGGCTCAGACGATACCGACGCCGGCGATGTTGTTGACCAGGTCGACAATGCCGAAGTAGGCGGCGCCACCGACGTACAGGACAACGTTGAGGCCGATGGGTCAGATAAGGCTGCACTCGAAGAGTGGAACGCCGACGATGGCGATGCCGATGGCGAAGCCAACCTCACCGACCAAACCCCGTACGGCGAAGGTTCTATCGCTCCGCCAGCCGACGATTCGATCCCAGAAGGCTTCCTGGTCAAGGGCAACGCCGACTCGATGAAGTACCACGAGCCCGATGGCCGCTGGTATGAGAACACCGTTGCAGAGGTCTACTTTGCGACTGCCGAGCACGCAGCAGCTGCTGGCTTCACTAAGGCTGGAACCAAAGAACCAGCCGTCGACGCAGCCGACGACAACGGCGAGGAGGCCTAATCATGGGCCAGAAGATCCACCCGTACGGCTTCCGTCTTGGTATCACCACCGACTGGAAGTCTCGCTGGTTCAGCGACAAGGATTACACAGACAACGTCATCGAGGATTGGCATATCCGCGAGTACCTCACAACCGAACTGCCACACGCGGCCATCAGCCGAGTCGAAGTCGAGCGCACCCGCGACCGTCTCCGGATCGACGTTCACACCGCTCGACCGGGAATTGTTATTGGTCGTCGTGGTGCCGAGGCCGATCGTCTTCGGGCTGGTCTTACCAAGATCACCGGAAACGCCAAGGTTCAGCTGAACATCCAAGAGATCAAGCAGCCAGAACTCGATGCTGCTCTTATCGCCCAAGGCGTCGCCGATCAACTTGCTGGCCGCGTTGCCTTCCGTCGAGCCATGAAGCGGGCCGTGCAGAACGCACAAAAAGCTGGTGCTCTCGGTATTCGAGTCCAGTGTTCAGGCCGCCTAGGTGGTGCAGAGATGTCCCGCACCGAGTGGTACCGCGAAGGACGCGTGCCACTCCACACGCTCAGAGCCGATATCGACTATGGATTCCGTGAGGCTCGTACAACTGCTGGCCGCATCGGCGTGAAGGTATGGCTGTACAAGGGCGACATTTTGCCGTACAAAGTCTCGGCCGACGATCGTCTTGCGCGCGAAGCAGCTCTGGCCACGGGCGACGTGGCCGCGCCGATGCCGGGTGGTGTTGTTTCATCGAGTGGCCGCCGGGCCGCTGAAGCAGCCGCAGCTACGGCACCCGATGAAGAAATCGCCGAGCCAGAGCCCCTGGTAAAGAAGGCAGATCCCGAGTTCGAGAAGCTGCTCGAAGAAGAAGAAGAGATCGAGCGCTCCACTCGCGAGTCAACCCAGACCGACCGCTTCCGACCCGGAGACGCCGACTGATGTTGATGCCAAAGAAGGTCAAGCACCGTAAACAACATCGCGGTCGTCGCAAAGGCAACGCCAAAGGTGGCGACCGGATTGCGTTTGGCGATGTCGGAATTCAGGCTCTTGAGCCAGCATGGATCACCGCTCGCCAGATCGAAGCTGCTCGTATTGCCATGACCAGACACGTCAAACGTGGTGGGAAGGTATGGATTCGCGTCTTCCCAGACAAACCTGTGACGCAGAAGCCAGCCGAAACCCGAATGGGTTCAGGCAAGGGCAACCCAGAACACTGGGTCGCAGTGGTGAAACCCGGCCGAATCATGTTCGAGCTCGGCGGCGTCGAAGACGACCTGGCCAAAGAAGCGCTCAACCGCGCTATCCAGAAGTTGCCGATTAAGGCCCGAATTGTTGGCCGGGAGGGTTCGCTTTAATGTCTACCGACCTCCGCCAGCTCGACGACGATCAACTTGTCGATCAGCTTGGCGAAACCAAAACCGAACTGTTCAACCTTCGCTTCCAGTTTGTTACTGGGCAGCTGGAGAGTCCAGCGGCTATGACCAAGGTCAAGCGCCAGGTTGCTCGAATCAACACGATCCTGCGTGAGCGCGAGATCGCTGCCGCCGAAGCTATGGCCGCAGAGGAGTCACGATGACCGAAGATTCAGACGCCCAAGAGCGTCCCAACCAGCGTAAGATCCGCGAAGGCCTCGTTGTTTCGAGCGGCATGGACAAGACCGCGGTTGTGGCCGTAGTCGATCGGGTGAGGCACGCTCGTTACAACAAGACCATTCAACGCACCAAGAAGTTGTACGTACACGACGACGCCAACGATGCACGCGTCGGCGACCGAGTCCGAGTCTCAGAGACTCGGCCGGTATCTAAGACCAAACGTTGGCGTCTTGTCGAGATCCTGGAGAGGGCTCGATGATCCAGCAGGAATCCCGACTCAAAATCGCCGACAACAGCGGGGCCAAAGAAGTCCTTTGCATCAAGGTTCTCGGTGGGTCGCGGCGACGTTATGCCGGTGTTGGCGATGTCTTCGTTGCCACCGTCAAGGACGCAATCCCAGGTGCCGGTGTCAAGAAGGGCGAAGTCGTTCGGTGTGTGGTTGTTCGCACCCGCAAAGAACGGCGGCGTGCAGATGGCTCCTACATTCGTTTCGACGAGAATGCAGCTGTTCTCATCAACCCAAACAACGAACCGCGCGGAACCAGAATCTTCGGTCCCGTTGGTCGCGAACTTCGCGACAAGCAGTTCATGCGAATCGTGTCGCTCGCGCCGGAGGTGCTCTGAGATGAAGATCAAAAAGGGCGATCAGGTCCAAGTGCTGACTGGCAAGGACCGCGGTGCCCAAGGCAACGTTGTGTCCGTCGACATCGCGAAGAATAAAGTTCTTGTCGAAGGCGTCAACATCGCTAAGCGCCATACCAAACCAACGCAGGCCGACCAGCAGGGCGGCATCGTCGAAAAGATCATGCCCCTCGACGTCAGCAACGTAGCGGTGTTATGCCCCAAGACTGGTGAACCCGGTCGAGTTGGCTATCGGATCGAGGGCAAGAACAAGATTCGGTTCCACAAGGCATCGGGCGAGGAACTCCCATGACGTCGACCATTACCGAACCTCGCATGAAGGCGATCTATCGCGACGAGGTACGTTCGGCACTCAAGAGTGAACTTGAGCTTCCGAACATCATGATGGTTCCGACCATTACCAAGATTGGCCTCAACATGGGCGTCGGAAACGCACTGGTTAACCGAGCCAACCTCGACGCTGCACTGGCCGACCTAACAACAGTCGCCGGCCAAAAGGCGGTTCCTACTCGAGCCAAGAAGTCGATAGCTGGCTTCAAGCTTCGGGAAGGCAACGCAATCGGCGCCAAGGTCACGCTGCGGGGAAACCAGATGTGGGAGTTCTACGATCGACTCGTAACGCTTGCCATCCCTCGCATCCGCGACTTCCGCGGCCTATCACCGCGTTCATTCGATGGGCGTGGCAACTACACCTTTGGTGTGACCGAGCAGCTCATCTTTCCTGAGATCAACTACGACAAGGTCTCATCCATTCGCGGAATGGACATCACTATCGTCACATCAGCTACCAACAACGATCATGGGCGAGCACTGCTCACCGCCCTGGGGTTCCCGTTCCAGCGGGAGGAGCAGAACTAATGGCCAAAAAAGCACTAGTCCAAAAACAACAGCGCACTCCGAAGTTCAAGGTTCGGGGCTACACGCGATGCCGCAAGTGCGGCCGACCGCGCTCGGTCTACCGCAAGTTCGGCCTATGCCGTATTTGTCTTCGCGAGATGGCCCACGCCGGCGAACTGCCCGGCGTGACGAAGTCGAGCTGGTGAGGAGGACCGTCCATGACAATGACCGATCCCATCGCTGACATGCTCACTCGCATCCGTAACGCGTCAAGCGCGCAGAAAGATGCGGTGTCGATGCCGTCGTCAAAAGTAAAGGTTGCCCTTGCCGGGGTTCTCCAAAAGGAGGGCTACATCGAGAGCTTCAACGTCGACCTCCCCGAAGGTGCCCCCCAGGGTGCTCTCACGATCGACCTGAAGTACACCCCCGACCGCGACCAGACCATCTCGGGCATCACGAGAGTCTCGAAGCCGGGTCTTAGGGTCTACTCGCAGTCCTCGGCCGCGCCTCGCGTGCTCGGCGGACTCGGCATAGCTGTCCTATCCACAAGCCAAGGACTAATGACCGACCGCGAAGCGCGCAGGCGCAGAGTCGGCGGCGAAGTCCTCTGTTACGTCTGGTAGGGAAGAACAATGTCACGTATTGGTAAAGCACCAGTTGAGATCCCCAGCGGCGTCGACGTCAGCGTCGATGGTGCCAACGTCACCGTAAAGGGTTCTGGCGGCACACTCGAACACGTCATGCCCGAATCGATTGCCGCGGCAGTCGAGGGCTCGACAATCACGATCACCCGTACCGCAGAAGAACGTGACAGTCGCGCCCTTCACGGTCTTACTCGGGCGCTCATCAACAACATGGTCCTTGGAGTTTCCCAAGGGTTCTCCAAGGAACTAACCATTGTCGGCGTTGGTTACCGCGCCGTGGCTAAGGGCCCCCAAAAGTTGGAGTTGGCTCTTGGGTTCTCGCACCCTGTCATCATCGACGCCCCTGATGGCATCACCTTCGAGGTGCCGACTACCACAAGCATCAAAGTATCCGGTATCGACAAACAACTTGTCGGTCAGGTAGCTGCAAACATTCGCAAACATCGCGAACCCGAGCCCTACAAAGGCAAGGGCATTCGCTACGTCGACGAGTACGTCCTGCGTAAGGCAGGCAAGGCCGCTAAGTAGCGGCTGAGCCCTAAGCAGGTAAGGAAGCAATGAGTAACAATTCGCACGCCAAGACTCGCCGACACACGCGGGTCCGCAAAAAGCTCCAAGGATCACCGCAGAGGCCTCGCCTCACGGTCTTCCGTTCCAACAAACACATCTCGGCGCAGGTAATCGACGACGCGGTTGGCCGCACGTTGGCATCAGCGTCTTCGACCGAATCCGATATTCGCACCGCCGGATACACGGGTAACAAAGACGCGGCAAGTCGGGTTGGCACACTTATTGCCGAACGCGCTTCTGCTGTTGGCGTTTCCCGCGTTGTGTTCGATCGCGGTGGCAACAAATACCACGGCCGTATTGCTGCGGTCGCCGACGCTGCACGTGACGGCGGACTGGAATTCTGATGGGGAATCAAAACAACCAACGTGGCAACCGCCGCGACAACGAACGCCGCGACAATCGCGACCGTCATGGACGCGACTCCGACGGACTTCGCGAATCGCGGGTTATCGACATCAACCGCGTGGCCAAGGTAGTCAAGGGTGGCCGTCGCTTCTCCTTCACTGCTCTGGTAGTCATAGGCGATGGTCGCGGCCGGGTTGGCCTCGGCTACGGCAAAGCCAAAGAGGTTCCCCTTGCTATCCAAAAGGGCACCGAAGAGGCGAAGCGCAACTTGTTCGACGTCCCGCTGGCCGGCTCGACGATTATCCACCCGATAGTTGGCGAACTTGGCGCTGGCCGAGTCATGCTCAAACCGGCATCACCCGGTACCGGCGTTATCGCTGGTGGCGCTGCTCGTGCCATTCTCGAAGAGGCAGGCGTAAACGATGTACTCGCCAAGTCGCTCGGCTCCTCGAATCACATCAACGTGGCCAAGGCCACAATTTCTGGCCTGCGCAATCTCAAACGTCCCGACGAGATTGCTGCTCTTCGTGGTTTGTCTCCCGAGGAGTGTATTCCTAAGGGTCTTCTCAAGGCCTACAACGAAACCCAGCGCGAACGGAAGTCTCAGCGAGTCGCCGACGGAGTTAAGTCGTGAGCGATCTCGTCGTAACTCAGATCCGATCCGCTATCGGCAACAAGCCAGTTCACCGGGGAACGCTTCGGGCCCTTGGCCTTGGCCGAATCGGAAAATCGAACACACTGCCGGATCGTCCCGAGATTCAGGGCATGATTCGCAAGGTGGCTCACCTCATCCGGGTCGAGCCTGTAGAAGGAGCCTGAGATGCTCAAACCACACGATCTTCATCCCGCCGAAGGCTCCAAGAAATCACGCAAACGCGTTGGGCGTGGCATTGGTGGCAAAGGTGGCAAGACTGCCGGCCGCGGCACCAAAGGAACCAAGGCCCGTAGCAAGGTCCCGATCTGGTACGAAGGCGGACAGCAGCCACTTCAACGTCGGCTTCCGAAGCTGAAGGGTTTCACTAACCCGTTCCGCGTCGAGTACCAGGCGATCAACCTCGACACATTGGCCGAACTCGAACTCGACGAAGTCACGCCAGAAGCGCTCCGCGATCGCGGTCTCATCGGCAAGAACTCGCTGGTCAAAGTCCTTGGCCGAGGCGAGCTATCAAACGCCGTCAATGTTAAGGCCCATGGTTTCTCGGCTTCGGCTGAAGCGGCGATCACCGCCGCGGGCGGTACCGTAGAGGTCCTGCCGAAGCCATTCGGCGGACCACGTCCGCCAGCCAAGGGAAATCAGCACACAAACCGCTGATCGCAGACCGGAAAACTGGTCTGCCAGAATTGTTCGAACTGGAGTCTTGAGTGCTGTCGAGTCTTAGCAATATCTTCAAGGTGCCAGATCTTCGTGTGAAGATTCTGTTCACCATCACCATCCTCGCCCTGTACAGGGTCGGCTCACAGATTCCTGTTCCCGGAATCGACTTCGATGCCGTGCTTCAGCTGCGAGATTCGGCCGAACAAACCGGAGGCGTGCTTGGCATCCTCAACTTGTTTTCGGGTGGCGCGTTAACCAACTTTGCCATCTTCGCATTGGGCATCATGCCCTACATCACGGCGTCGATCATCATGCAGATTCTCACCGTGGCTATTCCAAAGCTCGAAGAGCTGCAACAACAAGGCGCCACAGGTCAACGCAAGATCACCCAGTACACCCGTTACCTCACTCTCGTAATAGCGTTCCTTCAGGCAACCGGCATCACGTTTGTGTTTGGCAACGGCGGCGGTAGTGCACTCGGAAACACTGCTGGCATCATTGTTATCCCCGACTTCACCGTGCCCAGAGTTGTTTTGGTGATTCTTTCGCTAACGGCCGGCACAGCCTTGCTCATGTGGATGGGCGAGCTCATCAGCCAACGTGGCGTCGGCAACGGGATGTCTCTGCTTATATTCGCCTCGGTCGTATCGGCGATCCCGTTCGACGGAGCCCGGCTTCGTGCCACCGAGGGCAACCTCTACCTAGGGGTAGCGATCGTTGTCGCCATTGGCCTCATGGTGGCCATCATCTTCATCGAACAAGGCCAACGCCGAATCCCGGTCCAGTTCGCCAAGCGCCAGATGGGGCGGCGGATGTATGGCGGCCAGAGCACCTACATCCCACTCAAGGTAAATCAGTCAGGCGTTATCCCGATTATCTTTGCCAGCTCGGTGCTCTACCTTCCGGTCTTGATGGCCAGCATCTTTCCGTGGGCTTGGTTCCAGACCATCGTGAACGATTACCTGACCCAACCGTCGAACATAGTTTATATCGTGGTGTTCGGAACGATGATCATTGGGTTTGCCTACTTCTACACAGCAATCACCTTCGACCCCGTCAAACAGGCCGACAACATCCGCAAACAAGGCGGGTTCATTCCAGGTATTCGGCCAGGTCCCCAGACCGAGCGGTACCTTGGCAAGGTCCTATCTCGCATCACTCTCCCCGGGGCCTTGTTCATTGCCGCCGTTGCCTTGGTGCCCACGGTGCTGATCGCCGTTACAGCCCCCGACCTTGGCACCGCCACCGGCATTGGCGGCGGCGGCGGCGCCGCTATCTCCTTCGGGGGCGTGTCGATCCTTATCGCCGCTGGTGTAGCCCTCGAAACCATGAAGCAGGTCGATAGCCAGCTCATGATGCGGAACTACGAAGGTTTCCTCAAGTGACGTTGCGCCTCATCATTCTTGGCCGGCAAGGGGCAGGTAAAGGCACACAATCGATTCGGATCTCTTCTCGATACGGGATCCCTCATATCTCTACCGGCGACATGCTGAGGGCTGCTGTTCTTGAAGGGAACGACTTTGGCCTCCGAGCTAAGGCCATCATGGATGCTGGCGACCTCGTTCCCGACGATCTAATGATGTCCATCGTGACCGAGCGGCTATCGAGCGATGACGCCCAAGCCGGTTTCCTTCTCGATGGGTTTCCCCGCACCGCAGCCCAGGCCACCTGGCTAGACGCCACGTTGGCTCCCGGTGGTATCGACATGGCCCTGACCATCGAAGTGCCTGACGAAGTCGTTGTAGAACGAATGATGGCCCGAAAACGGCCAGACGACACCGAAGATGCAATTCGCCGTCGTCTCGATCTTTACGAAGAACAGACCGAACCACTGTTGTCGCATTATGCCGAGCGAGTCGCGACAATTGATGGCCATGCAGCCGAAGACACCGTCGAAGGCCGCGTGGCGGAGGTGATAGACGCCTACTTGGCCTAAATTGGCTGTTGGCTAGCGGCCCACGGGCCGCTATGATGATCCGCTGGCCGTGTGCACACTTTGTCAGAGTCCGACTCTGATGCGCAGTCGTTTGGCGCAACGGCCCACCTCATAGAAACAACGATTGCAATTTAGTTGGCCTGCTACTCGTCTTGGACGAGATTGTATGTCACCAATCAGGAGATTAAGACACTGCCGAAAGCAAAAGATGACGTAATCGTTCTCGAGGGGAAAGTTGTAGATCCCCTCCCCGGCGCCATGTTCAAAGTGGAGCTGGACAACGGCCATAGCGTATTGGCCCACATCAGTGGGAAGATGAGGATGCACTACATCCGAATCCTCCCCGGAGACCGCGTTCAAGTCGAACTAACCCCGTACGACCTGAGCCGAGGCCGAATTACCTACCGTTACAAGTAGACGATCGGCACCTCCTACTAAGCGTTCGGCTTGTCTAAGCAGAACAACCACGGCGGCAACCTGTCGCCGAATGCCGGTCTCACCGGTCACAAGGATTTCAATGAAGGTTCAAACCAGCGTAAAGCGCATTTGCGACAAGTGCCGTGTAGTTCGGCGACGTGGCCGAGTTCAGGTCATTTGCAGCAATCCGCGCCACAAGCAGCGCCAGGGCTAGGGAGAAGCACGAGATGGCACGAATTGCCGGTATTGACATTCCTCGCGAGAAGCGGGTCGAGATTTCGCTTACGTACTTGTACGGCGTTGGTCGTTCTAGCTCACAAGACATCTGCGAAGAGACGGGCATCAACCCCAACACTCGCGTTCGTGATCTCACCGACGACGAGGTCAACAAGATCAGGGTTTGCCTCGACACCAGCTACAAGATCGAAGGCGACCTAAGGCGCGATGTTTCTCAAGATATCAAGCGCAAGATGGAAATCGGCTGCTACCAGGGAATCCGCCACCGTCGTGGTCTCCCAGTACGCGGGCAGCGCACCCACACCAATGCTCGAACTCGTAAGGGTCCAAAGAAGACCGTTGCTGGCAAGAAGAAGGTTCCGCGGTAGCACCGCGGAGATAAGGACCGGATAGATCAATGGCAAAGCCAGCAGCCGGGGGCCGTCGCCCTCGCCGTCGTGAGCGCAAGAATGTGTCGCACGGCGTCGCTCACATCAAAAGCTCGTTCAACAACACAATCATCACGTTCACCGATCTACAGGGCAACACCTTGTCTTGGGCATCGGCGGGAAACGTCGGCTTCAAGGGTTCACGTAAATCGACTCCATACGCGGCGCAACAAGCAGCCGAACAGGCTGCCCGTCGGGCTATGGAGCACGGCGTTCGCAAGGTCGACGTCGAAGTCAAGGGTCCGGGGTCAGGTCGCGAAACTGCTATCCGCTCGATCCAGAACATCGGAATCGAAATCACTGGTATCAAAGACGTAACGCCGGTTCCCCACAACGGTTGCCGGCCGCCGAAGCGTCGGAGGGTCTGACCATGGCGCGCTACACCGGACCAAAGGCACGTGTATCTCGTCGCCTCGGCACAAATATTTGGGGAACCGCAGGCGAGACGAAAGCTCTCGACCGGCGCCCGTACCCTCCTGGCGACCACGGCCGCACTCGTCGTCGCAACAACAACTCTGAGTACTTGGTGCAGCTGCAGGAGAAACAGAAGGCTCGTTTCTCCTACGGCATGAACGAAAGACAGTTCCGCAACATCTACGCCGAGGCCAGTCGTCAAAAGGGTGTGACCGGCCACATTCTCCTCGAGTTACTCGAGCGCCGTCTCGACAATTTGGTTTACCGAGCCGGCTGGGCTGCCACCCGCCCGCAGGCTCGCCAGTTCGTCGGCCACGGTCACATCAACGTGAACGGTAGCCGGGTGGACATTCCCAGCTACCGGGTGCGTCCAGGCGAGGTGATCGAACTCCGCGACAAATCGCGTGATATGGTCACGATTCGTTGGAATCTCGATGTCCTCGATCGTGCGGTTCCAGGTTGGCTCGAAGCCAGCGATGGTGGCCAGCAGGTAACCGTCCGCGAGACCCCATCGCGCGACCAAATTGATATGCCCGTTCGCGAACAGCTCATAGTCGAGCTGTACAGCAAGTAGTTCAACGAAGTTAGCTATTCAGGAGTCAGCCCTAGATGCTCACCATGCAGCGGCCCACGGTGGAACCCCTCGGTGACGAGGACAACAACCGTCAGAAGTTCGCCATCGGCCCGCTCGAACCGGGATTCGGATACACGCTTGGCAATTCATTACGCCGAACGTTGTTGTCTGCGATCCCAGGCGCGGCCATAACCCAAGTCAATTTCGACGATGCTCTTCACGAGTTCGACACCATTGCTGGTGTTGTCGATGATGTCACCGACATCATCCTCAACTTCAAAGACATTGTCTTTTCGTCTGAGTCCCAGGAGCCGGTGTCGGTTCGTCTCGACGCCCGCGGTCCGGGCGACATCGTGGCTGGCGACATCCAACTGTCTGCCGACATTGAGTGTGTCAACCCCGAACAACGGATCGCTACGCTCAACGACAAGGGCCGATTGGCCGTCGATCTAACCATCGAACAAGGCCGTGGGTACCTGAACTCCACCACGGCGGTCGCAAGTAGCATCATTGGTGTTGTTCCGGTCGACGCAATCTTTTCGCCGGTTAGACGCGTTGCACTTGAGGTCGAGCCCACTCGAGTCGAGCAGAGCACGAACTTCGACCGATTGGTTATCGACATCGAGACCGATGGTTCAATGTCGCCCCGCGATGCGCTCGCTTCGGCCGCCGGAACGCTTGAAACTTTGGCCGGTCTGATTGCTGAGCTGAGCGACGAAGAGCTTGGCCTCGAGGTCGGCGAGCTTCCTGCTGTTGTTGGCGGCTCCCCGGATCTCGACCTCCCAATCGAAGATCTTGACCTTTCTGAGCGTCCACGCAACTGTCTTAAACGAGTCCAGGTCAACAGCATTGGTGAGTTGCTTACCAAGAGCCCGGACGACCTGTTGTCCATTACCAACTTTGGCCAAAAGTCGCTCGACGAAGTCATCGTCAAGCTTGACGAACGAGGCCTGGCGTTGCGCGGAATGTCCGCCACTGCCCCACCGGCCTAGGAGCTGACGTGCCAATTCCAACGAAGGGTCGCCGGCTAGGCGGATCCGCATCTCATCAAAAGGCCATGATGGCCAACTTGGCGGCTTCGCTGTTCGCCGCCGAAGGTATCGAGACCACCGAAGCCAAGGCGAAGGCCCTGCGGCCCTACGCCGAGAAGCTGATCACCAAGGCAAAGCTGGGTGGCCTGCATCGCCACCGCCAGATCGTTTCTACCATGGGCGACGTCGAGATGGCCCAAAAGCTCATCGACGATATCGCACCCAGGTATCAGGATCGTTCCGGGGGTTATACTCGGATCATGAAGCTCGGCCCTCGCCACGGCGACAACGCGCCGATGGCTCGTATCGAGTTGGTCTGAGCCGAACACCCCAAGACCCCACAATCGAGGAAATGACGGTCGCTATCGTCGTCGCGTATGACGGTAAGGGATTTCATGGTTGCGCCGCCAGCCCTGGAGTGCGGACCGTTGAGTCGGTTCTAACTGCCGCGCTCGAGAAAGTGCTGCGGCACGAGATTGTTCTTCAGATAGCGGGTCGTACTGATCGCGGAGTACATGCCTCGCAGCAGGTGATGTCGTTTCAGACTTCGGCGCCTCGGTTCGACCCGTGGCGCCTTCGGGGAGCGTTGAACAAACTGTGTCGGCCAGATATTGCAGTCAGTTCGGTTGAGGTCGCAGCCGACGGGTTCGACGCCCGATTCTCTGCGGTTTCTCGGACGTACCGCTACCGGGTGCTGGCTGCCGAGGTACCCGATCCGCTTCGGATCGACAGGGTCTGGTATGTAGAACGAGACATCGACATCGATGCCATGAACGCCGCAGCCAGCCATGTTATTGGTTTGCACGACTTTCGAGCCTTTTGTCGCCGGCGGCCAGACGCCACGGGCGACGAGCCCCTGTTGCGTCGGGTTCAAACTTGCTCGTGGTCTCGGAGTGGCGACGAGCATGTGCTGGACGTAACTGCGAACGCCTACTGTCATCAGCTGGTGCGGTCACTTGTAGGAGCGATGGTCGCCGTTGGTCTCGCCAAGTTCGATCCGGCGCACATGCTGGTGCTTCTCGAGTCGACCGACCGCACGATAATGCCCGCCCCACCGCAGGGTCTGACGCTTGTAGGCGTCAGCTATTGAGGGGAGTCTGACGCTTGTAGGCGTCAGCTATTGAGGGGAGTCTGACGCTTGTAGGCGTCAGCTATCAGGCACAGTTGAATTGGGCATTGCTGTTCGGCGTCGCGCGCCGTAGCCTTGGTCTTCGGCCAGTCCTGAGGAGTGGCCTAATCCTCGACGTGCGAACAGCCGGTTTGCCGTCCACCCCGAAATTTCTCCGAGGTTCCTCTCGTGCGTACGTACTCTGTGAGCGCTAATGAGATCGAGCGCGACTGGTTTATTGTCGACGCCGAAGATCTTGTACTTGGTCGCATGTCCACCGAGGTTGCTCGCATTTTGCGCGGCAAGCACAAACCAACGTTCACTCCGCATCTCGATACTGGCGATCACGTCATCATCGTGAATGCGTCCAAGGTGGTTCTTACCGCCGACAAGATGAATACAAAGATGGTGTATCGCCATTCGGGTTATCCCGGCGGTCTCAAGCAAGAATCCTACGGGAATTTACTTTCTCGCAAGCCAGAAGATGCGGTCCGCAAGACCATTAGTGGAATGCTGCCGAAGAATCGCCTTGGTGCTCAGATGCTCACCAAGCTGAAGGTTTACGCCGGTCCCGAACATCCTCACGATGCTCAGCTGCCAAAACCATTGCCAATCGACCATGCCCGGGCCTCAGCCCGCTCATCACGAGGAACCAAATCGTGACTGCTCCCCTTATTCAATCCACTGGTCGACGCAAGCGTGCTGTTGCCAGAGTGCGGTTTCGTTCCGGCGACGGAACGATCACCATCAACAAGCGCTCGTTCGAAGACTATTTTCCTTCGGCGATGCATCGTATGGCCGTTGTCGAACCAATGAAGCTCCTCGAGGTCGACGAAGCCTACGACGTCGACATCACCATGCATGGTGGCGGACCATCGGGTCAGGCCGGTGCTGCTCGTCTTGGTATTGCTCGGGCCATTCTTGGTCTAGACCCTGAGGCCCGCGTACCACTGCGGGCGGCTGGGCTGCTCACTCGCGACGCTCGCGAGAAGGAGAGCAAGAAGTACGGTCTCAAGAAGGCCCGCAAGGCGCCTCAGTACTCCAAGCGCTGAGTCTTCGTTGAGGTTCGGAACCGACGGTGTTCGGGGCCCTGCCAATTCGGAACTCACCCCGGAGTTCGCGCTTCGGTTCGGTCGGGCCGCGGCGCGGGCGATCGACGTGCCGAGATGGTTCATAGTCCGCGACACCCGTCGTTCTGGGCCGATGCTCGCGGCTGCGGTTGCCGCTGGGTTGGCCTCTGAGGGCGTCGAAGTTGTCGATGTCGGTGTTGCCAGTACGCCGGTTGGTGCTCTGTTAGCGCGTCCAACCGACACCGCCGCGGTGGTCGTTTCGGCGTCGCACAATCCTTGGCAGGACAACGGCTTGAAGTTGTTCGGCCCTGGCGGCCACAAACTTTCCGATGAGACCCAGGTGAGGATCGAAGAGATACTCATGGCGCTCGATAGTGAGCCGCCGTCGCTAGATCCAGCAGCGGTCGGCGAAATCGTCGGAGGCGTTGGGCTTGTGTCTCACTATGCGGACGCCGTTGTCGAGGCGGTGGGGTCATCGGGGCAGGTACTGGCCGGACTACATGTCGTGCTCGATTGTGGGCATGGCGCGGCAAGCGCTATTGCGCCTGGGATATTTCGGCGTCTCGGCGCTCGGGTGACCAGCCAACATGTCTCGCCTGATGGTCGCAACATCAACAACGGAGTGGGTTCCACGGATCCGGCTCCGTTGGCCGCCAAGGTCATCGCTTCCGGAGCAGATCTTGGGCTGGCATTCGACGGCGACGCCGACCGGGTTATCGCTGTCGACGAATCAGGCACAATCGTCGACGGTGACCGACTCCTGTGTCTATTCGCACTGGATATGTCCGCCCGCGGGCTGCTGGCTCACAACACTCTTGTGGTAACCGTGATGTCGAATCTTGGTCTTCATCGAGCGATGACCGCAAAAGGTGTCACGGTCGAGGTCACCGCTGTTGGCGATCGTCACGTTCTGGAGGCCATGTCCGCGGGTGGATTCAGCCTTGGCGGAGAGCAGTCTGGCCATCTCATATTTGCCGACATTGCCACCACGGGCGACGGTATTTTGGCCGGGGCGATGTTGTGCGACTTGATCGTGCGCGCCAACAGCTCGCTTTCGAGGATCGCAGGTCAGGTGATGCACCGAGTGCCCCAGGTGCTTGTCAACACACCTACCAGTATCAGACCAGATGATCCCGCCGCCGACCTGGCCCAACTCATCGCCAGCCTTCAAAGTCGACTCGGCGAAGACGGGCGGATTCTCGTGCGCTCGTCTGGCACCGAACCGCTAGTACGCGTAATGGTCGAGGCCCTCGATGTTGAGAATGCTCGCCTAATTGCCGATGAGTTAACAAGCGCAGTTTTGTCTCGTTACGGAGCGGGGCCAGCGACCTAGACATACCCGGGCCCGGGCGCGTACAAGTGCAGAACTACGAAAGGTAGCCTCGAATCCATGTGCGGTATTATTGGTGTTGTTCGACGTCGCGACGAGCGTCCTCCCTTGTTAGGTGCCGATGTGCGGTTGCTGGCGAGCGAGATAAGTTCACACTTGTCGAGCGATATCGCCTTTCTTGAGCGCTTAACGAGCGCCTCTTCTGCGGCCCATTCGCTCGACCTCTCTCTTCGATCGCTGTCAGGTGTGCGGTGCCTAGTCGCCGATCCCGAACTCGTGGTCGAGTTAGGCCGCATTCTCGATGCTTTGTCGGTCGAGATAGAGGCCATCGATGCCGCCCTCGACCGTGGCGACGCCGCCGACCGCGATGTCGAGGCTGAGGCCGTCAACGCGGCGATGATCAGTCTCAAGGACGGTGTCTGGGCCCTGAGGCGCGATCGGCTCCGCAACGCTGAGGCAATTCGCCATCTGACAAGTGTTGCTGCCTCGCCCGACGCCGTGGCCATCTACTGGCAGGTGCAGGTTGCTCTTTCGGCCCTTGACCGGCTCGAAGTGCGCGGCCGTGATTCGGCCGGTATTGAGATCGTGGTACGTAATATCGACCTCGATGCCGTTGAACCAGCAGCCCGGTTCGAACTCGATCGGCGTTCGGCCGACGCTGTCTTTCGCTCGGGAGCAGTTCGCTTGCGGCCATCGTACGCCCTGTTCGTTTACAAAACTGCCGCCGAAATCGGTGAGCTTGGCGACAACACCGACGTCCTACGATCCGCCATCGTCGAAGACGCTGGTCTCCGAGCGTTGGTAAGCCAGCCTGGGGCCGAAGCAACCGTGCTCGGCCATACTCGGTGGGCATCGATTGGTATCATTTCGGAATCGAACGCCCACCCTCTTGACTCCGAGGAGACCGAGGACGGCGAACGCCCCCTCGTTACTGCAGCTCTAAATGGAGACGTCGACAACTTTGCCGACCTAAAGGCGCAACATGGGCTGCTGATCACCTCCGAAATAACTACCGATGCCAAGGTGATTCCGACCATCGTGTCGCGTGGTATTGCTGGTGGTGCCGATGCCGCTGAGGCCTTCCGCGCCGCGGTGGCGAGCTTCGAGGGTTCGGTGGCCATAGCCGCTACTACCGGCGAGAGCGGGGAGCTGTTGCTGGCGTTGCGGGGCAGCGGCCAGGCCCTCTATATCGGGATGGCCGACCACGCCTACATCGTTGCTTCTGAGCCCTATGGAGTGGTCGAGGAAGCGACTTCTTACCTGCGGATGGACGGCGAGACACCCTCTGACCCGGACAACTCGGTGGCCAGCAGGGGCCAGGTGGTTGTGGTCGATCCCGATTCGGGGGGCGACCCTCTTGCCCTTATCCGGATCAGTTACGACGGCACTGCTCTACCGATCACCGAGCAAGAACTTGTGGTACCTGAGATCACGACCCGCGACATCGACCTCGGTGATTCCCCGCACTTCTACCTGAAAGAGATCAGCGAGGCGCCCAACTCGTTCCGCAAGACCCTCCGTGGCCGGATCATCGACGTCGATGGATTGCTTCGCGAAAAGTTGGGTCCAGACTCGTTCCCAGACGACATTCGCAGCGCCCTCGCCGATGGCACTATCACCAACGTTGTCTCGATAGGTCAAGGCACCGCCGCGATAGCGGGCCAGAGTCTTGAGGCGTTCCTGACCCCGCTCACTGCTGGCCGGTTACGCGTCGAGTCGACCTTGGCTACCGAGTTGTCAGGTTTCGGAGTTCGCAGAGACATGAGCAACACTCTTGTGGTTGCGGTCTCGCAGTCTGGCACTACCACCGACACCAACCGCACTGTCGATGTCGTGAGGGCCCGTGGCGCCAAGGTCATCAGCATCGTCAACCGTCGCGGTAGCGACCTCACGGATCGATCCGATGGTGTCGTCTACACAAGCGATGGCCGCGACGTCGAAATGTCGGTGGCGTCGACGAAGGCGTTCTACGCTCAAATCGCCGCCGGCGCGCTCTTGTCGTGCGCCATAGCAAGGGCCGCAGCGGGCGACGACAGTCCAGACGAACAAATAGCGGCCCTCCTTGAGGCGATTAGAGCACTTCCAGACGCGATGGCCACGGTGGTGAACGATCGCGAACTCATTGGTGAGGTGGCTCGCCGCCACGCTCCATCCAAGAGGTACTGGGCCATCGTGGGCAATGGGCCAAACGCGACGGCGGCCCGCGAGATTCGCATCAAGTTGTCTGAGCTGTGTTACAAGGCCATTGCCCAGGACTCCACCGAAGACAAGAAACACATCGATCTGTCTTCAGAGCCGCTGATCCTGATCTGCGCGGCAGGCCTGACTGGTTCTACCGCCGACGACGTGGCCAAGGAGATTGCGATATTTCGGGCTCATAAGGCGACCCCCATAGCGTTGGTGTCTGGTGACACCGCCAGGTTTAGTGCCGCTGTCGATCTTATTGCGCTCCCAGCGGTCGATCCGTCTGTCGACTTTGTGTTGGCGACGGTCGCTGGCCACCTCTTTGGCTACGAGGCTGCCCTAGCGATCGACGCCCAAGCTCATGTACTTAGACAAGCGCGGTCGGCGATAGAGGTTGCCGTCGACCAAGGCCGTCTGACCTCGGGCTGGGACGAGCTTCGTAACGAACTTAAGGAGCCCGCGACCCGGTTCTTTGATGGGCTGCGCACCGGAGCCTATGATGGGCATCTCGAAGCCAGCACGGCGGTGCGGGTCTCGACATTGTGGCGGTACGCCTCTGGCGTTGTCCCCCTTGAGGCCTTCCAGCTCGATTTCGGAAAGGTCGGGACTCCCGGCGTTGTTGTCGAAGATCTCGACCGGGCGCTCAGTGCCGCCATCGACGAACTCACGCGGCCTGTAGATGCCATCAAGCATCAGGCCAAGACAGTCACCGTCGGTATTTCTAGGTCGGACGAAACGCTGCTCGAATCTGAACTGGTGCGCGAGGTGCTTGCTGCGGGAGCGCCCCGCGACCGTCTGAGCTACCGGTCCCTGCGGGCGCTTGCTGCGCTCGACACGGCCGTAGTCGGCGTTACGGGTTACACGCGGTACCGCGTCGAGGGCGGCACCACCGATGACGCTTTGGTTCATGTCATCGACAGTGGAGGCATCGCCCGCGATCTGGCATCGCGAACATTGTCGAACCCGACCCTGCGAGGTACCAAGCACCGCGCCGCTTTCGAACGCGAAGTCACGGTCAGCAAGGGACGAAGCGATGGGCGTACCATTGTCATCGTTCCCGAGGTGAAAGACACCCAGACCACAGGTCTTACTTTGCTGCACGTGGCGATGGAGCCACGGCTTGCAGCGGGCGCCATGAGGACGGTAATGCAGGGTTACCGTGGCCGCTACGCAGCTCTCAAGGACGCCGTCACCGAAACAGAGTCGACGTTTCGAGACGATCTTCTTTCCACCGTCGACGTCATCGATCTGCTGACCGAACCGGTGTATGTACTTGCCGAGCACTGGAAGCCGTGAACCTGCCGCGGCTAACAAAGCGCCTTCGCCTGTCGGCTTGAGGTTCTGATGCGGCCGATCCTCACTATCGAGCAGATGCAGACCATCGACGATGCAGCTGAGGACATCGGTTGGCTCATTAACAATGCCGGTCGCGCTGTGGCCAGGCATGCAATAGCCATGATGGGTGGCACATATGGCCGCAGGGTGGTGGTAGTGGCAGGTTCGGGCAACAATGGTGCCGATGGACGAGTTGCAGCAACAGCTCTGTCTTCGCGCGGCGTTCGGGTCGAGCTGCTGACGGCACCGGTTCTTACTGTGGGGCCATGCGATCTTGTGGTCGATGCCGTGGTTGGGGCTGGGCTGTCCCGTCGATACGAACCTCCAGTCATTACAGGGTCGCCGCTGATTCTCGCGGTGGACGTTCCTAGCGGCCTCCACGGGGGTACTGGCGCCGACCTAGGTGGGTGGACGGCAGACCGGACGGTGACTTTTGGCGCAATGTCGCCCGGTCATCTGCTCGGTGCAGGGCCAAGGCGCTGCGGCGATATACATGTGGCTCATATTGGGCTCGAACTCGATGGGCAATCGATCGACCTCCACCATCTGGCCACTCACGACGCCGCGGCCTATTTCGCCACCCGCGGAGTGTTGGACCACAAATGGAACAACGCGGTTCGGGTGTGGGCTGGAGGGCCAGGGATGTCAGGGGCCGCGGTTCTGAGCTGTGCTGCTGCCATGCGCGCCGGTGCCGGAATAGTCGTCGCTGGTCGACCAGACGGCTGCGCTCTCGACGGACTCGGCGTTGAGATTATTGAGCGTCGTTCACCGCTTGGGTTTGATGCAGACCAGAGGCGGTTCACGGCTGTACTTATTGGTCCTGGTATTGGCCGGGATTTCGACCACGACGCGATGCTTCGTCATATATCGGAAAGCGCCTGCCCTGTTGTTGTTGATGCCGATGCTTTGAGCGCTGTCGCTAGTGATCCCGGCCGCCTGAGAGGTGCTTCGTCGGTTGTTGTGCTCACCCCCCACGATGGCGAGTTCGAGAGGCTCACCGGCCATCCGCCTGGCCCTGAGCGCATCGCGGCGGCGCGGGAGTTGGCTGCTGCCACCGGCACGGTGGTGCTCTTGAAAGGACCGACGACCATCGTCGCTTCTGAATCAAACGCGATCTTGGTCGATGCCGGCGACGAACGGTTAGCAACAGCTGGTTCCGGCGACGTGCTTGCGGGCGTGATTGCGGCCAACCTTGTTGGTTGTTCCTCCGTGGAGCGGGCCGTCACGACGGTGGCTGCGTGCGCGGTCTGGCACGCAGTGGCAGCCAAGCTGGCAGGCCCGGTCGGAGTTGTGGCCTCCGACATCGTCGAGGCACTGCCCACCGCACGATTGGATTTATGCGGTTCAGATGGAGGCGGCTGAATGAGCGATCCATCTCGGCCAACTAAGTGCATCATCGATCTCGATGCCTATAACCACAACCTCGACGTCATCGAAGACCATGTCGGGGGAGCCAAGGTCGTGCCCGTCATTAAGGCCGATGCCTATGGCCACTCCCTTCAGTTGGTTGTTCCCGAACTGATAGCGCGGGCAACCGAGCGGGTAGCGGTTGCCTTCATTGAAGAGGCAGTCAGGGTGCGAGCAGCCGGTTTTGCGGGCCACATTCATGTACTTGGACCTACTGCTGCTGGCCAGGAACACTTGTATGGACATCATGAGGTTGAGCACACCGTCGTATCAGTGGCTGCGCTTAACCAACTGGTACGCGATGTTGGCGAGCAGAGGTGTCTGGTCCACCTGAAGCTGGACACCGGGATGGGTCGGCTTGGGGTGATGTTCGATCAGGCCGAGACCTTGATAGCCGCGGCCGTTCGTCATCGGTCGGTCGAGATTGTTGGAGTGTTCTCGCACTTTGCCAATGCCGATTCTCGCGACCTTGCCGATGCAAGACAACAGCTTGAACGTTTCCATCAAGCGGTAGCAGTGTTCGAAAAGCTCGGCGAACCCACGCCGCTGCGACACATGGCGAATTCAGGCGGCGTTGCTCAACTACCTGAAAGTCATCTGGACCTTGTGAGGCCGGGGATACTTACCTACGGCGTGTACCCGTCGCCTGAGACTGAACGCACCATCAACGTGTGGCCAGTGTTGTCATGGCATACCAAAACGTCGGCAGAAAAAGTCGTACCCGCTGGTTGGCCTGTTGGCTACGGATCAACCTGGCGGGCCACCGATCCAACGCATGTAGCCACCCTGCCAGTCGGCTATGCCGACGGGTATCGTCGCCACTTGTCGAATCGGTCTGATGTGCTGATCGGCGGAAAACGCCGGACCGTCATCGGTCGTGTCAGCATGGACCAAACAGTTGTGGAGATTGGTCCTGTCGACCCAAATGGACCGGCCGTCGATTCAACAGCTACCGATGTGGTCCTTCTGGGCCGCGATGGTGAGGAGCACATCGATGCCGAAGAACTCGCTTGGCGAGTCGGGACTGTCGCATACGAGGTGCTAACCAGCATCTCGGTTCGGGTGCCGCGAGTGCCACTGGGAGGAACACACCAGACCAGTGCCAAGCCGTAGTCCGATGCCACAGCCGCGCCTAATCGCTAACATCTGGCAGTGCTCTGCCTGCCAAGCGACGGCCTCGCCGCAACCCAAAGAATCGCTCGTGCGTTGGCCGCGGTGGTGGGTCCCGGCGACGTCATCGTGCTCAATGGCGATTTGGGCGCTGGTAAGACCACGTTCACCCAGGGATTTGCTGCTGGGTTGGGCGTGACCGAACCGGTGACGTCGCCAACTTTCACCTTGGTACAGGAGTATGTGGGAGCGCATCGGCTCCATCACCTCGATCTGTATCGCTTGTCGGGGCCCGATGAGGTTCAAGATCTGGCGTTGGACGAATTGCTCGACGATGGCGGGATTACGATCATCGAGTGGGGCGACCGCATGGCCGCCCAACTTCCAGCAGATCGATTGACAGTGTCGATCGAACTTGGCCCGGCTCGTTGCCCCGATCATCGACGGTTTTGTCTTGAGCCTTCGGGAGAGTCGTGGACCAGCCGCATCGATCAACTCGACCTCGGCTTGGGTGCCTGACGTGCTCGTTCTCGCAATTGAGACCGCTACTGCCCAGGTCGGGGCTGCGCTCGTCGACGAATCTGGGCTTGTCGGGTCTTTCCAGGTGGCACGGGACCGGCGTCATGCCGAAACTCTGGTGCCTGCCATCCGCCAGTTGCTGGACACCTGCTCAGTAGAGCTCACAGACGTCGAAGCAATTGGGGTCGATGTCGGACCTGGGTTGTTCACTGGTCTGAGGGTTGGTTTGGCGACGTCGAAATCAATGGCCTTCGCCCTTCAGATTCCAATGGTGCCGGTGACGAGTTTGGAGGTGTTGGCTAGCGAGACGCAATGGTGCGATGCACCAGTAGTGGCTGTGATCGACGCTCGTCGAGGCGAAGTTTTTCACCAGAGCTTTCGCGTAGGCGAAGCCCAGGGCGATCCTGGTGTTGCCACTCCAGAAACGGTCAGAGATGCGCTCTCTGCCGATGCTGTGCTGATTGGCGATGGCGCCATCAGGTATGCAGCTGCATTCGAGGCGCACAGAGTTGCATCGACAATCGTGTACCCGTCGGCGGCGGTCGTGGGTCGATTTTGCTGTACCCGGGCTTTGGCGGGCGAGGCTGTTTCGCACGACCGTGTGGCACCGTTGTATCTGAGGCGTCCTGATGCAGTGGCCAACTGGGCCACCGTTTCTGGTCAAGTTTCAGGGAAGCACCAATGACCGATCAACGCGAGATAACGGTTGAGCCGATGCGACGTCGGCATCTCGCTGCTGTTAGGGAGATCGACACCAAGGTCTATCCGCGCCCGTGGTCCCTGGCGTTATACCTTCAGGAACTCAATCGTCCCGAAACCCGTATCTACTCGATCGTGCGCTATGAGAAGGTAATCGTTGGTTACGGGGGTCTGATGGTCGTCGGTACCGATGGTCACGTCACGTCGGTTGCGACCGACCCCGAACACGCCGGACGAGGTGTAGCAACGAGGGCAATGCTCTCTATTTGTCGCGGCGCGGCGCTCAAGGATTGCACCGCTCTCACGCTTGAGGTTCGGTCGTCGAATGCCGGCGCCCAACGGCTGTACGCACGATTCGGGTTCGCCGAGGCCGGTGTGCGAAAGAACTACTACACCGATGTTGGCGAAGATGCCGTCATCATGTGGGCCCACAGGACCGACGAGGCCGAGTTCTTGGGCGGTCTTCGCGAGATCGAGGCCGAGCTCTCAGGTCCGACTAGATGGCTCGACCAATGACTGAGACCATCCTCGGTATCGAGACCTCTTGTGACGAAACTGCCGCCGCTGTTGTTATTGGAGGGCGCGATATTCGTAGCAACATCATTGCCAGCCAGATCGACCTGCATGCCGAGTTTGGCGGGGTGGTCCCCGAGATTGCGGGTCGGGCCCACGAGCAGCACATAACTGCGACCGTCGCGGCCGCACTCGATGAGGCCAAGGTATCTGCGGCTGAGATCGATGCTGTGGCCGCCACGGTTGGCCCGGGTCTGATCGGCTCATTGCTTGTCGGGGTGAGCGCGGCCAAGGCTCTTGCGCTGGTCTGGGACGTTCCCTTTGTCGGGGTGAACCACCTCGAAGCCCATTTTGAAGCCGCACTGTTGGAGGACCCGACCCTTGATCCTCCACTGTTGATCATTCTGGTATCGGGCGGTCACACAATGTTGGTGGCAATGGACGCAGCCCGGCGCTTTCAGCTGCTTGGGCGAACCCTCGACGACGCCGCCGGTGAGGCCTTCGACAAGGTGGCCCGATATCTCGAACTCGACTACCCGGGTGGCCCGGTAATCGACAGCTTGGCGAAATCTGGCGACCCAACTGCCGTGAACTTTCCTCGACCAATGCTCAGGGAGGGTCTCGACTTTTCGTTCAGTGGGGTCAAGACGTCGGTGATTAACCATGTACGCGCCAATCCTGACTACGACGTCAATGACATTGCGGCTTCGTTTCAGGCTGCGGTGGTTGAGGTACTTGTGACCAAGGCCAGGCGAGCTGCCGATCAGATTGGCGCAAATGGAATATGTCTGGCTGGAGGCGTTGCCGCTAACAGCGCTCTTCGAGCGGCTGTGACCAAGGCCGGAGCAGCCGATGGGCGTCGAGTACTGTTGCCAAGACTCGATCTTTGTACCGACAACGCGGCCATGGTTGCCGCCTCGGGATGGTGGCGGCTGCGGTCATCTGGCCCCGATAAATTGGACGCCGGAGCCGATCCACGGCTAAAGGTGAGTTTCGTCGACGATCTGGGGTTGTGAGCAACACCGTCTGGGCCTATCGTTAGCACTCGCACCATGAGAGTGCTAATGCCAATGGAGGCACAGTAAAGATGAATCTTAAGCCCCTCGAGGACCGCATCGTCGTGCGCCCCAACGACGCCGAGGAGACCACCGCTAGCGGTTTGGTCATTCCTGATACTGCGAAGGAGAAGCCACAGCAGGGCACTGTTCTTGCTGTTGGACCTGGCCGTCGTTCGGACAACACCGGTGAGCTCATCCCCAACGATGTAGCTGTCGACGACGTTGTCGTTTACAGCAAGTACGGCGGGACCGATATCACTATCGCTGGCGAGGACCTTCTTATCCTCAATGCCCGCGACGTGTTGGCGGTGGTGAAATAACTCATGCCCAAGATCCTAAAGTTCAGTGAAGAGGCCCGTCGTGGCCTTGAGGCGGGCGTAAACAAACTCGCCGACGCCGTGAAGGTCACGCTCGGCCCACGCGGTCGCAACGTCGTGCTCGAGAAGTCTTTCGGCGCCCCGACTATCACCAATGATGGTGTGTCGATCGCCCGCGAGATCGAGCTCGAAGATCCCTTTGAAAACATGGGCGCACAGCTCCTCAAAGAGGTTGCTACCAAGACCGACGATGTCGCCGGCGATGGCACCACCACCGCAACGGTGTTGGCGCAGGCCTTGATTCGTGAGGGGCTTCGTAACGTTGCCGCAGGCGCAAATCCGATGGCCCTAAAGCGTGGTATCGAGGCAGCTGTTGTTGTCGCGGTTGCCCGTATCGAAGAGATGTCAGAAGATGTGTCATCCGACAAGGACAAGATTGCTTCGGTCGCAGCTATTTCGGCTGCTGATCCTGTTGTTGGTGAAATCCTGGCAGAGGCCTTTGACAAGGTCGGCAAAGATGGCGTGATTTCGGTCGAGGAATCCAATACGTTCGGTATCGAGCTTGACTTCACCGAAGGTATGCAGTTCGACAAGGGTTTCTTGTCGCCTTACTTCGTCACCGACCCTGACCGTCAAGAAGCAGTTCTTGAAGATCCTTACATCTTGTTTGTCAACGGCAAGATTGGCTCAGTACAAGAACTTGTACCTGTGCTCGAAAAGGTCATGCAAACCGGTAAAACCATGCTGATGATCGCCGAAGATGTTGAGGGCGAAGCCCTCGCAACTCTGGTGGTCAACAAGATTCGTGGCACCTTTACCTCTGTTGCTGTTAAGGCTCCAGGCTTTGGCGAACGCCGCAAGGCAATGCTCGCCGACATGGCGATTCTCACCGGTGGTCAGGTCATTGCCGAGGAAATCGGTCTCAAGCTCGACAACACCACGCTCGACCTGTTGGGCACTGCTCGTAAGGTCGTGGTCACCAAGGACGAGACGACCATTATCGACGGTGGTGGCAACAAGGCCGACGTCGAAGGGCGTGTGGCTCAGATCAAGCGCGAAATCGACGATACCGACTCCGATTGGGATCGTGAGAAGCTCCAAGAGCGTCTTGCCAAACTTGCTGGTGGCGTTGCTGTCATTCAGGTTGGTGCGGCCAGCGAGGTCGAGCTCAAAGAGAAGAAGCACCGCATGGAAGATGCCGTCTCGGCGACCCGTGCAGCCATCGACGAGGGCATCGTCCCCGGCGGCGGTACGGCTCTTCTTCGTGCCCGCGACGCCATCAACGAACTCGACCTATCTGGTGATGAAGCCACTGGTGCGTCGATCGTGTATCGCGCCCTCGATGCTCCCACTCGTCTCATTGCCGCTAATGCCGGCTTTGAGGGTGCCGTTGTGGTTCAGCGAGTAGAAGCTGGTTCTGGCGGTGACGGCTTCAATGCCGCTACCGGCGAATACGAGAACCTTGTCGACGCAGGCATTATCGATCCGGCCAAGGTGACTCGTTCGGCGCTTCAGAATGCGGCCTCGATCGCAGCCCTGATGCTCACCACCGAGACTCTCGTCACCGACAAACCAGAAGCCGATGATCCGGCGGCTGCCGCTGCGGCTATGGGCGGTATGGGCGGTATGGGTGGAATGCCAGGCATGATGTAGTTCATCTGGCGCAGGGATCTTCTCGGTCCTCAGCGTTGGTTGTAACCTGAACAACAGCCCCGACGGCAGCGTCGGG
Source organism: uncultured Acidimicrobiales bacterium (assembly GCA_964569385.1). GTDB lineage: Bacteria > Actinomycetota > Acidimicrobiia > Acidimicrobiales > Poriferisodalaceae > JAADHX01. The sequence continues at coordinate 29,516 of CAZMUM010000013.1, forward strand.
GCTGTTGTCGTTTTGGTGCTCGACATGTCTGCTGCATCGGGACTGATGGCTTGTAACTTTGATCTTTGATGTCAAACTCACGCGGCGGCAAGCAGATAATCCCTAGGCCGCCCGACGTCGTTGCGGGTGCGCATCCGCCGTGGGCTGATAGCCCCGAACTGGCCGACCTATCCGTGCTTCGGAAACGACTAGCTCGTCGCCCAAACCGGGCGTCATCGACTGCTATGCCGTTCATCAATGCCGATGCAGCTGTTCTGGTGGCGTTGCATGAATCTGGCGATGGGCTGAGTGTTGTGCTGACAAAGCGGAGCAGCAGACTGCGCACTCATCGTGGCGAGATCGCGTTTCCTGGCGGTCGTCAGGATAGGGGCGAGGCTCTTCGAACCACTGCACTTCGAGAAGCTGAGGAAGAAATTGGCCTTCGACCGGGTCTCGTTGAGATCGTGGGCGAACTCGACCGGCTCACGACGCTGACGTCTCAGTCGGCGATTTACCCCTTTGTGGGCGTAGTTCCGCCCGGTCTGGTGTTTGTACCCAATCCGGGCGAGGTCGAGTCGGTTTTTTCGGTTCCGCTTGCCGAACTGGTTGTCCCAGGTGTCTTCCACGAGGAACTCTGGAGCCTGAGTGGCGCAGGCGA
>CAZMUM010000013.1:30252-49777 GCA_964569385.1 uncultured Acidimicrobiales bacterium
TCAGAAGGATCGGAGCCTGAGTGGCGCAGGCGATCAGAAGGATCGGAGCCTGAGTGGCGCAGGCGATCAGAAGGATCGGAGCCTGAGTAGACCGGTGCGGTTTTTCGAGTTGGCCGATGAGACGGTTTGGGGCGCGTCTGCCACGATACTTTTTGATCTGCTTTGCGAGTTATGTGGCGCTTCCGGTCCGAGCGGAGTTGGGTGATTTGAGCGCGGGTCCGCGGGGCGCCGCCCTTTGCTGGTGCTGACACGGCTTTGATATAGGGGCTCGCTGAAAGCCAGTCGGTGTGGGCGCTCAGTCTTCGACGTCGTTGGTTGCTAATGGATAGCCGGGCTGCTGAGCGTGGAGCCATTGCTCGAATGCGTCGCTGTTTGGCACGTCGCGGCCCGAGTCTCGAGATGCGAAATACCTAAACCGAAGGAAGTCGCAGAACCCCTGAATGGGGTCACCAGACGGGTTGATCTGGCGCAGCCGATCGAGGAGCGGGTCGAGGACGTCGAGCCGCCAACGGATCGCGGCCAACGTCTTGTTCGACCTGGAGGCCTCTGAGCGAGCCTGGTATCGATAGAGATCGGTCAGGATCTGGGTTGCTTGACCCTCGCTTGCCTCAACTCCGGTCAGTTGCCGCAGTCGGTCCGCATGGAAGGTTCGTTTGCCTACAACGGTCTCGAGCCGCAACCTGTCACCGCCCGTTACTACCTCGAGGTCGATCTCCTCGACAGTGAAGCCAAGTTCGTTCAACTCCTGGACGCGTTCGGTTATGCGCCATCGTTGCGTCGTGGGAATCACGATGTCCTTGGTGAGCTGATCCCAGAGCGTCTCGTACCGTGTCTCGATAGCGTCGCCAAGACTCAGATCGGCGTGGTTGATGTCAGTGCCCAACGAGGCGGCGATATCGGCCATCCCTCCTGCGACGTTTATCTTCATGATTTCGAGGTCTTCCTGTCGCTGCCCGTCGCTGAGTTGTTTGTGCAGCTCAGCGGTTTCGGCGTCGACCATGAGGGTCTGGATTCCGGCAGCGTCGTATCGGTACAACACGTTAGACAGAGAACAATCCCTCCAATGGCAGCCAGCGAGGTGCAGTTGCACGAGCAGTGTTGCGAATGCCGCGAGCATCTGGTTTCGGCGCCGCCCGAAACCATGACCTTCTAGCAACTCGCGATAGCTGAAGGAGAACTCGACGTACAAGGTGATCAACGCAGCCGACCGCTCTGCTGTGCGGTCGGCGTGTCGCATCTCGACTAGCCCAACAGGAGTAACAGCGAGCCCTGCGGACTTCTCCAGGGCCCGCAGTACCTCGAAGTCCTGACGGGCGGCTCGACTGGGAAGTTCCTTGATGGCGTAGATGGCCTGGTCGTAGACAACGAAGCGAACCTCGTGTCGCGAGATGCCCTTGGGGAGGTCGATTAGCCGCTCAGATGACCAGTCCGTCAACGAGGTATTCCACGGCAGATCCAGGAAATCAGGGTGCCCCGGTCGGATAGTCAGGGTGAAGCCGGACATGTGGACTGATATTACTCGCCTGACCTACGAGCCACGCGGCGTTGCGACCTACTCCCCACCGCCGAACCTCGCTGAAACCCGAAGCTCCAGTTACAGATGCAGATTTCGTGAGCAAAAGTGGCCCCAACTCGAGCTAGCGGGGCACTGCTCTAACCTCGGAAATTCAAGGCCAGAACCTCATCGAGAGCCTCTCACGGCCGACCGGTCATGTGAGGAAACACTCGTGACTATTCGGCAGAGAACATTCTGTGCTGCGCCCGGTGGGCGGGCGACAGTGGGTGGACGGGCCGCTTGATGATCCCCCGCGTCCGCCGTCAGGTACAGAAGTTGTCTCTCTCGGCAGCTCAGAAGGTGAGCCTCGTTTCGATCGGTTTGGCGTTGGCCACGGTCGCCTTGCTGATCTTTATGCCTGGGGGCACCGCCGAGCGGTCCTCGTTAACTCAGATTCTCCCGTTTATCGCAGCGTTTTTCGTATCGGAATCTGTTGTGTTCAACCTTGAGATCCGTAAACAGGCTCACTCGTTCTCGATCACCGAAGCGATTCTGGTGATTGCGGTGTTTTCGCTCGACCCCACCTCGATGGTCATCGCGGCACCGGTCGGAGCTGGAATTGCGCTTGTAATTGTGCGGCGAATGACGCCTCTGAAGGTCTTTTTCAATCTGTCGAAGTTCGCGGTTGAGGCTGCTGTTGTTGCATTCGTCGTGATGGCTATCAGCCAGACCAACGCTCTGACCTTGGCTAGCGGATCGGCCGCGATTCTTGCCGTGGCATTGGCTGACTTTGTTGGGGCGACGTCAGTTTTCTCGGCGATCTGGATCTTTGAGGGCCGCCCCCGACGCCGTCAAGCTATGGATGTCTATCGGGCCCAGATGATGGTCACCCTCATCGGTGGTTCGTTCGGCGTAATTGGTGCCGGGGCGCTTGAGGCTGGTCCGTTCACCCTCGTGTTCTTGGCAGTGGTCGGAATTGGGCTGGTCGCGATCTTCAGACAGCACGCCACTGTGACGAGCCGCTATACGGGGCTACAGACTCTCCACGACTTCAGCCGCACGATCGCGAACGATGTCGACGTGGATCGAGTGCTTGTCACCGCGATGACCGATGTGGTCGACGTGATTGCGGCGACGACAGTGTCGGTAATCGTCTTCGAAGACGGATCGTTTGGTCCTCCGGGTGTCTATCGGTCCGTTGATCGCCAATTGACGCACGAACCATTCGAGTCGCCATCGACAGTCGTAGCGTGGATGGCGGTAATGACCGATGAAGCAGTTGTACGCGACGTGGCAGCTGTTGACAGCGAAATTGGCCGGTCTCTTGGCGTCCTCGATGGCCAGATGGTGTCGATGACACTGGGCCTACGCGACGACGAGGCGGTCATATTCGTTGCGACCAAATCGGCCACCGCCGTCGGCAACTTCGATAAGGCCAGCGCCGATCAGGTTGGTGCGCTCGTCCGGCAACTGTCAGCGACTTTGCGCAACGGCTTGTTCGTACGGTTGTTGGACGATGCATCTCGACGCGATGAGCTGACCGGCCTCGCCAATCGTGGTGAGTTCATCAGCCTTGTCGATGCTGCGCCCGATCGTCCGATGGCGGTAGTCACTATTGGTCTTCAGAGTTTCGACGAGGTCAACGAAACGCTCGGACACGAGGCCGGTGACGCCATGATCATGGCCACCGCCGAACAACTCGATGTTGCCTTTTCAGATATGGCCTACGCCGTTGCCAGAATTAACGGCGGCACCTTTGCTGTCGCCTTGCCGATGTCGAGCCTCGAGAGCATCCACGCCACGATCAGGGGAGCACTGAGTCGTTTCGCTGCTGGGTCGTCGGTTGGTGAACTCCGCCTCGACATGCGTTGCAGCGCCGGCGTAGTAGCGATTGCTGATCGTAGCGAGGCCGACGGCGCCACTCTGGTCCAGCGCGGGGACCTCGCGCTAAATGATGCCAAACGTGTTGGTCAACTCATTGCCGACTACCGCCCCGAACTAGATGAGACCCAGCTGCGACGAGTCATGCTCGTTGCCGAACTCAGGGAAGCCATAGCGGCTCACGGGTTCGAGCTCTGGTTCCAGCCCAAACTCGACCTCCAGACTGGAGATGTCATTGGCGCTGAGGCGTTGATTCGATGGATCCACAAAGACCTCGGCTTTGTTCCGCCCGATGAGTTTATTGCGCTGGCAGAGACCACGGGTTTGGTGGGTGAGATTACGTCTCAGGTCCTCGAGATGGCAGCCGCTGAAGCCCGACGCTGGCTCGACCGTGGTAATCCCATGATGATCGCCGTCAACCTGTCGGCTCACGACCTTATTGATCCTCGGCTTCCCGGCCGCCTGGCTGAGTTGCTTGACCGTCACCAGATCGATGTTGCCCACCTTGGTCTCGAACTTACCGAGACGGCCGCAGTGGCTGACGGAACCCAGATCACGGCAACTCTCGAACACCTTCGCGAGATGGGCTTCACGTTGTATGTCGACGACTACGGAACTGGGTACTCCTCGCTCTCGTATCTGAGGTCGCTACCGATCCATTCCCTGAAGATTGACCAAGCATTCGTTAAGAACCTTGCGTCCGACGAATCCGATGAAGTCATTGTTCAGAGCACGATCGATATGGCTCATCGGCTCGGGTTGTCGGTCGTGGCTGAGGGTGTGGAGGACTTCGGGGCCTACGAGCGTCTGCGAGAGCTTGGGTGTGAGATGGCCCAGGGCTACTTCATGGCCCGTCCGATGCGATCGAACGACTTCGAGGCTTGGGTGAAGGATCTGCCCAAACTCAAGGCTCTACTCGGGTATGGCGAGGATCGCCGATCCGATGATAATGACGGCGTCGAGCCTGGCCAGGCCAGTACCGACGAGGTGCACGAGGTATCGAACCCGCTGACCTAGAATGGTCGTTTGGTCAAAGAGACCAGGCATCGCTGCTCAATAGAGCTGTGACTCGATAGTCGTGGATGCCTGGCCTGATTCAGAGGCTTTTTGTTATGGCCGGGTCGACATCTAATAGAGCAGTTCTGGTTGTCGATTTCGGCGCCCAATACGCACAACTCATAGCGAGGCGCGTCCGCGAAGCGAATGTGTACTCCGAGATCGTGCCGCACGATCTAAGCGCGGCCGAGTTCGCGGCGCGGAACCCTGCCGGGATTATCTTGAGCGGCGGTCCGAAGTCGGTTCATGTCGAAGGCGCGCCCAAGCTAGATCCAGAGGTGTTCGATCTCGAAGTTCCCATTCTGGGTATCTGCTATGGCGCGCAACTTGTGGCTCAGCAGTTGGGTGGTGTCGTCGATCGAAATGGCCAGGCCGAGTACGGCCGAACTCAGCTGACGCGTCTAGGAGACTCGGCGTTGTTCGACTCAGACGCTCCAGTCGAGCAGCCGGTCTGGATGAGTCATTTCGACGCCGTTGTCGAGCCACCTCCCGGTTTCATTGTCACCGCGCGAACCAACGATGCTCCCGTTGCAGTGCTCGAGAACTTAGAACGCCGAATTTTCGGGGTGCAATTTCATCCTGAGGTTGTGCATTCTCCATATGGGCAGCGGCTTCTCGAGCGTTTTCTGCGCGGCGCGTGCGAGCTTGGCCCCGATTGGAATACCGCCGACATCATCGAAGAATCGGTAAGGGCAATCAAACAACAGGTTGGATCCGATCGGGCCATTTGTGGCTTGTCGGGCGGAGTTGATTCTGCCGTTGCCGCTGCCCTTGTCCATCGGGCCATCGGCGGCCAGCTGACATGTGTCTTTGTCGACACCGGCCTGATGCGAGCCGGCGAAGGCGAACAAGTGGTCGAGACGTTCAGGAGGCACCAAGGCATCGAGCTGATTCATGTGCAGGCTGCCGACGAGTTCTTCGGGGCCCTTAAGGGCGTGGTCGACCCCGAGGACAAACGAAAGGCAATTGGTGAGAAGTTCATTCGCGTCTTCGAGAAGGCCTCAGCTGGTATCGAGGATGCCCGGTTTCTGGTTCAAGGGACGCTGTACCCCGACGTCATCGAGAGCGGAACCAAGAACGCGGCCAAGATCAAGAGTCATCACAACGTGGGTGGTTTGCCAGACGACATCGAGTTCGAGCTAGTCGAGCCGCTGAGGCAGTTGTTCAAGGACGAGGTTCGTGCTGTTGGTTCCCAGCTCGGTTTGCCAGACGAAATCGTTCAGCGCCAGCCATTTCCGGGACCAGGCCTTGGGGTTCGGATTCTCGGCGAGGTCACTCCCGACAAGGTCGAAATCCTTCAGAACGCCGATGTCATTGTTAGGGCCGAACTTGCTGATGCGGGCCTAGAGGCCGACATCTGGCAATCTTTCGCGGTGCTCGCCGATATCCGATCTGTTGGGGTGATGGGCGACGAGCGGACCTACGAGCGGCCGATCATTGTTCGTGCTGTGACCAGCGAAGACGCGATGACCGCCGATTGGGCTCGTATTCCTCATGAGGTGCTGGCAACCATTTCGAATCGGATCATTAACGAAGTCGACGGTATCAACCGCGTTGTGTATGACATCACGTCGAAGCCTCCTGGCACCATCGAGTGGGAATAGGACTGCCATCAATGACTGAGTTCCCCGCTGGGTTCAGGGCTATGACGGGCTCGATCGGCATTGCCGACGATCGGCCAGACGTCTTGATTGTCGCCGCCGATGAGGTCGTGCCGACAGCTGGTCTTTACACCAAGAGTCGCTTTGCTGGGCCGAGCGTCGTGGTCTCTAGGCGACACGGTTCAAACAAGTTGGCCCGAGCAGTAGTGGTCGTGGCCAGGAACGCCAACGTTGCTAATGGCCCCGACGGAGACGCCCACGCCCAGGCGTTAGTTGTCCGAACCGCCGAATTGGTTGGATGCAAGCCAGAAGATGTTTTGGTGGCCGCCACAGGGGTGATTGGTCACCGGTTGCCCATGGACAGGATCCATCGTTGGTTCGACCGCACCACCTGGGTCGACGCCGTCGCAGCTGCTATCGAGGCTGCCTCGGCCATCATGACTACCGATACGGCACCGAAGGTTGTCGTGGCCACCGCGGGCCAGGCCACGGTTGTTGGAATTGCCAAAGGTATTGGCATGATCGAACCAGACATGGCCACGATGATTTCGATCATTACCACTGACGCTGCGGTCGAACCCGACGAGCTCGACAGAATGTGGCGGCGTGTGGTCGATCGCTCCTTTAACGCCGTCAGCGTCGATACCGATACCTCAACCAGCGACACTGCGATCGTGATGGCATCGGGCCGGGCTGGCGCTGTTGGCGCTGCCGAACTCGAGCGAGCCCTGTTCGAGGTGGCATTGGGGCTCACCAAGATGATTGCTAGCGACGGAGAAGGCGCCGAGACCCTGATCGAGGTTCGCGTCGATGGCGCTCGCGACGATGCCCAGGCTCGGCGGGTGGCTAAGTCGATCGTGAATTCGCCGCTGGTCAAGACCGCTGTTCATGGTGCCGACCCCAACTGGGGCCGAGTTGCGATGGCCATCGGAAAATGTTCAGCCGACACCGACATCGAACCAGACCGCACAACGATCCGTTTTGGACTCGATGAGGTGTATCCGCAACTGCTCGGCGAAACTGCGCTGGCTGGATTGTCGTCCTACCTCGGCGGCGATGAGGTTCTGATTCATGTGAGCCTTGGTATCGCTGCCGGCACGTTTACCGCCTACGGCTGTGACCTGACCGATGGTTACATAAGGCTAAACGCCGACTACACCACGTAACACTGCGAATTGCGTCAACCCGGCATCCAGTCTCAAGCGCGCTCGACCCCTGAGCCTGGAGCATGGCACGCTAGTGGCCATGACGAGCCAGGTTGTTCCGCCGCGGCCGCGCCTTCGCGGGGTCTCACACCGTGCTGCGTTCATAGCTGCGCTAACGCTCATGCCGATCATGATTGTTTCGGCGCCGCGGGTGGGGCCACGGTTCGTGATTGCTATCTATTGCGCCTCCACCGTCGGCCTATTCGGAATCTCGGCCTTGTATCACCGGGTTCAGTGGGGATCGACGGGCTACGCAGTGATGCGTCGGCTCGATCATTCGATGATATTTCTAGCCATCGCGGGCACCTACACTCCGATTGCGATCTTCACATTGGAGCCTTTCGAACGAAACGTGCTGCTCTCGGTCGTGTGGATAGGCAGTGCGGCTGGTATCACCATCAGGTTGTTCTTCCACGATCTTCCGTACCCGGTCATTGCCGCGCCATATGTGCTGGTTGGGTGGGCCGCCATCTTTTTCATCGACGACATTTGGCGAGCTCTCGGAGTGGCGGGGTTCACCTTGATACTGACGGGCGGTGCGCTGTACACGATCGGTGCGGTGGTCTACGCGCTGCGTCGGCCCGACCCGTGGCCCAAAGTTTTCGGGTACCACGAGATCTTTCATCTGTTCGTTGTTGCCGCGGCCGCGACCCACTATGTGGCCATCGCGTTCTTTGCCCTTCCGCGAGCTTGAACCCAGATCAGCTACTTCGTAACGCTTCAACTACTGGCGCGAACTCATGCATTTCGGTGGCGTTGATAGTGACGTAGGAAATCGACCACCGGTCGCGGCGGCGGTACAGATGATCCACGATGGCCGCCACTGGACCAACCAGAACGTGAGGGCTCTCGAGCGCAGTTTCGTGATCGAACCCGAGTCGTTCGGCGCCAGCGGTGGCGACGTTGAGATCTTCATTTACTGCGCAATGGTGAACTCGAGCCTGGATTTCGAGCGAATCCCAACGATCGCCGGCGGCGTCTTGAATCCATTGGAGTTTGGTGTCGGTTCTGGATGCCGTTCCGTCGACACCGACGGAACTGTCGAAGGCGCCAACGTTTAGGTTGAAGTTGATCCCGACGATGTCGGCCGAACGAGCGGCAATGGACAGCATGCGCTTTCCTCCTCCACCGAGAAAGAGCGGTGGAGGCAACTGCACAGGTTGAGGTGACAGTTGGTAGGCCGCAGTGGAGTAGTGCGTTCCGCGGTGTTCGACCGTTCTACCCGATAGCAGCCCGGTTGTGAGTTCGACTGCCTCACAAAGCCGGTCGAGTCGAACGCCAGGCCGGTCGTACTGCAAGGCCATGGTTTCGTAGTCGTCGAGCATCCAGCCCGCGCCGAGGCCGTATTCGAGGCGACCGTCGGAGAGGAGGTCGATTGTGGCGAGTTCCTTGGCCAACATGACGGGATGCCTGAAATCGTTGCAATAAACCATCGACCCGATACGCAACGTGGTCGTGGCCGCCGCGGCGGCTGCGAGCGCAGGGCCGATCGCCATGGGGCCGTCCATGTGGTCGGGGATCGTCAAGCAGTCATAACCAAGATCTTCGGCTGTTTTCGACAACTCGTTCCACTGTTTACTTGACGTTGGTGGGCTGGCCTGAATTCCGAATCGGAACGGACTATTCGACATGGACTGTGAGCCTAAACGGGCCCGAACCGCGCCCGGGACGAAAGTAGGATGCTCGATGATCCGGTGTCAGGCCAATGCGAGCGACGCGGCCAAGGCCAGGTCTTGGGTTGCCGAACCCAAGGCGGCTACGTGTTCTCCGGCGAGTCGACTTGCGACGATGTCGTTGCTTAGAACTGTCCGAACCACACCTGCGTCGAACCGTTCCCAGGAGGCTCCACACTTGTCGAGTATCGCCCGCATGGCCCTATTGTCAGAGAGCACCAGCGCGACCATTTCCCGGTAGCCAATGGAAGCTGCGGCCACGGCGACTGCGCCAACGAGCAGGGTGCCAAGCCCCAGTCCTCTGGCCTCTGGTTGAACGGTTACCGCCAGTTCGACTTGGTCAGAGTCCTCAGGCACGGCTACGAACCGGCCGATCCCGAGCCCGACGTCTGGGCTGTCGACTCGCGCTGCTATCCAAGCAAACTGACTAACGAAGTCGATGTCGAGCAACTGTTCGATTACTAGCGGCGTTGGTCTCGTCGGTGTAAAGAAACGGGTCTGAAGGGTTTCGACAGACGCACCATCGAGGGCATCGAGGTAAGCAGCACGATCTGACGGAAGCATCGGCCTAATGATCATGTCGACGTCGTCGCGCCCGCGAAGCACAACCGGTTGAATTGCCTCAGCTAGTCGCCGGGTCGCGGTGCGCCCGAGGTGGTCCCTAACGACGTCGTGATCGAGGGCCGTAGTGAAACAAGTGAGGTCGCCATGCCAGGTGCGGACGCGGGTGGTCGCCACCGCCGTGTGAGTGCGAGGTGACCGCGTAAGAAGGCCGAGTTCTCCGATCAACCCGTATTGGCCCACACTCGCCACGACCTTGCGGTTGTCTTCGACTATGTCGACGTTTCCTTCGATCACTACGAAGAACCCTGAACCAACATCACCGCGCGTTGTGAGTTGTTCTCCGATCTCGTGGCGACGTTCCGAGACGCCGCAATGACGAATGATTCTGACCCACTCAGGCGTGGTGTTTGGCATGGGGTCTGGTTCCACGAGCTACAACTTACTTGGGTTCGGGTCGGAGCCTGAGTGGCGCAGGCGACCAGAGGGGTCGGAGCCTGAGTGGCGCAGGCGACCAGAGGGGTCGGAGCCTGAGTGGCGCAGGCGACCAGAGGGGTCGGAGCCTGGGTGGCGCAGGCGATAAGGCGATCAGGGGGATCGGAGCCTGGGTGGCGCACCCCCTGAGTAACCTCGGCCGCACATGACTCAAAGCCATCGCGACGGATCAAGAACATGAGCAGTCCGCAAAGCAAACACCTCGACGGACTTAACCCTGCTCAATACGACGCGGTTCTTCACGAGAAGGGCCCTTTGCTTGTTGTGGCCGGAGCGGGTTCAGGCAAGACCCGCGTACTTACTCATCGCATCGCCCATCTCATCGATCACGGCGTGTCACCGTTCGAGATTCTGGCCATTACCTTCACCAACAAGGCCGCCGACGAAATGCGCACCAGGGTCGGCGAGCTTGTGGGGCCGGTCGCCGAACGAATGTGGGTATCGACATTCCATTCGGCGTGTGTTCGCATTCTGCGCCGCGACGCCGCGGTGCTTGGTTACCCGTCAGCGTTCAGTATCTACGATCAGGCCGATGCCGTCAGGCTCACTGGCTATGTGGTGCGCGATCTTGGTCTCGACTCGAAGAAGTTCCCACCCCGCACGATTCACGGTCATATCTCGACAGCTAAGAACGAACTGTTGTCGGCTACCGAATACAGCGACCAGGCATCCACCATCTTCGAGCGCAAGATCGGCGACGTGTTTGTCGAATACCAGGACCGTCTTCGCAAATCTGGGGCCATGGATTTCGACGACCTGCTGACGGTAACGGTCGAACTGTTCCGAGCGGCCCCAGACGTACTCGACCACTATCAGAGCCGCTTCAAACACGTGATGGTCGACGAGTACCAAGACACCAACCGAGCCCAGAACGAAATCGTTCTGATGTTAGGTGCCGGCCACCGCAATATTTGTGTTGTCGGCGACAGTGATCAGTCGATCTACCGGTTTCGCGGCGCCGACATTCGCAACATCCTCGAGTTCGAGAATGCGTTTCCAGACACCACGGTTGTGGTCCTCGACCAGAACTACCGCTCGTCGCAGAAGATCCTCGACGCGGCGAACGCCGTTATTGCTCGCAACTCCAGCCGTAGGCCAAAGGATCTGTGGACCGATCAACGAGGCGGCGCCCAGATCGTTCGTTTCCAGGGAGACGACGAGGCCGACGAGGCTGCTTGGGTGGCGAGCGAAATTGCCAGGCTCCACGACGGTGGCGACGTTCGCTGGAACGACATCGCCGTGTTCTACCGCACCAACGCTCAGAGCCGCGTCCTCGAAGAACACATGGTCAAGCTCGGTTTGCCGTACAAGGTTGTTGGCGGTACTCGCTTCTATGACCGGCGCGAAATCAAAGATGCCCTTGGGTACATGCGAGCCGTTGTTAACCCCGCCGACGAGGTATCGGTCAAACGCGTCCTCAACACCCCCAAACGAGGCGTAGGCGACGGCAGCGTCGCGAAGGTCGATGCTTCGGCGGCATCTAAGGGCATCACCTTCATGGAGGCTCTTAACGAGTGGGGCGAAACCGGCGTTAGCGGTCGGGCCGGCCGTGGCATCGATCACTTCATCGAGTTGATGGCAGGTTTGACCGAGGCGGTGTCCGAGGGCCCGGCAGTGGTGCTGAAACAGGCCCTAGAACGCTCCGGCTACATCGAAGAGTTGAGGGCCGAACGTTCTATCGAGTCCGAAGGCCGTTTGGAGAACCTCGCCGAACTGGTCGGTTCGGCCCAAGGCCACGAAAGCGTCGAGGCGTTCCTTGAGCAAGTCTCATTGGTCGCCGATACCGATGCTCTCGACGGCGACGAATCTCAGGTGGTGCTGATGACCCTGCACTCGGCCAAAGGTCTCGAGTTTCCGATCGTTTTCATAATGGGCCTCGAAGACGGCGTGTTTCCGCACCTGCGTTCCTTGGGAGAACCAGACGAGCTCGAGGAAGAACGGCGCCTGTGCTATGTCGGCATTACTCGGGCCCGCGAGCAGCTTTACCTCACCAATGCGTGGAGTCGGACGATCTTTGGCTCAACTCAGTACAACCCCCCGAGCCGCTTTTTCGACGAGATCCCGGCCGAACTCATCGATGACAAGAGTATGGCGCGCGGCCGACGTTCTGGGCGAGCCTCGCTGCGTAGCCTCGACCGACTCGACGACGACTATTCCGCCCCAATCGGAGGGTCAGCGGGCCGGTCGGTAACGGGGCTGTCAGCGCGCCAGGAAGCTCGCAGGACGAAACGACGAGAAGCCAACCGCGAACGTATTGTCGATCGGGCCATCGACGCCGGCGCAGATGTTCAGCCAACCGGGCTCAAGATCTCTACCGGCGACGATGTCGTGCATACCAAATACGGCGAAGGCGTCGTGCTCGACATCATTGGCAGCGGCGACAACGCCGAAGCGGTAGTTCGATTCCCTGACCTTGGCGAGAAGCGACTGCTACTTGGCTGGGCCCCACTAACGAAGCTCTGACACGGCCAGATCGGTCGCCGGCCTACTGATCGGAGTCGGTCTCGGGTTCTCGGTCGGCCGCGTTGATGTCGATCACCAACCGGCCATCAACAAGTTCGACGGGGAAATGGGTGAGGCCGCCACCTGCTGGGTCGATGATGTTCTCGGGGTCGCAGAGGTCTTCGAATCGATTGTCGTCTGGTTGCCATTGCACGAGACAGCCGGTGTCTGGATGGCGGGCCAGGAATGCCAGAAACCCGCTTAGATCGTCGTCGCCGACATGAGTTACGTAGATATCGCGCTGGCCGTCGGTGAGGTCGGCGAAGAATACGGGACCACCCTGATCGACGCTCTGGAGAATCTGGGCAGCTCGAAGATCTTGAAACCGTTCGTCGCCGAGGTTGGTGTTATCGCGGTCGCGTAGCAGCGTTGCCGAGAGTGCGAATCCGATGATGAGGATGCCAACAACGACGCCAGCGGCAAGGATCACGCCGCGTTGTTCGCCGGTGAATCTGCTCATGGCCTTGCTGTTCGGCGAGGGAGTGTCTGTCACCCGTCTATTATGTCCGTTCGACTCGTCTGTCCCATGACGTGTCCAGAATCGAGCGATCGGGAGCGATCGAGTGGATCTATTCGAATATCAAGGCAAGCAGTTCTTTGCCCAGTTTGGCATGCCAGTATCGGCGGGCGAAGTGGCTTTTACTGTCGATGAAGCCGTAGCGGCCGCCGAGAGGGTCGGTACCCCTGCGATGGTCAAGGCCCAAGTGCACACCGGCGGTCGCGGTAAGGCTGGCGGTGTGAAATTCGCGGCCACCGTAGACGATGTCCGCGAGCACGCCGGCAACATTCTTGGTCTCGATATCCGGGGCCATATCGTCAAACGAGTGTTGATCGAAAAGGCCTCCGATATTGCCGAGGAGTACTACGCCAGCTTCACCCTCGATCGCTCAGCCAAGAAACACCTCGGCATGCTTTCAGCCGAAGGTGGTGTCGAAATCGAAACCGTAGCCGAGCAGCATCCCGACGCCATTGCCAAGATTTGGATCGATCCCGTCGACGGTCTCACTCAAGAGGCCGCTAGGGCGTGGGTCGAGGCAGCGAAGCTCAACCCAGAAGCCACCGATGGCGCGGTCAAGATCATGATGCAGCTCTATACCGCCTATACCGAAGGCGATGCCGATCTCGTCGAGATCAACCCGCTCATCTTTACACCGGACAAGCGGGTTCATGTCCTCGACGCCAAAGTCACCCTCGACGGCAACTCCGAATACCGCCACCCCGACTACGCCCAGTACGACGAGACCCAACCTCGCGACGAACGGGAAGAGGCTGCCCACGCCAAGGGCCTGCAATACGTTGGTCTGGACGGCACCGTCGGTGTCATCGCCAATGGCGCTGGCCTGGCCATGAGCACCGTCGATGTGGTCAGCCAAGCGGGGGGAGCTGCTGCCAACTTCCTCGATATCGGTGGTGGCGCAAACGCCGACGTCATGTCCGGCGCACTTGAGGTCATCAACAACGATCCTGCGGTGAAGTCGATCTTCATCAATATTTTTGGCGGTATCACTCGCGGCGACGAGGTCGCCAACGGCATCATCGAAGCTATGAGTCGAGTCGACATCGACTCGCCGATCGTTATCAGGCTCGACGGAACTAACGCCGACGAGGGTCGCGCCATTCTGGCGCCCCACCTCAGCGATGCCCTACAAATGGAAGACACAATGTTGGACGCGGCGCGCTGCTCGGTCGAACTTGCGGCTCAAGGAGACAACCAGTGAGCATTTTTGTCGACGAGAACACTAAGGTCATCTACCAGGGCCTGACCGGTTCGCAGGGTCGGTATTACGGCTTGTTGAACCGCGACTACGGCACCCAAGTTGTTGCTGGCACCAACCCGAAGAAGGCCGGCACCGAAGTCGATGGCATTCCTATCTATGCCAACGTTGCCGAGGCGGTCGAGGCCACTGGTGCCACCGCTAGTTGCATCTTCATCCCTGCGCCTGGCGTTCGTGGCGCCGTAATCGAAGCCGCCGAGGGTGGCGTCGAGTTCATCGTGGCCATCACCGAAGGTGTCCCTGCCCACGACGAAGCGTGGTTCTACAACAAGCTCCGCCGCGACTTCCCCAAGGTGCAGCTGCTTGGCCCCAACTGCCCAGGCATTATCAGCCCTGGCAAGTGCAACATTGGAATTACCGCCGGGCACATCGCCAAAGAGGGCGGGCCGGTCGGCATTGTTAGCCGGTCGGGCACCCTTACTTACCAGGCGCTTTACGAACTGAAGCAGAAAGACATTGGCGTAACCACCTGCGTCGGCATCGGTGGCGATCCGGTGCCCGGAACCTCGTTTATCGACTGCCTCCGGGCCTTTGAGGCCGACCCCGCCACCAAAGCCGTCATGATGATTGGCGAGATCGGTGGTTCGGCCGAAGAAGAAGCAGCCGACTTCATCAAGAACCACATGTCAAAGCCGGTCTCGTCGTACATCGCTGGTGTTACGGCGCCCCCAGGAAAGAAGATGGGCCATGCTGGTGCCATTGTTTCTGGAGGCAAGGGCACGGCTCAAGCCAAAATGGACGCATTGGCCGATGCTGGTGTTCGGGTCGGTATGAACCCGACCGAAGCCGGCGACCTAATGGCCGAGATCGTGGCTGAGTTTTAGGCCCACGCCCTGGGGGACCCAACGACAGATTCAAAACTAAAGATGCCCAGGCTGGCAGGACCTGGGCATCTTTCTATTTTCGCTGAGATCAGGTGGTTGTATCGGGAGCGGTTTCGCTTCCTTCTTTTTGCTTGAGGAAACCGCCAACCAGGATTACAATGGACGCAATAACTCCGAGCCACAGGCCGATGCCGGCGTTGCTGCGGAACACCAGTCCGAACGTAATCAAGAACGCTGCGAACGCCAGCTTTGTGAGCATCTGGTCCATGGTGAAGCCCAGAATTTCGTCGGGTAGTTTCACATCTCCGAAGGTGGTGGCAGCGGTGATGCCAGCCACAGTGAGCCCGATCAAAAGTACAAAGATGCCCTGCAACCCCGCGACGTCGGTGTCGATCCCGCTGGCTCCAAAGCCGCGAGCTGAGACCCAGTCGAGAAAGGTCGAGAAGAACAGCACCACGCCTCCGCCGAGCATGAGCATTGCACTTGGTTTGACGTTCACGAATTCGCTCCCTAGATGAGGATTTAGGGAGCCGAACCTAGCCGGTGAAGGTGCTGGCGTCTAGATCCCATTTCGCGAAAACGTCTGGCGGTCGGACATATCAAGTCCGAAGGGTCCTGCCTGCGGGCGAACTAGCATCATCGTGGCCGACAATTTCGGCCACGTGGGCGCTGAAGGAGACCCTCAATCGATGAGAGCTTTGTTATCGGTCCACGACAAGGCTGGGATTGTCGAGTTTGCGTCGCGCCTCGATGCCCTTGGTTGGGAGTTGGTGAGCTCTGGCGGAACCCGAGCGGTGCTGGCAGAGGCCGGACTAGACGTTCTCGGGGTCGACAAGGTGACTGGATCGCCCGAGATGCTCGACGGGCGCGTTAAAACGCTGCACCCTGCGGTCCATGGCGGCATCCTGGCCAATCGATCCAAACAAGAGCACATGGTTCGGCTGGTCGAGCTTGGCATTGCACCAATCGACATGGTGGTCGGGAACCTCTACCCGTTTAGGTCCGATCCTTCTGTCGAGCTCATCGACATCGGCGGCCCAACGATGGTTAGGGCCGCAGCGAAGAACTTCGACGCTGTCACGGTGGTGGTTAGCCCGGACGACTATCCGGTGGTTGCCGCCGAACTGGAAGCAAAGGGTGAGGTATCGGCCGACACCCGGCGGCGCCTCGCCCGCGATGCTTTCGCGCACACAGCTGCCTACGACGCCGCCATCGTTCGCTGGTTCGACACCGGTGACCCTCTGCCTCGAACTTTACACTTCGCCCTTGAGCGTGCCGAGGCTCTTCGCTACGGCGAGAACCCGCACCAAAGCGGAGCCCGGTACCGCGACATCGAACAACACTCGTGGTGGGATGCGGCCGTGCAGCACGGTGGCAAGGCACTCAGCTACCTCAATGTGTTCGACACCGAAGCCGCATGGCGACTCGTTGCCGCCCTCGGCTCCGAACCTGCTGTTGCCATTATCAAACACGCCAACCCTTGCGGGGTTGCGGTTGCCGGCGATGTGTCCACTGCATACGAGCTCGCCAATGCCTGTGACCCAGCATCGGCGTTCGGGGGCATTGTGGCCACAAATCGCGTTGTTGATCTAGCCATGGCCGAGGCGCTGACTGGTGTGTTTACCGAAGTCGTGATTGCTCCCGGGTACGAGACGGCCGCTCGTCAGCTGTTATTGAGCAAGAAGAACCTCCGCGTCATGGAAGGGCCCCCGCCGTCGGAACTGGCTTGGCACATCCGATCTGTGGATGGTGGGTTCCTGGTACAGGACCCAGACCGGTTCGTTACCACTCGGGCCGATTGGTCGGTGGTAACCGAGGCCAAGCCGTCGGCGGATCAATGGGCCGATATCGAACTCGCTTGGACAGTTGGCGCATTGGTTACCTCAAACTCGATTGTTCTTGTCAAGGACCGACAGGCCGTTGGCATTGGCGCTGGGCAGCAAAGTCGTAAGGACGCGTCGGCCATCGCCACCGAGAAGGCGGCGGGCCGTGCTCGCGGAGGAGCCGCTGCTAGCGATGCCTTCTTCCCGTTCCGCGACGGTCTAGACGCGGTGGCCGAAGCGGGCGTGGCGTGCGTGATTCAACCAGGCGGCTCGGTGCGAGACGACGAAGTCATAGCCGCTGCCAACGAACACGGCCTGGTAATGGTGATGACCAACGAACGCCACTTCCGCCACTAACGGTCTGTTAGCGGCGGGGGCGGACGCGGCCCATGATGTCGGAGGCGAGGCCCGCAGCAATGCCTTTGGGGCGTTGGCCAGCGGCTACGTCTTCGAGAAGACGTTCGATCTCGGCTTCGAGTTTTACTGTCTGGCGACGGCCCGATAGCGCGACGGCTCCACCACCTACGGCCACGGCGATAAACCCGACCGTGGCGATGGGTGCGAGGTATACACCGGCGAGAGTGATCGCGGTTCCGGTGAGTCCGGCTCCGCCCAAGGACCCGCCTACGCCTAGACGGGTAGATCGACTGCAACGTCGGTCGACGACGAGGCGCACGATTGTTGTGGGCATCTCGCCACCAACTTCGGCGACTCTGGCCACGATGATCTGAGCATTCCCGAGTTGGGCATCGCCGCTAACAGAGCGGATCTTCTTCTTGAGCTTTGCTGCAACGTCGGTTCGCCGAGACCATGACGCTTCGGTATCGGTACGGCGACCGGGTCGTAGGTGATGGCCAGTGGTAAGCCAGTCGTCGACGAGTGTTAGAGCACCAGCGGCCGACGTTGAAACAACCTTGTCAACCGTCACATAACCAGGGCCAGCGACCCGATCGAACAGTTTTTCTGGCTCGGGTTGCCCCAGAGCTTCCTCGGCGAGTGATGCGTTGATGGCATCTTCTGATATTCCTACTTCTCTAGCCGCGGCGGCGATCGCCTCGAGCTCGAGCTGAGCTACCGAGATGTCGTTCGAGGAGCGGTGCTGGTGGCTTTGGCCCAAAGGAGCGGCATCGAGCTCGTGGGCGCGCACCAGGATGCGGTCGAACATCTGATCCTGATCGTTGGGGGCCACGCTTCGATCTTAGATGCTCGATGTAGCCGGAGTGCCTAGGGTGAGGAACTTGTCACAGTTGGCGAATCTCGAAGGGTGTGCGTCTAGCCGGGGGCTACCCTCGCTCGGAGTCTCTGAGGGGTAGCTGTGACGACCACGAGTGCTGGACTGGCCAGCGAACAGATATCAACGCGTTCGAAGCGGACTCCGGTGTTTATTCCGGGCATGGCGCTGATGTGGCGTTATGTGCGTAATCATCCGGGCCCATTCTCATTGTCGGTGCTCGGGTCGACGATCTTTTCGGCGTTCTCTGTTGGCGGCACCGTTGTTCTTGGCCGGTTAACCGACGAGCTCATCGTCCCTGGCTTCGCCGATGGCGTCAGCGGGCGTGACATCTGGCTTGGGTGTTTGGCCCTGGTTGTGGTGGCTGTGGTTAGGGCGGTCGGCGTCGTCATGCGCCGCTACTTCGGGGCCATGACCACCGAGCGTCAGCAGATAACGTGGCGAGAAGAACTCTCCGACCGGTTCGTTTCGGTTCCGATGAGCTTCTTTCGAGACCATCCCACGGGCGAACTCCTGGCCCACGCCGACGCCGATGTAGAGACATCGACCATCTCAATGCAGCCGCTCCCAATGAGTATCGGGGTGATTGTGCTGTTCGTAGCGGCCTTTGTCAGCCTTCTCGCCGCCGACATTTATCTGCTGCTTGTGGTCGTGTCGTTGTTCCCGATGCTGATTGTTAGCAATCGGATCTACAGCCAAAAGGTGGTCGTGCCCGCGGCTGACGTCCAGGCCTACCTTGGTGATGTGAGCGCTGTGGTCCACGAGAGCGTCGACGGTGCTCTGGTTGTCAAGACGCTTGGTCGGGAGCAGGCCGAGGTCGAGCGTCTTGAGTTTGCCGCCGATCATCTACGTACATCTCGAATCATCATGGGCCGGTTGCGAGCCACGTTCGAACCAACGATTGAGGCCATTCCAACCCTCGGCGTCATTGCCTTGTTGACGGTTGGCACCTGGCGTGTTTCTACGGGTGACGCCACCGCTGGCGATGTGGTGCAATCGATGCTGTTGCTTCAGATTCTGATCTTCCCGATGCGGGTGTTTGGTTTCCTGCTCGAGGAACTTCCCCGGTCGCTGGTTTCGGCCGCTCGGCTCGACGGTGTCTTGCTCGCCGAGGGCGACGACGACGGCTCGGCGAGCGGGTTGTCTGGCACCGGCCCACTTGGTCTCGATGTGAGTGGGTTGAGCTTCGCTTATGGCGACGACGAGGTTCTGTCCGATGTCTCGTTCTCAGTGGCGCCCGGCGAAGTAGTTGCTTTGGTCGGTTCGACCGGCAGCGGCAAGAGCACCCTTGGCCAGCTCCTTTTCCGTCTCGCCCGTCCCACCGAGGGGCAGATTCTGGTTAACGGTTTTGCTCTAGACGATCTCGGAGCCGACGATCTAGCGGGGGCAATGGCCCTGGTGTT
>CAZMUM010000013.1:49877-72068 GCA_964569385.1 uncultured Acidimicrobiales bacterium
TTGCTCTAGACGATCTCGGAGCCGACGATCTAGCGGGGGCAATGGCCCTGGTGTTTCAAGAGTCGTTCTTGTTTGCCGACACTGTCGCATCGAACATCGATCCAGATGGCTCTGCTAGTCGCGAGCAAGTCATGGCGGCGGCCCGGCTAGCCAGAGCTCACAGCTTCATAACCGAAATGCCTGCTGGTTACGACACGACGGTGGGCGAACGCGGCGTAACGCTTTCGGGCGGTCAACGTCAGCGCGTTGCCCTCGCTAGAGCTCTGATTCGACGGCCTCAATTCATCTTTCTAGATGACGCAACGTCTGCGGTCGACGCAACGGTCGAGCGCGAAATACTTGACGGTCTCGGCAGCGAGCTCGCGACAACGTCTCTGATCGTGGCTCAGCGGCTGTCGACGATTCGCCTAGCCGACCGGGTGCTGTTCCTCGACCAAGGTCACATCGCCGCGACTGGCACCCACGACGAACTTCTTGAGGATCCTGGCTATCAGGCCCTAGTCAGTGCCTATGAGGACGCGTCGTGATCGCCTCTCACGCACCCGCGGGCGGATCCGATCTCGACGAGACCGAAGGGGCCTGGTCGCTACTCAAGCGAGGCATGGCCGTCGCTCCCGAGCTGCGGGATGGCATCAGGCTTACGATTGTTATGGCCTTGGTGGGCGCGGGCGGGAAGTTATCGGTACCAATTCTGATTCAGCTGGTGGTCGATCGTGGGTTGTCGTCGGGAAGCGAGTACGACGGCGGGTTCGTGTGGCGGGCAAGCCTTGTTGGTGCCCTGTTGATTATTGCGGTCGCCATCCTTCAACGAGCCACGTTCATCCGCCTCATCAACGCTACCGAGAACACGCTGTTCGGCTTGCGTACCAGGGCTTTCGCCAAGATTCATCAGCTGTCGGTCGCCGATCACAACGACACTCAACGCGGGGTTCTGGTGTCGAGGGTGACCTCAGACATCGAGACCTTGGCCCGGTTCGCCCAGTGGGCAGGGATGGCATGGATCATCAACCTGACCCTCATCTTCGGGATCTTGGTCCTGATGTTCATCTACTCATGGCAGCTGGCGTTGGTAACGATCGTGGTGTTCTTGCCGATGCTTCCGGTGCTCCGGCGCTTGCAACGCCGCCAGTTAGCCGCCTACGACGACTTCCGGACCAAGGTCGGCGACACCCTTTCGGAGATGAGCGAGACCATCGGTGGTGCTGCTGTCATCCGGGCCTACGGGCTTACCGCTGGAGCCAGGGCCCGTCTAGAAGCGGTGATCGATCGTCAGTACAAGGCTCGTATGCGGGCGGTGAAGTTCTTTGCCTTCATGTTTCCCATGGGCGATGTCGTCGCGGCTATTGCGATGAGCTCGGTTCTGATCGTTGGCCTCAACTGGGGACCCGAGTGGGGGCTCGACACCGGCTCGATGTTGGCGTTTGTGTTTCTTGTCAACTTGCTGCTGAGCCCCATCGGCGAACTTACCGAGATTCTCGACATGACCCAGACTGCGGTAGCGGGGTTCCGCAAGGTACTTGGATTGCTCGATCAGGAGATCGAGCTTGTCGAACCCACCGACGGCATCGACTTGCCAAGCGGACCGCTGGCCGTGTCGGCGGCTGGACTTCGATTCGCATACCGCGACGGAGTCGAGGTCTTGCATGGCATCGATGTGGAACTTCGGGCTGGTGCCAACATCGCGCTTGTTGGCGAAACCGGCTCAGGCAAAACAACGTTTGCCAAGCTCCTGTGCCGCCTCGCCGACCCAACGGGTGGCGAGCTCCGAATCGGTGGTGTCGCGGTGAACGAAATCGACAGCGACTCGCGGCGGGCCAGGGTCCGAATGGTTCCCCAGGACGGCTTTCTGTTCAACACCACCATGCGCGAGAACATTCGGTACGGACGACCCGGGGCTTCCGACGACGACATCATCGACGCGATTATGTCGCTTGGCCTTCATGCCTGGCTGGCCAGGACCGCCAACGGGTTAGACACCGTTGTTGGCGAGCGAGGTGAAGGTCTGTCTGTCGGCGAGCGTCAGCTTGTGGCTCTCATCAGAGCACAGCTCGCCGATCCGGGGCTGCTTATTTTGGACGAGGCGACTAGTGCAGTCGATCCCGAGACCGAGCGGGCGCTCGGCCATGCGTTGGCTCGCGTTGCTCTGGGCCGCACCACGCTGTCTATCGCCCACCGGTTGTCTACCGCTGAGGCCGCTGATCTTGTGCTCGTGTTCGACAAGGGCAACCTCGTCGAATCCGGAACTCACCACGACCTGGTCACTCAGGACGGGGTCTATGCCCGTCTGTTCGAGTCTTGGATTGGCAACACCCGCACCAGCGCCTAGTTGTCGAGGCCGCCTGTCCTAGGCGGGTTCAGGACGAGGCCGACCGACGGATACGATGGAGCCACCCCTCGTTAGTCTCTCGAAAGAACCTCGATGAACGATCCAGTTCGTGTTGCCGTAACCGGTGGCGCTGGCCAAATTGGCTACAGCTTGCTTTTCCGAATCGCTTCTGGCGCAATGCTTGGGCCAGACCAACCCGTCATTGTTCAGATGTTGGAAATTACGCCGGCTCTTGGCGCGCTCGATGGTGTTGGCATGGAACTCGACGATTGCGCGTTCCCGCTGTTGGCCGGAATGGTGAAAACCGACGATGCCGACAAGGCGTTCGAAGGTGCCGACTACGCGATTCTTGTTGGCTCGATGCCCCGTAAGGCAGGTATGGAGCGGTCGGATCTGCTTGCTGCCAACGGAGGAATCTTCACTGGTCAAGGTAAGGCGCTGTCCGACAGTGCCAGCGCCGACTGCAAGGTGTTGGTTGTTGGCAACCCAGCTAACACCAACTGTCTCATCGCCATGCACAATGCGCCCAACATTGCCGACACCAACTTCACAGCCATGACCAGGCTCGACCACAACCGGGCGATGGCCCAGCTTGCCCAAAAGACCGGAACCAGCGTCAACGACATCACCAAGATGACTATCTGGGGAAACCACTCAGCTACTCAGTACCCCGATCTGTTTCATGCCGAAGTCAACGGCCAAAACGCCGCGGCCAAGGTCAACGACCAAGAGTGGCTCGACGGAACCTTCCTTCCCACCGTGCAGAAGCGCGGCGCCGCTATCATTGACGCCCGAGGTTCGTCATCGGCGGCGTCGGCGGCGTCGGCTGCGGTCGACCATATGCGGAGCTGGGCCAGCTCAACTCCGGCCGGCGATTGGGTGTCCATGGGCATTGTGTCCGATGGCAGCTACGGAGCACCCGACAACATCATCACCAGCTATCCATGCACCACGGCTGGTGGCCAGTACTCGATCGTGCAAGGCCTCGACATTGACGAGTACTCCCGTTCGAAGATGGAAAGCAGCTGGGCCGAGCTGGTCGAAGAACGCGACACAGTCGCAGGCATGGGTCTGCTCGGCTAGAGCAAACTCCTATTTCAGGAACTTGCTGGTGGTGTTGTCGGCGAGTCGCTTGCCGTTCGTCTGGCAAGTGGGACAGTAGACCACCGTGTACTTGCGGTACTCGACTGACCTGATTTCGTCGCTACACAACGGGCATGGCTCGCCAATCCGACCATGAACCGAGCTTGGGCGATCGGCGCTCTTGCTCATGTCGTCGCGGCCGCGGTCGTACGCGAGCCCCTCGTCGATTTTGGTATGGAGCGCCGAATGGACCCGTTCGACTTCGTCGGCTGACAGCTTGGATGTCGTTGCGAACGGCGAGATCTTGGCGTGATGGCAGATCTCGTTTGCCAGGCGCCGGCCAAGCCCGGCAATAACTCTCTGACTTCGGATGAAACCATGAAGGCGCATGCTTTGTTCGTTCATTAGCTCGCTCAGCGCATCGGCCGACAGGTCGGTAGCGAGTGGGCCAAGTTGGGAGATTGGTTCTTGGGCTGTGGGGTCGCCGTCGACAACCCAGACGCCGGCCCTACGCTCGGTACCCGGCTCGGTTAGTAGCAACGCGGTTCCATCGGTGAACGTCCAGCGGGCCAGGCCGCCGCGAGGTTTCTTCGATTGTTTCGGGTCGGGTTTGAGTCGACCCCCTTGCATCAGGTGCACCACATGGGTGATGTCGCCGAACCGCAGGAGAAGGTACTTCGCATACGAAGTTACTTCGGTTAGTGGCTGGCCGATCGAGGCGTCAGGGCGCGGGTCGAACGTCTTAAGAACGGTAAAGCTAAGAGCGGTAAACCTTGCCAGTTCTCGACCGCCGAGCTCGGCCGAGAGCCTTTCTGCGTGGGCCTGAACTTCAGGGATCTCCGGCATGGTTCCTACCTCACAAGCGAGCTGCTGATTCGGCTCAGTAAGTCGTCTGGCTCTTCACGGCGCGAAATGCCTGGTCGAGAGCTGCGATAGCCGCCTGATTGGCGGTCAACGCGGTTATGTCACCTTTGATCGAGATTCGACCTTCTTGGAACGCCATCAGTGCGTTCAGGGTGCCTTGATGAACCTCTAGTGCGGTCTGGTAGTCCTGGGTGAACGCCACATCGCTTTGTGAGGCCACCCCGGACTGGACATGAACAGTTCCGTTATCGAAGGTGATGAAGTAGGCCACATCGCCAGACGGCGCTCCGGTAACGACCTGCTGCAACACGAGTTCGGTTTTGGCGGTCTCGCCAGCAAGAGTTAGGTCGGCGGCCATTGCGGCGCGAACTTCGTCAAGCCACTCTGAGCTCAGATATTTGACCACGATGTCAGCCTACGGTGGAGTTTCGAGCGATTTACCCTACCCATTATTGCTGAGGCGCGAACGCAATTCGAACGCCGCCGCGGGCACCAATGGTGGCCGCGTGATCGATGGCATCTCGATAGTCGCCCAGCGAGTAGGTGGCCGAGACAAGCTGGCCAAGATCGAGCGAGCGGACCAGGTCGATAGCAAGGTCGAAGGTGTGTTTATCACCGTGTGAGTGCTCTCCGCCGTAACAGTACGAGCCGACCAGCTCGGTTTCGCGATGCCAGAGTGCAGCGAGGTCGACCGAAACCGGGCCGGGCATCCCGAGCATTACTACCCGACCGCGCGGACGAGCGATACCGATGGCATCGGTGAGCGACGTCGAACTGCCAACGGCATCGATAACGGCATCGGCGCCTCTGGCCAGCCTGGTGCCAATGACACTGGAGCCCTGCATCCTGCGAACGGCGCGAGCAACTTCATCAGGGCTGACGACAACGTCGGCTCCAACCATGGTGGCCAAGCGACGTTGGTGAGGGTGTTTCGCCCCGACCACTATGGTGCCGGCATCGGTTAGGTGACGAAGACCTGCGATGGCGGCGAGACCCATCATTCCTGCACCGACGACAACAACAGTGTCGCCCGATTGAACGTTGGCCTTGAGAGCGCCATGAATGCCGGCTGCGACCGGTTCGACGATCAGCGCCGCCGCGTCGTCGAAGTCGTCGGGTACGTCGTGGAGCTGGGTTTCGTGAGCCACAAACGACTCGGCCCAACCTCCGCCTGTCGTGGCGCATGACCCGATCTGGAGTCCGGGGCCAATCGCCCCTGTGGTGAGATGTCCGTAGTCGTGGCCGTCGGCTTGGCCCACGCCATGTTTGCCTTCTACCGCCCGAGCGGCTGGGCCCAAAACTGGTTCGAGTATCACCCGTCGGCCGTCGTCGGTCTGGCCGACCACCTCGTGGCCCGGAACGAACGGAAACGAGACGAGCGGTTCGAAATAGCGCGACGTGCGACCATCGATTGTCGCTAGGTCGCTTCCGCAGATGCCAGACAGTAGGGGGGTGATCCGCTGCCATCCGTCGCCTGGCAGGACCGGTTCGGTTATGTCGGTGAGCTTGATGGGCCCAACTGACGCACCGGTTCCTGGCCGTAGACGGCTCAGGGTCGCGGCGGCAACAAACCGTGCCTCTTTGCGTTCGTAGAGCAGTGCTTTCATGTGGGCGCCATCATCGCACGGCAGGCGCGACTCATGGAAGGTAGATCATCGGGTTGTTGGTGTTGCCGTCGATCCGAATCTCGAAGTGCAGGTGGGGTCCGGTCGAGTTACCGGTCGAGCCAATGAGCCCGATCTGTTGCCCTTGCCCAACTCTGGCACCCTCGTTGATCTGCCGCAAAGACATGTGGGCATACAGAGTTACGAATTCGCCGTGGTCGATTATCACCACTTCGCCATAGCCGCGCATCCGTCCCGAGAACAGGACTGTGCCATCCTGAGCGGCCCATATGGCCGATCCCGACGACGCAGCTATGTCGATTCCCGAGTGGAATCGAGACCTTCCCGTGATCGGGTGTACGCGGTTGCCAAACGATGACGTCACGGCTCCAATGGTTGGCCAGATGAGATCGGCATCGGCGGCGGAAATGACAACTGGTGGAGATGTGGTTGTCGTGGTGCCAGTGTCGGTCGAGTCGCCCACGCCTTCGGTGCCGTCTGCTACCGAGTCGTCGTCGGTGTCGGCGGTTTGGTCAGCAGCGCCAGAGTCGGGCGCTTCGGTGGTGGTCGGAGCCGTCGATGTGGTTGTCGTCGTTGTAGACGTAGCGGCCCGTGCTGCTGCCCTGGCCACGGCCTCTTGGCGGGCGATTTCTCGCTGCTTGTCGCGGATGATGCCACCGAGTTCGGCCTCAACGGCTGCCATCTCGTCGTGCTCAGCTTCGAGTGCCGCGATCTCGTCGACCAGCTGCGCTCGAATCCGGACTTGGGCAGCCTTGTCTTGTTCGAGAATGCCGAGTGCATTTTGAAGTGCGGTTTCGCGAACCGAAGCAGCAATGGCCGCTTCGTCGGCTTGGCGCTCCAACAATGCGAGATCGTCTTCGACAGCACGGAGCTGGTCGATCAGCTGTGTCGAACTGAGGTCGACTTGGCGAAACAGGGCATCCCGCCTGGCGTCGGCGGTTGGGTCACCGCTCGAAATGTTGTTGTCGCGAGGCGCAATGTAGGCCGCTATTGCCCTCTCGACCGTCATCTCCCTGATCTGGCCTGCGTTCTCGCCGACGGTGACGATCTCGGCCTGAAGTCTGTCCTCGTCTGCTCTTGCCTGCTCGAGGTAGTTTCGCGCCGCGTCG
This sequence comes from uncultured Acidimicrobiales bacterium, assembly GCA_964569385.1. Taxonomy (GTDB): domain Bacteria; phylum Actinomycetota; class Acidimicrobiia; order Acidimicrobiales; family Poriferisodalaceae; genus JAADHX01. The sequence continues at coordinate 56,885 of CAZMUM010000013.1, forward strand.
ACCAGGCTCCCTTGGGCGAGGATCTGTTCGCTGAGCACCCTGAGCGCTTCCAACAGCTCGACATCGGTTGCTTCGAGAACGTCAATGTCCTTGGCCAGTTCGGCCTTGGCCCGCCTAGCTTCGGCTTGGGCCTCCCTAGCGTCGCGCAGGGTCTCTTCGGCAGTCTCTTGGGCCACTGCGAACGACGCGGCCGAGAGCAGAAGAGCCACGATGGCGAGGAAGGAAAGTAAACGGCGAGGCATGTGAAAAGGTGAGGTCGGCACCACCGTCTCCGATCGTGCTGGCGCATCCTAATACGACTTCAGCCGCCTTCGTCACGCAACCGTAATATCGTCGCCGCCCAGGTAGAAAGACCTACCACTACTGACACCGCCGCAACCTTCGGTTGCTAACCGGGGTTTCACTCTCACGCTGTTCGAGCGATACCCCGAAGACCTTACTGTCACCGGCATCTGTCCGCCCGCGAACGTTTCCCGGTGACAGTGGGGGTATGGACCTTCTGCGTTATGGGGTGGCGACGATGTTCACCAGTTTGGGTTGGCGGACGATCACCTTGCGGATCGTGGTGCCCTCGAGCCACTGCTGGATCTTTGGCGATGCCATGGCTGCGGCCTCGGCGTCGACGGCTGTGACCTCGGCCGATACGTCGATCCGGTCGCGTACTTTGCCGTTGACCTGAAGAACCATGGTGATGGTGTCTTCTTTGGCCACGGCCGCGTCGGCCTCGGGGAACGCCTCGACGTGGATCGAATTCGTGTGCCCGCGCTGGCTCCACAGTTCCTCGGTGATGTGTGGTGCGATCGGGGCCAGCATCAAAAGCAGAGCATCGGTGGCTTCGGTCCATGCCTCAGCCGAGACAGCACAACTCCGTTTGGCCTCGACGAGTTCGTTGCGCAACGACATCAGGGCCGCGACAACGGTGTTCCACTTGAAGGCAACGATGGCCTGATCGACTCGCTGCATCGTCTGGTGAACCTTGCGACGCAGATCGGCCGTCGACGCATCGTCGATGGCGGCTGGCTTGTAGCTGTGCGTTCCCAACTTCCAAACGTCGTCGATGAACCGATGCGAACCGACAATTCCTTTGCTGTCCCATGGCCCACCCTTTTGCCATTCGAAGGCGAACATCAGGTACGTACGAATGGTGTCGGCACCGTATTTGGCTACGAGGTCGTCGGGGTTGACAACGTTGCCTCGCGACTTCGACATCCGCTCCACCTCGAGGTGATGCTTGAGCTGGTTGACGTTGTTCGTTCCGGGAATGGCAGGGATGTCGACGGTTGCCTCAGTGGGAACCTCGACCGTGACATGGCCACCTTCAGCCACCGCAATTTGGAGGATGTTCTCGGTGCGCCTCATGAGTTCGCCGACAACAAGCCCGTCGTCGTCGGCCGCGTCGCTGTCGAGGAGCACAGACGTGGCCAAGATGCGCTGCCCGTCGGCACTGCCGTCGATGACCAACCGGTCGCCAGTGCGGGTCTCGCCAAGGATCTGGCCCTGGTTTCGTAGTTGCAGGAACGGTTCGTCGAACAGACCTTTCGGATCGCGCCCGTGGGTTGTCATCTCGGCGATGGTGTCGTCGAATATTTCCATGTCGCGCATAGCCTTGACGAAGAACCGGGCATACAAAAGGTGCATTACCGCATGTTCGGCCCCGCCGGTATAGGTGTCGACCGGCAGCCAGTACGCGGCTTCGGCGGGATCGAATGGCGCGGTGTCGAAGTCGGGGGAGAGATACCTGAACCAATACCAGGACGAACACATAAACGTGTCGAGAGTGTCCGATTCGCGTCGTGCTTCTGATCCGTCTGAGGCCTTGGCAGAGGCGAAGTATGGGTGCTCCTTGAGGGGGCTTCGACCATCGAACTCGACGTCTTCTGGCAACACGACAGGCAACTGGTCGAGTTCGAGAACTTCGATCTCGCCATCGGCGCGATGCAACATGGGCATCGGCGAACCCCAATACCGCTGACGGCCGATTAGCCAGTCTCGGATTCGATAGTTGACGTGCTCGAGGCCAGCACCGTTTTCGACCAGCCAATCAATCGCCGCCGCGACGGACGGGTTCTGGCGGCCCTTGGCCTCGGTGACGACTGTGCCGTCGAGTGGCCCGCTTCCTACCATGGTGCCGACGCCGATATAAGCGTCCTGCATTGTGGCTCCGTCGAGACGATCGACGTCTGGCGGTTGGATTACCGGCGTGATGGTGAGGCCGAACTTGCGAGCAAAGGCGAAGTCGCGTTCGTCGTGAGCGGGCACTGCCATGATGGCGCCGGTGCCATAGGAGATCAGCACGTAGTCGGCGACCCACACGGGCACATGTTCGCCATTGACGGGGTTCAGGGCATAACCACCGGTGAACACACCGGTCTTCTCGCCGTCGTCTTCGATGCGCTCGAGTTCGGTTCGCCTCGATGCCTGGTCGACGTAGGCATCGACCGATTCGCGGTGCGTTTCTGACGTTATGGAACCGAGCTGTGGGTGCTCTGGGGCCACAACCATAAAGGTGGCACCCCACAACGTGTCTGGTCTGGTGGTGAACACGGTGAGTGTGTCGCCGGCTTCGGTGGTGAAGTCGACCTTGGCGCCTTCTGAGCGGCCAATCCAGTTGGACTGTTGGGCCTGGATGGCGTCTGGCCAGTCGATCCCTTCGAACGAAAGAAGCTCGTCGGCATAGTCGGTGATGGAGAAGAACCACTGCTCCATCAACTTTTGGATGACGGGCTGTCCGTTGCGTTCGTCGACGCCGTCGATGACCTGTTCGTTGGCCAAGACCGTGTTGAGCGATGGCGACCAATTGACCATTGCCTCGCCGCGGTATGCGATGTTGTTCTTGAACATCTGGGCGAACAGCCACTCGGTCCACTTGTAGTACTTCGGTTCGCATGAGATGGCTTCGCGTTCCCAATCGAACATGGCCCCCATCGAGCGAAGTTGAGTACGCATTCGCGCGATGTTTTCCCACGTCCACTTCGCCGGATGGACTCCGCGTTGAACAGCAGCGTTCTCGGCTGGGAGACCAAACCCGTCGAAGCCGATGGGGAACAATACGTTGTAGCCCTTCATGCGCATGTAACGAGCCCTCGCATCTGAAGGCGTCATGGCATACCAGTGGCCCATATGCAGATCGCCAGATGGGTACGGCAACATCGTAAGGGCGTAGTGCTTCGGGCGGTCCCAGTCGACCTGCGAGCGGTAGAGACCCTCGTCTTCCCAGCGCTTCTGCCAGGTGGTCTCGATCGTCGTGTGGTCGTAACTCATGGCGGCCAAGCGTACCGATCTAGGTCACTTGGGTGCGCTAATTTCTCGGCCCGACTGTGTACTCATTCAGCGCGACGCTGCGATGACGACGTAGTTGGTAGAACGTTGATCGGTCGAACTGAGGAAACAGGGTGGACCCAGTATGAAGGTCAGAGCTGCACTGAACGGTCATCTGGGCGAGCGGGTCGGTACGCGGCTTGTGTTCGGGATTGTGCTGATTCTCACTGTTGGTGCATGCGCGGGTGCAGGCGACGAGGAACGGTCGGTTGGCCAAGCTCAGCCCTCCGCCGCTGAGCCCGATACCTCGGTCGTGCCGCAGATCTCGGAGCCGCCTGCGACGGTAGAGCCTGCTGTAACCGTCGAGACAACGATTGACGAGCCCAACGACCTTGCTGAGGAGCAGCCGTCCACTTCGGTTCTTGACTCGGATGACGGCGAGGTTTCAGAAATTGTCTGTGAACCAGCCCCGTTAACGACCTCGTCGATTGTCCCGTGGCCCCCGTGGTCGTCAGGAGGTGCTCGCCAGCTTGAACTCCGGACTAGGCGCGATGACAGCGGGCAGCCAACGATCGACGGTGCGGCCGTCACGCCCGTACTCCTCGAATTCTCACCGGTGGAAAGTGGCGGCTGGTCTTTCCTATGGCAAGCACAGCCAACGCTCCTCGGTGATCTCGGCTTATCGCCACAGGTGTTAGATGCAGTATCGCAGCTCGTGGCTGCGGTGCCGCCGCAACGAATTCGGTACCGTCTCGATCCGAACCGCTACTGGCTTGGCGTAGATAACCCAGACGAGGTTCGAGACAGCATTCTGTTGACTCTGGACGCTCTTGGTCCGTTCTTGGGCGATTCCACTGAGCAGACAAAGGCGATCTTCGCCGAGATGAGTGATGAGGCTCTGGGTGTGGTCTTCGCCGAGGAACCGGCGTTGATGCACGTCCTGGAGGGCATCGAGTTCATTGTCGGTGAGGTTGTTTCGTATCCTGATCAACTACCGAATGCCTTCGGCGGGCGGCCCTTTCCAGCCACGACGTCGTTTGAGGTAGTCGATCTAGTTGATGCCGATGGTTGCATCTCGATTCAGCAGCTGACCCGTCCAGACCCAGAGCAGTTCGCCGAGATCATGGCTGAATCGCTTGCCGACGCCTTCGGCTCTTCCGATGACGACGCGGAGCAGGAATCACTAGAAATTGAAACCCGCGTCATCGCCCAGTACGACTTTGGTTCAGGTTTCTTTCGCCGAATTCAGGCAACCAGACGAATCAACTCCGGTGATGAAGAGCGCCTTGACACCGTCATCATCGTCGACGTTACCGATGACCAAGCCGCCGGATAACGACGCCTTCTCCACACGTCGTGTTCGATGACTTTGCGAGATATCCGCGATCCGTCTAGGCGTCTTTAACTCTGACGACCCCAAGTCCGCTGAGCTGGAGATTGCGCTTACCGTTATCTCGTAGTACGACGCGGGTTCCGGCTTCGTTCGTAGCATCGAGTGGACAGCGCTCTTCAAGACCAAAGCCGTCGAAAGGCTCGCGATCTCAACCACTGTTGACACGAGGGGTGAGTCGGAAGCCGACTAGCGTTGCTCAAGATCTAGGATTGGAACCCGCAAAGTGGATCTCGGTGTTGAAGTGGTGCGACGAAACGGTCCGCGGCCTTGTCATTGGTGGTCAGCATCGTTCTTACGCGTCGCTTGGTTAGTTGGCGTCGTCGTTCTTGGGGCATGTAGCGGATCTGAGAACAGCCAGTCGTCCACGAGCGAGTCTGACCGTGGTTCCGTTCCGACAACTGAGCAGCTTCCAGTTCAGACGACCGTGTCAGGAACTACGGCCACTACCACGGGTCCGGTACCGACAACGACGGATTCGTCCGATATTTCAAATGGTGAAAACCTCGCCGGAGGTGATTCTGAACCGGGAGATACTGATTTCGAAGTGACTGGCGCGAGCGATGGTTGGTTGTGCGAACCTGCCCCGGTGGGCACCGTGTCGGTTCTACCTCTACCGCCATGGTCCACAACTCGAGAGCGCGTGTTCGAGCTGCGCACTAGCCGAGAAGAGAACGGTCAAGCCGACGCGGCGAGATCGTTTCTCGGTTCAGCCGACCTTCGGGTCACACCGATAGCTGACGGAGGGTGGAGTTTCGTTTGGGAGAACGGGTCCTCGCTGGCCGACGACCTAGGATTCTCCGATCTACCAACCGGGCTCGCGAGGGACATGCAAGGCGTCTCACCGCTGCGGGTTCGATATCGACTTCGCTCCGACCGGGTTTGGCTTGGGGTAGACAACATTGATGAGATCTTGGTAGTTGTAGAAGGGGTTTTCGACGTGCTGGGCCGACTCCTGTCTTCCACCGACGAGGTGCGCCCGATGCGAGAGGGCTTCGCCCGGATGTCCCTCGAGACCCTGGGGGAGGCCTTTTCTCAGGAAGCTCAGGCCCTGCACACCCTGGAGGGAATCGAATTCACACTCGACGAATCTGTCGAGTTTAGGACCGAGCTATTGAATCCGTTTGGCGAACGCTCGATTCCTGCGACTGCTTCTTTTAAGTTGGTCGAGCTAGTCGACGGCGAAGGTTGCGTTGTAGTTCAACTCAGCATTGTCCCTGATGCTGAAGAACTCGCTGAGCTTCTGGTTGAGATTTCGGGGCTTGATGGCCTTGATGGGACCGAACTCGATGATCTTCTCGGGACGTTCTCATACGAGACCCGCACTGTTGGACAGTACGACTTTGGGACTGGGTTCTTTCGAACTATCGCTGTCACCCAACGGGTAAGCATCGATGGTGAAGAGCGTGTTGAGGTGCAGGTCATCACCGACGCAACCGACAGATAGTCGTAGTTCGAGCAATTGTGGGTCATAGCGGCAACGACGCCTAGGAGTCGTGCTCCCACGCTTCGACTAGCCATTCGGTGAGTTCGTCGTCGACGTCGGCGGCGTCGCGAACGTTGACGACATGGTGGTAGCGACCGCCATGTTCGATGACCTTGCGAGATACCCGGGGGCTGCTCAGCCGTCGATGTAGGTTGAAGCCAACTGCGGTCCACTTGGTCATGGTGCGCAGCGATAGAAACACAGTGCGACGTTTGAAGAAAATGCCCACCGATACTGGTTCGAACCAGATGTCTGGGTCTACCTGTTGTAGTCGGTGCAGTACCGCCTCAAAGATCGGACGTTCGAATGATGGGCCGGTGCTGAAGTAGCCCTCAACGGTCATTGCGGGAGCACATTCGTGGCCCTGATTCTTACGACCGAACCGACGTTGGCACTCGGGGCACTCCCAAAGCTGATCAGACATTGATGATGACGGTGTCGTGTACGTGTCGGCTGTGCTTGGCGATGCGCAGCTCGACTTCGCCCGGTTCGAGAACCCAGCTATGCGCTGCCGGGTCCCAATGGCGAAGATCTGCGTGTTCGACTATCACCTCAGCGAGTGCTTTCTCGCCGGGCTCGATCAACACCTTGGCGAACCCGACCAGTACTTGTTGTGGGCGAACAACCGCCGAATCTCGACGATGGGCGTACACCTGCACCACTTCAACTCCGGCGCGATCGCCGACGTTCGAAATCGGCACGCTGATTGTCGTTGCTGACGCTGCTGCATCTGACGAGACTTTGCCCCAACTCAGGTCGGTGGTCGTTAGGCCATAGCCGAAACAGAACGCGGGCTCGATGTCGCGTGTGTCGTACCACCGATGGCCGATGAGCTGTCCCTCGCCGTAGACGACGTTGCCAAACTCACCCGGGTAGTTGCCAAACGACGGAGTGTCCTGCATTCGCACTGGAGTCGTAGTCGGCAGGCGACCACCTGGAGGAGCGACACCGAACAGGACATCGGCCACGGCGTTGCCGTCTTCTTGGCCCGGATACCACATGCACAACGTTGCGTTCGGTGCGTCTGACCAACTCATATCGACTGGTGAACCGGCGGTGACAAACACAATCGTCTGCTGATTTGCGGCGGCTACACGTCGGATCAACTCGTCCTGGTCGCCGGGAAGTTCGAACATCTTTCGGTCGCGACCTTCGGTTTCCCAGTCGGCGTTCTGGCCAACAACGAGCACGGCCAGGTCGGCGTCTTTGGCTAGCTCGACTGCTCGATCGATCAGGTCGTCGAGGACTTCGGCTCTAGCGCCAATGGTTAGCCCCGCAATGTGATCGGTGTTGTGGTCGTTCTCGAACTCGACCCTGACCTTGCACGGCTCTTCAGCGACAAGATCGATCTGGCCGCAAACTTCGGCACAGCCACTACCGAAGAATTCCGACCCCGGAGCCCAGTCAGTCCAGGCGTCAACTACGAGGTCGTCATCGACGAACAGGCGGCTCCTTCCTGCGCTAATGAGGCTGAAGGTCCAGATGGCTGAGGCATCGGGCGTGAACTCTCCCGATAACTCGACGCGCATCTGCACCGGGTCGATGGCGGCTGCGTCCTCGTTCATCCAGATGAAGTGGCTTCGTCTCGTTTGGCGAACCGACACAAGTACAAGCGGTTCGTCGATAGTCGAATACTTGATGGTCCACCGACCAGCGTCGGCTTCAGACGTTGGCCGCATTAGCCGGGTGTCGAGGTTCGGGGTTTTGGCATCGATGCTGCAACCCAGCGCGGTGACGACCTCAACATCGGAACCAACCGCAGCCCGGATGCCATCAACGGGCGTGATGGAGTAGTGAGGGTTGACCCCTGCGCTGCCGCCACCCTGGATGCGGGCAAGATCGGCGTTAGGGCCGATTACAGCGATCTTCGTGAGCCCGTCGATCGCCACGGGAAACGTGCCGTCGTTGGTGAGTAGAACCATTGACGATGTTGCGGCCCGACGAGCAATATCTCGGTGCGCTGGGTTGTCGACCGATTCTTCGACTTCCTGACGCTGACCGAATGCGTCCATACGTTCCATCGCCACCAAAACACGTCTGGCTTTGTCGCGCACAACGGCCACGTCCACCTCGCCAGATTCGACCGCAACAACGAGGTCAGCACCGAACGTCCTCGGCGGTCCTGGCATTTCGAGGTCGAGGCCAGCGTTGGCGGCCCCGATGGTTGAGCGGGTGCCGAACCAGTCGGAAATCACGAACCCCTCGTACCCCCACTCTTGTTTTAAGATTGTGGTGAGCAACTCGTAGTTGTCGCTGGCCGAAGTGCCGTTGATCTTGTTGTATGCCGACATCACCGAAACCGGGTTCGAGCGCTCGATGGCGATCTCGAATGGCCGCAGGTACACCTCTCGCAACGTTCGCTCGTCGATTACCGAGTTCATCGTGTGACGTTCGAACTCCGAATCGTTGGCGACGAAGTGTTTGATTGTCGCCCCGGCCCCAGTGCTCTGAACGCCGTCGACGTAGGCCGCCGCCATCCGCCCGGTCAGGAACGGATCCTCTGAGTAGCACTCGAAATTGCGGCCTGCTAGCGGAGTTCGGTGCAAGTTGATTGTGGGCGCCAACAAGAGATGAGCGCCCTTGGAGTGCACCTCCTCACCGATGGCTGCGCCGACCTCGGCCACGAGGTCGACGTCCCAGGTTGCTCCGAGCGCGGTACCAGCTGGAAAACACGCTGACGACGTTGCGCCAGAGTGGCTTGCGCCGCGGGCGCCGTTTGGTCCGTCGGTCACGCGCATTGCGGGAATCTCGAGCCGATCGACTGACCCGCCATCCCATGTCCCGGTACCGGTTGCCAGTGCAACCATCTCGGCGACGGTCATCTGCTTGAGCAGTTCTTCGATGCGTGACATATGGCCCCTCGGTTAACCGCGCACTGTAGCCATTCTTGTTTGCCGCCCAGAAATTTGCCATACTCGAACAGGTGTTCGCAGTACGAGACAAGAATGAAGAAGCCGCAAACCTCGCCTGGCAGGGTTCATTGTTCGGAGCCGAGAGTTCCCCTGCCGAGCAGCGACTGCCAATCGTGCGTCATCAGCTCGACGAGTTCTCGTGGGTCGACCGCGCGCCCGGTTTCGCCTCCGAACCCGACCTGGTCCTCGGCGAGCTTCTCACCGAAATGGTGTGGGAACAGCGCGAGATGAAGATGTTCGAACAGGTCGTTTGGCAACCACGTCTCTCAGCCGAACCCGAGGTCGGCAACGAGCCGGCCGCGCTTCGGCGCGACCTGGACTTCATCGAATCGCACTACGGCGAAACCTTCGATCGCTACTTTGTGAACCTGTACCGCAACGGACTCGACAGCGTTGCTTGGCACACCGACAAGATCGGTGCTGTGGCTCACGAACCCACGGTCGTCATTGCCTCCTATGGCGCGACTCGAACGTTTCGTATCCGACCCAAGACAGGCGGAAGGTCGACTGCATTCGTGGTGTCGCACGGCGATTTGCTAGTGATGGGAGGCCGCTGCCAACACGATTGGGAACACTCGGTACCCAAAACGGCGCGCGGCCGCGGACCACGAATTAGCTTTACAGCCAGGCATTGGCCACTGGGCTCGACGCCACCAGCCTCGTAGCTGGGCCGCTACGAAGCTGGCTCTGGAAGCTGCGGTGCGGTGCGCTTTGAGTCGACGTCTTCGCGAAGGCGATCGATGAAGTTGGCCACGGCCACCCCACGCTCGACGTTGCCACCACGCGGGTTAACTCCGACGGTGCCATTCTCGATGTCGTCGTCGCCGATGACCAGCACGTAGGGAATCTTGTCGAGCTTGCCCTTGCGGATGCGGGCTCCGAGCGGATCGACGGCCTCGATGGTGTTGGCCCTGAAACCGGCGGCTTTCAGCTGGCCGACAAGTTCGAGCACTTTGGGATCGTGGTCGGCCCGTACCCCGAGGACCTGTACCTGAACTGGTGACAGCCAAGTCGGGAATGCTCCAGCGTAATGTTCTAGCAGTACACCGAAGAAGCGTTCTATCGAACCCATGAGGGCGCGGTGCAACATGATGGGGCGGTGCTTTTGGCCGTCGGCGCCTACGTATGTGAGGTCGAAACGTTCGGGTAGCTGGAAGTCGGCCTGAATCGTCGAAAGTTGCCACGAACGGCCAATGGCGTCCTTGACATCGATATCGATTTTTGGACCGTAGAAAGCGGCGTCGCCTTCGTTGACCTCATATTCGAGTCCATGACGATGCATTGCTTCGACCAGAGCGTTGGTGGCCTCTTCCCAGATTTCATCGGTACCAACCGACTTGTCTGGGTCGCGAGTCGACAGTTTGAACTCGAACTCATCGAAGCCGAATGCCTTTAGCACCGACAAGACGAAATCGAGCAGCCCTGCAATCTCGTCGGCGAGATCTTCTGGCGCCACGAATATGTGTGAATCGTCTTGGGTGAACCCGCGAATTCGCATCAGCCCATGAAGCGTGCCTGAACGTTCGTAGCGGTAGACGGTGCCAAGTTCGAAGAACCGCAATGGAAGCTCGCGGTAGCTGCGCTGGCCATGCCCAAACACCAGACAGTGCATAGGGCAGTTCATAGGTTTGGGGTAGTAAGTGCCGTTGTCCATCTCCATCGGCGGATACATGCCGTCGGCGTAAAAGTCGAGGTGGCCAGACTTCTCGAACAGCTGCCCATTGGCCAGATGCGGCGTGTAGACGAACTCATAGCCGCCGTCTTCGTGACGCTGGCGCGAGTAGTCCTCCATGACCTTGCGGACCGTTGCGCCTTTGGGGTGCCACACGGCGAGGCCTGCGCCAAGCTCAGCCGGGAAGCTTAAAAGATCGAACTCGACCGCGAGCTTACGGTGATCGCGTTTGGCTGCTTCTTCGAGTCGATGGAGGTGCGCCTTGAGTTCCTTCTTTGACGCCCAAGCGGTTCCGTAAATGCGCTGAAGCATTTGGCGATTTTCATCGCCTCGCCAGTAGGCACCAGCGACGCGCATCAGCTGGAAGTGGCCGAGACGACCGGTATCGGGAACGTGAGGGCCCCGACACAGATCGACGAAATCATCGGTGTTGCGATATGTGGTGATGACGCCACCATCGGGGCCAGACATTGGGTCGTCAACTTCTCCGTCGAGCACTTCGAGCTTGTATGGGTGCAATGCGAACAAGACATCGGCTTCGGCCCGGTCGATTTCGCTTCGAACGAAGGGTTGTTTCTGATTGACTATCTGGCGCATCTTCTGATCGATGCGCCCTAGATCGTCATCGCTGAAGGTCTGGCCATCGGGTAGGTCGAAGTCGTAGTAGAAACCGTTCTCGATCGCAGGACCAATCGAGAACGTCGAGCCTGGATACAGCTCCAACACCGCTTGGGCCAACACGTGGGCCGTCGAGTGGCGAATAACTTCGAGCCCGTCATCGGACTGAGGAAGAACGACCGACACCGCGGCGCCGGTTGGTAGCTCGCGATTGAGGTCGAGTTCTTGGTCGTCGGCTATGACGATGAGTGCTTCACGAGCGACCCGACCACCGAGAGATTCGGCCAGGTCGGCGCCAGTGGTCCCGGTAGGCAAATCTCGTTCGCTGCCGTCGGGGAGCACCACTGTGATGTCGCTCATTGCCTTACCTTTGCTCGCGGGTATTGGGTAGCTGTCGAGGATACCGAGCAGTTGAGTGGGGTTGGCTCCCAATTTCACCTGAGAGGGCCCGACGTTTGCCTACGATGGTGCCATGTCTGCGCTCGCCGAATCCGCCTCAGCCTTTGTCGATATTGCCCACCGCGTGGTGTGGGCCTCAGTGTCAACGGTTGATCCCGACGGACGGCCCCGAAGCCGGGTGCTTCATCCCATCTGGGAATGGGACGGTGAGTCGTTAGTCGGATGGATCGGGACTGGTCAGACTCCGGTGAAGACAGCGGCCTTGGCTGGCACTCCATTCGTGTCAGTCAACTATTGGGATTCCGCCCAAGATGTTGCGACTGCGGAGTGTTCAGCCACGTGGTGTACCGACATCGAAACCTGCCAAAAGGTATGGGACATGTACGTCAACGCCGCGCCGCCTCTTGGTTATGACCCGTCGGTCATTCCGGTTTGGGAAAGCGCTGAGTCCGAGGCTTTCAGTGTGTTGCGGCTCGACCCCTATCGCCTTCGAGCTTTCCCTGGCACGATGTTGCTCGAGGGCGTCGGCGTGGTGCACAACTGGCGTTCCGCGGAACGCTGCTTCTCTGCCGAGCAGATCGTTGCTTCGCTAGAGGCCGATCGTCGCAACTAACGCATCAACCAACTGCCAGGCGCTCGATTGATGCTTCGGTCACTTCGGGCCACTTGGCATCACAGGTGACTATTGGCCATCCCCGCTCGATTCCAAGAGCGACCACGAGAGCGTCGATAATCGGAAAGTTCTTGCGGCCGTACTCGGCTCGAAGAACTCGTGCCCGATCGGCAGTTTTGTTGTCGAGCGCTTCAGTTCTGAAACCGAGGCGTTCGAGTTCGGTCGAAGCCGCGTCGAACACGCCGGCCTTGGTGGGGTGAATCAGCGACTCGGCGCGAGTGATGTTTAAGATGGCGACGCTGCCCGCTTCTAGGCATCGGCGCAGTGCTTCGCTGTGAAACACGTCGTCGGGATTGAGCACTGCGATCGCAACGTTCGCGTCGGCAACGATGGTCACCGTTCGCCTGCTTCGTGCCGTTGTTGCTCGAGGGTCTCATCTGGCCAGTTGATGCCGAGGCCGCGGATCCTTATCGTGGCCGCCTCGACCATTGCATCTATGGTTTCGTCGCGGTTCCGTTGGACGTACTCGGTGATGGCGGCTTGCGTCAGGCGCGACAAGTTCAGCCCGAGACGGCGACTCACCTCGTCCAAGTCTTCAGGTAGGTAGATTGTTCGGTTCGGCATACGTATATGCTATCTCTGGCTATGCGTAGTAAGCAGACGAATTCCGAGAGTCCGATCGTTCGTCCTGTGGGTCGACCATCTGGCGGATGACGGACCTTCAGCCGAGTTCAGCGCTCATTCGTCGCCAGCGAGACTGCGGAGTGCACGTTTGAATGCATCCTTGCCCCAGCCGTCGCCTCGTTGCCCTACTGCCAATTCCTCGACGTTTCGAGCAGTCACCGCAAGCCACCACGCACCCACTGGGCGCGCCTCGACAAATGCCTCGATCTTTGGCCACTGGCGGTCGAGGCGCTCGGCGTAATTGGCTGGCGTGACTGGGTTTCGACCCGTTGCCAGTCGGACAATGCGCAATCGATGCTTTAACACGGCGGCAACTTCGGCTGGGCGTGTTCGGATCTTGGCGTCCTCGGTGATGACGATCAGCCGTTCTGAAGCGACGATCGGGATCCAGACATCGTCGGGATCCCCGAGCCGAGCATCGCAGCCATGTCCTGGCCAACAGAATCGTCGGGGTTCTTCTCCTACTCGATTCCAAACCTTGGTGAGTCCAAGTAGATCTTCGTCGATGAAGAAACGCTGTATCACGCCACGCGTCGTCCCTCATAGGTCAACGCGTCACGCACCTCGGAAAGTTCAAGCTCATACATCTTCGCCAGTTCGGCGAGCGGGGACCCCCCAGTGAAGAACCGTGCCAGAATCTCGGTTCGCGTATTGCGGACAACAGGTTCCCCGAACCCTCGCTGTGGATCGATCCGAACGGCGCTGCTCCGACCGGCGGGCCACATCGCCGATGCGAATTCCGCACCAGCGGATCCAGTCCACTCGATCTCAGATTCAAACGCCTTGGCTGCCGTGCTTAAGACGAGCTGGTCATTGCGAACGACAACTAAGTAGAAGGAGGGGTCGATCTCCGATTCGACTTGGGCTCGAAGAACTAGCTCCTGGCCGTGCACGAACGGCTTATGTGTAGCCAGCGGATACTGTGTGTCGAATCGTTCCTTGAGCAGCTGAACGGCCGGGCGCATCCGAACCATCGGGACTTTCTTTTCCCTGTATTCAACCAGGTAACGACACTCGACGAACTCGCCCCACGTGACCGTTTCGTCGCCTGTCGTCGATTCTCGGATGACCGGCGGGTAGGCGCTCTCCGAGCGTTGGTAACCGTCGATCCATCGTCGGGCCGTCCCGGCTGTCAGTTTGAGTAAGCGATCGGTACTCGAGAACGTGTAAAGCGGACGATCAAGCATGTCGATGACGAATGATGACATCACGTGATAATGACATGTGTGTCACCAGAGTTCTCGATCTTTGGCCATTACGATGGCAACCTGGGCTACCCAGGCAGACCGTGGTCGATCTTGGATGGAGGATGGCAACGCTTGGCATGCTGATCACGTTTACCTCTGTCGTACGTCTTTTCGGTCGAAGAGCCTGATTTGTGGCCCGTGGTTGGGGCACAGTTGAAGTCGATCCGGGACGATCTGGAGGAACTCGCCGTGCTCGGCGATGCGTTCGTAGCGGTTGGTCCATGCAGCGACAAGGTCGCCGGCCAGATGGCTTCGATGAACCGCTATCAGCTCGACTGGGCCGAGCCCGATCGTCGGTTCATCAATTTTACCGCTGTGTCGAACCTGCTCAGCCAAGTGGCGAATCATCTGGTGCTGAATGTCGGCGTCGAGGTCAAAACAGATGAGTTCCGAATGATCGAACGATTCCGATAGCCCGATTGTGTATGACCACACATTGTCTGGTGAGTCGACTACCTGGATGATGAGGTACCCGTTGACCATGATCTGGAGGTCTTCTGCCCGCTCGATCTCTTCCCAGCTGTATCCATCGCATCTTTTGCACATAGGAGCAGTCTCGCGAGGGGGTGGGACAGCCGGGCCGCCGCCACCCAGCCCGGCGAACCTGTGTCGAGAAACGTCGCTACAACAACGATCCTCGACACAGGTTGGGTAGCGCGGGTTCAGGGTCGAGGCAAGGACGCCCGAAGTGGTGCCGTAACCCGCGGGACAACACGACCATTTCGGCGACGAATATCCGGAACGTATCGCCAACAACGCTTGAGAACCAGTCGTGGGTCTCGTAGGGCCCGGTTAGGTCGCTAGCCACTCGGTCCCCTACAGAATGATGGCGTCGGGGCCGAGGAGAACTCGGAGCTCGCCGGCGAGCCCGTTGCTTGGATCGACGCGGAACTCGTCTGGGAGCC
>CAZMUM010000013.1:72168-87296 GCA_964569385.1 uncultured Acidimicrobiales bacterium
CGGAGCTCGCCGGCGAGCCCGTTGCTTGGATCGACGCGGAACTCGTCTGGGAGCCGAACGACGTTCTGATCGAGGTGGATGAACACCTCGCTGTCGCCGGGATGGCGTTGAAGCACGTCGCGTAGGTCGGCAACAATGTCGTCAGATACCGCTCTCGACGAGATCATGAGTCGAATAGGAGGGGTCTCTTGGCCGTAACCTTCGAACACTTCGATGGTGTTGCAGATGAACTTGGCTTCATCATCGCGGCTGTCGGGCCGACCGCCGACGAGGATGACAGCATCGTCGTCGAGTTTGTGTCCGTGTTCGCGCATTGTTCGGGGGAAAACCATGACCTCGATGTTGTCTTCGAGGTCTTCGAGCACGAACACCGCCATCAGATCACCTGCACGGGTGTACTTGCGCTGGAGGTTTGTGACCACCCCGCCGATGGTGACGAACTGGTCGCGGCCGTTGTCGCGACCCTCGCCATTTGAGTACTTCGGAGCGGCTTGGCGTTCGCCAACTTCGGAGATCGACATGTCGGTTCGGCGTTTCAACATTGCGCCGGCACCCATCAACGGGTGGCTCGAAACGTAAAGCCCCAGCATCTCCTTTTCGAGCTTCAGCTTCGAGCGCGAGTCGAACTCGAGGTCGGGTATTGCCACCTTCTCGTCAAACGCCGACTCGCCGCCATCGTCGGCACTGCCGATGTCGCCGAACAGGGTCTGGATGCCCATATCGCGTTCTTTGCGGCGAGCCGCCACCTGATCGATGATCTGCTCGTGAACCGTCAACAAACCCTGGCGGGGATGATTCAGCTCGTCGAAGCCTCCGGCCTTGATAAGCGACTCGATGCTTCGTTTGTTGAGGGCATTGAGTGGAACCCGTTCGCAGAAATCGTAAAAGTCGGCGAACGGGCCGTTGGTTTGGCGTTCTTCGACGATGGGTGCGACTACGCCCTCGCCTACGTTTCGAACCGCTGACAGGCCAAAGGTGATCTCGCTGTTGAGCGAACCAAAGTCGATCTCTGAGCGGTTTACATCGGGGACGTTGACGACGATGCCGAGTTGGCGGCAATCGTTGAGGAAGATAGCGGCCTTGTCGAGATTCGATTTGACGCTAGTGAGTAGCGCTGCCATGTACTCGACTGGGTAGTTGGCCTTGAGATAGGCCGTTTGGTAGCTGATGAGACCATAAGCAAAGGCGTGGCTCTTGTTGAAGGCGTAGTCGGCGAATGGCTCGATGATATTGAAGAGATCGGTGCCGAGTTTCTCGTCGTAGCCGGTATTGACGGTGCCCTCAACGAACTGAACCCGGTGCTTGGCGATGAGTTCGCGGTCCTTCTTGCCGCATGCCTTGCGAAGGTTGTCGGCCTCTTCGAGTGAGTAGCCGGCAATGCGCTGGGCGACGCGCATCATGGCTTCCTGGTAGATCATGAGCCCGTATGTCTCGCCGAGAATCTCGCCAAGATCAGGGTGCAACAGATCGACCGGTTTGCGGCCGTTCTTGCGATCGGCGTAGTCGTAGTGCATGTTGGCGGCCATCGGGCCAGGCCGGTACAGGGCCACCAGCGCGGCAACATCGTCGAACTCGGTAGGAGCAAGCGACCGCATTAGGGATCGCATCGGGGGAGACTCGAGCTGGAACACGCCGATGCTGTCGCCCCTTCGCATCAGCTCGTAGGTTTTTGAGTCGTCGAGGTCGACGTTGTCGATATCGACCTCGACGCCGTGTACCGCCTTGATGAGTTCTAGGGAGTCGTCGATGATGGACAGGTTGCGAAGACCCAAAAAGTCCATCTTGAGCAGGCCAAGATCTTCGACACCGTGCATCTCGTACTGGGTAACAACTGCGGCGTCTTCGGGGTCTTGGCCAGCTGCTGGTTTGCGCTGAATCGGTAGATAATCGGTGAGTGGGTTGCGGGTAATGACCACAGCAGCGGCGTGAATGGAGTCGCCCCGCCGTAGCCCCTCAAGGCCGCTGGCAACGTCGACCACTGCTGCGACATCGGGGTCCGTTTCGTACATGGTGCGAAGTTCGGCCGCAGCCTTGTAGCCGTCTTCGTACTTGGGATGGGGCTCGAGGCAGGCGAATAGGGGAGTGTCGCGGCCCATCACCAGTGGTGGCATGGCTTTGGCGACTTTGTCGCCGACGGCGTATGGATACCCGAGTACCCTGGCCGCGTCGCGGACAGCCGCCCTGGCTTTGATGGAGCTAAACGTAATGATCTGAGCTGTGTGTTCGCGGCCGTACGTTTCGGCGGTGTAGCGGATCATTTCGTCGCGGCGACGATCATCGAAGTCCATATCGATGTCTGGCATCGAACTACGGCCGGGATTCAAGAATCGTTCGAACAACAAGTCGTACTTGATGGGGTCGAGGTCGACGATCTGAAGCGCGTATGCCACTGCACAACCAGCGGCCGACCCACGCCCAGGTCCCACTCTGATGCCTTGAGAACGGGCGTGTTGGATTAGGTCCCAGGTGATGAGGAAATAGGCCGAGAAGCCCATATCGGAGATGACCCGAAGTTCGTAGGTAAGCCGCTCGACCACTTCGGCCGACAGGTTGTGGCCCCAGCGCCGTTTGGCACCCTCGAAGGCGAGGTGTTTCAGGTAATCGTCGTCACCCTCGAACTCGTCCGGAATAGGGAAGTCGGGAAGCTGAGGCTTGCCAAACTCGATGGTGACGTCGGCTCTTTCGGCAACCCAGAGGGTGTTGTCGCACGACTCCGGCAGTTCGTCGAAGAGCGTTCGCATCTCGGTGGCCGACTTCAGGTAGTGCTCGTCGCCGTGGAACTTGAAACGGTCGGGGTCCGACATGAGTGACTGGGTCTGCACACACAACAACGCATCGTGGGCAACTGCGCCCTCCCGAGTTGTGTAGTGCAAGTCATTGGTGGCTAGCAGTGGTGCTTTTAGCTTCTTGGCGATCTCGAGCAGCATCGGGTTGCAGCTGTGTTGTTCTGGGATTCCGTGATCTTGGAGCTCCACGAACATGTTGTCGCGCCCGAAGATGTCCTGGAGACGCGCCGCCCGCCGAAGCGCTTGGTCGAAGTTGCCTCGAATGAGTGGCTGTTGCACGACTGACCCGAGACAACCGGTGGTGGCGATAAGGCCCTCGGCATGGTTCTCGAACATCTCCCAGTCCATGCGGGGTTTGTAGTAATACCCCTCCAGGTAGGCGAGGCTCGACAGTTTGAGAAGGTTGCGGTAGCCGGCATCGGATTCGGCCAGAAGTGTTAGGTGGTAATAGAGCTTCTGGCCGTCGTCGGTATCGCCGCCAGAATCGTCTTGTTTGCGACCGCGTCGGCGAGGTCGTTCGTGACGGCTTTCGAGGGCCATGTAGGCCTCGGTGCCGATGATCGGCTTGATGCCTTGTTCGCGGCAACCCTTATAGAAGTCGAGGACTCCGTACATGTTTCCGTGGTCGGTGATGCCAAGAGCTGGCTGACCGTCGGCTGCTGCGGCGGCTACGGCCTCGGGTATTCGTGCTGCACCGTCGAGCATGGAGTACTCGGTGTGGGTGTGCAGATGGACGAACGAATCGGCCAACGCCTTGCCTCCAGCAACGATCGGGGTTCGTTAAAACGAGTTCGGGACGGCGAAGACAACCCTGTGGGAACCTCTAGGCTCTCTTCGCTCGACTCAGTCGACCCTAGCGCGACGGTGTCCCATCGAGTCACGCGGTACCAATCCAGCCAACGAAGTCGTTCCAGGCCCTTCATGACCTCCACACCAGACAACACTCAGACAGACGTCGTCGATGACGACCCGGCCGCGACGCTGTCGATGGCCCTAGTGGCCAAAGACCCAACCGGAGCGCTTTGGGAGCTAGTCGATTCGGGCTGGTCAGATACTTTCCTTCCTGAGTTGCCCCAGCTGCGACTCGAACAGGACCCGATACATCGTCACAAAGATGTACTGACTCACACGATTGTGGTTACGGCTCAGGCGCCTGCTCGATTGAGGGTTCGGTTGGCCGCGTTGTTCCACGATGTTGGTAAGCCCAGAACTCGAAAGTTCGCCCCTACTGGCGTTACGTTTCATCATCACGAAGCAGTCGGAGCCAAAATGGCCCGCAAACGCATGCGCAAGCTTGGTTTCGACGACACGCTCGTGCGCGAGGTAACGCAACTGGTGTTCCTGTCAGGCCGGTTCAAGGGTTACGCCGATGGTTGGAGCGACTCGGCCGTGCGACGATATGCCCGAGACGCTGGGCCGCTGCTCGGTGATCTGAACGACTTGGTTCGCAGCGACTGCACATCTCGTAACCCCCGACGGGTCGAAGCACTACACCGGCTGCTCGATGGGCTCGAAGAACGGATCCAGGTTCTCGCACGCGAGGACGCAGTCAAGGCTGAGCGGCCCGAGGTCGATGGCGCTGCGGTGATGGCGCATCTCGGCATCGAGGCCGGACCAGCCGTTGGTAGAGCTATGAAGTATTTGCTTGATCTGAAACGAACCGAGGGCAGCCTTGGCGAAACAGAAGTACTTGAGCGCCTTGATGCCTGGTGGCGACAAAACCAGGGGTAACGCCGCGGTGTTGGTTAGACGAGGTCGAGTTGTTCGAACCGGTGACCAGCGGCGTAAATAACGACCAGGCTCAGGCCACCAACTATCACAAGCCCGAGTGGACTCCCGCCGCCAGTTGCGGTTGCGGTTAAGGCCAAACGAGCTGGCGAAGCAACTGCAGTGGAGCTGCTGAGCCCAATAAGGCCAAACGCCACGATGGCAACGCCGACACCAAACGCCAGCGAAGCCGCAGTGCGCTTTAGCAGAGCCGATGAGGCCGCCGTGAGCGCCGTGATGAGGGCCACGATCGAAAGCGCACGCGCTGCTGCAAGCAGAACTGCGAGGACGCTCACATCGAAGTCGCCGATTTGAGTAGCGACCACGATGAGCAGGGTTGCAGGGATTGCGGCTTGGACAGCGGCCAGCATGACGGCGAGGAATCGTTCGACCACGAGTTGGCTGTGATCGAGAGCTTGGCCGCCCAAGAACTCGAGCTCGTTGCGCTCGGCCAGCCTGGCGATGGACGCGGCGGCGAGAGGAAGCGTTAGAGCCACCAGCGCAATGGGTAAAACCAGTGAGAAAAAGGTTGCGTTGAGGTGTCCGACCGTGCTGTCGAGCGAGGTGTCACTGGTTAGGCCGAGCAGTCCGGCAATTCCCAGCGGTAGATCGCCAGCGAGTGTGCTGGCACCAGAACGCGAGCGGAGGTTCGGAGCGGTAAGGATCGCACCGGCGGCAAGTGCGAGCAGAGTTACCGAGGCCGCGACGGTTGGAATCTGAGCATCGGTCTTGTACTGGCGCATGGATACGCCAAATCGTGGTTTAACGAGCATCAGGAGTGGTCGGCCAGCAATCTGTGGTCGGTCATTAGCTCTTCGATTCCCGGCTGCTGAACTGTTGAATCGATAAGGCCGGCGGGTCGAACTGCATCGATCAGCTCGTCGGTCGAGCCGACCGAGAGCACTCTGGCGGTGTTTCCTTGCACGACTAGATCGAGCACACCAGGCAACGATCGGAGAGCAGATTCGTTTGGAGCTGAAGAAAACTGGAGCTCGGTTCGTTGCCTTACCCGACTTCTGAGTGTGCTTAGTGGGCCATCGGCGATGATGCGTCCGTCGTCGAGCAGGAGTACTCGATCGCTCATTAGCTCGGCCAGGCTGAGATCCCGGGCCGAAGCCATGACGGTGACCTGAGCGCCAAGCGACTCAAGAATCTCGGCCGCGAGCTCGCGGAACCGGCCTGATCCGGCGAGAGGTTCGTCGAGCAAGAACAAGTCAGGCTGTTTCTGAACCGCGGCCAGCAGGGCAACGATATGTCGTTCTTCATCGTCGAGCTCGCGAAGTTTGTCATCTGGACCGACATCGAGGGCGGGGAGAACTGTGGACCGCAGCGACATGTCGGCGTCGGACCGTTTGAACTCGGCCATCCGATCGAGGAACTCACCGACCGCAAGGTTGGTGGGGAGACTGACACTTGCCGGTACCCAACCGGTCAGACGGCGTACCTGGTACGAGCCTCGCGAGGTGTCGAAACCGCCCACTCTGGCCCGGCCAGCAGTCGGGTGAACAAGGTTGACAAGCAAACGGAATAGCGTCGTCTTACCAGACTGAGGTTGGCCAATAACCGCGACCCGCTGACCGGTGTCGATTTCAATATCGACGCCGTCAACAGCAGCTACGCTGCCGTAGTGTTTGGTTAACCCCTCGGTCTGGACGACCGCTTGCATCGTGCCTCCGGTAGAGCGGCGAATATCCCAGTCTGTCAGCTAGACAGGGCATCCGGCGAGCGCGACAGCATTTGTTGCTCATTCTGAGTCACCTGCGGGCTGCGTAGGCAATCAGTTCCGTCCGGCGAGTTTGCGGTTTTTGAACTTCGACATGGCGTAGTCGCGGTTCATGTAGGCGATGTAGTCGAGGCTGATCTCTTTGGGGCAGGCCTCATAACATTCTCCATGGTTGGTGCACGAGCCGAAGAAGTCTTCCATGGTCTCGACCATGGCCTCGGAGCGGCGCCAGCGCTCGGGCTGGCCTTGGGGCAACAGATTTAGGTGTTGCATCTTGGCGGCTGTGAACAGTTGGGCTGCGGAGTTGGGGCACGCAGCAACGCACGCTCCACAACCAATGCACGCCGCGGCATCCATGGCTGCATCGGAGGTGTCCTTGGGCACTGGGATGAGGTTTGCATCTGGTGCTGCCCCGGTGTTTATCGAAATGTAGCCGCCGGCTTCGACGATGCGGTCGAGCGGCGACCTGTCGACAACTAGGTCCTTGATGATTGGAAACGACTTGGCCCGCCACGGTTCGATCACGACCTCGGCACCGGTTTCGAACTTGCGCATGTGTAGTTGGCAAGTTGTCGTAGCCTTCTCGGGCCCGTGAGCCCGGCCGTCGATCATGAGGTTGCACGTACCGCAGATGCCCTCTCGGCAGTCGTGATCGAACTCGATTGGCACTTCGCCGTCGGCCATCAGGTTTTCGTTGACGATGTCGAGCATCTCAAGGAACGACATGTCCTCGCTGATGCCCTTGGCCGGAATAGTCTGAAACGAACCTGGAGCATCGGGGCCCTCTTGACGCCACACCTTTAAGGTGAGATCGAGAGTTTTTGCGTCTGGGTTGCCGCTCACTTGTAGCTCCTTTGTGTCAAGGTCACGTTCTCGAACTCGAGTTCTTCCTTGTGTCGAGTTTGGGTCGAGCCTGGGCCGGTCCATTCCCAAGCGGCGACATGACGGAAGTTGTCGTCGTCGCGTTTGGCTTCGCCTTCTTCGGTTTGGTGTTCTGTCCTGAAATGACCGCCACAGCTCTCTTCGCGAGCCAGTGCATCGCGGGCCATCAACTCGGCCAGTTCGAAGAAGTCAGCAACGCGACCAACCTTCTCGAGGCTCGAGTTGAGATTCTCACCCGATCCGGGCACGTTGACGTCGTTTTCGAACTCGTTCTTGAGAGCTGGTATCTCGCTGATGGCCTTTTCGAGTCCGGCGCTATCGCGTTCCATACCGATGTAGTCCCAGACCAGCTTGCCGAGTTCCCGGTGGTACCAATCGACCGATTTGGTGCCCTTGTTCGAGAGCCACCGCTTGGATTCATCTTCGATTCCAGCAATGGACTCGGTGAACACCGGGTCGCTAGTCGAGACTGGGTCGGTGCCAAGCTTGGCGGCCAGTTGGTCGCCAATTGTGTATGGCAACACGAAATAGCCGTCGGCCAAACCTTGCATCAAAGCCGAAGCACCCAGCCGGTTTGCACCGTGGTCGGAGAAGTTGGCTTCGCCAATGGCGTAACAGCCTGGGATCGAGGTCATGAGGTTGTAGTCGACCCACAATCCACCCATTGTGTAGTGGGTGGCTGGGTAGATGCGCATTGGCCTTTCGTAGGGATTTTCACCCGTAATGCGTTCGTACATATCGAACAAGTTGCCGTACTTCTCGGTGATGGTCTCGATGCCGTCACGACCTATCGCCTCGGTCAGGTCGAGATAGACGCCGTTCTTGAGTGGTCCGACACCGCGGCCTTGGTCGACGACGGTTTTGGCGTTGCGAGAGGCCACGTCGCGCGGCACCAGGTTGCCGAATGCCGGGTACTTTTCTTCGAGGTAGTAGTACCGTTCGTCTTCGGCAATTTCACCCGCAGTGCGGCTTTCGTCAAGATCGCGGGGCACCCAGATGCGACCATCGTTTCGCAACGACTCCGACATCAAGGTGAGTTTTGACTGGAATTCGTCCGATGCTGGGATGCACGTTGGGTGAATCTGGGTGTAACAAGGGTTGGCGAAGTAGGCGCCCTTGCGATGAGCTCGCCAAGCTGCGGTGACGTTGCAGGCCATGGCGTTGGTGGACAGGTAGTACACGTTGCCGTAACCGCCGGTAGCCAAAACCACCGCGTGCCCAGAATGGGCCTGTACTTCGCCAGTGAGAAGGTCGCGGGTCACAATGCCTGCGGCTTCGCCGTCTTTCATGACGAGGTCGAGCATTTCGGTGCGGGTGAACAACTCGACGTTGCCAACAGCTACCTGGCGGGCCAACGCTTGGTAGGCACCTAGTAGCAACTGCTGGCCCGTTTGGCCTCTGGCGTAGAAGGTTCGACTTACCTGGGCTCCGCCGAACGAACGGTTGTCAAGGAGGCCGCCGTACTCGCGTGCAAACGGCACGCCTTGTGCCGTTGCTTGATCGATGATGTCGACCGATGCCTCCGCTAGACGGTGCACGTTGGACTCTCGGCTGCGATAGTCGCCGCCCTTCACCGTGTCGTAGAACAACCGGTAGATCGAATCGCCGTCGTTTTGGTAGTTCTTGGCGCCGTTGATTCCGCCTTGGGCCGCGATCGAGTGGGCCCGTCTTGGCGAATCGTGGAAGGTGAAGACCTTCACCTTGTAACCAAGCTCGGACATGGTGGCCGCCGCCGCCGCTCCGGCCAGGCCGGTCCCAACCACGATGACTTCGAACTTACGCTTGTTGTTGGGGTTGACCAGGTTCATGGAGAACTTATGGTTCGTCCACTTTTCGCCGATGTCGCCGGCTGGAACCTTTGCGTCAGGAACCGTCATCGGCCGACCTCCACTATTGCATCGGAGCTGGCGAGGTTGCCGCCAGCTGGGTCGGCAACTTCGAGACTGGAGTACTGCGCCTCAACGTTGTCGGAATCGAGGACCCCGAGGTTGACCATTAGAGGGAAGCTGAGGTTCCCGACAAGCACCACACCAGCAACGCTCATCGCGAGAGGTCGCCGAACCGAGTTGATACGAGGACTGTTGATGCCAAGGCTCTGGAACATCGACCAGATGCCGTGGTACAGGTGAATCGCCAGAGCCGTGTTGGCCACCACGTAGATGGCGGCAATCCACCAGGTGGACAGGCTGTTGGAGAGGTTGCCGTAAGGGTTGCCGCGTTGCCAGTCGGAGTCAACCCAACCCCAAGTGAGATCGGCCAGGTGGAAGAACACGTAGAGCAAGATGATGGGACCGGTCCAGCGCATGGTGCGGCTGGCGAAGTCGGCGGCGATGAAACTCTGCTTGGCTTCGTATTTCTTCTGGCCGGTCATGTAGTCGGCTTTGTCGCTTGCCTTACGGCTCATTTCCTTGAGCGTGTATGCGCTATGGATATGTAGGGCAAAAGCCGCGATCAGGCCCATACGCATTATCCAAAGAAGGTGAGTTCGGGGTACGAGGTGACCGCCGAGGTCGCGTAGGGCTTCGCCATACTCGTTGATGCTCGCTGGCCCCAGGTAGGCCTTGAAGTTGCCGAGCATATGGAACACAACAAACCCGACAAGCATGAGGCCTGTGGCCGCCATAACCCATTTGCGGCCTATTGCCGATCGATAGAACTGAATGGGCCACGGGAGGGCCCTTCGCGGTGCTGGCCTGATCGGGGCGGTTTGTGATCTGGCAGTCGAGGTAGCGGCCATCAATGGTGCTTTCGCTGGATGGTGAGACGTGAGGCAATCTGGGCAAATGTCACCCCTCGAAGGTACTCGCGTATGAGGTCGTCCCAGAACTTGACTCGAAATTCCTAGTTCAGCGGGCAGTGCCGAGTCTGTTGTCGATTCTTGTCGAGTAAGTGCTGACCGTGTCGATGCCGTCGGCGAGTAGTCGCAGCTCGACTTCGACCCGCTCGTTGGTTATTGGGCTCTTCCAACTGATGTCGCCGATCTTGACCACATCATCGGCGGGGATGAGTCCGTCGAAACGCCAGCGCCGTTCGCCCAAACTCGACCTAAGAGTGACATCGAGCCTGGCATCATCTAGGTCCTCGCGCAGGTCGGACACGACATGCAGACGCTGACGTTGATCTACCCCTGCTGCGGATAGAACAGGGAGGGGGTCGGCGAGTGGAAGCACCGGCGCGCACCCTGATCTCAACGCCGCGGCCGCTTGCTTTTCGGTGCCGGTGTGATCGATCACAGAACAAGAAATTGCCGGCTGAGCGTCAGCAAAATAGAACTGGCACCAGCCTCCGTTGGGCCGGTATTTGAGCCGGCGAAGAGTCTCGATCTGACGGGTGATGACGTCGCAGTGATGGTCGCGTGTTGCTTGGGCCCATTGACCAAAGGTCGTGTATGAATCAAAGGGCAGGCGGACCTTGGCGATGTCGTAGTGAAGACCGAGGGTGTCGGTTAGGTACTCCCAGTCGATTTCGCTCAGTGGCGCGTGTTCGAGGTCTGCCATCCCGATGGCGGCCAGGTCCGGCACCGATTGGGCTCCGAACTCGCTGACGAATCGTGTCATTCGAGGTATTCGGGCCGCCAGTGCACCCAAGCCATCGGCCTCGCCCTGGAACCAGCCGAAGTACAGGTGGCTGTCGGTTCCGTCGAGCTGGGGTGGGTGCGGTAACACGCCACTGTGAGGGATTACCGGGCGCGACGGATCGGCTGACTGGATGGCCTTCTTGACGGCCCGATCGAGCACGGTGCGGTTCCAAGATGGGAGTTCCTGTCGGAGCACGCCGCGACGAAAGAACCGGTTGTGGGGTTCGGCATCATCTCGGTGCCCCGGCCTAGCTGTTTGTGGGGTTGGTTCGTTGTGTCCGCACCAGATGATGATCGAAGGATGATGCGCGAGCTGGTCGACCATGGCCGTGGCTTGGCGTTCAGCTTCGGATTTTATTCCACGCGCGTACGACCATTGCAGTGGGAAGTCTTGCCACACCAGCAACCCAAGCCGATCCGCCTCTCGGTAAAGCTCAGGCGGCGCGATATGGCCATGAATTCGAACCAGATCTAGCCCGAAGTCGCGCACCGATTGCAGTGTTTCGGCACAGTCGTCGGCCGTGACCTCACTGAGATTTGCCTTGACCGGGCCCAGGTTCGTGCCCTTGAGATGGAGACGTTCGCCGTTGACCGACGCGATCCAGTTTCGAAGTTCGATCGATCTGAAGCCGATGCGACGCTTGCGCGTGTGGCTAACCGACCCGGCCAGTCGCACATCGACCCTGACGTCGTGGAGCGTTGGTTCACCAAGAGAGTGTGGCCACCATAGGTTCGGTTCGTCGATCGCGATTCGCCACTCGAGCTGGTTTTTGCCCGCAGACAGCACGTGTTCGTCGATGCTGTGTGCGACCTCACCTGTGCCCGCAGTGTTCGCGGATGGGTCTATGAAGGTATGAAGATTGACGGTGTGTGTCGCAATGCAGTCGAGCGTGGCGTTGAACTCGACGATCGCCCGTTCGGCGTCGGCTTCGACTACCGACATTCGGAGGGTGGAGATTCGTACTGGGCCGGTGTCTTCGAGCCATACGTTTCGCCACAACCCCCCTGGGTTCAGCGACGGGTCAAGGTTGTCCCAGTGCTGAAGGATGCCCGTGATGTTGCGTTTGGCCGTGAGATCGGTTGGTGTGCGGCACACAGCTTCTAGAGCCAGGACGTGGCTGGTCGATTCGGCGATTTGGTCGGTTATCTCGAACACATGAGGCGCGAAGTAGCCTTCGGTGTCGCCGAGATATGTGCCGTCAAGCCAGATGTCGCCTTGGTAGCAGAGTCCGTCGAACCCCAGCCATGTTCGGGTTCCCGAGGCCGCGGTGTCTCGGTGGAACTTGTTGCGGTAGAGGACTGCCTCGGCTTGGGAGAACTCCGGGACATCTCGCCAAAGACCAGGAACTGCGATGGGCGTCCAGCCGGTGTCGTTGTGATGAATGTCTGGGTAGGCGCGCCTGAGGCCTTCGTCGGGAAGCGCGGCCACCCAGTGATCGGTGAGCTCGACGCGGTTGGCGGTGGCATCGGACATTGTTGCGCGACGGTACGCCACCAGGTTGCCCCTGAACAGCGCACCTGATCCGCGGTCTGGGGTAAGGCCGCCACACAGCAGACAGATAGGGTCGCTCCATGAACCGACCTATGACTCTGGGCGAACTTCGTGCGAGCGGATGGTTGTCGCGCCCCGTCAAAGAAGAGTTGCGTCTCAACGCCGTGGCCAAAGTAGTTGCCGGCGAGGCCCTGTTCGATGGAGTGCTCGGATACGAGAACACGGTCTTGCCCCAGCTCGAGAACGCAATTCTCGCCGGGCACGACGTGATCTTCCTCGGCGAGCGTGGCCAGGCCAAGACGCGGATGATTCGCTCTTTGACGAATCTTCTCGACGAGTGGATGCCCATCGTTGCTGGGTCCGAAATCAACGACGATCCTTACAACCCGGTGTCGCGCTACGCCAAGGACCTGTTGGCCGACGATGGTGATGAGACCCGGATCGATTGGGTTCACCGCGACGATCGCTTTGGCGAGAAGTTGGCGACTCCTGATACTTCGATCGCCGACCTAATCGGCGAGGTCGACCCTATCAAGGTGGCCGAGGGCCGTTATCTGTCCGACGAGCTGACGCTTCACTATGGCTTGATTCCTCGAACCAACCGGGGCATATTCGCGATTAACGAACTGCCCGACCTGGCCGAGCGAATCCAAGTTGGGCTTCTGAACGTTCTCGAAGAGCGAGACGTGCAGGTTCGTGGTTACAAGGTTCGTCTTCCGCTCGATGTCATGCTCGTGGCATCGGCCAACCCCGAGGACTACACCAACCGAGGCCGGCTGATAACGCCGCTCAAGGATCGTTTCGGAAGCCAGATCCGCACTCATTACCCGCTCGAAGTCGAAACCGAGATGGCCATTGCGCTCCAGGAAGCTCGTTTCCTCGACGCTGAGGGCATAACCGTCACCGTGCCTGAAGTAATGACCGAGATCGTCACCACGTTCAGTCATGTGGCGCGTGCTAGCCCGCACGTGAACCAGCGGTCGGGTGTTTCGGTTCGAATGACTGTTTCCAATCTTGAAGTTCTGGTCGCCAACGCCGCTCGCCGAGCTCTAGCTCAGGGCGAGACCCACGTTGTGCCTCGGGTCAGCGACCTCGATGCCTTGGCCGCCTCGACGTCTGGCAAAATCGAAATTGAGTCAATGGAAGATGGCCGCGACGGTCAGATAATCGACCATATGCTGCGCCAAGCGGTGCTTGAAGTGTTCAAGAACCGTTTCTCAACTGAGGAGCTTCGAGGCGTTGTCGACGGATTTGAAGATGGCATGGTGGTGCATGTCGGCGACGATTTACCCGTCGGCGAATACGTTGCATTGCTCGAAGGCAACCCTGCTCTCCAGGCAGCCATCGAAGGAATCGTCGATGCAGAGGCACCGGCCGTGGCTGCCTGTGCCGTCGAGCTTGTGCTCGAGGGCCTTCACCTCTCGAAGCGGTTGAACAAGGACTCGCTCGGCAGTCGGTCTATCTACCGCGGCAGGGGCTAGTCGCGATGACGGCGCGCCTGGTCCGCCCCGACGAGCACGATGCGGCAACTGCGGTGATCGCGTCGGCGTTCGCTCAGGACCCGGCTTTCGTATGGATATTCGACGACGACGCTACCCGGCCGGATCTAGTGAGTTACTTCATGATGTTGGCGGTCAAGTCGAGCGCCGGTTCCGGACAGTGCTACGTGACTCCGGAGCTTGGTGCCGCCGCACTCTGGGCCGCGCCTGGACGCGACTTCTTAGACGGATCATCGGGGCAACAGATAGCGGCGCTGATCTTTGGGGCCCAGCCCGTGCGAGCCGCTGAGATCGGCGAATTCTTCGGCGAAGTTCACAACTGCCGTCCAGCAGAACCGCATTGGTATCTGAGTATCATTGGAGCGGCGGAGCCCGGGTCAGGTGCGGGAGCCAAGGTGATTGAGCCGGTGCTCCGTACCTGCGACAGCACCGGCGAGCTTGCGTATCTTGAGTCGTCCAACCCTCGCAACATAGGTTTCTACGAACGTCTCGGTTTCGAGCCAACCGCCGAACTTCGACCCGATAGCCAAGGCCCGCTGCTAACGATCATGGTTCGCCAACCGAACTAGCATGAGTGTCGGTCATGTTGGTTTAGCGGGTGGTGATGGCGGTTATGGGGGCGGTGAGGGCGGTGTTGCCGAGGCTGCCTTGGAAGGGTCCGCCGAAGGCGAATACGCCTCCGTCTTGGGCGATGAGTAGGTAGCCGTCGGCGTAGGGGACCATGCCGTTTACTGGTTGGTTTGGTGTGACGTTTAGGCCGGGTAGTGAGCCGATGAATGGGGCGTTGCCGAAGGCGAAGATTCCGCCGTCGCATGCGACTAGCCAGTAGCCGGTGTTGTTGGCGTCGACTATTCCGACTATTGGGCAGTTGAGGGTTTGGTTTGGGAGTATTTGGGGGATGGATCCGTGGAAGGGTGCGTTTCCGTAGGTGAAGACTCCGCCGTCGGCGGCGAGTAGTCGGTATCCGTCTCCGGAGGTGGTGATGGATGCGGCGACGATTGGTTGGTTGAGGTTGATGTTGTTGGCGTCGCCGTAGTGGGGGACGTTTCCGACGGTGATGACGGTTCCGTTTGCCGAGAAGATCCAGTAGCCGCGTCCTTGGGGGTCTACCGCCACATCAACAGGCACATCATTGGGTGCAAGTCCAGCGAGGTCAGGTACCCCTATCGGGGCGTCACCGAATGAATAGACAGTCCAGTCCGAACTCACAACCAGATAACCCGCGCCGGCAGGAGTGGTGGAGATTGCAACCGCTGTGGAGTTTGCGCTGAGCCTGACGTTGCCAAGGTCGGTGACGTCACCAAACCCGAACACGCCACCATCGGCGCTGAGCAAGAAATAACCGTCATCAGTAGCGGGCGGGGGCGTTGGATCGGGTACTGGTAGTGGACCTGGGTCGGGT
>CAZMUM010000013.1:87396-107814 GCA_964569385.1 uncultured Acidimicrobiales bacterium
TCGGGTACTGGTGCCTGCGGTGCTTCGATGAACGAGTGCCGTCCCGTTACTACCCCGCCTACGGCGTCGCGGTCCTGTCCTAGAAGAAGTCCTCGGTCGATTACTTCAATATCGAACGTTGCTTCGAACGCTGTTGTTGTTGGATTCCAGTCGAGCGGTATGCCCGTTGCCAGATCGAGGGCAGCCAGTTTCATCCGGGCAACCACATCTCCATCGTTGATGTTGCCAAACCCGCATGGTTCTGGCTTCGTGTTAAACGTGAAGGCTGCAACGTCGTTGCTGCTGATCGGTCCGAGCGGCTCAAGAAAGCAGAAGTGGCCACCGACGTAGACGCCAACGTCGGAGAGCCCGACGGAATAGACGGAATCGAAAGCCGCGGTTACCCACAGGTTCTGTTCGAGCTGGCCGGGAGTGTCGGCTGTCGGGAACGCGATGATCTTGGCGCATTCCTTACCTCCCTTTTCGACCACGAAGAACGAGTTACCGTTGCGGGCGTACTCGGCGTCTCGGATCGCAAGTCTGCCCTGGCTGCATCGCGGTGTCGCTTCGGAGTACCACTCCGTTTGCCAGGCGGTCAGTAGGTTGGTGGTCAGATCGATCTGGGCGACGCCTGCTCTCGGCGCGCCGGCGACGCGAGTGCTGGCATGGGCCACTAACAAAAGATCGCCAGATGGGTGGATGTCGACGCTCTTTACAGCGCCGGTTCCGCCGTTACCGATAGGTCCGGTTACGTCGTTGCGGAAACTGTCGACAGCGCCGGTCGTGACGTCGACGGCAGCGAGCCTTATTCGTTCGCTGCCGTTGATTTCAGTGAAACTACCGCCGACGAAGAGCCTGGTCCCGTCGTCGTCGAGCGTTTGGACCTTGGCATCTGCGTTGGCGATGAAGGTCGGGTCGACCTCGCCCCTGTGGTCGAGTTTGGCGATCTTGAAGCGAGCAATACCGTCGATACTGGAGAACTTGCCGCCCACGAATAGGCCGCTGCCGTCGTCAGCCGATTCGAGCGCGAGCACCTCGCCGTTGATGTCGGGATCGAACCACTCGGCTAAAGCGCCGCTATTGATGTCGTAGGCCATCAAGTTCTGCTGATCGACGATGGTGCCGTCCGGAAGCTCGACCTGGTTGAATAGCCCAGCCACGACGATGAGGTTGCCGAACTGTACGTTGGCGTTAACTCGACCGTCGAGGATCACTGGCGTATCGGATCTGGGTGTTTGAGGCACAAGTGAGCCATGGCCGGCCGGAACAGCAGCCGTTGCCGTTGTGGGCATTGAGCTGAACAACATGGTGGCTGCGACCAGCGTCAGACCGAGGACGCTCGCACCGCGAAGTCGACGGAGAGCTTCAAATGGAACGCTTTTCATCGGAAACCCCAAAGTGTCGTCAGATTTGCCGCGCCACTCAGAGTGATGAATGTGACCTCGCCTGAGCCACTCAAACACAGGTCAGTCGCACGACACAGGCCTGGAGGCTAGAGGGCTGAAGGCTGTTTGGAAAGGCGCGGCCCAATTGCTCGTTCACCCACTGACCGTGAACGGGTTGGCTGGAGCCGATATGGAAACTACGAACTCGCTGTAGCCAGATAGATTCTTGACATGGGGACAAGGTTCAAATATTCCTCTTGGGACGGCAGCCAGGTCGGCTTCGAGTTGGATGCTGATGCTATTTTCGGAGAACTGACCGACGACCTGCTGTACCACGGCGATCTCAACGCGGCGCTGCGACGACTCCTCCAACACGGCATGACCGATGCCGACGGGAATCGAATGCAAGGCCTTCGAGAGATGCTCGAAGAGTTGCGCGAACAGCGCGAGCAACGCCTTGAGCAGTTCGATCTCGGCGGCATCTACGACGACGTAAACAGCGAACTTGACGACATTGTTGAAGACGAACGCGACGCCATCGCCGATTTGCTGGCTGACGCCGAGACATCGGGCGACGAGCGGCGCGACGACATTGCTAAGGCGTCGATGCAGGACAAATCGCTGCAACTAGATCTGCTCCCACCCGACCTCGCCGGCAAGGTCAACAGCCTTGGCAAATACGAGTTTGTGTCGCCAGAGGCTCGAGAACGCTTCGAAGAGCTAATGGAACAGCTCCGTCAGGAGCTAGCTGAGAGTTACTTCAACCAGATGTCTGGGGCCATGGAGGCTGTTACCACCGAAGACATGGCAGGCATGAAAGACATGATGTCGGCTCTCAACCAGATGCTTGAAGCCCATCAGCGCGGCGAAGAAGTCGACTTCGACGCGTTTATGGAAAAGTACGGCGATTTCTTTCCCGAGAATCCAGCCTCGGTCGAAGACTTGCTTGAGATCATGGCTCAACGCATGGCCGCGATGCAGGCCATGCTCAACTCGATGACACCGGAGCAGCGCCAGCAGCTCATGGAGTTGAACAATCAACTGATGCAAGACATGGACCTTCAGTTCCAAGCTCAGCAACTCTCTCAGAATCTTCAACAGATGTTCCCCCAAGCCGGCTGGGAGAACTCCTATGACTTCAGCGGCGACGAGTCGATGAGCATGAGCGAAGGTTCGTCGATGATGCAAGAGCTTGGCGAGTTGGATGCGTTGAGCCAACTCATGAGCCAGGCATCAACACCAGGCGCGTTGGCCGATATTGATGTCGAGCGGGTTCGCAAACTCCTAGGAAACGACTCGGCCGACAGCCTCGAACGGCTTCGCCAAGTGGCGAAGATGCTCGAAGACTCTGGCCTGGTCGAAAATAGAGAAGGACGCCTCGAACTAACACCGAAGGCGATTCGTAAGCTCGGCAACAATGCGTTGGCCGAGCTGTTCCACAAGCTAAGCACCGAACAACTCGGCCAGCACAGGGTCGACAAGATTGGCATCGGTCACGAAAGGGCCTATGCCACCAAGCCCTACGAATACGGCGACAACTTCAACCTCAACATTGAGCAGACGGTTCGTAACGCCATTCGGCGCTCAGGTGGAGGAACCCCAGTCTCGTTGTCACCTGACGACTTCGAGATCGAACGAACCGAACACACCACAAGAGCGAGCACGATCCTGATGCTCGAT
The DNA here is from genome assembly GCA_964569385.1 of uncultured Acidimicrobiales bacterium. Classification (GTDB taxonomy): domain Bacteria; phylum Actinomycetota; class Acidimicrobiia; order Acidimicrobiales; family Poriferisodalaceae; genus JAADHX01. The sequence continues at coordinate 90,441 of CAZMUM010000013.1, forward strand.
CTCTCGTTGTCGATGCCAATGCGTGACAACTTCTTGCCGGCCAAGAAGGTCACGATGGCTTTGCACTCGCTCATAACCTCTCAGTACCCGCGCGACTACATCGGAATCGTCGGTTTCGCAGAGAGCGCTCGCGAGTTGACCGCCGCCCAACTTCCCGAGGTTTCTTGGGACTTTGCCTACGGCACCAACATGCAACACGGGTTCATGATTGCCCGCCGGTTGTTGGCCCAGCAATCAGGGACGAAACAGATCATCATGATTACCGACGGCGAACCTACGGCCCACCTGATGCCATCGGGTGGCGTCTACTTCAACTATCCGCCCGTCCAAGAAACCCTCGACGTCACCCTCAAAGAAGTCATGCGTTGCACCCGCGACGGCATCCGAATCAATACCTTCATGCTCGACCCCGACGGCGGCCTGCGTAGATTCATCGAGCAGATGGCACAGATGAACGGTGGCCGAGCCTTCTTCACGAGCCCGGACAACCTCGGCGACTACTTACTGGTCGACTTCGTTGAGAACCGCCGCAGGCTCATCACCAGTAGTGCCAGGCTGTGACACTTTGAGCGTTGTTGTAGGCGGTGCTGCTTCGGGCACAACGTTGCGAATAGTCGTGACAGGCGACCTCGATCTTGGCGGCGCTCCACAGCTCCGCTCCGACGTGCGAACCCTGCTCCGCGACAACAACCCGAAGGTGGTTGAGATCGACCTTGGCGGGGTGGAAGTGCTCGACGATATCGGCGTTGGCGTGCTGCTCGGAATCCGCCGCCTCGTCGGGAGTCTAAATATTGAACTACGCATCGATGCCAAAAGTGAGCCGGTCGTACAATCGTTGGCTCAGTACGCAGTGAGCGATCTGTTTCGTTGAGAACCGCCAAAACCCGGCGTTTGTTGCGGCAATACTGCTCCAAAGTTGAAGCCAACGCGTTAAAGACATACATTTTCAGACCGGCCGGTCAGGCCATCTAGACGCCACGCGTCAGTGAAGCTGGCTCGCCACTGGTTCTATCGAGCCATTGACGGCTTCTCGCTTGCGCGTTGTCGTTACCGACCTACTCACTAACGAAGAGGATCTCCAGTGGGATTCGTTCCGTATCTGGCCCTGATCGCGTCTATCGCGGCTCTTGGCCTTGCCTATTACTTCGCGACGGTTGTTATGGCCGCCGACGAAGGCACCGATCTCATGAAGGAGATTGGTGAAGCCATTCGAGAGGGCGCGATGGCGTTTCTGCGACGCGAGTACCAATGGGTCTCGGTGTTTGTCGGGGTGATGTTCTTTGTGCTGCTTATCGTTCCAATAGACGGCCGCCCAGCAGCATCGTTCGCGTACCTGATGGGCGCTGTCCTTAGCTCCATCGCCGGGTTCGTTGGCATGCGCATCGCGACCGCGGCCAACATGCGAACCGCACACGCGGCGCGCAGCGGTGCCGCCGCGGCGTTGCCTCTGGCATTCAAGGGCGGAGCCGTTATGGGCTTCACCGTTGCTGGTCTGGCTCTGTTCGGCATCACATTCAACTACCTGTTGTGGGTGGTGTGGATGGGAGTCGACGACGCGTTTCAGGTGGTTGCGGCCTTTGGTCTCGGTGCAAGTTCGATCGCCCTGTTCGCCCGTATCGGTGGAGGAATCTTCACCAAGGCTGCCGACGTTGGCGGAGACCTAGTCGGCAAGATCGAAGTTGGTATCCCCGAAGACGACCCTCGTAACCCAGCCACCATTGCTGACGCTGTCGGCGACAATGTTGGCGACGTTGCCGGCATGGGCGCTGACCTTTTCGAGTCCTACGCCGGTGCCATTGTTGCTCCGATCGTACTTATTTCGCTTTTGATGAGCGGGACGTTCATCAGCGGCGGCACACTCGCCGATGCCGGTGACGCCGAAGCCCTGATGCTTTACCCGATCCTCATTGGTGCCCTCGGCATGATTGCATCGATCGTTGGTGCGCTGATGACCCGCGGTAAAGAAGGCCAAAGCCTGTCTGCTCAGTTGCACCGAGGTCAGTACGTCGCGATGGGCATGACGGTTGTGCTCTCGATTGTCGGAACTCTGGTTCTGTTCAGCGGCGCCAAGGGGGCCGATGGCAGCGTCCTTGTGGAGAAGCCGATCTATCTGGCACTGACCATCATCATTGGTCTGTTCGGCGGCTGGGCCATCGGCTTTACTTCTGAGTACTTCACCTCGGAGCACTATCCGCCAGTCAAGGGCATAGCAGCCCAATCCGAGACTGGGCCCGCCACTGTTGTGATCGAGGGAATCGCCCAGGGCAAACTTTCGACGCTTCCTTCTGTAGTGATTGTCGTCACGATGATTGGTGCGTCTTACTGGATGGGCGGAGCGGCCTTCGGCACTGCCGGCGGCGACATTGGTCTCTACGGTGTCTCACTCGCCGCGATTGGCATGCTTGCAGTGACTGGCGTAATCGTCGCTGTCGACGCCTACGGTCCAATCGCCGATAACGCTGGCGGGATCGCCGAGATGGCAGGTCTTCCAGAAGAGGTCCGCGAGGTAACCGACAGCCTCGATGCTCTCGGTAACACGACCGCTGCTATCGCCAAGGGATTCGCTGTTGGTTCGGCAGCAGTAACGGCCCTGGCTTTGTTCAAGGCGTTCAGTCTTACGGCCAGTCAAGGCGACACCGTTGTCAACCTCGACATCAACGACACCGCTGTAACCATCGGTCTGTTCCTCGGTGCGATGACGCCGTTCGTATTTGCGGCCCTCACGATGGCATCTGTTGGCAGAGCTGCCCAGGCCATGATCGTCGAAGTTCGTCGTCAGTTTGCCGAGATTCCTGGTCTTCGTGAAGGCCTGCCTGGCGTAAAGCCAGACAGTCGCCGTTGTGTCGACATCTCAACCCAAGCTGCACTTCGCGAGATGGTGATCCCTGGCCTATTGGCAGTGGTGTTGCCTCTCGCTATCGGCTTCGTCGACGTGAACGCACTCGGCGGATTCCTCGCCGGCTCGGTTGTCACCGGCTTCATGATCGCTATCTACATGGCGAACTCTGGCGGTGCCTGGGACAACGCCAAGAAGTACATCGAAGCTGGCGCTCACGGCGGCAAGGGCACAGACGCCCACGCCGCTGCTGTTGTCGGTGACACCATCGGCGATCCCTTCAAGGACACTTCTGGCCCAGCCATGAACATCCTTATCAAGGTCATGACCATCGTGTCCTTGGTGTTCGTGCCAGCCTTTATCTAGATCATTCGGTCAAGGTTCTCCAATAGCCCCGGTTCAGTAGAACCGGGGCTATTGGTCGTCAGTACTCACGGCGCCACTCCAAGGCGCTTCGCGTGTCGAAACATGCTCGAAACGTGGTCGACCACCTGGCGCCACAGACCGACAACATGGCGTTCACCTTCTAGACCCTTTGCTGACATCGCCGTTGCATAACTTGCTCGCAACGCCCGGGTGCACTCGCATTCGCAAAGCTGAGGAGCACACGTGAAGGCAAAATTGACAGCGGTGGCATTGGTTGGAATCGGCTTGGTGGTGGTGTTGGCTTCGCCGGCCAGTGCCCAGCAGACCATCGACGCGGAGACTGCTGATCAGGCCCTCAGGTACATCGTCGACAACCTCTGGGTGTTGCTGGCGGGCGTGCTTGTTTTCTTGATGCAGGCCGGATTCGCAATGGTCGAGGCCGGAATGACCCGAGCAAAAAACGTCGCCAACATTATGGCCAAGAACTTCGCCGATGCTTGTGTTGGTGTTCTGTCGTTCTTCGTTGTTGGTTACATGATCGCCTATGGCGGCGATGGAGCTGTTCTTGGCTGGGGCACCGACGCATTTGCATTGAGCGGAATTGACTTGATGGGTAACGGAGAGGGGCTGACAGGCGCTACCGAGTTCTTTTTCCAAGCCGTGTTCGCGGCCACTGCTGTAACTATTGCCTCCGGTGCCATGGCCGAGCGGACGAAATTCTCGGCGTATCTGATCTTCGCCGTAGCGATGACAGCTTTCATCTACCCGGTAGTCGTCCACTGGACCTGGGGCGGCGGAATCATCGCCAAGATCAACGTTGGGGACGCCGTCTACTCGGACTTTGCAGGGTCGGGTGTGGTTCACCTAACGGGTGCCGTGGCAGCGTTTGCTGGTGCATCGATGCTTGGCGCGCGCATCGGCAAGTACGACGAAAACGGCAAACCTCAGCCTATGGGTGGTCACAGCATCGCCCTGGCCTCGTTAGGCGTGTTCATTCTGTGGTTCGGCTGGTTCGGATTCAACGCTGGTTCAGAGCTTGCGGCCACCGATCGAGTGCCGCTTATTGCGCTCAACACGTTGCTGGCGGCAGCTGCGGGTGGCGTGGCGTCGGCGGCGTTCATCTGGCAACGAGATGGCGCCCCAGATGTCGGAATGGCCGCCAACGGAATTCTCGGCGGGCTTGTCGGAATCACAGCTGGAGCCGCTGCGTTCACACCGATCGGCGCAATAGCCACGGGGCTGGTGGCTGGTGTAATAGTTCCTCTGTCGATCGAGTTCGTCGAACGTGTCCTGAAGGTCGATGACCCAGTTGGGGCGGCGTCGGTACACGGGGCCGCGGGCGTGTGGGGTCTGGTGGCGGTCGGACTCTTCAGCCACTACGACGATGGTTTCCTTGGGCGAACCAGCGCAGGTCTGCTCTACGGCGGAGGCCTTGCTCAGCTTGTGGTGCAGTTGATGGTCGCGGCAATCATCATTGTTTTTGTGGGCTTGGCATCGTTCGCCGCGTTCGCGCTGATCAAAGCCACCGTCGGGCTTAGGGTCACCGAGCAAGAGGAGCTGATGGGGCTCGATATTGCCGAACACGGCACTTCGGGCTACACGGTCGAAATGCCTGTGCTTCAGTAAGAGCATTATCCGCGTTACCTTCGGCGGCCGTGATCACCCGCGTCTTCAATCAACTAGTCAGAGGTTTCGCCATGGGTGCCGCTGACATCGTTCCTGGTGTTAGCGGCGGCACCGTGGCTTTGCTGCTTGGTATCTACGACAAACTCGTTAGCGAGATACGTGCCGGTTCCGGTGCCCTTGGCGTTCTTGTTCGAGGTGACACAAAGGAGTTTGGCGCCAGATTCAGGGCCATCGACTGGGTCTTCTTGCTGTCACTGCTTGCCGGCATCGGGTTAGGTGTGGTGACGCTCGTGTCGTGGCTCCGCACTCAGATCGAGGAGCACCCAGTGCAAGTCTCAGCCGTGTTCTTCGGGTTAGTGGCAGCGTCAGTCGTCCTAACCGTGCGGGAGGTCAAAAACTGGGACGCACTCCGAATCACCCTTAGCTTTGTGATGGCTGTCGCGGCCTTCAACCTGCTCGGCCTGCGTTCGGGAGCTTTCGAAGACCCTTCCCTCATCGTTGTTCTGTTGGCAGGCTCAGTCGCAATCTGCGCGATGATCCTGCCAGGCATCTCTGGCTCGTTCATATTGTTGATGTTCGGCCTTTACGACCACATCACCGAAGCGATTGAGGAGCGCCATCTCAGCACTATTGCCGTGTTCGGAGTGGGTGCTGTTCTTGGTCTCGCGTTCTTCTCGACGTTCCTCAACTGGCTGCTTATGAGGCACCGCGACACTGTCATGGCTGTACTGATCGGATTGTTGGCCGGCTCGCTGCGTGTCCTGTGGCCCTGGCCGGCGGACGGTCCCGATGGCGCCAGTGGGTTAGAAAATGTCGAGCTTGGTGCGCCTGTTTCTGGTGAGGTCGCCGGTGCCCTGTTCGGTGGCGTATTAGCCGCTGTCGCGGTGGTGTTCTTGTCAGAGATTGCTCGACGGACCGCCGCCTCCAGTGAGACCGCGCTCGGAAGTTGAACTCAAGTCATGTACGTTCCGGACGAGAAACATTCTCATAACCGCTGCTGCGTGAGCGGTCGGTCGACCCCGCCAGCATACGCCAACCCCCCGAAAGAGTGCTGTGAGTAAGCCACTCGTTATTGTCGAGTCACCAGCCAAAGCCAGAACGATCGCCGGATTCTTAGGCGATGATTACATTGTCGAATCCTCCGTCGGACATATCCGCGATCTGCCTCGCAACGCCGCCGAGGTGCCGGCCAGCCACAAAGCCGAAAAGTGGGCCCGCATGGGTGTCGACACCGAGAACGACTTCAAACCGTTGTATGTGGTCACTGGGCGGTCCAAGGATCAAGTTCGTCATCTGAAATCCTTGCTCAAGGAAGCCGACGAGGTCTATCTAGCGACCGATGAGGATCGCGAGGGTGAAGCCATCGCCTGGCACCTGCTCGAGGTGCTGAACCCTCGCGTGCCTGTGAAGCGAATGGTGTTCCACGAGATCACCAGGCGGGCCATCCAAGAAGCCATCGAGAACCCGCGCGAGCTCGACCGCCGACTCGTTGATGCTCAGGAAGCCCGCCGCATTCTCGACCGGCTGTACGGCTACGAAGTATCGCCGGTCTTGTGGAAGAAGATCATGCCTCGCCTAAGCGCGGGGCGAGTGCAGAGCGTTGCGGTCCGTCTCATCGTCGAGCGCGAACGCGAACGTATGGCTTTCGTTTCGGCCTCCTATTGGAGCCTTGCAGCCCAGTTCTTGGGCAACGACGCCAACTTTGGAGCGTCGATGGTGAGCCTCGGCGGTTCGAGACTCGCCACCGGACGCGATTTCGCCGATACCGGCGAGTTAACCAGCGGTGCGATTGTTCTCTCCGAGGCGGAAGCCACCCGACTTGCTGGATCGCTCAAAGATCGCGAGCTGATGGTCACGTCGCGCGAGTCCAAGCCGTACCGACGCCGTCCAGCGGCGCCCTTTATCACCTCGACCTTGCAGCAAGAGGCTGGTCGCAAGCTCGGTTTCTCGTCATCTCGCACCATGCAGGCAGCGCAGCGTTTGTACGAGAACGGCTACATCACCTACATGCGAACCGACAGCACCACGCTTTCGGCCGACGCAATCGCGACCGCTCGAGACGTCATCCGCGAGAAGTACGGAGCTGAGAACGCTCCGGACCAACCGCGCACCTATGCCAAGAAGGTTAAGAACGCCCAAGAGGCGCACGAGGCCATTAGGCCTGCGGGCGATAGTTGGCGCATGCCAGACGTCGTTGCGGCCGAGGTTCAGGGCGATGCTGGGCGGGTGTATGACCTCATCTGGCGCCGCACTGTGGCCAGCCAGATGATCGATGCCACCGGCGAGACGGCGACGATTCGACTCGGCGGTCAGTCGGCCGATGGCGACGATGTCGAGTTCTCGACAAGTGGAACCGTGATAACGAGCCCCGGTTTTCGTCTGGCGTACATCGAGGAGAAGGTCAAGTCCCGCAAGGACTCCGGCGCTGCCGACGAAACCGCAGAACAACAACTGCCCCCTCTGGTCGAGGGCGACAAGGTCACCACCACCCAAGCCGAACCTAAGGGTCACGACACATCACCGCCGTCGCGCTTCACCGAGGCTTCGCTCGTTCGACGCTGCGAAGAACTTGGTGTGGGTCGGCCATCAACCTACGCGTCGATCATCGAGACAATCCAGGCACGCGAATACGTGTGGAAAAAGGGGAGTGCGCTCGTTCCCGCCTTCACGGCCTTTGCCACCGTGACGCTTCTCGAGGACCATTTCCCCAAGCTTGTCGACTATGCGTTCACCGCAAAGATGGAAACCGACCTCGACGAGATTGCCAACGGCGAGCGCGAGTCGATCCCTTGGCTTTCATTGTTCTACTTCGGCACGACGGGGTCCGATCGAGACGACAATCCCGCCGGACTAAAAACTATGGTCTCGACTCGTCTTGGCGAGATCGATGCCAGAGCAATCAACTCGATTCCCATTGGTGTTGATGCTGACGGCAACCCCGTGGTGGCCAGGGTCGGGCGTTATGGTCCGTATCTCAGCCGCGGCGAAGACACCTGCTCAATTCCGGAGGATCTAGCTCCAGACGAACTGACGATCGACAAGGCCGTCGAACTGTTGTCGGCGCCATCGGATGAACGGGTCCTTGGCCCGGATCCGGAGTCTGGCGTCGACATCGTTGCCAAGCCCGGCCGATTTGGTCCCTATGTGACTATCGGGGTGCCCGAGGATGGTAAGCCCAAACCAAAGACGGCATCGCTGTTTGGTTCGATGCAACTCGACACAATCAACTTGGACGACGCCATCAAGCTGTTGTCCCTGCCAAGAGTGGTCGGTGTAGACCCCGAAAACAACGAAGAGATCACGGCTCAGAATGGTCGTTATGGGCCCTACCTCAAGAAGGGGACCGACAGCCGATCCATCGACGCTGAGGAACAACTGTTCACGGTTACTCTCGAAGAGGCACTGGCAATTTATGCCCAGCCAAAGCGTCGGCGCGGAGCAGCTGCTCCAAAGCCGCCGCTACGCGAACTCGACGACGACGTGGTCAGTGGTAACAAGATGGTTGTCAAGGACGGCCGGTTCGGTCCGTACGTCACCGATGGCGAGACCAACGCCTCGCTTCGTAAGGGCGACGACGTGGCCACGATTACATCTGAGCGAGCTTCGGAGCTTCTCCAAATTCGCCGCGAGGCTGGCCCGGTAAAGAAGAAGAAAAAGGCCACCAAGAAGAAGGCCGGCGCCAAGAAGAAGACGACCAAGAAGAAGGCTCCCGCTAAGAAGAAAGCTCCCGCCAAGAAGGCGGCAGCCAAGAAACCGACTACCGACTAGCCGTTGTCTCGATACCGGCTGGCCATAGTCTTTAGGCTGTGATCGATGTACTCGGCCAACCCGACACGACGCGGCGACTTAAACTTGCCGCTGAACAGCCGGTACCCGCCTACTTGTTTCTGGGTCCAGACGGCAGCGGAAAACGCGCCGCAGCGGCTCAGTTCGCTGGTGAGTTGTTCGCCCGTTCGCGTCCTGACGATGCCGCTCGGCATCGCCGCCTAGCGGTCGGCGAGCAGCATCCGGATCTCGTTATCGTCGAGCGGGCTGGAGCCACTATTTCGACGGAGCAGACTCGTGAGGTTGTCCGGCTGACGGCTCTTAGCCCGGTCGATGCAGGATGCAAGGTAATCGTTCTCGACGAGTTCCATCTGGTCGGCGATCAAACGGCGATGGTTCTCAAGGCGATCGAGGAGCCTCCGCCGAGTACGTTCTTTTTCGTTCTCGCTAGCGATGTTCCACCCGAGCTCGTCACCATTGCGTCGCGGTGCGTGACGATCGCGTTCAGTGCGCTCGCCGTCGATGTTGTGGTGTCGGCGTTGGTTGGCGACGGCGTCGACCCGGAGTTGGCCAGAGAGGCCGCGAATGCTGCTGGCGGCGACATCGGTCGGGCCAGGCTATTGGCCACCGACCACGACTTGGCTGAGCGCCTCAGAGCCTGGCGAGCCGTCCCTGACCGTCTCGACGACAGCGGTTACCAAGTCATGTTGGCCGTAACGGAGTTGCTTGAGATGATCGATTCTGCTGGTACGCCGCTGGCCGACCAACACGAAACCGAGCTCGAACGACTCGAAACCGAAGCCGAAGCAATGGGCACCAAGGTCATCGGCCGTCGCGACATTGATACGAGGCACAAACGCGAAGCAAGGCGCCTGCGGAGTGACGAACTCCGTCTCGGTTTAGCCACGCTCGGCCAACGCTACCGTGATGACCTGGTTGCTGGTCGGTGCGATCCGCTGACGGCAGCAGCGGCCATCGAGGTACTCACAAGTACATCTTCGAGCCTTGCCAGGAACCCGAATGAGCGACTGCTGCTTGCCGATGCGTTCTGTCGCCTGCCGGCACAGTAGCGAGCCCGAGATGGGGATCGAACCCATGACCTGCTCTTTACGAGAGAGCCGCTCTACCACTGAGCTACCCGGGCATTAGAACGCTTCACGGTAGCAGGGGCTACTCAGCCTGCGAGCGAGAAATACGATCTCGCGCCGACGAATTTGTGTTCGTGGTTTGGTTGGTATGGGTGACGTACCTGGAACCGTCTGGCTCGATTCCGGCAACGGCTGTGGTCATCTGGGCGCGACCGAGAGGCGACTGGCCAGCCACAACTACACCCAACCCAGACGCATTCGGTTCGACCGGTTCATCGACTGATGGACCAACAGCGTTGGACAGCGTTCCTGGCGAAAGTGAGCAAGTCCACGATGCCGAACCAGACACGAGTTCGATTTCGGCTTCACGGCTTTGAGGCATCGGAGACACTCTGATCAATCGATGTTGCCGTTTAGTTAAGGCCGCGCTTCGGTGCTGTTCCAGAGTTGTGACGACCGCGCCTGGTGCCATTGATGATCTAGGGTCGGCGCGGTGGCAGACCATGCAACTTTCGTCGACGACGCGATGGACCATATGCAGGACCTGTATACCGCGGCGTTGCGAATGACCCACAAACCAGTTGATGCCGAAGACCTCGTCCAGGAGACTTACCTCAAGGCGTACAGGGCCTACGGCGGCTTTACCGAAGGAACAAACCTTCGCGCCTGGTTGTATCGGATCTTGACCAACAGCTACATCAACCAGTACAGAGCAAAACAACGACGTCCCGACGAAACCACACTCGGCGACAACGACGACTTCTTCCTCTACCGACGAGTCGGCGAAGTTGGCGGCCTTGTTGGGCGATCAGCCGAGGACGAGCTGTTCGGCTGGTTCACCGACGACGAAGTAAAGGCCGCCCTTGACTCTCTTCCCGAGAACTTCAGACTGGCCGTGTTGTTGGCCGATGTGCAGGGTTTTGCCTACAAAGAGATCGCCGAAATAACCGATGTACCGGTCGGAACCGTGATGAGCCGACTCCATCGTGGTCGCAAAGCGCTGCACAAGTCGTTATACAACCACGCAGTCGATCGAGGCATTGTCCCCACTAGTTCGCCAGTAGGTACGGAGGTTTGATGAGCGCAGATCACAGATCCGAAGCCAACGAGGGACTTTCAGACTGCGGTCAGGCGCTGGCAACGTTGTATCGATTTCTCGATGGCGCTCTCGACGAAAAGAGACGGACCGACATCGCAACGCATCTCGACGGTTGTGGGCACTGCCACGAGATGTACTCATTCGAGGCTGAGGTTCGGGCCATGGTGGCCCGATGCGCCACCGAGGAAGTTCCTGAGGGCCTAAGAGAGCGAATCGCGGCCAGACTCAGAGAGCTTGACGCTTGAATGTTTCGGGTTGGCTGACAACGCTCTACGATGGCAGCCATGTTGCTTGCAGCCCAGGAATGGCATTTTTGGATCGCTCCGTTGTTAACCGCAGGTGCGGTGGTCATGCTTCTAGCGATGCTGGTCACCTATCTCGTCAAGGTTGTTGGCCCTCGTTACCCACGGCGCTGATGGTCAAATGAGTGACGCTGCAGTCGACTGGGAGCTAGCGGCGCGCATCGCGCGCAAGATCGCTGGCCAAGAACCACTCGCCACGTCGTATCTATACGACTCCTTAGAACCCGACTTCGCCGAGGCCACCAAACTCGCCGAACAACTCGTCACGGCCGAGACCGGGCTCACATCTCTCGATGGGCCAGCCCGCGCCCGCGTCATCGATCGCGGCGATTGGATCGACGCCAATATTCGATCCTTCCAACGTTTGCTCAGGCCCCTCACAGAAAAAGTGAGCGACAAGCTCGACGAGAGCGTCTTCTCTGGCCTTACCAGCAAGGTCGCTGCGGCCGAGTTGGGCGCGGTTCTCGGCTGGATGTCACGGCGGGTTCTTGGGCAATACGATCTACTGCTTGCCGAAGACGAAGACCCCCAAGACCAGGATCTTGTCTACTACGTAGGCCCCAATATCTTGGCTATCGAGAAACGGTTCGCCTTTGCGCCCCAGGAGTTCCGGTTATGGCTAGCCACCCATGAGCTGACGCACCGCGCCCAGTTCACCGGTGTTCCCTGGATGCGCAAACACTTCATCGCATTGGTTGAACAGACCCTCGATTCCGTCGAACCTGACCCCGATCGAATCATGGCAGGGGTGAAGCGGTTGATCGCCGAGAAACGCCGAGGCGAAACTACTGCTCTCGACGGTGGCATGGCTGCGTTGTTCGCGTCCGAGGAGCAACGGGTTGTGCTCGATGAGATTGCCGGGCTCATGAGCCTGCTCGAAGGTCATGGCGACGTAACCATGACTCGCGCTGCGATCGCCCACGTTCCTAGCGCCGAGCGGTTTCACCGAGTGCTTCATCAGCGGCGGAACCAGTCAAAGGGCGTGGCCAAGGTTATGCAGAAGCTCATTGGTATAGAGGCCAAACTTGCGCAGTATGAGCAGGGCGAGCGCTTCATCGAAGCTATCGAGGCCGAGCGTGGCGACCGTGCTGTCGACATCATCTGGGGCGACGCGGCGTTCCTGCCTACCCTCGACGAGATCAAGAACCCGACCTCTTGGCTCGACCGAGTTCCGGCCGCTGCCTGACTCGTGGCTCGTCCTCGGAGCCGGTCTCAAGATCATCAGATCGTCGGCGAGGTGGTCGCCGACGTCGATTCACTCCTAGCCAAGTGCACATTCACCGCCGACGGCCCGCTCGTGTGCGCCGTCTCAGGCGGGCCAGACTCGATGGCGATGCTGGTCTTGGCCTGCCACACCGGGCGGCCTGTCACCGCCTGCCACGTTGATCATGGTCTGCGCCAGGGCAGCGACGTAGAAGTCGATTTGGTTCGTGCAGCCGCCGACCGGTTTGGTGCCAACGTCGAATCCTTGCGAGTTGAAATCGACGATGGTCCTAACTTAGAAGCCAGAGCCCGTGAGGCGAGGCTGTCGGTCCTGCCAGCTGACGCGCTGATTGGCCATACCGCCGACGACAGAGCCGAGACGGTCCTGTTGGCGTTACTGCGAGGGAGTGGTCTCGATGGCGTCTCGGCGATGGAGAGCGCAACCCGGCCCATCCTGGCGCTGCGCCGGGCCGACACTCATGCGTTGTGTGCGTCGCTCGGACTGGCGATCGTCGACGACGCCCACAACTACGAAAGCCGCTTCCGTCGTGTCAGGGTCCGTCACGAACTCATGCCGCTTCTCAACGATATTGCCGAGCGCGACGTCGTGGTGCTTCTCGACCGCTTCGCCGACGTAGCCGGCGCTGACGCACGCTTGCTGGACGAGATCGCAAGCCAGATCGATCCCACCGACTGTCTGCAATTGAAGGCAGCTCCGCTTCCAATTGCTCGTCGGGCCCTGCGTAGCTGGCTACGCACCGAGATCCCACTGGACCAGAACGCGACCGAAAGAGCCCTCGCCGTTGCCCTCGGAACAATGTTGGCCACCGAACTCCCTGGGAAGCGACGCCTGACACGATCAGGGCAACGACTGCATCTCGAAGCAGGCTAGATTCAGCGCCAATGTCCTTTTGTGAAAATGACCCACGCATCGGCGAGATAGCAATTTCCCACGAGGCGCTACACAAACGTGTCGACGAGATTGGCCAACACCTTGGGGCCGAACTTGCCGGTACGAACCCGCTGTTCGTCGGAGTGCTAACCGGCGCATTTGTGTTCTTGGCCGATCTCGTTCGAGCAGTCGACATGCCACTCGAGATCGACATGATCTCGGTCTCCTCCTATGGCAATGCGACCGACTCAACCGGCGTCGTCCGATTACTCAAGGACCTCGGGTCCGACATCGAAGGCCGCGACGTTGTTCTCGTCGAGGACATCATCGATTCCGGCCTAACGATTCAGTACCTGCGCTCGACGTTCGCAGCCCGGCGTCCGGCGTCGTTGCGGGTTGTGAGCCTTCTGGCGAGGGAACGTCATCAACGAAACCCCGATGTTGTCGACCACGTCGGGTTCGATTTGCCTGACGGCTGGGTGGTCGGTTACGGCCTCGATGCGGGTGGCGAATACCGACATCTCGACGAGATTCGGTGGTTCGACCCCGAAAAATCAGCACCTTCAGGGTGAAAAACTCCCCTGAACTGAGCTAGGGTCGACCGTCGATCGCAGATGAAAGGGCGGCAATGAAGGGGCGGCCTATGAAGGGCAAGTGGGCCGAGGGCATCCGCCCGCGGAACTTTTCCTGGATCATCAAAGACCAATTGGCGTGTTCTGAACGTCCAGGTGGCTACGGCTCGACTCATCGTAGAGTTCGGCGCCAAGAAGAAATCATCTGGCTACGCCAACAAGAGTTCGACCTTGTCATCTCGTTGTCATCTGCACCTTCGAACCTTCACAACTACGACGAACTCAACATGCCGTATCTGCATCGGCCTTTCCCTCCGCTCGACGAGGTAGGAAACATGATGGAGTCGATGTTTGGCGAGATCCAAACTCTGCTCGACCGCCAACAGCGCGTGCTCATTCATCGCGACGAGTTAAGCGATCATGTTTCTGGCCTTGTTGCTGGATACCTCGTTTGGTCGGGGATGGTTCCTGAGCTTCCACGAGCTGTCGTGATTACCGAGAGTATCTTCGAGCGTCCGCTTGGTCCGATCGGACGAGGTCTGGTCTCTGAGGCCGCCAAGCTCGATGCCGCGCCCCAAGCCTCCTAACAACTCTTCGTTAGTAGTATCGCTTCGTGGTTGAGCCCGTTTTGTCGAGCGTTAGGGCCTACCTGGCCCTCGGCAGCAACCTCGGCGACCGCCGCGCTCGCTTGAGTTTGGCCGTGGGCACTCTGGATGGCCACGAACAGATCGAAGTTGTAGCGGTTTCGGACCTCTACGAAACCGATCCAGTTGGCGGCCCCGAACAGGAGCTGTTTCTCAACTTGGCCGTTTCGGTCGATACCAGTTTGGCACCGATGGCACTGCTAGAAGCGTGCCAGGCCATCGAGGCCGCAGCTCAACGTGAGCGCCTCGTGCGGTGGGGCCCAAGAACTCTCGATATCGACATGCTTCTTTATGGCAGCATCGTCGTGAACGAGCCGGTGCTGACGCTTCCGCATCCGCGGATGTGGGAGCGGCGATTCGTGATCGAACCACTTGCCGATATAGCCCCCAACCTCGTGCCCGTTGACTGGCCCACTCGTATGGCCGATCAGCAGGTGCGCAATGTTGGCCGGCTACCAACCGAGACGATTGCGACATGACCAACATTCCATACCGGTACGACTGCGACCATTCGGTTGCCGAAGTCGTTGAGGCCCATCAGGGACTCGCTGCCGGAACCGAAACCGATGTTGTGGTTTCTATCGCCGGCCGACTCATGTTGAGGCGAGTTCAAGGAAAGCTGGCGTTCGGAACTCTTCAGGATTCATCGGGTCGCATTCAGCTATTTGCGCCGGCCAAGGTCACGCCAGACTTCGATGACTTCACCGGACTAAGCCTTGGCGACTGGATCGGGGTCAAAGGTGTCGTGATGGTCACGCGCCGCGGCGAGCTGTCGGTACGAGTCGACAGCTGGGTTCTTCTGGCCCCGACGCACAGACCTTTCCCCGACAAATGGCATGGCATCACCGACACCGACACTCGTTACCGCCAGCGATATGTCGATCTATGGGTCACACCCGAGGCCAGGCGCATCTTTTTAATGCGTAGCAAGATCGTGTCCCTGACACGAAGGTTTCTCGAAGATCGGGCCTTCATCGAAGTTGAGACGCCGGTCCTACACCCCCTGCCTGGCGGTGCGCTTGCCAGACCGTTCGAAACCCATCATCACGCACTCGATCTCGACCTATACCTACGAATCGCCCCCGAGCTCTACCTCAAGCGGCTGACAGTCGCCGGTTTCGAGCGTGTGTTCGAGATCGCGCGAGTATTTCGGAACGAGGGCCTATCGACGAGGCACAACCCCGAGTTCACGATGCTCGAGCTCTACCAGGCCTACGCCGATTTCGAAGACATCGAGCGGCTTGTAGAAGAACTCGTCGAGTTTCTAGCCATGGAAACCCTAGGCACCACCGACGTCGAATTCGGGGGCCGACCGCTGTCGCTGGCAGCGCCGTGGCGTAGAGCCACCATGGAAGAGCTCATTGCCGAGCACACCGGCGAAGCCATCGACTTGGATACACCGATCAATGAGCTTCGGGCGCTAGCTGAACGTGTCGGTGTTTCGGTCAAACCTGCTTACGGTCCTGGCAAATTGATCCTCGAAATCTATGAAGCCAGCGTCGAGGCCGAGTTGTGGGAACCGACGTTTGTGCGCGACTACCCCAGCGAGGTTTCACCGCTGTCGCGCGATCACCGCGACCGCCCCGGCTACACCGAACGATTCGAAGGCATCGTGGCCGGACGCGAGCTCTGCAACGCATTTAGCGAACTCACCGATCCGGTCGAACAACGGGCCCGCTTCGAGGCTCAGTCGCAGCTGCGCGACCTAGGCGACGATGAGGCCATGGTGGTCGACGACGACTACATCAGGGCCCTCGAGTACGGGCTCCCTCCGACTGGCGGGCTTGGCATCGGTATCGACCGGCTGGTGATGCTCATTGTCGGAGCTGACTCGATACGCGACGTGCTCCTGTTTCCGACGATGAGGCCAGAAGTGGGGGCAACCGAGCGCGACCGCTAGCGTCAACACCGTGGACTTCGACCGTTTGGCCCATCTGTTGTCAATCGACGACCTCATGGCCAAACTCGACGAAGTCGAATCCAGGTTGGGCGACTCGTTAGGTCTCGAAGGAGTCGAGCTAGGCGGTCCATCCATCCGGATGGCGATGTCAGGCGGTAAACGTTTGCGCCCGGTTCTTGTCGTCGCTGCTGCCAACATCTTCGATGCGTTCACCGATCGGGTTATTAGCGGGTGTGCTGCGGTCGAGTTGGTACAAGTCGGTTCGCTTGTTCACGACGACATTTTCGACTCGGCCGCTACTCGTCGAGGAGTGGCCACGATTAACGCTGTGGAAGGTGTGAACCAGGCTCTTCTTGCCGGTGACTACGTCTTGGCCAGAGCAGGAGTCGAAGCCGCAGCCGTATCTGGCGATGCCGCTCGATTGTTAGCCCAAACGGTGGTCGAGTTGTGCGTTGGTCAACATCAAGAGACCGTTCAACTTGGCGATCAGGCCCGAACCACCGAGCAGCACTTTGCCTCGATTCATGCAAAAACAGCGTCGCTGTTCGGGGTGTCGGCCCAGATCGGTGCCATGGCCGGGGGTGCCGCGCCAGACGCGGTCGAGGCCTTGGGTCAGTTCGGTCGAGCGTTCGGCATGTCGTTCCAGATCGTCGATGACGTGCTCGATCTCATAGCCGATCCGATTCGCCTCGGGAAACCCGTCGGCAGTGATCTTCGAGCCGGGGTGTACACCCTTCCTGTTCTTCACGTTCTAGCTGGCGACCGAGGGCCCGAGTTGCGACACATGCTCGCGGGCACAGCCGACGGGGTTGACTCAAACGCGATCAGTGATCTTGTTCGTTCAGCTGGCGGAATCGAGTTTGCCCTCGAAGCCGCATGCCGATTCGAGCACGAAGCGATTCGCGCACTCGATCAGATGGGTGATCATCCCACTGTTTCTGGTCTGCGTCAGCTGCCCGAGGACTATCGGGTTTGGGCGCTGTCCACCCTTGGCGACGACCTTCCGATCGGTCCTGTCTCGATTAGCTAGCAGGGTGCTGAAAAAGTCGGTTGGTGCTCGCGTTTGGTGTCGGGATCGAAG